>NZ_JBVKDS010000050.1:0-1080 GCF_055633695.1 Kitasatospora sp. NPDC114501 | reverse complement strand
CTAGGGCCTGTGTGAGGTTGTGATCAGTCTTCGGGTTCTGCCTTCGTCCGAGGGTGAAACCCGGTACGACTGTGTCTGTGACGCGTAGGCAACTCACGGATGATCAGTGGAAGTTGATCGAGCCCTATCTGCCGGTCGGCAGGTTCGGGCCGTACCCCGAGCGGCTGCGGGAGCAGTTCGAGGGGGTGATCTGGCGGTTCCGCTCCAGCGCTCAGTGGCGGGAGATGCCTTCCGAGTTCGGCCCCTGGCCGACGGTCTACGGTCGGTTCCGGGTCTGGCGGGACGCGGGCGTCTTCACCGCCCTGCTGGAAGGCCTGATTGCCGAGGCCGCTCGCGAGGGGAAAGCGGACTTGTCGCTGGTCAGTGTGGATTCCACGTCTGTTCGAGCCCACCACGATGCCGCCGGGATGCTCGTCGGCGAGGACGTCATGGAGGCCCTGGAGGAGGCCGCGCGGGAGCAGGAAGAGGCCCGGCAAAAGGGGGCGAACCGCGGGAACAGAACGGACAGCAGGAACGGCAACGCGTCCGACTCCGGCGCAAACTCCGCCTGAAGGAAGCCCTCCTCGGCCGCTCCCGGGGCGGGCTGACCAGCAAGGTTCATCTGGCCGCCGACCGCAGGTGCCGGCCGCTGGCGCTCGTCCTGACCGCAGGGCAGGCCGGGGACAGCCCACAGTTCATCCCCGTGCTTGAGAAGGTACGGGTTCGCCTGCCCATCGGCCGCCCTCGCACCCGGCCCGGTGCGGTCGCCGGGGACAGGGCGTACTCCTCCCGCAGCAATCGCGCCTACCTGCGCAAACGCCGGATCAAGGCGGTCATACCGGAGAAGAAGGACCAGGCCGCGAGCCGGAAGCGGAAGGGCAGCCGAGGCGGTCGGCCGGTCGGCCACGACGCCGACCTCTACAAGGAGCGGAACACCGTCGAGCGCCTGATCAACAAGCTGAAGGCCTGGCGAGGCATCGCCACCCGCTGCGACAAGACACCCGACAGCTACCTCGCCGGCCTCCACCTCCGCGCCTCGATGATCTGGATCGACGACCTCCTGCGGACGACCGACTGATCACAACCTCACACAGGCCCTAG
>NZ_JBVKDS010000049.1:0-1156 GCF_055633695.1 Kitasatospora sp. NPDC114501 | reverse complement strand
GGCGAAGACGGGTTCGGCGTAGTCGACGAGGTCCATCTTGTTGACGGCCAGGACGACGTGGGGCACGCGTAGGAGGGCGGCGACGGCGGCGTGGCGGCGGGTCTGTTCGACGATGCCGTTGCGGGCGTCGACGAGGACGACGGCGAGTTCGGCGGTGGAGGCGCCGGTGACCATGTTGCGGGTGTACTGCACGTGGCCGGGGGTGTCGGCGAGGATGAAGCGGCGTCGGGGGGTGGCGAAGTAGCGGTGGGCGACGTCGATGGTGATGCCCTGTTCGCGCTCGGCGCGCAGGCCGTCGGTGAGCAGGGCGAGGTCGGGGGTGTCCTGGCCGCGGCCCAGGGAGACGCGTTCGACGGCTTCGAGCTGGTCGGCGAGGACGGACTTGGAGTCGTGCAGGAGGCGGCCGACGAGGGTGGACTTGCCGTCGTCGACGGAGCCCGCGGTCGCGAAGCGCAGCAGCGACGTCGCGGTGGCTTGCCGGGTGGTGGTGGTCATTAGAAGTATCCCTCGCGCTTGCGGTCTTCCATCGCGGCCTCGGAGAGTTTGTCGTCGGCGCGGGTGGCGCCGCGTTCGGTGAGGCGGCTGGCGGCGATCTCGGCGATGACGGCCTGGATGGTGGTGGCGTCGGAGTCGACGGCGCCGGTGCAGGACATGTCGCCGACGGTGCGGTAGCGGATCATGCGCCGCTCGACGGGTTCGGTGTCCTTGGGGCCGCCCCAGTCGCCGGCGGTCAGCCACATGCCGCCGCGGGCGAAGACGTCGCGGTGGTGGGCGTAGTAGATCTCGGGGAGTTCGATGTCCTCGCGTTCGATGTACTGCCACACGTCGAGTTCGGTCCAGTTGGACAGGGGGAAGACGCGGACGTGCTCGCCGGCCGCGTGGCGGCCGTTGTAGAGGGACCACAGTTCGGGGCGCTGGCGGCGCGGGTCCCAGGCGCCGAACTCGTCGCGCAGGGAGAAGACGCGTTCCTTGGCGCGGGCCTTCTCCTCGTCGCGGCGTCCGCCGCCGAACACCGCGTCGAAGCGGTGGCTGTCGATGGCGTCGAGGAGGGGGACGGTCTGGAGCGGGTTGCGGGTGCCGTCGGGGCGTTCGCGCAGTACGCCGCGGTCGATGAAGTCCTGGACGTGGGCGACGTGCAGGCGCAGGTTGTGCCGGG
>NZ_JBVKDS010000048.1:0-1396 GCF_055633695.1 Kitasatospora sp. NPDC114501 | reverse complement strand
CTGAGGACAAGCCCTCGGCCTATTAGTACCGGTCAACTCCACCCCTCACAGGGCTTCCATATCCGGCCTATCAACCCAGTCGTCTACTGGGAGCCTTACCCTCTCAAGGAGGTGGGAGTGCTCATCTCGAAGCAGGCTTCCCGCTTAGATGCTTTCAGCGGTTATCCCTCCCGAACGTAGCCAACCAGCCATGCCCTTGGCAGGACAACTGGCACACCAGAGGTTCGTCCGTCCCGGTCCTCTCGTACTAGGGACAGCCCTTCTCAACACTCCTACGCGCACAGCGGATAGGGACCGAACTGTCTCACGACGTTCTAAACCCAGCTCGCGTACCGCTTTAATGGGCGAACAGCCCAACCCTTGGGACCTACTCCAGCCCCAGGATGCGACGAGCCGACATCGAGGTGCCAAACCATCCCGTCGATATGGACTCTTGGGGAAGATCAGCCTGTTATCCCCGGGGTACCTTTTATCCGTTGAGCGACGGCGCTTCCACAAGCCACCGCCGGATCACTAGTCCCTACTTTCGTACCTGCTCGACCCGTCAGTCTCACAGTCAAGCTCCCTTGTGCACTTACACTCAACACCTGATTGCCAACCAGGCTGAGGGAACCTTTGGGCGCCTCCGTTACCCTTTAGGAGGCAACCGCCCCAGTTAAACTACCCACCAGACACTGTCCCTGATCCGGATCACGGACCCAGGTTAGACATCCAGCACGACCAGAGTGGTATTTCAACGACGACTCCACGACAACTGGCGTTGCCGCTTCACAGTCTCCCACCTATCCTACACAAGCCGAACCGAACACCAATATCAAGCTATAGTAAAGGTCCCGGGGTCTTTCCGTCCTGCTGCGCGAAACGAGCATCTTTACTCGTAATGCAATTTCACCGGGCCTATGGTTGAGACAGTCGAGAAGTCGTTACGCCATTCGTGCAGGTCGGAACTTACCCGACAAGGAATTTCGCTACCTTAGGATGGTTATAGTTACCACCGCCGTTTACTGGCGCTTAAGTTCTCAGCTTCGCCTGGTCGAAACCAAGCTAACCGGTCCCCTTAACGTTCCAGCACCGGGCAGGCGTCAGTCCGTATACATCGCCTTACGGCTTCGCACGGACCTGTGTTTTTAGTAAACAGTCGCTTCTCGCTGGTCTCTGCGGCCACCCCCAGCTCAAGGTGCAAGACCCATCACCAGGAATGGCCCCCCTTCTCCCGAAGTTACGGGGGCATTTTGCCGAGTTCCTTAACCATAGTTCACCCGAACGCCTCGGTATTCTCTACCTGACCACCTGAGTCGGTTTGGGGTACGGGCCGCCATGAAACTCGCTAGAGGCTTTTCTCGACAGCATAGGATCATCCACTTCACCACAATCGGCTCGGCATCAGGTCTCAGCC
>NZ_JBVKDS010000046.1:0-1569 GCF_055633695.1 Kitasatospora sp. NPDC114501 | reverse complement strand
CCAGTCGGGTGTGGTGCCGGTGAGCCAGAGGCTGCCGAGGGTGCGCTGGATGATCTCGGTGGCAGTACGGCGGTCGCGCTTGTGGGGGAGTGAGGCGAGGGTGGTGGCCTCGATGCCCGCACTGGTGAGGATGCGTCGGGCGAGGCTGGTGAGGGTTTGGCCGGGGCCGATTTCGAGGAGGGTGGTGCCTGGTTCGGTGGCGGTGGTTCGGATGCCGGTGGCGTATTCGACGGTGGCGCGGATGTGGTGGCCCCAGTAGTGGGGGTCGGTGGCCTGGCTGTCGGTGATCCAGGTGCCGGTGGTGTTGGAGATGAAGGGGGTGCTCGGCGCCTGGCGGGGCACGTCTGCGACGGCGGCGACGAACTCCTTGACCATCGGTTCCATCAGGTGGGAGTGGAAGGCGTGGGAGGTGGTGACGGGTTGGGTGGGCCAGCCGTGTTGTTCGGCGAGGGTGGTGAAGGTGTGGATGGTGTCGTGGGGGCCGGAGACGACGCAGTCGCGGGGGCCGTTGTGGGCGGCGAGGGAGAGGCCGTCGGGGAGGGCGGCTTCGACGGTGGTGCGGTCGGCCATCACGTTGAGCATGGCGCCGGGGGTCTGGGTTTGCATGAGGCGGCCGCGCAGGGCGACGAGGCGGAGGGCGTCGGGGAGGGTGAAGACGCCGGCGACGCAGGCGGCGGTCCATTCGCCGAGGCTGTGGCCGAGCATGGCGGTGGGGGTGATGCCCCAGGAGTGCCAGAGCCTGGTGAGGGCGTACTCGGTGACGAAGAGGGCGGGTTGGGCCCATTGGGTCTGGTCGAGTCGGGGGTCCTGGGTGAAGATCACCTGGCGGATGTCCTCGCCGAGGTGTGGTGTGAGGAGTTCGGCGCATTCGTCGACGCAGGCGCGGAAGACGGGCTCGTGCTGGTAGAGGTCGTGGGCCATGCCGGTGTGTTGGGAGCCCTGGCCGGTGAAGAGGAAGACCAGTGGTGTGGTCTCGCGGGTGGTGTGACTGGTGGTGACGTGGGCGGGGTCGCGGGTCTCCAGGGCGGTGGCGATGGTGTCGGGGGTGGTGCCGGTGACGGTGCGGCGGTGGGGGAAGGTGCGGCGGCCGGTGGCGAGGGTGTAGGCGGCGTCGGCGAGGTTGGGTTGTTCGCGGCGCAGGTGGGCGGCCAGTCGGTCGGTGGCTTCTTCGAGCGCGGCCGGGGTTCGGGCGGAGAGGACCAGTGTCTCGGTCGGGCGGGTGCCGGCGGGGGAGGCTTCGACGGCGGGAGCCTCTTCGAGGATGAGGTGGGCGTTGGTGCCGCCGAAGCCGAAGGCGCTGATCCCGGCGCGGCGGGTGTGGTTCTCGGTGCGTGGCCATGGGCCGGGCTCGGCCTGGACGCGGAAGGGGCTGGTGGCGAAGTCGATGTCGGGGTTGCCGCGGGTGTAGTTCAGCGAGGCGGGGAGGAGTTCGTGCTTGAGTGCGAGCGTGGTCTTGAGCAGGCCCGCCATGCCGGCGGCGGCGTCGAGGTGGCCGACGTTGCCCTTGACCGAGCCGAGGGCCCAGGACCCGGTGTCGCCGAACGCCCGGGACAGCGCCTGCACCTCGAT
>NZ_JBVKDS010000045.1:0-2368 GCF_055633695.1 Kitasatospora sp. NPDC114501 | reverse complement strand
GAACCGCCGGTGCGGCCACAGCTCCACCTCCCGCTCGAACACCGAGCTCACCAGCTCACGCCAGGTCCGCGCACCCCGCTCGAAGCCGAACGGCAGCGTGTTGAGGTACATGCCGGGCACCCGGTCGGCGCCCACGGCCTCGGGCCGGGCGTCGCAGACCAGGCCGGTGCAGAACGAGGGCTCGGCGGTCAGGCGGCTGAGCACGGTGAGGTGGGCGGCCAGCAGGACGCTCTTGAGCGAGGCGCGGGCTCGGGCGGCGAGCGCCCGGAGGTCGGCCTCCAGGTCCTGGAAGGAGACCTGAAGGCGGTAGCGCTCGCTCGGCCGGCCGGGTGCCTGCGCCCAGTGGGCGGGCAGCGCGAAGGCCGGGTAACGCTCGACCTGCCCGGCCCAGTACGTACGGTCCTCCGCCGAGTCCAGCGCCCGCAGCTCCCCGGCGACGAAGTCGGCGTAGCGGACCAGGGCCGGCCGGGGCGGCTCCGGGTCACGGCCGGCCGACAGGGCGCGGTAGCAACCGAGCAGTTCCATCAGGAGGTTGTAGTTGCTCCACCCCTCGGTGATGGCGTGGCAGCGGACCATGGTGAGCCACCAGCCGTCCTCGGCCAGGTGCACCGCCAGCCGCAGCAGCGGTGCGCGCGACAGGTCGAACAGCTCGGCCCGCTCGGCCTGCTGGAACTCCCGCAGCCGGTCCTGGAACTCCTCCGCGGACAGCCCCCGCAGGTCGTGCACCGTCACCGGGACCGAGGCCTCGGCGTGCACCAGCTGCAGGGGCACCGAGTACGACCCCAGGTCGAAGGAGGTCCGCAGCACCTCGTGCCGCTCCACCACCACCCGGGCCGCGGCCGCGAAGGCCTCCGCCCGGAACGGCTCGGCGTCGCGGATCCGGAAGGAGGCCACACCGTGGTAACGGTGCAGGGTCTCGTCCGCGAACATCTCGACGACCATGCCGAGTTGGGTCTGGGAGACCGGGTACGCGTCGGCAACGCCCGGCGGCAGCGCGGCCCGGTCCTCCTCGGCGAGCAGCGCGAAGGGGGCGATCCCCGCCTCCGGAACCACCGCGGAGCGTCCCTCCAGCAGGGCGGCGAGGCCCGCCACGGTACGGGCCGCGAAGACGTCGCGGACCGTGACGTCGAAGCCCTGCGCGCGCAGCGCGCCAGCCACCGCCACCGCCCGGATCGAGTCACCGCCCAGGTCGAAGAAGCTCTCCGTCGTCCCGACCCCGGGCAGGTCCAGCACCTGGGCCCAGACCCGCGCGAGGGCGTACTCGGTGGGCGTGCCGGGGGCGACGAACTCCGCGTGGAGCTCGGCGTCGGGGGCGGGCAGGGCGCGCCGGTCGAGCTTGCCGTTGGCGGTCAGCGGCAGCCGTTCCAGCGCCATGAACACCGACGGCACCAGGTAGTCCGGCAGCGTACGCGCCAGCTCCTCCCGCAGCTCCGCCCCGGCGGGCAGCCGTTCACCCGAGGGCACCGCGTACCCGACCAGCCGGCCCTCGTGCACCACCACGGCCGCATCGCGCACCGACGGCAGCGCTGCCAAGGCCACCGTCACCTCGCCCGGCTCCACCCGGTGGCCGCGCACCTTCACCTGGTCGTCGGCGCGCCCCGCGTACACCACCACGCCGTCGGGCCGGATCCAGGCCCGGTCGCCGGTCCGGTAGAGCCGGGCCCCGGGCCCACCGAGCGGGTCGGGAACGAAACGCTCGGCGGTCAGGCCCGGACGGCCCAGGTAGCCCCGGGCCACCCCGACGCCGCCGACGCACAACTCCCCCACCGTGCCCAACGGCACCGGACGCAACCCGGCGTCCAGCACCCGCACCACCACGCCGGGCAACGGCGCACCGATCGGGACCACCCGCTCGCACTGGCCGTCCGGCACCGGGTGGACGGTCGTCCCAACGGTCGCCTCCGTGGGGCCGTACTCGTTGATCAGCCGGCCGGGCCCGAGCAGGGCGGTCATCCGGTCCGCCAGCCGGCCGGGGAAGGCCTCGCCGGCGACGACCAGCACCTCGGCGAGGGCGGCGAGCTGCTCGTCGGTCAGCTGGTGGGTGAGCATTTCCAGGTGGCCCGGGGTGAGCTTGACGAAGGAGAAGGGGCCCGCGGCCGACAGGTCGGCGCCGAGGTCGGCGAGGTCGCGCTCCTGCGGCCACAGCCAGAGGCGCTGCCCGCTCGCCAGCGGGGCCCAGAGGTTCGGGACCACCAGGTCGAAGGCGTGCGAGGAGAACAGCGGAGCGCCACCGGTACCGCGCTCGGCCAGCTCGGTCACCGCCCAGGCGAGGTGGTTGGCGAGGGCCCGGTGGGTGATCTGGACGCCCTTGGGACGGCCGGTGGAACCGGAGGTGTAGATCACGTACGCGAGCCCGTCGGGATCGACG
>NZ_JBVKDS010000044.1:0-2797 GCF_055633695.1 Kitasatospora sp. NPDC114501 | reverse complement strand
CGAGCGTGCGTCACGCTCCCGTTCACCGTGGTTACGGTTTGTGATTCTGCTCAGCAAGGCCTCGACCCTCTCGGAACTCCTGGGCGGGCTGACGTGCGGATGCTCTCCGTGGACGCCGCCAAACGCTCTCCTGCTTACTTCTAGGAGGTCGCCCTATAGTCCCTCGATACGGGGGCTCCGAGCCGGACGCGAAGTGACCGCGACCACAGCCGAACCGGGATCGCACCCCTGCCCGCCCCCGGTCGTTCGTCCTCGTCCGACCGTGGACGGCCAAGCAGCCCCCACGGTCGGACGGTGGCACCGGGTCACCGGTCAGGCCACGCCGCCCAGCACCGGGATGCCGCGGAGCACGGGCGCCACCGGCCTCGTCCGGGCGGGGATCCGGACGATCTCCCCGGTGAGGATCTCCTGGTAGGTGTTGGTGAGGACCGGGCTGGGATCGACCCCCAGCTCGTCCACCAGCAGCCGCCGCCCCTCGTTGAACAGGCTGACCGCCTCGGCCTGGCGGGCCGACCGGGAGAGCGCGACCATCAAGTGCGCGCGGAATCGTTCCTGCAGCGGGTAAGCCGCCACCAGGCCGGTGAGCTCCGCGATCAGCTCACGGTGCCTGCCGAGCGCCAGGTCGGCCTCGATCCGGGACTCGTGGACGGCGCGCCGCCGCTCCTCCCAGGCCGGCCCCTCGGTATCGGCCAACCACTTGGTGCCGTCGGCCAGGGCCTCCCCGTCCCACAGGTCCAGCGCCCGGCCGAACAGCTCGGCCGCCCGAGCCCACTGCCCGCCGTCCAACGCGTTCTGCCCGGCCCGGGCCAGGGCCTCGAACTCCACGTGATCGCACCAGACATGGCTCATGTCGATCCGGTAGCTCGAGCGCAGGCGGGTGATCGGGACGAGTGCGCCGAGGCGCTTGCGCAGCCTGGAGGCGTACGTGTGGATCTGCGCCCCGACGGTGCTGGGCGGCTCCCAGTCCCACAGCAGACGGGTCATCTGGGTGTCGGACAGCGGCCTCCCGTTGGCCAGCAGGAGCGCGGCCAGCATCGTTCGCTGCTTGACGCCGCCCAGGGCGTCCTCCTGGCCGCCGATGACGGCGCGGATCGGGCCCAGGATGCGGATCTGCACCTCTTCGCCCACGACGGGACCCTGAACGTCGGCACCTTCCATCGCCATCACCGGTCACCCAGCGGGCCGCGGGAGGGGATGCTTACCTCCCTGGACGCCGACAAAATCCTGACACTGGGCATGGCTGCCCGCGATCCTGACATGAGTCCCCCTGTGATCTCATTTGTCTATGGATGTCCCGCTTGACGACTCCCCCGACCGCGGCCACCTCCGGACACTTGACGGGGAGCGCGGCCCTGCGAGTCGGACGCAGGTACCACGAACGCCGAGGCGAAGCTTCAACAGAACAAACCGCCTGATGAAGTCTCAAACTTCGGACATCGGGCAGTCTTTTCCCTGATGCCGCGGTAAGTCAACTGGCGGTCGAGCGTAACACTGCACTACATCACAGCCGAGGTGAAATCCGTCCCCCTCGGAAGCGCGCGGGGCAATGTCGCCGGGACTCCGCTCCCGCACGGGAATGACGTGATGTGCGCACGCCAAATCAGGAAGGTTGGCGCGGCCTCGTCAATTCAGTCGGCCCGTGCGGGTCGGCACCCCGGCCACGGAACAAGCCCCCCCTGGGTCCGGTCGGCGGGCTTCCGACCATCCGTCAGATCGGTTGCGGGGCAACGGAGGCCGAGTGCGGCCGCCGGGCCGCCGGGCACCGTCCGCGGGCCGGCCGATCCCCGCGACCGCCCATGCGGCGACTGTGCCGGTCCGCCCACGGTCACGGGCGGACCACCGAGCGGTAGCCGCGCGGCCTGCGACGATCGCGCCCCCGGCCGTGCGCGGCCTCCGCGTCACCGAACCGTCGCGATGAGCGACCGCGGCGAGGCGCACCCACCCCGGCTGCCCCCACCCCGCAGGATCCGGTGCATCGCGGAGACCGCGCACCATGACTCCAGCCGCCGCTCGGACAGCAGCGAATCGGACAGCGGCGAAAACGGAACTCGCCGGCGGCCCTCACCCGGATTCTGGCGATGCCCCGGTCCGCGTGGATCGAATCCCCGCCAGGTCGAAGGAATCGCCGCCGGAAGCGGCAGCGGAAATACCGGGATCATCGCCGAACACGTTCGCGGGCCACGATTCGAGCCGCGCTCGCGTTTCGAATCGAGAGGGAATCGGCGCCCCCACGACTTCACGGCGGTCGCTGATTGCGAACCGACCGGTTCGGCACCTCCGAATTCGGGCGCCGAGGAAACCCGTAGAAGGTGTACGGCGGGAGGTCGCGCGACTGGATGGACCGTGTACGAGCATGCATTCCGGATACGGTGCGCCGGCCCGGAGCGGAAAGGGCGCGGCAATCGGCCGGCCGACGCGTCCACCCATCACGGACCCGCAGGTCTCAGCTGAACCAGGACCGCCCTCATCACGTCCCCGTCGGCGACGCCGCCCGCGCCGAGGCGTGCCCGCGGGAGCCGACGCGTCGTCACCACCCGTGCCGACCGCGCCGGCCGGGCCACCGGTGGCTCGCCGCGGGCGCCGGCGCCGCCCGGCGGACCCTGATCTTGTCAGGGGTTCCTCAGGGTTGAAATCAGGGACAGTCCTGAGGCGCGGACACCGCACGCGGCCCTAACGTCGGTACGACGGGCGACCGATGCCCTCGACGATGTCCAGGTGGAAAGGCGCGCGAGTGTTCCGGAACAAGGTGCTACCGGCAGGGGCTTCGGCCCCGTCCCCCGTCGGCGCGGAGGGGGCA
>NZ_JBVKDS010000043.1:0-2949 GCF_055633695.1 Kitasatospora sp. NPDC114501 | reverse complement strand
TCGTTGTTGACGGCCGAGCCCTTGATCACGGCGTGCACCGTGTCGCCGTCGGCGAGCGCGTCCTCCAGCCGCTTCAGCGCCACCACGCCGACACCGTTGCCGAAGACCGTGCCCCGGGCGTCCGCGTCGAACGGACGGATGTGTCCGTCCGGGGAGAGGAAGGCCCCCTCCTGGTAGGGGTAGCCGGTGTTCTCCTGCACCTTGTAGGAGACCGCACCCGAAAGGGCCATGTCGCACTCGTAGTTGAGCAGGCTCTGGCAGGCCGCGTGCAGGGCCACCAGTGAGCTGGAGCAGGCGGTCTGGACCGGGAAGCTCGGCCCCCGCAGGTCGAGCTTGTACGACACCCGGCTTGTCAGGAAGGCGAGTTCGAAGCCCAGGCCGACGTTCTCGCCCTTGATCGCCTCGCCCTGCTCCAGGTTGCTGAGGATGTTCCCGAGGTAGGCGGTGGTACTGGCGCCGCCGAAGACGCCGATGCTGCCCCCGTACCGGGCGGCGTCGTAGCCGGAGTGCTCCAGCGCCGCCCAGGCCGTTTCCAGGAAGAGCCGGTGCTGCGGGTCCATGATCTTCGCTTCACGGGCGGTGTACCCGAAGAACTCCGCATCGAACAGGCCGATGCCCTCGAACTTGGGGACGGCCTTGACGTAGTTCGGCTGGCCGAAGACCTCGGCCGGCACCCCGGCGGCCGCCAGTTCCTCGTCGGTCAGGGCGACGATCGACTCGACGCCGTCGCGCAGGTTCGACCAGAACTCGGTCAGGTCCCCCGCGCCGGGAAAGCGCCCCGCCATCCCGACGATCGCGACGCCGTCCCGCGCCGGGAGATCCGTGAACTCAGTGGTCATCATTCGCCCCTTGCCGTCCGACGCCGTTGCTGGTGCTGGCGCCGGCGCTGCTGCATCTTCTCTCTGCGTTCCTCAAGTGCACTGAGGCTGTTGCTCGTTTCCTGCCGTACGGGCTTCTCGACCAGGCCGGCCAGGTGCGCTGCCGTCAGCCCCTCGTACAGGTCGCCGAGGGCGAGCTTGGTGCCCAGCCGGGTGTTGGTGGTGCTCACCAGCTGGATCGCGATCAGGGAGTTGCCGCCCAGATCGAAGAAGCTGTCCTGGATGCCGACCTTCTCGATGCCCAGCAGCTCCTGCCACACCTCGCAGATCGCGCGCTCGGTGTCGCTGCGCGGAGCCACGAACTCGGTGAGGATGTCCGGGCGTTCGTGCGCGGCGCCGCGGGGCTCCGCGGTGGCGCCCTGCTCCAGCGAGAAGGCGTTCTCGAAGAGCGCGGAGAGCTCGGCGGGCGACACGACGACCTGTGACTCCGAGACGCCGGCCAGGATCGCGTCGAGGGCCCACAGCCCCTCGGCGGCCGACATGGCGCGCTGGTCCACCTGCTCGATGCCGGACGGTACGGCGCTGCCGGCCGCCATACCGATCTCCCGCCACGGACCCCAGTCGATCGAGATCACCCGCCGGGTGCGGCCACGGTCCTGGGCGAAGGCGTCGAGGAAGCAGTTGGCGGCGCAGTAGTCGACCTGGCCGACACTGCCGATGTTCGCACCGTTCGAGCCGAACAGGACCAGGAAGTCCAGCTCCTGCTCCGCCAGCACCTTCTCCAGCACCAGGGTGCCGCGGACCTTCGGGAGCAGGACCTCGGCGGCCGCCTGGAGGTCCTTGAGCTGGATCAGGCCGCCACCGGCGACGCCCGCGGTGTGGAAGGCGCCGTGGATGGCTCCCCACCGTTGGGTGGTTCGCCGGACGGCCTCGCTCATCGCCGCCTGGTCGCTCACGTCGGCCTGGAGCACCAGCAGCTCCGCACCTGCGTCCCGCAGGCGGACCAACTCCCGTACGGTGTCGGCGAGTCGGCCCTTGCCCGGGTTGTGGGCGAGCCAGGAGTCCCACTCCGTGGCGTCGGGCAGCCGGGTGCGCGCGGTGAGCGCGATCCTTGCCCCCGCTGCCGCGAGGTGCCCGGCCAGGGCCAGGCCCAGGCCGCCGGTGCCGCCGGTGACCAGGTAGACGCCGCCCTTGCGCACCACCGGCGACGCGTCGCGTCGGGGCAGCGGCTGCGGTAGGTAGTGCTGGGACCAGCGGTGCCCCCCTCGGTGCGCCACTGTCTCCGTACCGGGCTCCGGTGCTACTGCCAACTCGGCCATCAGCTTGCCGAGTTGGGCGTTGGTGGGTGCATCCTGGCAGTCCAGGTCGACGCTGCGGCAGGTAGTGCCCGGCAGCTCGCGGGGCAGCACGCGGCACGGGCCCAGCAGGGTGGCCTTCAGCGGCGAGAGCGGCTCGGCGCCGGTGACGTTGTGCAGGCCGTTGCTGAGCACCCAGATCCGGCGCGGCTCGCTGTCCGGGTGCTGGACGAGGGCTTGGGTGAGGCGGATCAGACTCTCGAAACCGTGCTGGAGGCTGCCCTCCTCGCCCGGCGCGGTGACGCTCCAGCCGTGGACGATGTGGGTGGGCACACCGGCAGGGCCGGTCCGCAGGGTGCTGATCAGCCGCTCGTAGTCGGAGCTGTCGGCCGGGTCGATGGCGTAGCGGTTGTCTCCCCGGTCGGACCAGGCGCCGGCCGCCGCCACCACGGTGACGGTGGCACCGGCGGCCCGCAGTCGCTCGGTCACCGCCTCGCCTACGCCCAGGCCGTCGGCGAAGACCAGCCAGTGCCGGGCGCGGTCCGGCTGCTGCCCGGCCGGGAGGGGCGCCCGCTGCCAGGACGGGGCGTAGAACCACTGCGTGATGTCGTCGCGGCGCGCCGCGGCACGACCGGTGGCCTCGGCCGTCGTGGCCTGCCGGTCGAGCCAGTAGCGCTTGTGTTGGAAGGGGTAGGTGGGGAGGGGGATGCGGCGGCGCTGCTGCTGGGCGAAGTAGGTGGGCCAGTCGGGTGTGGTGCCGGTGAGCCAGAGGCTGCCGAGGGTGCGCTGGATGATCTCGGTGGCAGTACGGCGGTCGCGCTTGTGGGGGAGTGAGG
>NZ_JBVKDS010000042.1:0-2998 GCF_055633695.1 Kitasatospora sp. NPDC114501 | reverse complement strand
GCGGTGGCGGCGAGGAGGGTGCCGACGATGACGGCGATGGCTGATTCGGCTGCGGCGATCTTGATGATCTGGGTGCGTGCGGTGCCGGCGAGGGAGAGGAGGGCGAACTCGCGGCGTCGTCCGGCCATGGCCATGATGAGGGTGTTGGCGACGGCGATCAGGGCGTAGGCGAGGGCGATGCCGAGGATGACGACGGCGGCGTTGTCGCTTTGTTCGGCGGCGTGGGCGCGTTGGGTTTCGAGGTAGGCGTCGTAGGTGGTGAGGTGGGCGCCGGTGCCGGTGAGGGCTTGGTCGACCGCGGTTGTTTGTTGGGGGTCGAGGGGTTGGCCGGTGCCGGTCTGGGAGTCGAGGTAGGCGCGGGTGGGTGTCATGGCGCCGGTGAGTGCGGCGGACAGGTAGGTGTCGTCGCCGCTGAGGCCGCGGGCGATGACGGCGGCGATGACGGTGGTCACGCGGGTGCCGTCGGGTAGGAGGGTGACGACGTGGTCGCCGGTGGCGAGGCCGTCGGACTGGGCGGCGTGTTCGTCGATGATCAGGAAGTTGTCGGGCAGGTCGGTGAGGGAGCCCGAGATGACGGGTGGGGTGACGGTGGTGCCGAGGGCGGTGGCGGGTAGGGCGTTGGTGGTCAGTGAGTCGATCTGGTCGCCCTGGGGGGTGCCGATGCGGATGTTCATCGTGGTGGTGGGGGTGACGCGGATGCCGGGGACGGTGGTGAGTCTGTCCAGGGTCTTGGCGTCGATGCCGGGGCCGGCGGGGACGATGACGGCGGCGGCGTGGATTTCCTGTCGCTGGCGGGTGAGTTGGGTGGCGTCGCCGGTTTTCTGCATGGTCAGCAGGGTGGCGACCAGGCCGACGGCGACCACGATGGGGGCGACGGTGGCGGCGGTGCGGCGGCGGGAGGTGAGGATGTTCTCGCGCACCAGGAGCGGGCCGGCTTTGGTGGAGCGGCGGAGCGGGGCGATGAGCAGGCGGGTGACGGGGCGGAGGAGGATCGGTGCGAGGAGGGTGACGGCGCCGACGTAGAGGAGCGGGACCACCTCGTATTTGCGGACGCTGGCCGCGAGGTAGGGCTCGGTCCGGCTGATGACGGTGCCGGCGGTGACGGCGCCGATCAGCATGGCGGTGCCCAGCAGCCAGCGGACGGGGGTCATGACGCGGCGTTCGACGGCGTTCTCGCGCAGGACCTCGATCGGTTTGACGAGGGAGACGCGGACGAGGGTGGCGGCGGAGCCGGCCAGGGCGGCGGCGACGCCGATGAGGAAGGAGATCAGCAGGGGCAGGGGGTTGAGGGGGATGGTGAACCAGGACGGGGCGACGTTGTGGTCGAGCATCCAGGAGCGCAGGGGCATGGTGCACAGCGGAGCGAGGATGCAGCCGGCGGTCGCGGCGGCCAGGCCGATCAGCAGGGCTTCGCCCAGGACCATGCGGCGTACTTGTCGGGGGGCGGCGCCGACCAGGCGCATCAGGGCGAGTTCGCGGCGGCGTTGTTCGGTGGCGAAGGCGAAGGTGGCGATGACGACGAACACGGCGACGAACACGGCGAGTCCGGTGGTGCTGCCGGCCATGGCCTGGGCGTTGGCCAGGGCTTGGCCGCCGCCGGTGGTGTCGGTGTCCAGGCGGATCAGGTCGTCGCCGCTCAGGACGGCGGCCTGGCCGGCCACGAGGGCGGAGAGCTTTCCGGGGTCCTGGTCGGTGACCAGGGCGTTGACGCCGGGGGACAGGCGCTGGGCCTCGGTGTCGCTGAAGAAGGCCGGGGTTTCGAACCAGAGCGCGTCGGTCACTCCGACGACCTTGTAGGGGCCGGTGGCTTCCCGGGTGGCGGCCAGGGTCTGACGTCCGATCAGGGACTGGTCGCCGGCGAGGACGATCTCGTCCCCGGCCTGGGGGGCGCGTCCGGCGACCAGGTGGTAGCCGGCGAACGCGGCCGAGGACCAGGGGTGGCCGGTGGCGTTCGCGCCGGGGTTCAGGCGCACGGGGAAGCTGCGGTCGGGTGTGGCCCTGCCCGCGGCGTCGACCTTGGCGACGACGTCGGCGGGCAGGACCGCGGGGGCCTTCATCGGGCGTGATTCGAAGCCCTGCGGCGCGACGACGGTGCGGGCTTCCTTGAACCGCTGCGGGCCCGGGTGCGGGGTGCCGAAGGTGGCCGCCAGGGTCAGCGTCATCATGCCGATCATCGTCGTGCCGAGGGCGAGGGCGAGGAAGGCGCCCATGAAGCCCATCAGGCGGTAGCGCAGGGTGGCCGCGGCGATCTTCAGCACGGGGTGGTCCCGCTCTCGCCGGGCTCCAGCGCGGCCATCCGCAGCGCGACGGTCTCGGCGGTCGGCTCGAACAGCTCGCCGGTCACCTTGCCGTCGGCGAGGAAGACCACCCGCTGCGAGTACGAGGCCGCGACCGGGTCGTGGGTGACCATGACCACCGTCTGCCCGTGCTCCTCGACGACCCCGCGCAGCAGCGCCAGGACCTCCCGGGCGGTCTTCGAGTCCAGCGCGCCGGTCGGCTCGTCCGCGAAGATCACCTTCGGCCTGGTCACCAGCGCCCGCGCGATCGCGACCCGCTGCTGCTGACCACCCGACAGCTCGCCGGGCCGGTGCCCGCCACGCTCGGCCAGCCCCACCTGCGCCAGGCCCCGCTCGATCGCCACCGCGTCGATCTCCCGCTCGGCCAGCCGCAACGGCAGCTCCACGTTCTGACGCGCCGTCAGAGCCGGGATCAGGTTGAAGGACTGGAAGATGAAACCCATGTGCTCACGACGCAACTCCGTCAGCGCGCGCTCCGAGAGCTCGTGCAACGGCGCCCCGTCCAGCAGGACCCGGCCCTCGTCGACCCGGTCCAGCCCCGCCGCACACTGCAACAGCGTCGACTTCCCCGAACCCGAAGGCCCCATGATCGCGGTGAACGTCCCCGCCTCGAACCCGACATCCACCCCGTCGAGCGCCCGCACCCGATTGTCACCACGACCATAGAACTTGCACACGCCCACCAAGCGGACAAGGTCACC
>NZ_JBVKDS010000041.1:0-3693 GCF_055633695.1 Kitasatospora sp. NPDC114501 | reverse complement strand
ATCCGCTGGGAACGACGCGACGACATCCACGAAGGCTTCCTCGGCCCCACCACCTGCCTGATCACCCACAGGCACGTCCAACGTCTTTGTTAGGACCTCTAAGGGCGCGTATTTGGCCGTGATCAAGCGGCTCTGGTGAGGTCCTTGATCCAGATCATCGCGCCACGAAGGTGGGGGCCGGCGAGGTGGCTCTCCGGGGTCTTGTCATAGCGTGTGGCGATGCCTCGCCAGGCCTTCAGCTTGTTGATCAGGCGCTCGACGGTGTTCCGGTCTTTGTAGACTTCGGCATCGTGACTGACGGGCGTGCCGCCCTAGCTGCCCTTCTCCCTGGGTTGGCGGTTTGGTCGAGCTTCTCTGGAACGACGGCCTTGATGCGGCGTTTGCGCAGGTGGTTGCGGTTTCCCCGGGACGAGTAGGCCTAATAGGCATCGAGGTCGGAGCTTCCCGACCTTGGCAGGGGTCGAGCAAGACGTCTGGCTGTATGCCGCGCTTCGAGTGCTTCGACAAGAGCGACGCGTGCGCGGCCCCTGCCGCTTCGGGCTGGGCCGCCGTAGCGTGCCGTGGTTCGAGCCGTTCTCAGGGCCACCTCTTGATCAGCCGGAGCCGTGGAGCTCTTCACGAGAGCGAGGACCCTGAGATCAGCTGGGGCCACGGACGGCTGATGGGGTGGTGCGCCGGCGAGCGCTTCTATTAGGTCGCCGAGTGGTCCTGCCGCGGCGCGACGCCGACGGACACCGGAGCATCGAAAGAAGGCGCGCATGCACGTGGCCTGCGGGATCGACTGGGCCGAAGACCATCATGATGTGGCGGTGGTCGACTCCGATGCCCGCCTGATCGGCAAGCTGAGGATCAGTGACGACGCGGTGGGCTTCCAGAACCTGCTGCGGCTGCTCGCCGAGCACGGCGACGCGTCCGACAATCCGATACCGATCGCGATCGAGACCTCTCGCGGGCTCCTGGGGGCCTGCCTTCGGGCCTCCGGACGCCAGGTCTTCGCGATCAACCCGATGGCCGTGGCCCGCTACCTCGACCGTCACGCCGTATCCCGCAAGAAGTCCGACCACCAGGACGCCGTTGTCCTGGCGAACATCCTGCGGACCGACGCTGAGCTCCACCGACCCCTGCCCAGTGACTCCGACCTGGTCAAGGCGATCGCTGTCCTCGCCAGGGCCCAGCAGGACGCGGTCTGGGACCGCGCCCGGGCCCACAACCGGCTGTGCTCGCACCTGCGCGAGTACTACCCGGCGATCCTCGAAGTGTTCGCCGACAAGCGCGAACGGCTGCTGGCGCGTGAGGCCCGCGCCGTCCTGGTGATCGCGTCGACCAGGCCGAGGCCTCCAAGCTCACCCGCAGCAAGCTCAAGGCGGCCGTCGTCCGGGCCGGCCGCCAGCGCCGGATCGAGGTCGAGACCGACCGTCTGCTTGAGGTGTTCCACCAGACCTGGCTCCGTCAGCCGGCGCTGGTCGAAGCGGCGATGGGCCGCCAGACACTGGCCCTGCTCGCCCAGCTCGAAGCGGCCTGTCAGGCCTGTGACGACCTGGCTGTCGCAACCGAGGAGCTCTTCCTGCAGCATCCCGACGCGGAGATCATCACGAGTTTCCCGGGCCTGGCCGTGCTCACCGGTGCCCGGATACTCGCCGAGATAGGCGACGACCGCACCCGGTTCGACACCGCCCGAGACCCGAAGGCCTACGCCGGAAGCGCCCCCGTGACGTGAGAGTCCGGCAAGAGCCGATGCGTCAGCCACCGACGGATCAAGACCAGCCGCCTGGCCGCGACCGGCAGGCACTGGGCCTTCGCCTCACTCACCGCCTCACCTGGTGCCCACGACCACTACAACCGCCGCCGGGACACGGGTGACCGCTACTACGCGGCCCTCCGGAACCTGTTCAACCGCATGCTCGGCCAGCTCCACCACTGCCTGACCAGCCGCCAGAAGTTCGACGAAGCGACCGCGTTCGCACCGACGAAACCCTCACCACTCGCCGAAGCTGCTTGACCTGATAGCTGCATGGGGTGTCTTGTCGGCACTCACGCTGTCCGGTGTCGTGCGCGGGCGGCCCGTGACGGCGCGCGGAACGCGGATTGCGTCGAGGACGTCGGCGAACGCGGTGGCGTCGTTGACGTTGCCCGGCGTGAGAACGATCGACAGTGGCAGCCCGCGGCCGTCGACGGCGAGGTGGACCTTGGTGGTCAGCCCGCCTCGGGACCGGCCGAGGGCCTGGCGCGTCTGCGAGCGGCCCGGATCTTCCAGTTCGTCCCCGTCTGCGGCCCCTTTTTGCGGGCGCCGGCGGCGTGCTGGTGGGCGCGGTTGACCGTGGAGTCGACGGCGACCGTCCATTCCACGCGGCCCACCGCGTCGTCGCGGACCTGGACATGTTCGAGTAGCTTCGCCCAGGTGCCGTCCGCCTCCCAGCGGGCGAACCGCTCGTAGACGGTCTGCCACGGCCCGTACCGTTCGGGGAGGTCACGCCACGGAGCCCCGGTCCGAAGCCGCCACAGGACGCCGTTGACCACCTGTCGGTGATCACGCCACCGACGGCCACGCCCATCCACCCGCGGCAACAGGGGCTCTATCCGCTCCCACGCCGCATCCGTCAACTCACCTCGACCTGCCACAAGATCAATTATCAGACAAGCCTTAGAGGGCATCTGATCTATGTTGCAGCCTGTTTGTCCGGGGTGAGTGACCGGAGCGATGGGGGCTCGTTGCAAGGCTCGTGACTTCTCGGCGTCCGTACCGCAGTGATGTGTCCGATGCCCGTTGGGGCCTGATCGAGCCGGTCCTCATAGCCTGGCGGGCTCGCCGTGCCGGCCCTGGCACGGTGGCCCGCGTCCATGACCTGCGGGAGATCGTGAATGCGATCCTCTACGTCAACCGGACCGGTATCCCGTGGGAGTACCTGCCGCACGACTTCCCGCCCTTCAAGACGGTTTACGACTACTACGCGAAGTGGGAGGCGGACGGCACCACGCAGCAGGTGCACGACCTGCTGCGTGACCGCACCCGCCAGGCTCACGGCCGTCAGGCGCGTCCGTCCGCCGCTGTCCTGGACGCCCAGAGCGTCAAGACCTCCTGCAACGTCGCCGAGGCCGATCAGGGCATCGACGCGGCCAAGAAGATCAAGGGCCGCAAGCGCCACCTGGCCACCGACACCCTCGGCCTCCTGCTCGCCGTGATCGTCACCGCGGCATCGGTCCAGGATTCCGTCGGCGGCAAGCGGCTGCTCGACGAACTCGCCGCTGACCAGCCGACCGTGGTCAAGGTCTGGGTCGACGGCGGCTTCAACAACACCGTGATCAACCACGGAGCACGGCTCGGCACCGACGTGGAGGTTGTCAAACGCCGGACCGCCACCGGGTTCCAGGTCCTGCCGAAGCGTTGGGTGATCGAGCGCACCTTCGGCTGGCTCATGCAGCACCGCCGCCTGGCCCGGGACTACGAGGCCCTGCCACAACGATCCCGCACGATGATCCATTGGGCGATGGCTAACAAAATGAGCCGCGAACTCACTGGAGAATCCACCCCAACCTGGCGAATCGAATCAGGCGAACCGGCCATTACTGCCTAAAGGTTGATCAGATGCCCTCTTAGAGTTCCTAACAAAGACGTTGGACGTGCCTGTGGGTGATCAGGCAGGTGGTGGGGCCGAGGAAGCCTTCGTGGATGTCGTCGCGTCGTTCCCAGCGGAT
>NZ_JBVKDS010000040.1:0-7204 GCF_055633695.1 Kitasatospora sp. NPDC114501 | reverse complement strand
CGCCGACCGCTACCGCGCCGGAGTCGTCCTGGCCTCCCTGATCCTCTGGCTCCGCGACGCGACCAGATGACCATTTGTCAGACACGCCTTAGTACCTGCTGGTCTCGAAGTCGATGACCTAGCTTCGTTCACGAAAAGCGGTTCTGGTCCAACTCCTGTGAAACGGTGGCGCTGGGTGACGATCACGCCTTGGCGTAGGCGGCGCGGGTTGTCAGCGGCGAGTGCGATGATCAGCTCCGTGGAGCGCTACACGGCTGACCAGATCAAGGTAGTCACCTTCGAGGAGCACGTGCGGGCTCGTCCTGCGATGTACTTCCGGGTCGCCCGGGAAAGTCCTGAGCTCCCGACAGAGATTCTTCAGCAGGTGGTGTGGGACGCGCTGCACCACCGCGACGGCACGCATGGCCAGATCAGCGTGGAGATCGAATCGGACCTGGTCTTCAGCGTGGAGGATAACCAGCGCCGTACTGGCGACGAGCGGGGAAGACCTGTCCCTGGATTCTTCGGTTCTCTTCTCGACAAGGAGCGATGGGCGCCCGCGGCGGCCGCGGTCCTCAGCGTCCGTACTGTTGTTGAGGTGCGGCTGGACGGGCGAGGCTTCCGCCAAGAGCTGGCCGGGGCGGTGTCGGCGGGTAATTGGAAGGAGTTCGCCACATCCAAGCCCTCCGGTACACGGACCACATTCCAGCTGGACCCGTCGTACTGCGGCCCCGACGAGGCCATCGCCTGGTCGTTGCGTCCGGAGGAACTGCACGGCCGGGAATGCGACGCGAGTCCTTCGCCGGTGACCTTCTCTATTCATGACCTGCGCGCAGAAGCTGAGAGCTCAGCTGGCGAGTAGGACTCGCTTCCGCAGGAGCGCGAAGCTGGCACGGCCGTACATTTGGCGCTTGATCATTTTAAAAGTTACGTGGAATCTGCCGGGGTGATCATGTCTCTCCGGTGCAACCACGGACTTGAGATGTGTTGAGCGGCACGACGGTGCTGATGGAGAAGTGGCCGGTGCTCGGCAGGCATGAGCAGGCGGTGACCTGGCTGACGATCTGGACGGATCTCGGACGTGCGCCCCGCACGATCGATGCCTATGCCCGTGGGCTGGCCGAGTACCTGGTGATGTGCGAGCGGGAGGACGTCGACCCGGTCACCGCGAACCGCGCCCACATCGCCCTCTACGTACGGGAGTTGACCTCACGGCCGCACCGTCGGGGCGCGAACGTGGTGGCGATCGACTCAGGGTCGGGGCTGGCGAACGCCACGATCCAGCAGCGCCTGGTGCCGGTCCGCCTGTTCTACGACTTCCTCATGGAGGAGGGCCTGCGCGAGTCCAACCCGGTGGGCCGGGGCCGCTACACCCCTGGGCGCCAGCGGGGCGGGCAGCAGCGCGGGCTGGTGCCGCGGCTGACGAAGCTGCCGTGGATCCCCAGCGAACAGCAGTGGCTGGGGATCCTGCAGGTCGCGCGGGAGGAGTCGGTCCGCAACCGGGTGATGCTGGCCCTGGCCTATGACGCCGCGCTGCGACGGGAGGAGCTGTGCTCGCTGCGGACCGACGACCTCGATCCGGCCCATCGGACGCTGAGGGTGCGGGCGGAGACGACGAAGAACCGGCTGGAGCGGGTGGTGCCGTACTCGGCGTCGACCGGCGTGCTGATGTCGGCCTACCTCGCCCACCGGGCCACGATCAGCCGGGCCAGGGGGTCGCTGTTCCTGTCGGAGTCCCGGCGCAATCACGGACAGCCGCTGACCCTGTGGACCTGGTCGAAGGTGGTCCGCCGGATCGCCCTGGCGGCTGGTGTCCCGCGGTTCTCGACCCACACCACCCGGCACCTGTGTCTGACCGATCTGGCCCGGATGGGCTGGGAGTTGCACGCGATCGCGACCTTCGCCGGCCACCGCAACACCGATTCCACGCTCCAGTACATCCACCTGTCCGGCCGGAACCTGGCCGACAAGCTGGCCCGCGGCATGGAGCACATCCATGCCTGGCGAATACAGATGCTCACGTCCGCGGACGGTACGACGGCGGAGGTGTCGCGGTGACCACACCACTGTCGGCCATCGCCGCCGAGGACGGGACCGGACGCTGGTCCTGGCCGATCTCCCCGCCCCGCGACAATGCCGCGCTGGCAGTGCGACCTGCCGAGGCCAGGGCCGTGGCCGACCTGGGCGTGCGCAATCTGCGGCGACTGCAGTACCACGACCCATCCGCGCCGGGCTGGCGCGTGATCGCGCGGCTGCTGGTTCCGCTGGAGGCGGTCAACGCCGCACTGGACTCCCCGCCCACCCCGCACCGCCGACGGGCCATGCTCGACGTGGTCGCGGTGCTGCTGACGCGGTGCGCGGAGACCGGCAGGACCTTCTGGGGCTGGACCGAGGAGGAATGGTTCCACCTGCTCGGCCGCACGCAGGCCGAGTTCCGCCGGCACGCGCCCGCCTGGGCAGGCGACGAGGTCCGCCCCTATCTCGCGGCGCACGCCTACCTGCTCGGCGGCTTCAACGAGTTCCACCGGCTCGGCAGCTTCCAGCGGCTGACCCTGGCCTGGCGGATCTTCGGACGCGACCGCGTCAACGGCGAGGTCGCACGACTTCGTACGGTCCTGAGCGCCTGGGGCTACCGGCTCGGCCGGGACGAGGACACCCTGCTGCCGATGGTGGCCTGCCAGCTGTTCCTGCTCAACCGCAGCCCTGATCTTGAGGATCTGGACACCGCGCTGTTCGACCGGGTCCGCCGCGACGGGCTGCTGGACGGCAGCCGGCTGAACACCCTGCATGCGATGCAGCGGGCGGTCGCCGAGCTCGGATTCTGTGATTCTCCACGTCCCGGCACCGGCCGCCACTCGGCCCGAGCCAGTGGCGGCGCGCCGATCTGGGAACAGTGGGCCGACCGCTGGCACGCCACCTCGACGATGACCCCGCGCGTTCGCAGCGGCGTCCGCTCGAACCTGCTCAAGGTCGGCCGATGGATCGCCGCTGAACAGCCCGACGCCGCCGATCCGGCCGACTGGACCCGGCAAACCTGCGCTTCGTGGATCGCCGCGCTGGCCCGGATGAAGGTCGGCGACTACGTCCAGCGCATGGTCGGGCTGGGCGACCGTCTCGGCAGGCCGCTGGAGGCACCGAGCAAAGCCGGGCAGATCACCGCGCTGCGGACGTTCTTCCGGGATTGCCAGGAATGGGAGTGGCTGCCCCGCCGCTTCGCTCCCGTTCGCGCGTTGGCCATTCCCCGCAGCATCACCGCCCTCCTCGGACCCGACCCCAGGGTGATCGCCGACGAGGTCTGGGCGAAGCTGCTGTGGGCGGGCCTGAATCTGGAACCCGCCGACCTCCCCCAGACCCGCTCCGGGCACTTCTACCCCTTCGAACTGGTCCGCGCGGTCACGTTGACCTGGCTGTTCTCCGGACAACGCAGCAACGAGATCGCTCGGCTGAAGGTGGGCTGCATCCGCTGGCAGCACGATGGGACACCGATCGCCGGCGACTCGCAGCAGGTCCTGGCCCGCGACGCGGTCTGCCTGCTCGACGTCCCCACCCACAAGACCGGCACCGCCTTCACCAAGCCGGTCGACCCAATCCTCGGCCAGGCCGTCGACGCCTGGCAGGCCGCGCGCCCCGACCAGCCGAAATTCACCGACCGCCGCACCGGCGAGCTGGTCGACCCGCTGTTCGCCGTCCGGGCCCGCCGCGTCTCCACCAGCTACATCAACAACACCGTCATCCCGATGCTCTGCCGCAAGGCCGGAGTCCCGGCCGCTGACGTCCGCGGCAACATCACCAGCCACCGCGCCCGGTCCACCATCGCCAGCCAGCTCTACAACGCCAAAGAACCGATGACCCTGTTCGAGCTGCAGGCATGGCTCGGACACCGTTCGCCGCAATCCACCCAGTACTACGCGAAGATCACACCGAACACCCTGTCCAAGGCCTACTCCGAAGCCGGCTACTTCGAGCGCAACGTGCGCACCATCGAGGTCCTGGTCGACCGCGACGCGGTCGCCTCCGGCGCCGCCGCGGCCGGCGAACCCTGGCAGCACTACGACCTCGGACACGGCTACTGCAGCTACACATTCTTCGAGCAATGCCAGCACCGCATGGCCTGCGCGCGCTGCGACTTCTACACGCCGAAGGCTTCCAGCAAGGGCCAGTTGCTGGAGGCGAAGGAGAACCTGCAGAAGATGCTCATGGCGATCCCACTCACCGACGACGAACGAGCCGCCGTCGACGACGGCCAGGCCACTCTGGACCAGCTACTGGAACGGCTTACCGATACCCCCACGCCAGCAGGTCCTACGCCACGTCAGATCGGTGTCCCAGCCACCGCGACACTCTTGCCGATCGTCAACGTGACCGCCAGTCCCCGAGAGCGCGGTTCGGGAGGTCCATGCTGAACCCACGACAGTCGCGGCCACTGGAGTTCGCGCTGCACTGAACCGCCTCGACCCGGTATCGTGCCATGCTGCGAACCCACACCCTGGCTTGGGAAGAGAAGTGCAGGATGCACATCCTGGATGACCTCACCGGTCTGTCCTCTCGTGCAAAGAGTCTGCTTGAACGAACCGGCTGGCGTGATGATCCGCAGGAACCCCGGCTCTCCACCGAGTTCCTGCGGGTCCGGGACTGCTTCGGCCAGTTGGTTCCCACGCCCATGATGCTCGTGATCCGCCGGGAGGGATTCGAGCAGAAGTACGGCGGACTGCGCTACCAAGTGCGAAGCAACTACACCGTCGAGGGCGAACGCCGCGAGGTGCTTCGTGACTGGCACTATGACCTGGGCCAGGGCATGTGGTCCGGCTCTGCCGATGGCTGGTACTTCGATTGGTTCGGGGAACGTGTCTCCTCCCCAGTGCGCTACTTGGTGCATACGGACGGACGAGTCGGGGTGGACGATGAAGGCGGCATGTTCCTCGAAATCGCCCCGTCCATCCCGGCACTCATCGAATCCCATGCCCTCACCGACGCCGTCTCGACCTGGGACCGCACCATCGCCGAGGTCGACAACTTCGCACTCGCCGAACAGCTCGACGGCCTCACCGACATTCCCGAAGCATCAGGCAGCACCATCCGATGGCGGTTCTCCGACAACGTCGCGGTCGAGGAGTTCCGGAACTGGAGCAGCGACGCGCCACGTCGTTGGCGCGCATTCATCTGGACCCGAGGTGAAGTCGGCCGACGCCAGGTTGAAGAGGCCGCTGCTCGAGCGGCGGCCACACAGCAGACCCTGTCAGCCACCAGATGACGTCCGCTGCTTGACAGAGCTGATTCCACAGAATGATCCGATTGACGTGGCCTTCGACGACGCCGGAGCTCCACGGCAGTGTCAGGCCGGCAGTGACGGCGCCGAGATCGCGTTCGAGGCCGTTGGCGAAGGTGTGGAGGCTGGGCAGGTCGTCGGCGCGGACCGCCTTGATCCACTGGGGGAACTGGTCGTCCTGGAGCTGGGTGAGCATCTTCCCGAACGTGCGGACGTGACCGGTGAGGGCATCCAGTTCGGGGCAGCCAGCGAGGACGGATTTGAGCTTCAGGCGCTCGCTCTCCGGCAGGGTGTCGGGGTGGGTCAGGATCCACCCGGCGACAGTCCGCGGGGACGGCGGACGGGCGGCGGGTGCGGTCGGGGTGGTGCGGAACGGCTGTAGGTAGGCGCGGACGGCTCCGTAGCCGCCTGTGTAGCCGTGTGTCTTGATCTCTTCCCAGAGGGTCCAGGCGTTTGTGCAGCCCTCGGGCCACCGGTCGTGCAGGTGAGCCTTGAAGTCGTCGAGCTTGGTCCTGCGGTTCTGCCACTGCCCCTGGAACAGGTCTTCCGGTCTCGCGGCGTCGGCCAGCCGTTGGACGGTGCGATAGGTTATGCCGAGCCGGCGTTGGATCGAGCGTCGGCTGTGGCCGGCGGCCAGCAGCGTGTGGACGGTGGCGTGCTTGGCGCGGGTGCGGTCGGCGAACCGGTGCCCGGTGGGCCATGGCGACCCGCTCTCGGCCGGTGCCGGAGCCGGAGCCTTCTCCGGTTCCGATGCGGTGAAGGTCGCGCGTAGGCACGGACGGTGGCGGGAGACGCACCGCTCGGCCGCTTCGCCGAGGTTGCGCCAGAGGTGGAACCGGTCCGCGACCTGGACGGCGGTGGGCGCCCCGATCCTGGCACCCTCGGCGAAGAACGGGGCACGGTCACGGCAGACGACCTCGATCCCCGGGTGATCGGCCAGCCAGGCCGCGACCGTGCCTGCCTCGCGATCCGGCAGGAGGTCCACCGGCCTGCGGGTCTCGACGTCGACCAGCACGGTCCCGTAGACACGGCCCTTGCGCATCGCGTACTCGTCGACACCGACCACACGCGGGCTCTGCGGTTGCGGCTCCGGCAGGGCCTCGACCAGTCGCAGGACCGTGTTCCGGCTGACTCTCGCTCCGAAGACGTCGGCCAGCCGGGCACCGGCGCGGCCGGCCAGGGCGAGGCCGACCTCGGCCAGCAGCGACCGCATTCGTTCGGTCCGCTGGCTGTGCCGCCGGGTCAGGCCCGCGACCTGCTCGACGAACGTCCGCCGTACGCAGGAGGCGTCTTCGCACATGAAGCGCCGGACACGAAGTCGCAGCACCACCCGCCGCCCTGCCACGGGAAGATCGGCAGGAAATCGCAGGTAAGAGCCGTGCAACCGCTCCGACCAGCTCCCGCAGCCCGGGCACCGAGCCCCAGCCGCCCGGCATCTGACACCGACTCGGATCAGCTCGCCATCGTCCTGGACCGACTCCACCCTGATCCCCGGATCCGCCAGGAAGAGCAGTTCTTCCAATCGGAGCAGTACCTCGCGCACAGCCCAGAACCATCAACCCGAACGCGGTCGGCACCGGCAGTTTCCGGACGATCTCGGGAGACCTCTCAGCAAGGCCAACAGTCACAGGGAGTAGCTACACCACAGAAGTTGGACCAGAACCTGATTCTTGACAGCGTAGAGCCGGTCCGCACCGAACCCTGTTGCCACGTCGACCAGGAGAACAGTCTGGTCGGGCGCAAGGGCGCCCTCCGTCTTAGAGGAGCTAACAGAACGGCGTTGTGCCCATGTCTGTTCGTCCGTCGGCTCGTTGAGTAGGCCGTGGGGAAGAGACCGCCGTGGTTGGTGTCGGATGACCTGTGGGGCCGGATGGAGCCGCTGCTGCCGGTGCGGCAGCAGCGGCTTCGCAGGATCGGCCGCCCGCCACTGGATGATCGGCGCTGCCTGCAGGGGATCCT
>NZ_JBVKDS010000039.1:0-8604 GCF_055633695.1 Kitasatospora sp. NPDC114501 | reverse complement strand
GGCAGGGCGGGGGTGGGCACGGGGTTCTCCTCCGGAGCGACGGACGGATCGGACGGGGACATGCGGGACATGCGGGGACGGGCAGGGCGCGCGGGACTCGCGCTCCGCGCTCGGCGACGGCCGGGCGCTGAGCGCGCGGGTTGGGGCAGCAGGCCACCGCGCACACGTCGTGGCTGGGGCCGAGGGTGCCGAGAGCGCAGCGGGTCACCCGCTCCCCGCGCTCAGTGGCGGCCCGCTCCAGGACGAGTTCGCGCACCGCGGCAGTGAACCGGGGGTCGGCGCCGACGGTGGCGGCGCGGGCCACCGGCAGGCCGAGTTCGGCGGCCTTGGCGACGGCCTCGGTGTCGAGGTCGTACCTGACCTCCATGTGGTCGGAGACGAAGCCGATCGGGACCATCACCACGGCGGGCGCGCCGTCGGCGTGCTGGGCCTCCAGGTGGTCGCAGATGTCGGGTTCCAGCCACGGGATGTGCGGGGCGCCGCTGCGGCTCTGGTACACCAGCTCCCACGGCCGGTCGGCGACGCCGGTGCGCTCGGCCACCGCGGCGGCGATCAGCCGGGCCACGTCCAGGTGCTGGGCGACGTACGCGCCGCCGGGCTCGCCGCGGGCCGGGTCGTCCGGGGCGCCGGAGGTCTCGGCCATGGCGTCCGGGATGGAGTGGGTGGTGAACGCCAGCCGGGCGCCGGGGCGGACGGCCTCGGGCAGCTCGTCCAGGGCGGCCAGGGCGGCGTCGATCATCGGCTGGACGAAGCCCGGGTGGTTGTAGAAGTGCCGCAGCTTGTCCACCCGAAGGGCGGGCCCGCCCTCCTCGGCGAGCGCGGCCAGCGCGTCGGCCAGGTTCTCCCGGTACTGGCGGCAGCCCGAGTAGCCGGCGTAGGCGCTGGTGGCGAGCACGGCGATCCGGCGGTGGCCGTCGGCGGCCAGTTCCCGCAGGGTGTCGACCAGGTAGGGCGCCCAGTTCCGGTTGCCCCAGTAGACCGGCAGGTCCAGCCCGTGCTCGGCGAAGTCCTTGCGCAGCGCGGCGAGCAGTTCGCGGTTCTGCCCGTTGATCGGACTGACCCCGCCGAACATGAAGTAGTGCTTGCCCACCTCCTTCAGCCGCTCCTTGGGGATGCCCCGGCCGCGGGTGACGTTCTCCAGGAAGGGGACGACGTCCTCGGGGCCCTCGGGCCCGCCGAAGGACAGCAGCAGCAGGGCGTCGTACGGGGCGGCGCCGGAAGCGGAGGGATTGCGCGCGTCGGACATGGCACCGATCCTGCCACTGAGGGGACGGGCGCCGTCGCCGGGGCCGCGCGGGTGTCCGGAAAATACCGTTTGCCAACGTACGTAAGCTGTGTTTACCAGCCTTGTTCCTTACTCCCCGCCCGGAGCTCCCGTGCTGTCCAGCTACCGCCAGATATTCGCCGCCCCCGGCACTCTGGCCTTCTCCTCCACCGGCTTCGTCTCCCGACTGCCGATCTCCATGACCGGCATCGGCATCGTGACCATGCTGTCCCAGCTCAGAGGCTCCTACGGGGTGGCCGGCCTGGTCTCGGCCTGCCTCGCGATCTCCGCCGCGGTCCTCGGCCCCCAGGTCTCCCGGCTGGTGGACCGGCACGGCCAGCGCAGGATCATCGTCCCCGCCATGGCGATCACCGTCGTCGCCGTCACGGGCCTGCTGCTCTGCGCCCGGCTGGGCGCCCCGGACTGGACGCTGTTCGTCTTCGCCGCCGGCATGGGCGTGATGCCGAGCACCGGCGCGATGGTCCGCGCCCGCTGGGCCCACCTCTACCGCGAGGACACCGGCAAGCTCCACACCGCCTACTCCTTCGAGGCCGTGGTCGACGAGGTCTGCTTCATCGTCGGCCCGATCCTCTCCATCGGCCTGGCCACCTCCGTCTTCCCCGAGGCCGGGGTGCTGCTCGCCGGGATCTTCCTCACCGTCGGCGTCCTGCTGTTCGCCGGGCAGCGCTCCACCGAGCCGCCGGTCCATCCGGCCGGCCGGCACCACGGCGGCTCGGTCATCCTCAACCGCGGCCTCCAGGTGCTGATGCTGACCTTCGTCGCCACCGGCGCGATCTTCGGCTCGGTCGAGGTGGTCACCGTCGCCTACGCCGAGGACCAGGGCCACAAGTCGGTCTCCAGCGTGATCCTCGCCCTGTGGGCGCTCGGCTCCTGCCTGGCCGGGGTGGTCTTCGGCACCCTCAGGCTCACCGGCTCGATGGCCGTCCGCTTCCTCGGCGGCGTCCTCTTCATGGCGATCAGCATGGTGCCGCTGGTGCTGGTGGCCCACGCGGTGCACGGCATCGGCGGGCTGGTCTCGGTCGGCGCCGCGCTGCTGGTCGCCGGCATCGCCATCTCCCCCACCCTGATCACCGCGATGGCCCTGGTCGAACGGCTCGTCCCGGCCGCCCAGCTGACCGAGGGGATGACCTGGACCACCACCGGCCTGGCCCTCGGCGTCGCGGCCGGCTCCTCGGCCGGCGGCTGGGTGGTCGACGCCTCCGGCTCCGCCGCGGGCTACTGGGTGCCGGTCGCCGCCGGCCTGCTCGGGGTGGTCGCCGCCCTCGCCGGCCTCGGCCGGCTGCGCGCCGGACTGGCCGCCGACACGCCCGCCGGGGCGACGGCCGACGGGGTCGAACGGCCCGTAGACGCCGAACGGTGAACTGACTAGTCTCTCGCCCTACCCGCAGGCCCTACCAGCGGGTAGGGCGGCCGCGCCGCCCCGGACCGCGCCGACCCGTTCGGCCACGGAGCAGGAGGCAGCGCAATGCCCCAGGCCAGTACCGCGACCCCCACCCGGTGGACCAACTGGGCCGGCAACCAGAGCGCCCGCCCCGCCCGGGCCGCCGCCCCCGGCACCGCGGAGGAACTGGCCAGGGAGATCCGGCGGGCCGCCGAACAGGGCCGCACCGTCAAGGCCGTCGGCTCCGGCCACTCCTTCACCTCGATCGCGTCCGCCGGCGACGGCGTCCAGATCCGCCCGCACGCGCTCACCGCCGTCCGCGGGATCGACCGCGAGGCCGGCACCGTCACCGTCGAGTCCGGCCTCCCGCTGCACCGGCTCAACCGGCTCCTCGCCGCCGAGGGCCTCTCGCTGACCAACATGGGCGACATCGAGGTCCAGACCGTGGCCGGCGCCACCAGCACCGGCACCCACGGCACCGGCCGCGACTCCGGCTCGCTGGCCGCCCAGATCCGCGCGCTGGAGATCGTCCTCGCCGACGGCACCGTCCGGCACTGCTCCCCCACCGAGAACCCCCGGCTCTTCCAGGGCGCCCGGCTCGGCCTCGGCGCCCTCGGCGTGATCACCGCGCTCACCTTCGGCGTCGAGCCGGCCTTCCTGCTCACCGCGCACGAGCAGCCGATGGGCTTCGACGAGGTGCTGGAGCGCCTGGACGACCTCACCGCCGTCAACGAGCACTTCGAGTTCTACTGGTTCCCGCACACCGACCGCTGCGCCACCAAGCGCAACAACCGCAGCCAGGGCCCGGCCGCACCGCTGCCCCGGTTCAAGGAGTGGCTGGAGGACGACTTCCTCTCCAACACGGTCTGGGAGGGCGCCTGCCGGGTCGGCCGCCGCTTCCCCGGCTCGATCCCCTCGATCGCCTCGCTGGCCAGCCGGGCGTGGTCCGAGCGCAGCTTCACCGACACCGCGTACAAGGTGTTCACCAGCCCGCGCAGGGTCCGGTTCGTGGAGATGGAGTACGCGGTGCCCCGCGCGGCCGTCGGCGAGGTGCTGCGCGAGCTGCGGGCCCTGGTCGAGCGCTCCGGCTGGAAGGTCAGCTTCCCGGTCGAGGTGCGCTTCGCCCCCGCCGACGACCTCTGGCTCTCCACCGCCTCCGGCCGGGACAGCGCCTACATCGCCGTCCACCTCTACCGGGGCACCGCCGACCAGGGCTACTTCACCGGCGTCGAACAGCTGATGACCGCCCATCAGGGACGGCCGCACTGGGGCAAGCTGCACACCCGCGACGCCGAGTACCTGGCCGGCGTCTACCCGCACTTCGCCGACTTCACCGCGTTGCGCGACGAGGTCGACCCGCAGCGGGTGTTCGGCAACGACTACCTGCGCCGGGTGCTGGGCGCCTGACCCGTCCTAGGAGGTGGTGCCGGTCCCGTCGGCCGGCGGCGGGGCCACCGGCTCCTTCGCCGGCTCGTTCGCCGGAGCGCTGCTCGGCGCCGGCTGCCGCGGGCTCGCCGCACCGGTGGGCTTCCCGCTCCCCGCCGAGGGGGAGGCGCCGGTCGACGGGGTCGCACTGGGGCCCGCCGAGGGCGTGGCCGTCCCGGCGCCGCCGCTCGGCGTGTCACCCGGCCCCCGGCTCGGCCGGGTGGTCGCCGGGGCCGAGGCACCGCCGGACGGCGTGGCGTCCTGGCCCGGCCGGCCGCCCGGGGACGGCCGGTCCGCCGGGGCGTCCTGCGGCTGGGACGACCTGGGCGTCACCGAGCCGCCGAAGGACGTGCCGTTGCCCGACTCACCCTTGACCGTCGCCGACACCGGCTGCCCGGTGGCCAGTTCGAACGCCACGATCGGCGCCATCGCCAGCAGGAAGACCAACCCGGACGCCGCCGCGTACGCCTTCCAGCCCCACCGCCGGCGCGCCCGCACCACCTGCGGCTCGTTCCACTCCGAGGTGATCACCGGCGGCCGCACCCCCGCCCCGGGCTCGCCGGCCCCGACGGGCACCTGGCGCAGGGTGTTGGCGGTCTGGTTCGGCCCCCGCTCCACCGCCCCGCGCAGCTGCTCGCCGGTCCGCCTGAAGAGGTGCTGGAACACCGCGCTGCCGGTGGTGGCCCCGACGCTCACCACGGCGGCGCCCAGGATCGTGCCGTACACCCCCAGTTCGGAGGCGAGCAGCGCACCCACCACCGTGGCCAGCGCACTCGCCGCGACCTGAGCCACACTCAGATCGATGCGCCTGCGCTCCTCCTTGGCCTTTCCGCCCTCCTCGGCGGGGCTCCGCTGCGGCATCAACATCCCTCGGTCCGTACGGCTCTTCCTCGAACAAGACTCTCCATCTTGCACAAAGAAGGACACAAGGGACGAAAATGCGGTTCTCCGCGCCCGGATTGTGTGAAGATGATCACCGTCCGTCCGGCAGTGGTCCGCCATTGGGGGAGCGCGCTCTTGAGATTCCCGTGAATCGCGGGAGACTTGAGCGGCGAGCCGCCCCTGTGGATGCCACGAATGGAGTACTGTTCGTAAAGCCCGAGCCTTGGGTCGACTTGTCGACTGTGCCTACACCGACAGCTTGACGAGGAGCCACGGAACGGGCACGCACGGCGACGCCCGTCCCGGATCGTCGCGTTCACTGCGCGTGCGAGGACGGCCGGGACACCCAGGCGCGACGCCGACCGACGGCGTGGCAAAAAGGCAACCGTGCCACAGCGGCATGCACGGGCGTACGCCCGACACGCCGGGGAACTCAGCAAGGTTGTGGCCAGTCGCGAGTGGGCAGGCCACACTCAGTACGGGAGCAGCGACGCAGGTGACGTCGGCAGGCACCACCCGGGAGGTAACCGTGCCCGAACTGCGGGTTGTGGCCGTCAGCAACGACGGCACACGGCTGGTGCTCAAGGCTGCCGACAGCACGGAGTACACCCTTCCCATCGACGAGCGGCTACGTGCCGCCATCCGTGGGGACCGGCCGCGCCTCGGCCAGATCGAGATCGAGGTCGAGAGCCATCTGCGCCCCCGGGACATCCAGGCCCGGATACGAGCCGGTGCCTCCGCCGAGGAGGTCGCCCAGGCCGCCGGGATCTCCGTCGACCGCGTCCGCCGCTTCGAGGGCCCGGTCCTCGCCGAGCGCGCCTTCATGGCCGAGCGCGCCCGCAAGACCGCGATCCGCCGCAACGGCGAGTCCCCCGGCCCGCAGCTCGGCGAGGCCGTCGCCGAGCGGCTCGCGCTGCGCGGCGCCGAGAAGGAGACCGAACGCTGGGACTCCTGGCGGCGCGACGACGGCACCTGGGAGGTCATCCTCTCCTACCGGGCCGACGGCGAGGGCCGCAGCGCTTCCTGGACGTACGACCCGCCCCGGCGCCTGGTCCAGCCCAACGACGACGAGGCCCGTGCGCTGATCGGCGAGAACGTCGAGCGCGAGGAGGAGTCGGTCTTCCCGTTCATCCCGCGGATCGCCCGGCTCCCCCAGGACCGGCCGCCCCGCCCGATGATCGACCGGCCCTCGGCCGACCGCATCATGTCGGCCCGCGAGGTCCGCGAGTCGCGGGAGGCCACCGCCGAGTCCCGGGACTCGCTGACCAGCCTGCTCGACGTGGTCCCCGCCTTCCGCGGCGACCTCGCGGTCGGCGCCCCCGCCCCGATCGAGCCGGTGCCCGCCGAGGTCGCCGAGGAGAACGAGGAGCCGGCCGCGGCGGCAGCCGCCCCGGCGGTCGGCGCGGGCTCGGCCTACGCCGACATCCTGATGCCGCGCGCCGTCGCCCCGCACCGCGACCGCCTGGTCGGCACCACCGACCGGCAGGCCGAGGCGGACGGCGTCCGGCCCGGGCGCCGGGCCACCGTGCCCAGCTGGGACGAGATCGTCTTCGGCAGCCGGCGCAAGAAGCAGGAGTAGCACCAGCGGTACGCCACAGGGGCGGGAGGCCCGGCCTCCCGCCCCTGTGGCGTACCCGGGGAGTCAGCCCGGCTGCCCGGTGACCGCCACCGGGCGCGCCTCGTCGCTCGACCACTCGCTCCACGAGCCCGGGTACAGCGTGGCCGGCAGGCCCGCCACCTCCAGCGCCAGGATCTGGTGCGCCGCCGTCACGCCCGAACCGCAGTACACCGCCGTCTCCCGCTCCCCCGCGCCCAGCGCCCGGAACCGGGCGGCCAGCTCGACGGCAGGGAGGAACCTGCCGTCCGGGCCCACGTTCCCGGCCGTCGGCGCCGAGACCGCACCCGGGATGTGCCCGGCCCTCGGGTCCACCGGCTCGGTCTCGCCCCGGTAGCGCTCCCCCGACCGGGCGTCCAGCAGCAGGCCGCTGCGCGCCCAGGCCGCGGCGCCGTCCCCGTCCACCGTCGGCAGCTGCCCCGGCACCGGCTCGAAGTCGCCCTCCCCGGGCTCCGGCAGCTCGGTCGACACCGGCAGGCCGGCCGCCTGCCAGGCCGCGAAGCCGCCGTCCAGCACCCGGACGTCCCGGTGGCCGGCCCAGCGCAGCAGCCACCAGGCCCGGGCCGCCGCCATCGAGGCCGCGCCGTCGTACACCACGACCGGGTGCCGGGCGCTGACCCCGAAGCGGCGCATCGCCGCGCCGAACTCCTCCGGGTCCGGCAGCGGGTGGCGCCCGCCCCGGCCGGGAGCGCCGGGCGCGGCGGCCAGGTCCCGGTCCAGCTCGACGAAGTGGGCGCCGGGCAGGTGACCGGCCCGGTACTCCTCGGCCGCGGTCGGGCCGCCCGGCGCGGCGCCGACCAGCTGGTAGCGCACGTCCAGCAGCACCGGCGGCAGCGCGGAGGCCAGCGCCTCCCGCAGCCCGGCCGCGGAGATCAGCGGGGAACCGTCGTTGTAGGTGGTGGTCATGGCGGACATTGTCGCGCAGCGCGGCCCGGGCGGCGGGGGCCCGGACCCTCGCACCTCGCCCCGGCCCGGACCGACGGAAGGCGACGGAATCCGACGGAAGACGGCAGAAGGCGGCGGAAATCCGCAGGACACGCCCAGGCCCACCGCTCTTTGTGGGGTCTTTGCCGGACTTTCCGCGCGGCCCGAGGGTTGGGCGCCCGTCAAGGTGGAAGCATCACCCTCGCGCGAGGATCTCCGTGCGCCGACCACCCACGAGGAGGCCCGCATTGCCCGCGGTGGAACTCCGACTGGCCCAGGGCACGCCCTGCTGGGTCAGCCTGCTGACCGACGACCTGCCCGGCGCCCGCGCCTTCTACGGCGCCCTGCTCGGCTGGACGTACACCCCCGGGCCCGGCCAGCTCGGCGACTACGTCCGGGCCGAGCTCGACGGGGCGCCGGTGGCCGGCCTCGGCGTCTCCACCGCCACCGGCTTCCCGGTGCAGTGGACCACCTACTTCGCCGTGGACGACGCCGACCGCACCACCCAACGCGTCCGCGAGTGCGGCGGAACCGTCGCCGTCGGGCCGCTCCAGGCCGAGCGCGCCGGGCGGATGGCCGTCGCCGCCGACGTCTCCGGCGCGGTCTTCGGCCTCTGGCAGGGCGAGGAGCACCTCGGCCGGGAGGCGGGCCGCGAGCCGGGCGCCCCGGCCTGGGCCGAACTGCTCACCCCCGACGCGCCGGGCGCGGCCACCTTCTACTCCGCCGTGCTCGACCGCCCGGTCCGCTCCACCGCGGAGGAGAGCTCGCTGATGGTGCACGGGCGTCCGGTCGCCGGCATCCGGCACCGCGCCGAGCTGCGCGGCCACCCGCCGCGCTGGCGCACCCACTTCGCGGTCCGCGACGCCGCGCTGACCGCCCGTCACACCGTCGAGCTCGGCGGCCGGGTCCTGGTCGAACCGCAGGACACCGCCCGCGGCCGGGCCGCCCGGCTCGCCGACCCGCAGGGCGGCCACTTCTCCGTCCTGGAAGCGGCTCCCTAGGGCCTGTGTGAGGTTGTGATCAGTCTTCGGGTTCTGCCTTCGTCCGAGGGTGAAACCCGGTACGACTGTGTCTGTGACGCGTAGGCAACTC
>NZ_JBVKDS010000038.1:0-8808 GCF_055633695.1 Kitasatospora sp. NPDC114501 | reverse complement strand
ACTGAGCGCGGGGAGCGGGTGACCCGCTGCGCTCTCGGCACCCTCGGCCCCAGCCACGACGTGTGCGCGGTGGCCTGCTGCCCCAACCCGCGCGCCCTGCCCGTCCCCGCATGTCCCGCATGTCCCCGTCCGATCCGTCCGTCGCTCCGGAGGAGAACCCCGTGCCCACCCCCGCCCTGCCCGACGACCGGCTCCTCGACGACCTGCTGGAGGTCGCCCTGGACGCGGCCCGGCAGGCCGGCGCCCTGCTGCGCGACGGCCGCCCCGCCGACCTCGGCGTGGCCGGCACCAAGAGCAGCCCGGTCGACGTGGTCACCGAGATGGACCTCGCCTCCGAGAAGCTGGTCCTGGAGCTGATCACCGACCGCCGCCCGGAGGACGGCTACCTCGGCGAGGAGGGCGCCGAGCGGCCGGGCACCAGCGGGGTCCGCTGGGTCGTGGACCCGCTCGACGGAACGGTCAACTACCTCTACGGGCTGCCCTCCTGGGCGGTCAGCGTGGCCGCCGAGCTGGACGGCCGGGCGGTCGTCGGCGTGGTGTACGCCCCGGCTCGCGGCGAGCTGTTCCACGCCGTCCTGGGCCGTGGCGCCCACCTGGACGGCCGGCCGGTCTCGGCCCGCCAGGCCCCGCCGTGGGGCCAGGCGCTGATCGCCACCGGCTTCAACTACGTCCAGCCGGTGCGGGTGCGGCAGGCCGAGGTGCTGCTGGCGCTGATGCCCGAGGTGCGGGACGTCCGCCGGGGCGGGGCGGCCGCGGTGGACCTGTGCGACGTCGCCGCCGGGCGGCTGGACGGCTACTACGAGCGCGGCCTGGCCCCCTGGGACCGGGCAGCCGGCTGCCTGATCGCCGCCGAGGCCGGCGCGCTGGTCGGCGGCCGTCCCGGACACGGGCCGGACCGCGAGCTGACCGTGGCCGCCGCCCCGGGGGTGTACGAGCCGCTCCAGGAGCGGCTGGCCGCGCTGCGCGCCTGGGAGGACTGACCGGTTCCGGCCGTTCCGCCCCGGACCCCCGGGGCGGAACGGCCCCGGACATGCGAAGAGCCCTGACATACGGGGGATGCCAGGGCCTGGGTTTCGCACGGCCCCCTCAGGGCCGCTGGTGCCGGAGGTCCGGCGACGGGGTCGGTGGTGCCGAACGGGTCAGGCAGCGGTGCGGTGGCGCTCCAGCACCGTGTCGACGCCGTGCTCGGCGGCGAGTCGGCGGAGGTCGTCCAGCTCGGACTGCTCCACCTCGGCGAGGAACTCGTCCCCGGCCTCGATCGCGCGGTGCAGATCCTGCTCGGCGTTGGCTATGCGCTGCAGGATTCCGGCCTTGAAGGCGTCCATACGGGCCCCCTTACTGTGTCGGACGTGCACGGTCGTGCGCTCTCCGCCCCGAGGAGGTCCAGCCGGTGAGAGCACCCGGGCCGGATGGTGATGGATCTCCGGATGGGTGCGGAGAGGCCTTCGGCCGCTCCCGGTGATGTCCCAGCCCCAGGGCCGGCGCGGATGAACGCACGGCGGGTGGGTGCGACCGGCCGTCAGCCAGATCGCGGGTGTGCAGCTGTCCTCCCCGCCCCGGGGGCCGGGAAACCTCCGGGCGGAAGAAAGTTGCCCGTGTCACAGTCCAAACGGAGCGGTACGGATACGAACAGTCGCCGCCGCGGACCCGGGGCCCGTGCCCGAGGGGCAGCTTATCGCTGCTTTACCGCAGGACCAGGCAGGATGGAGGCACCGTCGGAGCCGTGCGTCCGCTTCCGGGGCCGGCCTGGAGAAGGGACAACGACCGTGCGGGTTCTCGTCGTCGAGGACGAGCAGCTGCTTGCCGAGGCCGTCGCGACCGGCCTGCGCCGCGAGGCGATGGCCGTCGACGTGGTGTACGACGGGGAGGCCGCGCTCCAGCGCATCGCGGTCAACGACTACGACGTCGTCGTCCTGGACCGCGATCTTCCGCTGGTGCACGGGGACGACGTCTGCCGCAAGGTGGTCGAGCAGGGCCTGGCGACCCGGGTGATCATGCTGACCGCCTCCGGCGACATCAGCGACCGGGTCGAGGGCCTGGAGATCGGCGCGGACGACTACCTTCCGAAGCCGTTCGCCTTCAGCGAACTCGTCGCCCGGGTAAGGGCGCTGGGCCGCCGCGCGACCATCCCGCTGCCCCCGGTGCTGGAGCGGGCCGGCATCTCGCTCGACCCCGGCCGGCGCGAGGTGATCCGCGACGGACGCACCGTCCAGCTCGCACCCAAGGAGTTCGCCGTCCTGGAGGTGCTGATGCGGGCCGGCGGCGCCGTCGTCTCCGCCGAGCAGCTCCTGGAGAAGGCCTGGGACGAGCACACCGACCCGTTCACCAACGTCGTGCGCGTCACCGTGATGACGCTGCGCCGCAAGCTCGGAGACCCGCCGGTGATCGTCACCGTGCCGGGCTCCGGCTACCGGATCTGACGACCGGAGTCCGCCCGCCCCGGGAATCCCCGCCGTACGCGCCCGCCCAGGCGGACGCCCCGAGAGGACCATCATGACCACCCCGCCCCCCGCCGGCGGGGCCTCCGGCGCGCCCGCCGGGGGCCCACGTGCCGTCCCGCCGAAGCCCCTGACCCCGCCGCGCGTCCAGCGCCCCGGGCCCTACGTCCCCGGCGACGGCATGCTCGCCTGGCTCCCCTTCCGCCCCACCATCCGGATGCGCCTCACCCTGCTCTACGGCGGGATGTTCCTGATGGCCGGCGTCGTGCTGCTGCTCCTGATGTACGTCTTCTTCCAGGACGCCGTCTCCTACCTGGCGCCGCGCAAGCTGAGCTTCAACGGCAACCTCGTCCAGGTCAGCGGCCCCGACGGCATCAGCAGCACCATGAACAGCACGGAGTACAACCAGTGGCAGGCCGCCGACTACCTCGGACGCTCCAACTCCGCGCTCAACACCCTGCTGCGCAAGTCGCTGACCATGCTGGTCTGCCTCGCCGTGATCGCCTTCGCGGCCGGCTACGCGATGGCCGGCCGGGTGCTGCGCCCGCTCGGCCGGATCACCCGCACCGCCCGTGACGTGGCCTCCTCCGACCTGCACCGCCGGATCGAGCTGGACGGCCCGGACGACGAGCTCAAGGAGCTCGCCGACACCTTCGACGGCATGCTGGACCGACTGGACCGCTCCTTCGACTCCCAGCGCCGCTTCGTCGCCAACGCCTCGCACGAGCTGCGCACCCCGCTGGCGATCAACCGCACCCTGCTGGAGGTCCAGCTCTCCGACCCGGCCGCCTCGTCGGACCTCCAGCAGCTGGGGAAGACCCTGCTGGCCACCAACGAGCGCAGCGAACAGCTGGTCGAGGGCCTGCTGCTGCTGGCCCGCAGCGAGAACGAGCTGACCGACCGGCGCCCGGTGGAGCTGTCCGAGGTGGCCACCCGGGCGCTGGAGCAGAGCCGGGGCGAGGCCGACAAGCGCGAGGTCGAGCTGCGCTCGAAGCTCGATCCGGCCATGGTCGGCGGCAACGGCGTGCTGCTGGAGCGGCTCGCGCTCAACCTGCTGCAGAACGCCGTCCGCTACAACACCGCGGGCGGCTGGGTCGAGCTGGCCACCACCGCGGTGCCCGGCGGCGGCGAGCTGGTGGTCTCGAACACCGGCCCGGTGGTCCCCGGGTACGAACTGGAGCACATCTTCGAGCCGTTCCGCCGGATCAAGGGCGCCGACCGCACCCGCAGCGACAAGGGGGTCGGGCTCGGCCTGTCCATCGTCCGCTCGGTGGTGCGCGCGCACGGCGGCACCATCGAGGCCACGCCGCGCTCCGGCGGCGGCCTCACCATGCGGGTTCGCATCCCCTCCCCGTAAGGGGCCGACAGCCCTTCCGCAGGCGACAGTTCCCAGCCGCCCCCGTCAGGCCCGTCAAGACGACATAAGGCCTGGCGGGGGCGGCTTGTCATTTGCGGCCCGAGCAACTTACGGTGTCGTAACCTACGCAACCGTAGGTGAATCCGTCGGCGGCCCGTCGACGGGTCGAACGATGCGTCCCGTCCCTCGCGCCCGTCCCAGCGCGTGCCGTCCCCTCAGGAGCAAGACCTTGACCATCGCCCCTGTGCAGAGCAGCTCTCCGCTCGTCGCGAGCGGCTGGACCGACGCGCGGCTGATCCTCGCCCTCGAGGAGGTCGTGGAGACCGAGCTCAACCGCCACCTGGGCGTGGCCAAGGAGTGGATGCCGCACGAGTTCGTCCCGTGGAGCCAGGGCCGCGACTTCGACGGCGTGCTGGGCGGCGAGGCCTGGTCGCTGGAGCAGTCCCGGGTGACCCCGGTGGGCCGGGTGTCGCTGGTGGTGAACCTGCTCACCGAGGACAACCTGCCGAGCTACCACCACGAGATCGCGAGCATGTTCGGCCGCGAGGGCGCCTGGGGCACCTGGGTGCACCGCTGGACGGCCGAGGAGGGCCGTCACGGGATAGCCATCCGCGACTACCTGCTCGCCACCCGGGCGGTCGACCCGGTGGAGCTGGAGCGGGCCCGGATGAGCCACATGTCCGAGGGCTTCGAGTCCGACAACGCACACAGCATGCTGCACTCGGTCGCGTACGTGGCCTTCCAGGAGCTCGCCACCCGCATCGCGCACCGCAACACCGGCAAGTACGCCGGCGACCCGCTCTGCGAGCAGCTGCTGGCGAAGATCGCCAACGACGAGAACCTGCACATGGTCTTCTACCGGAACCTGCTGAAGGCCGCCCTGGAGATCGCCCCGGACCAGGCCATGCGGGCCGTCGCCGACGTGGTCACCCAGTTCCGGATGCCCGGCCACGGCATCCCCGGCTTCGAGCGCGCCGCCGCGCAGATCGCCCTCGGCGGGGTCTACAACCTGCGCATCCACCACGACGACGTGCTCCAGCCGGTGCTGCGCCACCTCAAGGTGATGGAGATCGGCGGGCTCGGCCCCGAGGGCCTGCTGGCGCAGAACGAGCTGGGTGCCTTCCTGGACGGCCTGGACGGTCAGGCCCGGAAGTTCGAGGAGCGCCAGGCGGCTCTGCTGGCGCGTCGCGAGGCCCGGAAGAACGCCGGCTGAGCCATTGCGCCGTACGGTCGGAGTGGGTGGATTTTCCGCGATTTGCCCTGGAAGATTCTGAACGTGACCAAGCTCACACCGTGTCGCTCCGCGATTCCGGGCAACCCCGGAGAGTGATCACCTGATCAGGGGTGCCGATCGCCGTCCGTGATCGGTTTTCGCCCCCCGGCCGGTCCGCCGGATCGGTCGGCATCCCTGATGGACAAGGGATTTCGTAGGCGTCCGAAACCGTAGTGCTCACTGTGCGTGGTCGGTCGACCGGGCCCCGGGAGGGCCGAAGATGGCCCAGCGTGAGGCCTTCCAGAGCCCCGGGGATCACCCCGATGGAGCCCGGGCTGAGTGTCGATTGAGTAACAGGGCTTGAAGTAAGGCAAAATCTCCGCCTCGGGTCGGGCACAAGACCGACCCCCCATGCGTTACGTGCGCTGGAGATACCGCACACACCGCACAAACCCGGAGGGGGAGAGCGAAAAATGGCAACCGACTACGACACCCCACGCAAGACCGACGACGAGCTCAACGAAGACAGCATCGAGGAGCTCAAGGCTCGGCGGAACGACAAGGGCGGCAGCTCTGTCGACGTCGACGAGTTCGACGCCGCCGAGGGCATGGAGCTCCCCGGTGCCGACCTCTCGAACGAGGAGCTCGCCGTCCGCGTCCTGCCCAAGCAGGCCGACGAGTTCACCTGCATGAGCTGCTTCCTCGTGCACCACCGCAGCCAGCTGTACAGCGAGAAGAACGGCAACCCGATCTGCCGGGACTGCGGCGCCTGAGCACCGCGGCGGACAGGGCCCGGTGCCCGCGGCTGCGCCCGCGGGACCGGCACACCGCTCCTTCCGGCCCCGGGCAGCGGGGCCGGACGGCAGGTCCGGGTACCGTCCGACCGGACGGGCCCGACAGGACGGCGTCGGCCGGTGCATCGGTCAGGACAAAGTCGTGGGGACGGTCCCGCAGCAGCGGAACCGTCCCTCTCCGTTCGTCCGGCCTCTTCCGGCCGGTTCGTTCAGGCCCGGCCGGTTCGCGGCCGGCCGGACCGCGTCAGGTGCGGGCGCCGCGCCGGGCGTCCTCCAGCGCCTCCGCCAGCTTCATCGGCGAGCGGGTCGACAGATAGAGGTACGGCGTCGGGTCGGCCGGGTCGGTCACCTCGATCCGCAGCGCCGTCGGGACGTAGCTGCGCAGCAGCATGAAGGCGCGTGGATCGGCCTTGGGGCCGCGCCAGGCCGCCGCCTCGGCGGGGCTCAGTGCCTGCGCGTCGCCGAGCGCGTCCACCGGGATCCGGGCCGGGCCGGCCACCAGCGAGCCCTGGACCACGCGGATGCGGGCCGAGCCGTAGCTGCTGATCGCCACCGCGCCGGCGGCGATGCCGACCACCAGCCCGATCAGCGCGGCCGGACCGCTGACCCGGATCAGGATCAGCGCGAGCGTGAGACCCACCGCGATCGGGAGCAGCCACCAGGAACGCGGCACCGTGAGCCGTTCGTCGTACATGCCCCCATTGTGGTCGCCCTGACGTCCGGCAGGGGACGCCACCCCCACGGAGGCCGCCCTACCCCTGGGTAGGGTTGGGCCCCGTGACCGGTACGACAGCCCCCAGCGCCCCCGACGACCGGCCTGCGCCCCCGCTGCCGCCGTCCCCGACCACCCCGCCGCCGGACGCCGTCATGCCGGCGCGCCACCCCCAGGCGCCCGCCCCCGGTACCCGGCTCGGCTCGCACTACGAGCACTGCTTCGGGTGCGGCCCGCAGCACCCCGGCGGCCTGCGGATCGACGCGGTCGCCGGAGAGGGACTCGACGTCACCGCCGAGTTCCCCGTCCGCGACTCCCACCAGGGCGGTCCCGGCCTGGCCCACGGCGGGCTGCTGACCACGGCCATGGACGAGACCCTCGGCACGCTCAACTGGCTGCTGCACGCCCCCGCCGTGACCGGCCGGCTGGAGACCGACTTCCTCAGCCCGGTGCCCGTCGACTCGGTGCTGCACCTGCGCGCCTGGATCACCGGCGTGCACGGCCGCAAGATCTACAGCGCCGCCGAGGCGCGGATCGGCGGGCCGGACGGGCCGGTCGCCGTGCGCGCTCAGGCGCTCTTCGTCCAGGTGAAGCTGGAACACTTCACCACGCACGGTCGTCCCGAGGACATCGGGAAGGTCCTCGACGACCCGGATCTGATGAAGCGCGCACGAGCCTTTGAGGTGAACCCTTGAGTGACACCCCCCGACCGCAGCTGGACGTCCTGATCAAGCGCATCGACCCCGAGCTGCCGCTGCCCGCCTACGCGCAGCCCGGGGACGCCGGTGCCGATCTGCGGACCACCGTCGACGCCGAGCTGGCCCCCGGTGAGCGGGTCGTCCTGCCCACCGGCGTCGCCGTCGCCCTGCCGGACGGCTACGCGGCCTTCGTCCACCCGCGGTCCGGTCTGGCAGCTCGTTGCGGAGTTGCCCTCGTGAACGCCCCGGGGACGGTCGATGCCGGGTACCGTGGAGAGATCAAGGTGATCGTCGTCAATCTGGACCCGCGCGAGGGGGTCAGCTTCCGCCGAGGGGACCGGATCGCCCAGCTGGTGATCCAGCAGGTCGAGAAGGCCCGTTTCCACGAGGTGGAGGAGCTGCCTGGGTCGGCACGCGCCGAGGGCGGGTTCGGGTCGACCGGCGGCCATGCCGCGGTCTAGCATTCCCGCGGCCTCGCAGGAAGCCGAGCAGGTATTCGCATCGGTCTTGGACCGGGAAGGACAGTGACCGTGTTCCGTCGTCGCCAGAAGAGCGAGGACGCTGTCGAGCAGCTCGCCGACGACGCCATCAGCGCCGACGAGACGGCCGATGACGTCGAAGGTTCCGCCGAGAGCGAGAACGTGACCGACCTGGACCCGGCCGACAAGGTCGGCCTGCCGCCGGCTCCCCGGCCGGACGGTCCGTGGGACCACTCCGAGCTGGAGAACCCCGAGGAGGGGCGAGTCGACCTCGGGGGTCTGCTGGTCCCCGGCGTCGAGGGCATGGAGCTGCGCGTCGAGGTCGCCGGTGACGCGATCGTGGCCGCCACGCTCGTGCTCGGCAACAGCGCCATCCAGCTCCAGGCGTTCGCCGCCCCGAAGTCGGAGGGCATCTGGGGCGAGGTCCGGGAGGAGATCGCCAACGGCATCACCTCGCAGGGCGGCATCATCGAGGAGGAGGAGGGCCCGCTCGGCTGGCACCTCCGCGCCCAGGTCCCCGTGCAGCTGCCGGACGGCACCCAGGGTGTGCAGCTGGTCCGGTTCGTCGGCTGCGACGGTCCGCGCTGGTTCCTGCGCGGCGTGATCTCGGGCCAGGCTGCGGTGCAGCCGGAGATGGCCGGAATCCTGGAGCAGGTCTTCCGGCAGACGGTCGTCGTGCGCGGCGAGTCCCCGATGGCTCCCCGTGACCCGATCGTCCTGAAGCTTCCCGAGGACGCCCAGATGGTCGCCGACGGTGGCGGGGCGGCCGCCGCCGCGCCCGAGGGCGAGAACCGCTTCGGCGGCACCGCCCTCGACCCGTTCGCGCGCGGCCCGGAGATCACCGAGGTCCGCTGACCCGGCTCTGATCGGCATCGATCGCCCCTGCCCGGGAGCCCGGGCAGGGGCGATTTGCATGTGGCGGGTCCGTCCCCGTACAGTTCCGGAGTCGCCGCGGGAGACCGGGGTGGCAGAGCGGAAAGCGAATCCGATGAATGAAACTCCGGAAAACGGAGCGGAAAACGTCTGATAAGCTGGAAACACGAAAGAACGAAGCCCGGAGGGCCTGCTGGAAGGCAGTCCGAAGGAAGCGTCCGTTCCTTGAGAACTCAACAGCGTG
>NZ_JBVKDS010000037.1:0-9597 GCF_055633695.1 Kitasatospora sp. NPDC114501 | reverse complement strand
CCACGCCCATCCACCCGCGGCAACAGGGGCTCTATCCGCTCCCACGCCGCATCCGTCAACTCACCTCGACCTGCCACAAGATCAATTATCAGACAGGCCTTAGGCGTAGCTGTGATGGTGCCGTACCAGCAGGTACGGAGAAGTCGGCCAGTGCGAGTACTGGACGAAGCTGGAGCAGTCGCGGCGATGGTGCCGCACCGGGATGGCTCGGAGCGACGTGTGTTCCTGGTCCTCTGTTCCCTGGACGTGGAGGAACTTCGATGGTGCCGCACTGGGATGGTGCGGAGTGACAGGCGGGGCCATCGCGAATCCCTTGCACCAGTAGTCGCTGCGATGGTGCCGCACCGGGTTGATGCGGAGCGACTGCGGTCAACGGCTGGAACGCCACGATCAACTGGATACTACGATGGTGCCGCACCGTAGCGATGCGGAGGGGCGACGGGGGGCGACGCCGCTGGCGAAGACGCCGTGCGGGCTGTGATGGTGCCGCACGGGGATGGTGCGGAGCGACCCCTGCATCGCGGCTTCGTCGTTCGACGGTGCGGTGCTGCGATGGTGCCGCACCCTGATGGTGCGGAGCAACGGGCTCGTCCGGCTCGCCGGAGCCGTCCTCGTAGGTGCTGCGATGGTGTCGCACCGGGACGGCGGCCGCCGGATCTCCCGCCGAGCTGGCACTGGCCGGGTAGCTGCGATGGTGCCGCACCGAGATGATGCGGAGCGACCGTTCGTGCCAGGCCGGAACGGCGCTCAGCCCGGCGCTGCGATGGTTCCGCACCGGAATGGTACGGAGCGACAGCCTCATCCCCTGCACCACAGGTCGGCAGTAGTCGGAGCTGCGATGGTTCCGCACCGGGAAGGTGCGGAGCGAGTTGCGGTCGTTGGCGGGGGCGAGGCGGTCGCCGTAGCTGCGGTGGTGCCGCATCGGAAGGGTACGGAGGGAGGGGAGAACGAGAACATCTCCCGCCTGACGCGGACGGTGCTGCGATGGTGCCGCACCGAGGTGGTGCGGAGCGACCGGTCACCTTCTGCGAGGACGAGGTAAGGGGTTCCCCTGTAACGGTGCCGCACCAGGATGGCGCGGAGGGAGTGCTGCACGCCGCGCTCGTCACCTCTGCCGGGCACCTGCTGCGATGGTGACGCACCGGGAAGGTGCGGAGCGACGCCGACGCCGTGTCGGGTGGCGTCGACCACGATGATGCTGTGATGGTGCCGCACCAGGGCGGTACGGAAGGAGCCGAACTCGGCCTGGCCGCCGCCTTCCTCGCCGAAGCGCCCTGATGCCGCAGCGGGATCGTGCGGCGACATCGAGGGCAGCAGCCGGGCCACCGACCTGCACATGCTGCGATGGTGCCGCACTGGGATGGTACGGAGTGACCCCACGATGGGGACGAGGATCTGACCCGCCACGTCCTCCTGCGATGGTGCCGCACCGGAATGGTGCGGAGGGACTGAAGGTCGGTCAGGATGCCGTCGGCGCGCTGCATGCTGCGATGGTGCCGCACCGGGGTGGTGCGGACCGACACTGGTCGGCGTGGGCGGTGTCGGCTTCGGGGTCTAGCTGCGATGGTGCCGCACCGGGACGATGCGGAGCGACGACCGAGGCAGCGGTGCCGGGAACGCCGGCGAAGTGGCTGCGATGGTGCCGCACCGAAGTGGCGCAGAGGCACGGGTGGTCGCGAGGGTCATGAGCTCTCAGGTGTGTCGGCTGCGATAGAGCCGCACCGGGATGGTGCGGAGCGACCGTTCGTTGTGGATTTCCTCGATCGGCAGGGCTTCGTGCTGCGATGGTGCCGCACCGGCGTGGTGCGGAGCGACCGCGGCCGTCGGACCGGACCAACTCCAAGGCCGGGCTGCGATGGTGCCGCACCGGGATGGTGCGGAGCGACCCATCCCACGCCTGTTCCCGGACGTGTTCCAGCTGATGCTGCGATGGCGCCGCACAAGAGCGGTGCGGAGCGACGTTGGTCAATGTGGCGGTTGCGCCGCCGACCTGGTCCCTGCGATGGTGCCGCACCGGTGAGGTGCGGAGGAACACAGGCCCAGTGCGCCATTGCCCAGCAGGACCTGACCCCGCGATGGTGCCGCACCGGAATGGTGCGGAGCGATGGCGGTTGAGCTGCCGGTTCGGTCGTTCGGCGGGTCAGTTGCTGTGTCTGCAAGAGCGCCCTTTGGGGCAATTCGGACTTATTGCTTCGGTGCAGTGGGGTGTTTTCGTGTGTGCTTGTGGTTCCGACGTCGTGGTCGGGCGGGTCTCGTCGTGTTTGTCAGCGCTGTGGAGTTGTCAAGGACCGGGTGTTGGGGCGCGGTTGGCGGTGGGGTTCAGGGCCAGAGGTGGCGGCTGGCGGCGAGGGGGCCGTTGGATTGTTTGAGGCCGGTTCGGGGCGCGGTGTAGAGGGCGGTGACGCCGAGGTTGGTCAGCATTCTGGCATTGCGGTTCGTGCCGGGTTCGGTGGCGCGGACGGCGGGGTGTTCGAGGAGGACGGTCACGTCGGTGGTGGTGAGTGGTGGTGTCCAGGCGGGCCAGCGTAGGGCGCCGCGGCTGTCGGCGGTGTCCCAGCTGGTGGCGGCTTGGGTGCGGCCGGTGGCGGTGAGTCGGAAGGCGGCGAGGGCGTGGAGGGCGAGCCAGGTGGGACCGGGGGCTCCGCGCTGGTAGGCCTTGCCTTCAGAGTTGGTGTGGGCGTCGCCGAGGGAGCGGTGGTCGAAGTTGGCGGAGGCGTAGTCGGGGACGCGGCGCCAGCCGTCCAGGGCCGAGCGGATCTGCCTCGGGTCCGTGTGGCAGCCGAGGACGGCTTTCTGCATCAGGCCGGTGATGGTCATCTGGCCGGCGGCGGCGATCAGCGGGGTGACGGGGGTGCGCCGCACCGTGGCGGGATGTGCCCCTTCAGCAGGTTCCGGGTCGTTCTTGCCGGTCTTGGGCTTGGTGTCTTCGAAGCACATGACGTTGGTCAGGGAGGCGAACCAGCGGGCGTGGCGGTCGCCTGCCTCGCGTTCGACTTGGGCGAGTTCGCGAAGCGTCTGGTGCGCGGCGTCGACGCGCATGCGCAGGGCTTCGTTGGGGGCGGTGGGGTCCTCGCGTGGTCGGGTCAGGAGTCCGGGGACGTGCGGGAAGGAGTCCCAGACTTCACCTTCCGTGTCGGCCACATCGGCGTCCTCGCCTTCCCCGTCCTCCGTCTCGGCGGCGTCAGCGGGGTCCCCGGCGGTGCGGGCCGTCTTGGCGCGCTTGGGCGGGAGGTGGCTGGCGAGGAGCTCGGTGAGGGTGTCGAGGGTGAGGGGTTGGTCGGTGGTGAGGACTGCCGCGCCGGCCGGGCCCTTCCAGTGGAGGTACGGCTCCGTGGGCAGGGCGGCGGTGGTGAGTTCGAGGACGCCGAGGGCGGCGAGGAAGCCGAGCGGGTCGTCGGCGCGCAGGGCGGGGAGTTCGAGCTGGTGCATGGTCAGCTGCCTTCTTCGGAGCAGGCGATGTCGGCGAGGCGCAGGACCGTTTCGAGGAGGGCCAGGCCCCAGAAGCCGTAGCGCCGGTTGAGGGCACGGAAGCGGCGTGGGCCCATCCAGTCGGTGCCGATCACGGTGCTGGAGACGGTGACGGTGGTGTCGTCGGGCATGGTGCACTCGACGAGGACCGGCTCGGGGTCGGCGAACGCGGGCAGCATCGGGCGGGCGTAGCCGTGGTGGGCGGCGACGAGGTGGGTGATGAGGTCGTGGTCGAGGCCTCGGGCGGTGGCGAGGTCGGTGGCGAGCCAGGTGTGGACGGCGGCGGCGCTGAGGGCTTCGTGGCGCAGTTCTTTGGACCAGTTGGCCAGGCGGGCGGCGCGTCGGCGGGCGGCGCGGTCGGCGGGGTCCATTCCGGACTTGGCGAGGGTTTCGGGCAGAGCCTCGGCGAGCAGGCGGTCACCGGAGCAGAGCATGCACTGGAACCGCGGGTGGTCCTTGCCGCAGTCGTGGGCCCGGGCCGCCAGCACGACGGCGTCGACCAGGTCCTCGGGCAACCCGACGGCCTCGGCGAAGACGCGGGCGCGTTCGCCGACGGCCTCATGGTGGCGCTTGAGGGTGACGACGCGGGTGAGGCTGCTGCCGTCCGGGTCCTCGTCGTCCACGACGACCCGGTAGCGGCCGGTGCCGGCGAGCCGGGGCGGGAGGAGGACGATCCGGCCCGGACCACCGTGGTCGAGCAGCACCACCCCGGCCACGGCCGACCGTCCGGTGCGCCACTCGGCGACCTCCAGCAGGTCCTCCAGGCGCCGGCGCAGCGCCGGGGTGTGCCGGGCGGGGCCGTCGGCCGGGGTGCCGGTGGGCAGGGCGGCGAGCAGGCCGGTGATCGCGGCGCGAACCGCGTCGGTCGTGCTCGGGGTGTCCGGGTCGTCGGGGTCTGTGGTGAGGTCGGTGCGGGCTTGTTTGATGATCGGGGTGAACTGCTCGGGGGCTGTGCCGGTGGTGCTGGCCAGGACGACGGGGTCGAGGCGCAGTGGGGTGCGGGTGTTGTCGGTGGGGTGGCCGCCGAGGTCGGGGACGGGGGTGTCGGGGTCCGCGGTCCAGCCGTAGGCGTCGTGGCCGCCGGCGGTGGCGGGCAGAACGAGGGTGGCACCGGGCTTCAGGTCGTCGGCGGCGCGTGGGGTGGTCCAGGTTCCGTCGGTCTCGCGTTGGAGGACGGTGGTGCGTAGGCGGGTGGGTGGGTTGCGGGGTTCGGGTGTGGTGTCGGCGTCGGGGCCTTCGAGGTCGCTGGTGTCGGGGGTCGTACGGGGTTGGGTAAGGAAGCGGCGCACCGCGGCGAGGGGCAGGGCGAGGGTTTCGGCGGAGTGGACGGGGGTGGTGCGGATGTGTTCGGCGAGGGTCTCGGGGTCGGTGGTGTCGGTGGGGAGGTCGGCGCGCCACAGGAGTTGAACTTCGGGCTGGCCGGTGTCGAGGCCGTGGAGGAAGGGGGCGGGCGATTCGTCGGGGACGGGGATGGGGCTGGTGCGGGCGAAGGCGCCCAGCCGCACCTGCTCGACCGGGGGGATGTGTTCGCCGGCGCGGGTGAGCGGTGCGGTGTCGGTGCCGTCCAACAGACCCGGCAGGGTGGCGGGGTTGAGGACCAGGCCGTCCAGGAGGCGGGGGGTCAGCTCGGCGGCATCCTGGGTGTCATAGGTGGAGGCCTTCCCGGTGAGCCACTGCCAGGTGTTCGCGGCGGCCTGACCGTAGACGGGGATGCGGTCCGGGTCATCAGGGTTGTGGGTGCGGACGAGGATCGCGGGCACGGCGCCGAGTTCGCCGCGGCGGTCGAGGCGTCCCAGGCGCTGCAGGACGGAGGCCCAGTCGCCGCATTCGCTGACCATCGCCCCGAACGTGCAGTCGATCCCCACTTCGAGGGTCTGGGTGCTGACCACGACGAGGGGGCGCTCGCGGTCCCGGCTGACACCGTCGAGGAGTTCGGTCAGCGGGCCGGTGACGAGCAGGTCGCGCTCCGCGGGCCGGCAGCGGCCGGTCAGCAGCAGCACGTCCACGTCGGTGCGCCGGGCGAGCGCTTCGTGGGCGGCGCGGGCGTGGGTGATGGTGTTGGCGATCACCGCGACCGCGGGCAGCCGCAGGACGGGCAGGACGGCGTCCAGGCCGGTCTCGGCGGCCAGGGCGAACGCCTCCGCGGGCTTCTTCGACCAGGCGCCGGCGTCGAGCAGCGTCACGTGGCGCTCGGCCGCGATCCGCCGCCCGGCGATCGGATGGTCGCGGTCGTCTTGACTGATGCCCTGGCGGGGACGGCCGCTGGTGGCGCTGGTCGCCGAAAGGCTCACCACCCGAAGCGCCCGCGCCGCCAACTCCCCTCGCACCGCCGTCTGCTGATAGAGCGCGGTGTCGGCGGCGGTCGCGAGCTGGGCCTTCGACAGGTGGGCCTCGTCCAGCGCGAGCAGGGCGTCGTGCCCGGTCAGCGCGGCGTCGATCGGAGCGCGCTGCGGGGAGGTGTGGTAGCCGCGGAACAGCAGACGGCTGCCGTACTGGTCCACGGTCGAGGTCACCACCAGCGGCTGGGCCGGGCTGCGCACCCAGTTCGACTCCCAGCGGGTGCCGCCGCGCATCCGCACCACCTCCAGCGGCGACTCGCCGCCGCCGAGATCGCGCAGCGCGGCGGCGACCTTCGCCCGCACCGAGCCGGCCGGTGCCTCGGCGAGGGCCGCGGCCAGCTCGATGGAGTGCTGGTGGGCCTGGTCGACCACGAGACGCCGGTCGACGCAGAAGAACAGCCGTAGCGGCACTGTCCGGTGCTCGCGGCCCAGTTCCTGGTGTCGGTGGAGGGTGTGCTGCTGAGCGAGGAGGAAGAGCCAGATGTCGATGAACGTCGTCTTCCCCAGCGCGGTGGGGACGTCGAGGTCGGGCCAGTCGGCGCCACCGGCCACAGCGGCCAGGTAGGCGTTCTGCCATGGGAACGGCTTCCAGTCCTCGCACCCGTCGCACACCGCGGTCACGGTCCCGTCGGGGCAGTGGGTGTGGTGGTGGACCTCCCGGAAGAAGGCCGGGAACTCGGCTGCCTCGATCGCTGGCGGCCGCTCGGTGCCCGTCACTGATCACCCTCCTGAGAGTGCGGGTCCGGGCGGCACAGGCCCAGGCCGAAGTTCTTCTTGCTGCCCAGCACCACCGGCCCCGTCACCGGGGCCGGGAAGGTCAGGCGCACGTGGCAGCTCGGCAGCGGCCTCTCCCCGTCCTTGCGGCGCACCGGAAACCGGTCCGCGTCTCGCACGCCGGTGACGAGTCCGCCGCGCGGACTCACCTGTACCCGGGCGGGTTCGGGCAGCCCGGCCGCGGCGCAGCTGGCCGCGACCGAGTCCGCCCACGCGGCTTCCTCGTACTTCTTGGGGAAGCGGTCGAGGACCATCGGCAGCACCGTGGTCCACACCGTCGAGGGCCCCTGCCAGGCCCACGGCTGGACGGTCAGGGGCCACGAGTCCTGGTCGGCGGGACTGACCCGCACCAGGTCCAGCGGTTTCCCGTCCGTGAAACGGATCCAGCGCAAGCCTCCGTCGTGGTGGAGCAGCGCGGCGAGCAGCGCCTTGCGGTCTTGCCTGGGCATCTCGCGGGGCAGGGCGATGCCCAGGCCGCGCAGCATCCCGTCGGCGTGCTGGTGGCCGGCGAACGGCAGTGCGAGGTAGGCGACCGGCCTTGGGTCGTCCGGGCTGTTCTTGTGGCCGTGGACCGTGGTCATCGCCTCGACGTCGTGGCCCATCGCCTCCAGGGTGCTCATCACCGCGCCCCGCAGCCGGCCGGTCAGCTCCAGCGTCCACCGCGGGTCCAGCGCCACGCCCGGCGCGAACGAGAACGTCAGCAGGTCACCGAACGGCCCCTCCACGAGCGGCCTTTCGGGCCGGTCGGCGTGGTCGGGATCGAGATAGTGGTGGGTGACCGACTGGCTCCAGGACGGCCGCTGCTCCTCGAACGCCTCCTCCAGCCACGCCAGATAGCCGCGGTAGGGGATCCGGATCGGCCGCGAGCCCTTCGGGTACTCCCCGGCGGCGACAGGCCTCCAGCGCTGCCGCCCCCCATCCTCGTCACCGGGCTCGTCGGGGCCGCACCAGGCTTCCAGCAGCCCGGCACCGGTCGAACGCCCGAAGTACGGCACCCGGCAGGCCAGTTCCTTCAGCACCGGGGCGAGTTCCTCCCCCGGCTCCGCGGCCCAGCTGAACACCATCCGTGTACCGGACAGCGTCTTCTGCGCCCACACGCGCGGCACGCCGCCGGCGGTTCGTCCCGGCAGCAGGCCATGGGTCACCTTCTTCGGGTCCACGATGTTGGTCACCACCCACGCCGCGCGCGGGTGCTCCGCCTCCAGTGGCCTGGACGGCACCGTGACCACCGGCGGCTCCTGCGCCTCCAGCCAGGTCAGCGCCATCCGGTGCGCGGCATCGTCGAGGTCGGCGTGCGCGACCAGCGCGCAGAACAGGCGGGCCGGGTGGGGCGGCCACTCCGCGCGCTCACCGTCCGTGGCAGTCGCCTGGTAGAGCGGCTCCAACAGCTCCACCGAGATGTGGAAAGGCATGACGCTCTACTCGCCTTCCGCCTCGCCGATGCCCTCCAGGCGGAAGGAACGCTCGATCGCCTGCTGCACCTGCGCGTTCGGCCGCAGCCACACCGGCTCCTTCGACCACTTGAGGCCCGCCTCCTCGGCCCGCGAGCGCGCGAACTCGAACAGCTCCAGCGCCTCAGCGGCCGTGTCCAGCTCCAGCGGCTCCGTCACCGCCACACCCTCACGCCCGCGACCGACCCACTCGATCCGCTCCGACACCAGCAGCAGGTCGCAGCCCGACCGCAGCCGCACCGCCGGCGCCGCGAACGCCAGCCGATCCCCCAGCAGCGCCAGCGCCCCCAGCAGAGCCCTCCCCGCCCGCACGTACTCCTTCGGCGCGTCACCGAAGCGCAGCGCCCGCAGGCCCGCCATGGCCAGCGTCGCGTTCCGCTCGATCACCCGCACCGTCACCCCGCCCATCCCCTCGACCGGCGGGATCATGCCGTGCCCGACCGCCGACGCCTTGAGTGTCTTCCCCTTGCCCTTCTTCCCCGTGCCCTCGACCGGCCTCCACCCGTCGGCGGTCAGCTCCACGTTGTCGCCGGGGAAGTTCCACTTGTCGAACCGCCCCGCCGCCCGCTTCCCGAACAGCGGCTCCAGACCCACCAACTCCGAGGTGTAGGTGCGCGGCACCTTCAACTGCACACGGCGCTTGCGGTGCGAATCCCAGAGGCCGAACACCAGGTCCGATGGGGCCGACTTCAGGAAGGCCCGCACGTCTCCGGTCCCGGCGTCGCGAAGCGCCCGGCCCACCGTGGTGTCGTCGAACTTCGCACCGGACTCGTCCAGCGCGTCCCGGAAGTAGGCGTCGCGGGAGCGGTGCGGCGCATCCAGGTTCGTCATCCGAAGCACCCGGCCCTCCGCGCTCACGTGCAGCGCCAGGTGCGGCACCGCCACATCCCCCAGGTCGACGGCTTCCAACAGGGCCGTCTCGCAGCGGTTCGCCTGCGACTGCCGCTGGTCCAGCAGCACCACCTCGACATCCTTGCCGTCGACCCACCGCTTCTCGGACAGATGCCCCGGGCCGTCGCCTTCCTTGACCTTCACCGTCGGCGGCGCCACCGGCGCCCCCACACCGGCCACCGGCTCGTACTGGGCCACGATCCGGATCGCACCGTCCGCCGACAGCCCGCTCGCCGCCTCAGCCAACCGCTCGTACAACGCCTTCATGGAAGCCCTCCTTGGGCAGGAATCTCTCTGACAGTTCGCATCGAAGCAGCCGCCACCGACAGCCATCACTCATTTGAGTGACAGATCGTCAGAATTGCTTATGCGGAGATGACTTGGACTAAAGTTCGCCGAGCTCTTCCGACTGGCAGTAGCACTGTCCTTCGAGCCCAATATCGGCAAATCCGCATCCTTCTGGGCCAGTTGGCCTCCGAAGTCACCTGCCAACCCAAGGTGAGCGGCCGCAGCCGATTGCCTTCGTCGCCCTGGAGACGTCCCACGGCAGGCTGACGCCGCGCGGGCCACAGGCTGGGCTTCTAGGGCCTGTGTGAGGTTGTGATCAACGAGTCGTTCGTAGGAGGTCGTCGATCCAGATCATCGCGGCGCGGAGGTGGAGGCCGGCGAGGTAG
>NZ_JBVKDS010000036.1:0-11654 GCF_055633695.1 Kitasatospora sp. NPDC114501 | reverse complement strand
GAGTTGCCTACGTGTCACGGCCACAGTCCTACTGGGTTCTGCCCTCAGAAGAGGGCAGAACCCCAAGATTGATCACAACCTCACACAGGACCTAGATCCTTTCTTTTGGATCAGCGGGCGGACCAGATGAAGATGCCGGCGATGTGGAGTCCGGCTTGGAAGACGGTCGCGGTCTTCTCGTAGCGGGTGGCCAGGCCGCGCCAGTTCTTCAGGCGGTTGATGCACCGTTCGACGGTGGCGGTGGAGTGCCTGAGGTCGTGGAAGCAGATGCGGCGGAGGCCGCCCTTGCGGAGGAGCGTGGTGAAGGCACGGCTGAGGTTGGTCGGGTCGATCGGTCCGCCCTGCGCAGTGGTGAAAACCTGCCTGCTGCGCTGCCACGAGGAGTCGGCGGCCTCCAACTCCCGCTGTTGCTGCTCGCGGTGAAGCTTCAGCGAGTGGAGGCAACGGGTGGGCGGGGGGCGATGCGGCGCTCCGAGCCCCGGGTCTTGGTGGGCAGCGTGGTGAGCCCGCCTGCGGTGGTGCGCTGTAAGGTTCGGCGGATTGCGGCGGTGCCCGCGCCGAGGTCAAGGTCTTCCCAGCGCAGACCGAGGAGTTCTCCCTTGCGGAGTCCGGTGTGGAGAGCGAGTTCGAACAGCGCGTGCAGCCGGTGGTTCTGGGCGGTGGTAAGGGGCTGGCGGGCTTCGTCGGCGGTGAGGGGTTCGAAACGTCGGGGCCGTGGGGTGGCGGTGTGGACGTTGCCGGCGACATTGGGGGGAATCTCTTCCTCGCGCACGGCGTGCTCCAGGGCGGACTTGAGCACAGAGTGGATGGAGGTGAGCGTCAGCGGGGAGAGCTGCTTGTTGCAGCACTGGCCGACGGCGCAGCAGCGGGGGTGGTCGCGCCTGCCGTCGATGCCGCACACGCAGCACTGGCAGGTGGTGCGGAGCTGGTTGAGCCAGGTGCGGACATCCTTGGCAGTGAGCTTGGTGTGCTTCTTCTTGCCGAGGCCGGGGCTCAGGTACGCGTGGATGCAGGCGGTGTGACGGGTGTGAGTGTTCTCGCGGAGGTGGCGGACGGCGACGTTCTCCAGCCAGTACGTCAGGTACGCGGCCACGCTGCCCTGCGTGGAGGGGACGGGGAGGCCGCGGTTACTGGCGGCATCTTCTCGGTGAGCTTAGCCAGGGCATCTTTGCGGGTGGCGCCGTAGACGCGTACGCACCTGCGGGTGTCGCCGGGGGCGAGGACGTATCCGGCGGCTTCCCAGCGGCCATCCTTGCGCTGGTATACGGTCCAGTCGCCGTCGGCACGTACGCGGCGGGAGGCAGGGGGTCCGCGAACCGCGCCGCAAAGCCGGGGTCGGCCCATGGGTCCCTGGCGGTCCGCTGTCCGGCGCTGTCCCGGACGGCGGCGAGCCGTTCGGCCAACCGGGCGGCGTGTCGTCGGTGGGGTTCGGCGTCGCGCGGCGCGACGTGCGTCCAGACGCCCGACTCCAGTACGGCGCGGACCCACGGATCGCCCGGCGGGGCGGGGTCGGCCGGGGCGGGGGCTGTCTGGACCGTCATCGATCCCACCTGGATGACGGTCTTCTGGTTGCCCCCGTCGATGGTGTTCGTGACGTCGTACCGATCCACCCGTTGTCCTCCCCCGGTCACCCGTGGGGGACAGCTTAGGTGGATCGGGCGGTGGGCTGTCGTGCGGGTGAACACTGCTGGAGACGACGGTCGCGAGGCCACGGGACCGCCGCGGCCAGAGGTAGGCACCCGGCTCGGGCGGCGACGCGCCGCTGGTGGTGGGAGCGGTCGGGCACTTGCTTCGGATCCTCTTCTCCTGCGATGGCGAGAGGATCCGGCGGTAGTTCATACGAGCCGTGCGGGCTGTGTCGGTGTGGTGGTCGGCCAGGAGTAGATGGAATCCGATGGCGAGGGCACCGGTGGCGGTGATCGCTGCGGCATGCGGTCCGTCGACGGGGACGACTGCGATGAATCCTGTGTGCGCAGGGCCCATATCCGCACGGTGTTGTCGCTGCTGCTGCTGACCACTCGGCTGGCGCGGTGGGCAGCAGGTCGGCGGGAAGGTGCGGCCGACTGGGACTGTCCCGCCACACGGACAGGTGGGATGCTTCTCAGGTTCTTTGACACCTCAACAGCTCACGTGCGACGTTGGGACCTTCGAACAACGGCACACCAAGCACTGCAAAGAAATAGCAAAGCCGCTGCATCGCCGCAGGTCGCGAAGTGTCCTCCCCGCACCCGCGGGGGTCAGCCGCGCGAGATCGCAGACCAGGCCGACCAGTGGGCGTCCTCCCCGCACCCGCGGGGGTCAGCCGTACAAGCTCAAGGCCGACCGGCGGAAGATCCAGTCCTCCCCGCACCCGCGGGGGTCAGCCGGAGAACCATGTCTGACCAAACGCCGAGCACGGGTCCTCCCCGCACCCGCGGGGGTCAGCCGCAACTTCCGGGGACACGGCGGCGATTACCCAGGTCCTCCCCGCACCCGCGGGGGTCAGCCGATGCGCAGCGATCACACCCTGGCGGTTCTGGAGTCCTCCCCGCACCCGCGGGGGTCAGCCGCTCTCGACCCTGCTCCCCAGCCGCTACAACCTGTCCTCCCCGCACCCGCGGGGGTCAGCCGGCCGCTTGGAAGCTGGCCCGGGGCCTGGGCAAGTCCTCCCCGCACCCGCGGGGGTTAGCCGATGCGCTCGGAGTCGGCCCGGTCGGACCTCACCGGGCCCCGAGCTGGCGAAGGAGCTTGGAGGCGGAGGTGCCGCTGCGCCGACGGAGCGCGGCGGTGACGCCGTCCTGGGTGCGCGGGATGGGCTGGTGGCCGGGGCTCCCGTATGGGCGGGACCAACACCAGTGTCCCCCGCTGGGGCCGCAGGCAGGTACCGGTCCCTGGCTCCAGACGCTCCCTCTGCAAGCGAAAAGGCGACGTGGCCGGTCAGCGCGAAGCCGGCGACGGAGTGGGGGGCATAAGGCAAGGCGTCCTGACCCGGAAGAGGAGAAGCCCTCCGGTCGTGGTCTCGACCGTGACCATGTACCGGCTCGACTCCTGGGAGGCATCGAGGACGGTGTCCACCTTGCCATCGGTGGTCTCCCGGTAGCCGTCGATCTTGAAGCCCTGCTGTTCGAGCATCACGCGGACCTTGCGAACGGCCTCGGGGTGCTGTTCAAGCGGGGCGGAACTGTAGACCGCGTACGACAACTTGTACCGGCCGTCGTTGCGGACTTCGTCGTTCCTGCCGACGCAGTTGCTGAACTTCGGCTCGGCACTGCCGGCGTCGAGGGTGGCTCCGGCAGTCTGCGCCATGTACTCGGTCATGTGCTGTGCCCAGTCCTGGGCGTCCTGGCGGGCCTTGACGGGGATCGGATCGTTGGGACCGGGTGTGGACATGCATCCTCCGAGGATGAGGGGCAGACAGAGTGCGATGGCCGCGGCCCTCAGGCGTCGGGCCTCGAGAGGGCGTACAGCGAGTCGTGGCAGGTGGAACGGCACAGTGGAGTCCTTGCGGCCGGTACAGGATGAGGACCGAGCGGCCGGGCTGTGGTCGGCCCGGCGGCGGTCGTTACGGGGGAGGCGGCGGGGTGGGGTGCTCCTTGGGAACCGTGGTCGGCGGCTTCCCGACGATGATGCGGCCCTGGTTGTCGAGGCTCTTGCTGCCGGCGTCCCAGTACCCGCTGTGCCCGGAGGTGTCGGTCTGGATGTTGTTCCCGCCGAACAGGTCGACCATCGGGTCGTCGCCGAGGGTGAGTTCTGTGGCGAGTTCGATCGGGTCGTCTGCCGCCCGGCCGGTCCAGAAGTGGGCCGGGTCGATGTGAAGCTGGTCGGCGTGTTGGACGGTCATTCCGGGGCTGGCGATGGCGACGATGTCGTCGGCCCCCAGGCCCTGTCCGCCGGCGGCAGCCGCACCGACAAGGGTCGTCCCGTAGCTGTGGCTGAAGACCGAGAGGTGGCTGTGGTGGTCGCCTTGCGCGACCCGCGTGCCCTGGGTGAACTGGCGCAGGGCCTCGGCTCCGTCCTCGGCCCGTGTGGTGCCGGCGATGCCGACGTTCGCTTCTTGCAGGACCGGGATCTCGGGTGCGTCGTATCCGAGCCACGAGATCACGGAGACCTTCTGGTTCGTCCCCTTCGACGCCTCCTTCGCAGCCTCCTGCATGCTGTTGATGCGTTCGATCTGGCCTCCCGTGCTGCCGACCGTGGTCCCGGTCCCCGGCACCATGACGGCAGTGTGGTCAGCGGTGTCGGGATTGCCCATCGCGATGACCGCCTTGCCGTCCCCACTGTAGGACTTGGAGTCGTACGAGAGCAGGAACAGCTGCTTGTCCTCGGCCGTGCCGTCGTGCTGGTCGAGCTGCTCCTTGAGCTTCATCAGGTTCTGCTCGCGGAGGTTGTACACCCCCTCGTCGATTCCGCTTCCGCGCGCGGTACCGGACCTCAACCCGTCCAGCTCCTGGTCGAGGGCCAGCCGGTTCGCCTCGTCCCGGACCGTCGCGGGCAGGCCGTCCAGCTGGCCGACCTTGTCCGGGTAGAGCACGAGGTAGCTGCTCTGCTGCTCCGGGGTCAGCGACTTCCACCAGTCCGCGGACTTCTGCGAGTCCTTGTTCTCGGGAACGTACGGAACGGCGAGGCCGAGGTCCTTCGCCACGTCCTTCACGTCGGCGGCCGTCTCGGCGGTGGAGCCGAACGTCCTGGGGCGGGTCAGGATGTCGGCGTCGAGGCGGCCGAGGGCGATGTCGCCCTTGTCGCTCGCCTCCTTCGCGTCGACCAGTGCCTTGTTGATCCGCTCCTGTGCCTGCGTGCGCAGGGTCTCCAGCGATTTGCGTTCGGGATTGGACGCGGCTTCGGGGTCGTTCTGCTCGCCCTTGCTCAGTGCCGGCAGATTCACTATCCCGTCGGCACCGACGGTCAGGCCCCACTCCTCAGCGCGGTGCACGGCGTTCTTCAGATTGGTCTGCGCCTGGTACATCCGGTCGGCGACGGTGTCCAGGGCGAGTGCGACAGCGGCGGACTCAACCCGCACGATCTCCAGGATCTGCTCGTTCCGGCCCAGGGTGTAGAACGCCTTCTGCGCATCCTCCCCCTCCCAGTTGCCGTTCCTCAGCGGGGCGTTCACCTGGCTGCGGTGGCGGGTGTCAGCGGACTGCGCCCCGGTGGACAGGGCGCGCCAGGCCTTGGCGGCTTCGTGCAGTCCGGTAGGGTCGAAGCGGAGCAGTAGCTCGTACATGCTCACTGGCCCGGCTTCTCCCATGCTTCGCCGATGTGCTGCTTCTGCCAGACCTCGGCGTTGGCGTTCTCGTTGTTCGTGTAGGCCTGCGCCGTGGCGGTGAGGTTGTCGGCCGTCTTCGTGAGGCGGTCGCTGACACCCGCCAACACCGGTGCCCAGCTGCCGGCCACCTGGTTAAGCCGTGCGGCCACCGCCCACCCGGTCAGCTGGCTGGCGGCCGTCTGACTGGCGGTGACGGCGGCCTGGCAGGGCTTCGCGAAGTCCTCGCCGATAGCCCGCGCCGCCCCTGCGGACATGCCTATTTCACCCGGATCGACCTTGAGATGCCCCACAGCACTCCCCTCCCGACAACTTTCGGTCAACAGGAATCCTATTCCGGTAACCGGCTGGTCCCATATCCGTACAGATACTCATTCGCTATCATATGATTTGCCTTGTTATACCTGTATGAGGCTTTTGTGGCGCCTGCACCTCCTGGCAGACCCGGTCGAAGCGGCCCGACACGTTGACGAGCGCGCCGCCCCGGTTTCACCGCCGAACGCTCAGCGGCGGCCGCGCGAGACCGAAGGGGAGACGGAACGGCCTCCGCACGCTGGCTGCGTCCGCTCGATCGCCCGGCGGGGCCGACTGTGCCGCAGGCCGGTCGTCGCGGCGGGTGGGCCTGTCGTCGGGGTCTGGGTCGGCCGGGGCAGGCGAAGTACAGGGCCATGCCTGGTCGGTGTCGGGGCGGTCGGTCGGATTCTGCGGGGCGCGGCGCTGTTCGGCCTGGCGCGCACCGCTCCCGAGCGCCGGCGACGGACGGAGCTGCGGGAGCGCAAGATCAACGGCGCTGGGTCGATCGCAGGGGGCGAAGGTCTGAAACCAGGTTGACGGGTTCGTTCGTACTCGGGAGCATGTGTCGCCGCGCGCATACGCGTGATCGGTCTCCGAAGGTGTGGGGTCATGAGGTTCGTGGGGAAAGCCGGTCTGGCGATCGGCACGGTGATGGTGCTGGCGGCCTGTACGGCCGGAGGGGGCGGCGATGGAACGGCGGTTAATCGGCGTACGTCCGGCAAGCCACCGCACGGCCCGGTTCTCACCGAGGCCGTCAACTCCGTCAACGCCGCACTCGGCAAGGCCGCCGCAGCCAAGGACCTGTCCGAGTTCGGCGTCGCGCTGACCGAGATCGGCGGCATCGCGACCCTGAACAGCCAGAAGCTGAGCCGGGCCGACGATCCAACCGACGCGACGGCGGTGTCGGCGAAGAACGAGCTGGTGTTCGCGTTCAAGGAGCTGGCCTCGGGCGCCTCGTCGGTGAGCAGTGACATCGAGCGCCGGAAGGTCTGTGCACCGGACTCCGCCAAGGCCGAGCTGGGCGGTTCGGTGGGACTGACACAGGTGTCGGCCGCCGTCGCCAAGCTGTCCAAGGTCGGCTACTCAGTGAGCCTGACGGTCCCGCAGATGCCCAGGCAGCAGTTCCGTTCGCTTAAGAACGGCACCATGGTCCGCAGTGGGAAGCTGCAGGGCGAGGGCACGTTCAAGGTCGACAACGGCGGGACGAAGGATGCTGTGGTCTCGCTCGCGTTGAGCGGCAAGGCCGTGCATTCGGTGTTCGTCGCCAAGGGGCAGAAGGCGAGCGTTGAAGGCGTGGAGGACGGGACCTATGACGTCTTCGTCTCTGGCGGTGCTGATTGGGACTCTGAGGCCAAGGGCTTCACCCTCAGCTGCCAGTTCACCAAGTTCCAGGACACGTTCGTCTTCGAGACCGGCCAGACCGATACGACGGGCTGGGAGATAACTCTCCAGCCTGTGGTGGACGGGAACGCCAAGACCAGCGACGTGGATCCTAAGGCCTTCCCGCAGCCCTAATACTTCAGTGTGACTTCGCGATCTTGTGTTGGTCGTATGTGGCCGAGGGCTTCGTTGGTGGGTTCGAGGATTGAGGTTCGTGAGCGTCGGGACCAGGCGGCCAGCCGCATCATGTACCGGGTGGGCGGGGCAGAGTCGGCCCGGATGACCACAGCCGGCACACGGTGGGATGCAGAGGCGAGCATACGCTACTCGGTCGTGGCCGGTGCTTCCCGCTCCCTCTGGCGCTGCTCGTACCGTGAGGGCGCCCGGAGTATCCAGGACCACGACTCGTACTCGTCGACGAGACCCACCCGGTCGGCGCCATCAATACAGCGCGGATCGTCCCGCTTGGCCAGTCCGTAGACGGCCCAGATCCGGGTCTGCTGGTCCTCGTCATCGAGCAGATCGGCCAGGGTGTCCCCGATTGCGGGTTCCTGATTCAGGCTGTACGCGAGCCCATAGCCGGCGACTTTGCGAACGGAGGAGTCGGTGTCCCGGGCCAGTGCAAGCAGGGCGTTCAGCCCCTCGGAGGTGAACGTCTTCCGCCCAGACTCTCCGAGTCCACGATTCTCAGGGTCGAGAGCACCCTGGCACGTACCTGCGGGGCAGTGTGGGCGAGGTATGAGAGCCCCAATGGCTCGATCCTCGGGTCCTCATGGTGGCTCAGACCGGCCAGGGTCTCGGCGAGGACGTCCGGGTGTTCCTCCTGCTTTGTCCAGTCGAGGAGGAGCTCGAGCGTGCGCTGTTCGAACGGGCTCGGGACGTTCGTCAGGTCAGCCTCGAGGTGGAGGCAGACTAGTAGTGCTTTGTTAGGAGGCTTGTCGCATCGTGTGGTCGGTAGTTCTCTGGTCGTATGAGGGCTGGAGAGTTGGCGCTGTGGCGGGGTCGGTTGGAGGAGGTCGCGGCGGAGGTGTTCGCGTCCATGGCGTGATCAGCGGGCCAAGGGCGGACTGTATCTGCGGGGGCTGCTGCTGGAGGGTCGGCGCAAGTCGATGCAGCCCATGGCCGAGCGCCTCGGGGTCGATCATCAGCGGTTGCAGCAGTTCATGGCGTCCTCGACCTGGCCGGTCAAGGACGCCTAACCCGGGGTCGCCCGGCAGTACTCGGGTACTTTGGGCAAGGTCGGCAACTGCCAGATCGGCGTCAGCGTCCACGCCGTGTCCGCCGACGCCTCCTGCCCGCTGTCCTGGCGCCTGTTCCTGCCCGAGTCCTGGGACGGACCCGAGGCCGCCGGGCGGCGGGCGGCCTGCCGGATCCCCGCGAACGAGCACCACCGGCCGAAATGGCGTCTGGCGCTGGACATGTTCGACGAACTCGCCGGCACGGGACTGCGGCGCGCCGTGCTGGTCGCGGACACCGCCTACGGCGCCAACGCCGATTTCCGTCACGGCCTGGAGGACCGCCACCTGGCCTGTGTGCTGCGGGCCAAGGGCGAGATGACCGCCTACGCCGAGGACGCCGAACCGTATCAGCCGCCCTCCGGCGGCCTGGGACCGCGGCCGCTGCCGCGCTACCGCACCCGCCCGATCCCGTTGCGCGAGCACGTACTGGCCGCCGGGCGCCGGGCCGGGCGGAGCGTGACCTGGCGCAAGGGCTCCAAAGCGGCGATGAGCTCGCACTTCGTCCTGCTGAGGGTCCGCCTCGCCGGACGGCGCCCCAAGCCCGCCGCCGACGGCACGATTCCCCTCACCTGGCTGATCGCCCAATGGCCCGAGAACGAGGCGAAGCCGGTGAAGTACTGGATCTCCAACCTGCCCGCCGACGTCCCCGCCAGGGACCTGGTCCGGCTGGCGAAGTCACGCTGGCGGATCGAGCAGGACTACCGCGAGTTGAAGACCCGCCTGGGCCTGGACCACTTCGAGGGACGCTCCTTCATCGGCTGGCACCGCCACGTCACCCTCGTCAGCGCCGCCCACCTGTTCCTCACCGAGCAGCGGGCCCTCCCAAAGCCCTGTCCAGGGCCTGACCTTCCACCAGGCCCTGGACCTCCTCCAACACCTCATCGCCACCTGGACCGGCCACTGCCCCACCTGCCGACAACCCACCCCATGGCAGCCCTACGACACCACCTAACAAAGCACTACTAAGGCCTGTCAGACAAGCCTTAAACTTGACATTTAACCATTGGCGATCGTCATCGGAATACATGGTCCGTGGTGATCATCGTGCGGAAGACTGTGTGCGTGACGCTTCTGACTCCGCTCGCCGCTGCTGAAGAGATCCACGCTCATCTCGTTGACCAGCTCAACCTCGCCCTTCGTCGGCCCGGGATGTTCGGGGGCGAGGTGGCTCTTCGGGTCCTGATTGACCACCTGCTGTTCGTGGAACGCCAGCCCGAGGCATGGGCCGAGCTGAAGCAGGAGTGGGAAGAGCAGGGGCTGTGGACCTCCATCGGCCCCGCGGGGGCCTTCCAGTCCGTATTCCCAGCACAGGTCGACTGCTGCGAGGTCGCCTCGGTGTACGCGGAGTTCGCACAGCGACGCGGCTGGCTCAAGCCCGATCGGGTTCTCACCGGGGAGGAGTACCAGGCCCTCGCAGGCCGGGTCCGGCGCTGGGCCGCGGTTGACCGCACCTGGCCTGACGTGACAGCGGAGTTCGGTCCTCCCTCTGTGCTGTTCGGAGGAAACAATCCTCTGTACGGGAAGACGCTCGGTTACCTCAGTGCGGATCCGCAGCAGCCGATGGTGGTCTTCCACCTTTGGAACGGCAGTGAACCAGGGGCCGAACCATGGCCGCCCGAGCACAGGCAACCGCTGCTCCTCGCGGTCCGATTCCGCGGCGGCTCGTTCCGCGGATCGTTGACCTTCACCCCCGAGGGCGAGCGGAGACGACCGACGGACGATCCTTGTTCGCCGCAGTAGCCGATCCGACGGAGACCGCAGGTCACCTACATGGGAATTCCCCATACAGCGACTCCGCCTCCGCATGATCCTGGACCCTCGAAGAGGTACAGGATTCGACGCGAAGGCCATGGCGGTGAGTTTGGTGGACCAAGAAGGCGTGCAGTGCGAGCCACTCGCGGACTTGTCACGTTTCCAGGGGGGTTCTATGGCTGCCTGACCGGACGGCGCGCCGCGCTGTTCGAGCTCACCGACGCGGTGCTGTGCACCGACGGCCCGGTGAAAACCCTGGTGGATCTGGCCCTCGCCCCAGAGCACCGGCGCGGGCGCGGAGCCCTGTACGGCGCGCTGAACCGGGGCGGCCGGATGGACGTCGACTGGCTGCGGTCGGAGCTGGCCGGCCTGCCGCTGCCGCGGGCCGCCGACGGCCGCTTGGTGCTCGCGGTAGATGTCTCGCCGTGGCTGCGGCCGGATGCCGGGACCTGCCCGGACCTCTCGTTCTGCCACGCCTTCGGCCGCGGCGACGCCAAGCACCAGATGATCCCCGGTTGGCCGTACTCGTTCGTCGCCGCGCTGGAGACCGGGCGGACGTCGTGGACGGCGGTGCTCGACGCAATGCGGCTGGAGGCCGGCGCCGACGTCGCTGCCGTCACCGCCGCCCAACTCCGCGATGTGGTAGCCCGGTTGATCGGCGCTGGGCAGTGGACGGCGAGTGATCCGGAGGTGCTGGTGGTGATGGACGCCGGCTACGACGCCCCGCGCATCGCGCAGCTGCTCGGCGACCTGCCGGTGCAGGTCCTCGGTCGGCTCCGCTCGGACCGGGTGATGCGCCGCCCGGCGCCGACCCGGGCCGAGTGGCACTCGGCGAACCCAGCCGGTGGCCGGCCGCCCAAGCACGGCGGCGAGTTCGTGTTCGGCGACCCCGCCACCTGGGGCGAGGAGCGGGTGGTGACCCGCACCGAGACCCGCCGCTATGGCACCGCCGTCACCCGGGCCTGGGACCGGCTGCACCCGAGGCTGACCCGCCGGGCGGCCTGGCTGGAGCACGACGGCGAACTGCCGCTCCTCGAAGGCACGGTGATCCGGCTCGCCGTCGAGAAGCTGCCCAGCGGCGGGGTGAACCGGCCGGTCTGGCTCTGGTGGTCGCGCACCAGCGCCGGCCCGGCCGACGTCGACCGTTGCTGGCAGTCGTTCCTGCGCCGCTTCGACCTGGAGCACACCTTCCGCCTGCTCAAGCAGACTCTCGGCTGGACCCTGCCCCGCCTGCGGGACTCCAGGGCCGCCGACCGCTGGACCTGGCTGGTCATCGCCGCACACCCAGCTCCGCCTCGCCCGCCCGCTCGTCGCCGACCTCCGCCACCCCTGGGAGCGGCCGGCGGAACCGAACAAACTCACCCCCGCCCGTGTCCGACGCGGGTTTAGGAACCTCCACACGAAGGCCCCCTCACCAGCGCGTGCACCGAAACCCGCCCACCCCGGACCCGGTCGGCCACCCGGCTCGAAGAACCAGCGGTCCGCCGCCCGCCACGAGGTGGGCAGTGTCCTGGCCACTGGCGAGGCCTACGCCCGGCCAGCCCACCACAAGAAGGGCACCAAACCACGACGAACCACTACAAACAGTTAAACGTCAAGTTAAAGGTCCTAACAGAAGCCCTGTTGTGGTGTGACTGTCAGCTGGGCTGCTCGTTGGTCCGTCCGTGGGAAAGAGGGAGTCCCGTCCGTGGGTCGTGTCGGACGAACTGTGGTGCCTGGTCGAGCCGTTGCTGCCCGAAACGGGCCCGAAG
>NZ_JBVKDS010000035.1:0-19159 GCF_055633695.1 Kitasatospora sp. NPDC114501 | reverse complement strand
GCGTTGACTTTTGGCACGCTGTTGAGTTCTCAAGGAACGGACGCTTCCTTCGGACTGCCTTCCAGCAGGCCCTCCGGGCTTCGTTCTTTCGTGTTCCCAGCTTATCAGACGCTTTCCGCCCCGTTTTCCGGAGTTTCATTCATCGGATTCGCTTTCCACTCTGCCACCCCGGTCTCCCGCGGCGACTCCGGAACTGTACGGGGACCGGCCCGCCACATGCAAATCGTCCCGCCCTGCTGTCGCAGAGCGGGACGATCCGTTGTTCGAGCACCGTCAGGCGCGGCCCATCTCCTCGGCGATGGCCGCCGCGAAGGCGTCGATGTCGGCCTCCGTGGTGTCGAAGGCGCACATCCAGCGGACCTCGCCGGTGTGCTCGTTCCAGAAGTAGAAGCGGTAGCGCTTCTGCAGCCGCTCGCTCACCTCGCGCGGGAGGATCGCGAACACCGCGTTCGCCTGGACCGGACGGACCACCTCGACGCCGTCGATCTCGCGGACCGCGGCCTCCAGGCGGCTGGCCATCGCGTTGGCGTGGCCGGCGTTGCGCAGGTAGAGGTCACCGGAGAGCAGGGCCTCGAACTGGACCGAGACGAAGCGCATCTTCGAGGCGAGCTGCATCGAGGTCTTGCGCAGGTACTTGATGTTGCGCACCCGCTCGGGGTTGAGCACCACCACGACCTCGCCGAACAGCAGGCCGTTCTTCGTCCCGCCGAAGGAGAGCACGTCCACGCCCACGTCGGTGGTGAAGGCGCGCAGCGGCTGGCCGAGCGAGGCGGCCGCGTTGGCCAGGCGGGAGCCGTCCACGTGGACGAGCATGCCCAGCTGGTGGGCGTGCTCGGTGATCGCGCGGATCTCGTCGACGGTGTAGAGGGTGCCGAGCTCGGTGCTCTGGGTGATGGAGACCGCGAGCGGCTGCGCGCGGTGCTCGTCGCCGAAGCCCCAGGCCTGCTGGTCGAGCAGCTCGGGGGTGAGCTTGCCGTCCGGGGTGGGGACGGTGAGCAGCTTGATGCCGCCCATCTTCTCCGGGGCGCCGCCCTCGTCCACGTGGATGTGGGCCGACTCGGCGCAGACCACCGCGCCCCAGCGCGGGAGCAGCGACTGGAGGGCGACCACGTTGGCGCCGGTGCCGTTGAAGACGGGGTAGGCCTCCGCCTTCTCGCCGAAGTGGCGGCGGAAGACGTCCTGGAGGTGGGCCGTGTAGTCGTCCTCGCCGTAGGCGATCTGGTGACCGCCGTTGGCGAGGGCTATCGCGGCGAGGACCTCCGGGTGCACACCGGCGTAGTTGTCGCTGGCGAAGCCACGGACGGCGGGGTCGTGCCGCCGTACCGCGTCCGTACGGTTGGGGTCGGTCATCGGGCTGTCAGCCACAGGTGCTGTCCGTTCAGTTCTGCTGCGGGGCGGTCCCAGAGGCCCGCCAGGTGTCCGGCGAGGTCGGCGGTGTCGGTGAAGCCGGCGAACTTCGCCTCCGGCTTCTCCGCCCGCATTTCGGGGCTGACCAGCGCCTTGATGACCAGGATCGCAGCCGCCGCGGTGGGCTCGCCCTCGGGGTCGGTGGTCTCCTTCTTGAAGGAGTCGGCCATGGCGAGCGTCCACGCCTCGGTGGCGGCCTTGGCGGCCGCGTAGGCGGCGCCGCCGGCGGTGGGCTTGTGCGCGGCCGAGGCGGAGATCATCGCGTAGCGGCCGGCGGTGCTGCGGACCAGCGCGGGCTGGAAGGCCAGCGAGGTGTGCTGGAGGGTACGCACCACGGTGTCGTGCAGGAAGTCCCAGTCGTCCAGCCGGGTGTCGAAGAAGGTCTTGCTGCCGCGCCAGCCGCCCACCAGGTGGAACAGGCCGTCGACGTGGCCGTGCTCGGACTCCAGGTGGTCGGCCCAGTCGTGGACCTCCTGCGGGTCGAGCAGGTCGATCACCTGGCCGCTGACCTTCGCGCCGCGGACGGACACCCGGGTGGCGTCCAGGGCGGAGTCCAGCCGCTGGGCGTCGATGTCGGCACCGATCACGGTGGCGCCGTCGGCGGTGAGGCGGCGCAGGACGGCGCGGCCGGCCGGGCCGCTGGCTCCGGCGACGGCGATGACCTTGCCGGCCAGCGGGGCGTTGATGGAGGTGGTCACGCTGCTGCTCCCTGGGCGGTGTTACCGGTGATGCCGGTGGTGGAGGCGATGACGCCGCTCAGCTTCTTGTTGAGGGCCTCGTAGAACATGCTCAGCGGGAACTCGTCCGGGAGCACGGCGTCGCACAGGGCCTTGTTGAGGGCCTTGCCGTCGGTGATGCCGAGCGGAAGGGCCTCGGGGCCCTTCGCCCAGGTCGAGGCGGGGTGCGGGGTGAGGTACCGGGAGACCAGCTCGTAGGCGGCGATCCAGTGGGCCGGCTTGGGCCGGTCGATGCCGTCGCGGTACAGCTTCTCGATCTCGCCGCAGAGCGCGTTGGTGACCTGCGGGGCGCGCTCCCAGTCGATGCTGAGGCGGTTGTCGCGCCAGCGCAGGGCATCGTGCTTGTGCAGGTAGGCGAAGAGCAGCTGGCCGCCGAGGCCGTCGTAGTTGCGCACCCGGTCGCCGGAGACCGGGAAGCGGAACAGGCGGTCGAAGAGGATCGCGTACTGGACGTCGCGGGCGTGCGGGTTGCCCTCGGTCTCCAGCTTCACCGCCTCCTTGAAGGTGGTGAGGTCGCAGCGGAGCTCCTCCAGGCCGTACATCCAGAACGGGCTGCGCTGCTTGATCATGAAGGGGTCGAACGGCAGGTCGCCGTGGCTGTGGGTGCGGTCGTGGACCAGGTCCCACAGGACGAAGGTCTCCTGCGCGCGCTGCTGGTCCTGGAGCAGGCCCTCGGCGTCGGCCGGGATCTCCAGGCCGAGCTGCTGGACGGCGCTGGTGGACACCGCGCGGAAGCGAGCGGCCTCGCGGTCGCAGAAGATGCCACCCCAGGTGAAGCGTTCCGGTGCCTTGCGCACGGCGACCGTCTCGGGGAAGAGCACGGCGGAGTTGGTGTCGTAGCCGGCGGTGAAGTCCGTGAAGGTGATCGGCACGAACATCGGGTTGTCGAAGCGGGTGCGCTCCAGCTCGGCCAGCCAGTCGGGCCACACGACGCGCAGCAGGACGGCTTCCAGGTTGCGGTCCGGGTTGCCGTTCTGGGTGTACATCGGGAAGAGGACCAGGTGCTCCAGCCCGTCCTCGCGCTGGTCGGCGGGCTGGAAGGCGAGCAGCGAGTCCAGGAAGTCGGGCTCGCGGTAGCCGGTGTCGGCCCACTTGGCGAGGTCCGCGTCGACGGCGGCCAGGTAGGCGGCGTCGTGCGGGAAGTTCGGGGCGAGCTCCTCGACGGCGGCGCGGACGGTGGCGACCAGCGGGTCGACCGTGTGCCGCTGGACGGCGGACAGGTCGATCGAGCCGTCCTTGGACTGGAGCGGGCGCAGCGTCTCGACGGCCTCCTTCAGGCGCAGCCAGGCCGGGTGGCCGGCGAGGGTCGAGACCGGGGCGTCGGCCGCCACAGCGAGCCTTGGCGAAAGATTCTGCATCGGGGACTCACTTCGACAGGAGGTATTTCAACGGGAACACCATAAGTACGAAAGGTTCTCCCGTTCAAGAGGGTCCTGACCGGCAAAGCTCCGGCGTGCCGCCGCTTCGGCGCCCAAACCTTCGGCGGGAGAAGGGTTGTCCGACATGTGGACATCGATCTGGATGTTCTGGACAGACGCGCCTTTCTGATGCGAACCTCCCCGCATGCTCCCGGCGGTGATCACGGTGGCCGTACGCCACGACAGCCCGTTCCGGGTGCCCTCCTGTCGGCACGGACGCCGTCACTGTCGCGCGCGCGGCCTCCGCCGCCGCTGTCGCCGCTGTTGTTGACCGGTCTGCCGCCGACCCGGCTGCTGCCGATCCGGCTCGGGGGGGCACCGCGGACGCGGGCCCGTACGCCGACCATGCCGCGTGTGTTCCGGCGCCGCCACCGGGGGGAAGTGACCCGCCGGGACACGGGCCGCCCGTCGCGGCCTCCCGTGCCCTGCCTTCTCGTCCCACCGTCCCGCCGGTCCTTCCCTGGAGCCCCGTCATGACCCTCCGCAAGCCGTCCGCCGTACTGCCCGTCGCCGCACTGGTCGCCGCCGCGGCCGTGCTGACCGCCTGCGCACCGCAGGACTCGAAGTCCGACGCCGCCTCCGGCGCCTCGGGCGCGGCCGGGTCGGCGGCGGGCTGCGCGCCGGGGGCGCTGGCCACGCGTACCGCCGGGACGCTGACCGTCGGCACCGACAAGCCCGCGTACGACCCGTGGTTCTCCGAGGACAAGCCGGAGAACGGCAAGGGCTTCGAGTCCGCCGTGGCCTACGCCGTCGCCGAGAAGCTCGGCTACCCCAAGGAGAAGGTCAGCTGGGTGGTCTCGCCGTTCAACAAGGCGACCGCGCCGGGCGCCAAGGACTTCGACTTCGACATCAACCAGGTGTCCGTCAGCGACGAGCGCAAGCAGGCGGTGGACTTCTCCTCCGGCTACTACGACGTGCGCCAGACCGTCATCGCGCTGAAGAACTCCAAGGCGGCCGGCGCCAGGAGCATCGCCGACCTCAAGGGCACCAAGCTCGGCGCGCAGGTCGGCACCACGAGCCTGGACACCATCACCGGCACCATCAAGCCGACCACCCAGCCGGCCGTCTTCGACTCCAACGACCTGGCCAAGGCCGCGCTGAAGAACGGCCAGATCGAGGCCCTGGTGGTCGACCTGCCGACCGCCTTCTACATCACCGGCGCCGAGGTGCCGGAGGCCCAGGTGGTCGGCCAGTTCGAGGCGACGGCGAAGGCCGAGCAGTTCGGCCTCGTGCTGGACAAGGGCTCCAAGCTGACCGGCTGCGTCTCGCAGGCGGTGGACGCGCTGCGCGCCGACGGCACGCTGGCGAAGCTGGAGAAGCAGTGGCTCTCCGACGCCGTCTCGGCACCGGTGCTGAAGTGAGCGCCGACCTGGGCTCCGAGCTGAGCGGGGAGGCGTCGGAGAGCGCCGGTTCGGTGGAGCTCGCCAAGGCTCCGGGTGCCCGGGGCGGGACACCGGGCACGCCGACCGGGACGCCGGGCGCGGGCGCCGGGACGCCGGCTTCACCGACCGGGGCAGCTGCTTCGCGGACCGCGGCGTCGGGGGCGGAGGACGACTACCGCCCGTCCGAGCGGCGGCTGGCGCACGAGGCCTTCCGGCGGGCCCGGGCGCGGCGCTCGGCGCTGATCGCCACCGCGTCGACCCTGGCTACGGCCGCCGTGCTCTACCTGCTGGTCGTCAACTCCCCCGGCTGGGAGGTGACTCGACGGACCTTCTTCAACCTCGACTACGCCCGGCAGGCGCTGCCCGAGGTGCTGAAGGGGCTGCGGCTGAACCTGGAGCTGATGCTCGGCTGCGGGGCGCTGATCCTGGTCTTCGGGCTGCTGCTGGCGGTGCTCCGGACGCTGCGCGGGCCGGTCTTCCTGCCGGTGCGGCTGCTGGCCACCGCGTACGTGGACTTCTTCCTCGGGCTACCGATGATCATCTGCCTGCTGGTGATGATCACCGGGGTGCCCGCGCTGCGGCTGACCGGGGTGACCACCGATCCGCTGCTGCTGGGCGGGGCGGCGCTGGTGCTGACGTACTCGGCGTACGTGTCGGAGGTATTCCGCTCCGGCATCGAGTCGGTGCACCCGAGCCAGCGGGCCGCGGCCCGGTCGCTGGGCCTGACCAACGCGCAGGCGATGCGCTACGTGGTGCTGCCGCAGGCCGTCCGCCGGGTGGTGCCGCCGCTGATCAACAACCTGGTGAGCCTCCAGAAGGACACCGGGCTGGTCTCGATCGGCGGCGCGATCGACGCGGTGTACGCGGCGAAGATCATCGCGGCCCGGTCCTTCAACTTCACGCCGTACCTGGTGGCGGGACTGGTGTTCATCGTGCTGACCATTCCACTGACCCGGTTCGCCGACTGGCTGACCACCCGGATGAACCGCCGCCAGCTCCAGGGAGGTGCGGTGTGACGTCGAACGAGGTGCTCCGGCTGGAGTCGGTGCGCAAGACCTTCGGCGGCCAGGTGGTGCTGCGCGACGTGGACCTCGCCGTGGCCGAGCACTCGGTGACGGCGCTGATCGGGGCGTCCGGCTCCGGCAAGTCCACGCTGATGCGCTGCGTCAACCTGTTGGAGGGGATCGACGACGGTGCGATCTTCCTGGACGGCGAGGAGATCACCGATCCGCGCGCGGACGAGGACGCCGTACGGCGCCGGATCGGCGTGGTGTTCCAGTCCTACAACCTGTTCCCGCATCTGACGGTGCTGGAGAACATCACGCTCGCGCCGCGCCGGGTGCACCGGGTCGCCCGGGCCGAGGCGGAGGCGCGGGCGCTGGAACTGCTCGACCGGCTCGGACTGGCGGCCAAGGCGAAGGAGTACCCCGACCGGCTCTCCGGCGGACAGCAGCAGCGGGTCGCCATCGTGCGCGCACTGGCCACCGGGCCACGGCTGCTGCTCCTGGACGAGATCACCGCCGCACTCGACCCGGTGCTCGTCGGCGAGGTGCTGTCGGTGGTGCGGGACCTCAAGGAGCAGGGGATGACGATGGTCCTCTCCACGCACGAGATGGGGTTCGCCCGCGAGGTCGCCGACCAGGTCTGCTTCCTGGACGGCGGGGTGGTGCTCGAACAGGGGCCGCCGGAGCAGGTGTTCGGCGACCCGCGGGAGGAGCGGACCCGGCGGTTCCTCAGCCGGGTGGTCGCCTCCGGGCGGCTCCAGGGCTGAGCCCGGCCCTCGCCGAGGGAGAGCCGGGGTGGGCGGGCTGGCGGGCTGGCGGGCTGGCGGGCTGGCGGGCTGGCGGCCGAGGCGACCAAGCCGTGCGACCGAAGCGTGCGGCCGGGGCTTTCGCGACGACGGACACCACCGTGCGCCCCTGCACGCGCCTGGCCGCGCCCGGCGGGGTGCGGTGATCGTGGTGCGGACGTCCGTCGCCGCGCGCGGGGGCGGCGGACAGGCGACCGCCGACAGATGACAGATGACAGATGACAGATTTCATCATCTGTTCGCTGAACGCTGTTCCCTGCCATCTGTCCGCTGTCGCCTGTTCGCCGCCCCCGCGCCCACCGCCCCCGGGAGGCCGCCGTTGCACGGACCCGCCCTGGTCAACTGGCTCCTCGCCCTCCTCGCCGCCGGTGCCGGCACCGCCTGCCTGGTCCGGCTGCGCCACTCCCCCTGCACCCCGGGCGGCACGCACGGACTGCTCACCCGCGAGTCCGACGCCGCCGAGGCCCTGATGGGGCTCGGCATGGCCGCGATGGCCGTCACCGGAGCCACCGTCCCACCCGCCGTCTGGGCCGGCCTCTTCGGCCTCCCCGCCACCGGCTTCCTCCTCGCCGCCGCCCACGCCCCGGCCGGGAGGACCCACCGACTGCACCACGCCGTCGGCGCGCTCGCCATGACGTACATGGCCGTCGCGATGGCGACCGCCTCCGGTCACGGACACCACCAAGCCGCCACCCTGGGCCTTCCGGCGCTGACCGGGGTGCTCCTCCTCTACTTCGGCGGGTACACCCTCTGGACCGGCAGCCGACTGCTGCGCACCCCGGCGGGCACCCTCGCGATCGGCACCTCCGGGCTGCCGCAGGCCTGCCGGCTCACCATGGGCATCGGCATGTTCGCCATGCTCCTGACCATGTGACGACCGGACGGCCCGCCGGCCCGGCTCCCCATGAACCCCGCCCGGCACCCCAAGACCCCGACCCGGGCGTGGCGTTGGTCACTGGCCGGCCGAAAGCCGTTCCACCGGGCCTTGCCAGCACATAGGTTGGCAGGGAGCGCGTTGTCGCGTTCCGTGCGTACTCGGGGAGCCCATCGATGCCTGCCCTGATCGTCCTGCTGCTGCTCGGACTGCTGCTCTCGACCGTCGCGCCCCGGCTGCTGGCCCGGGCCCGCTGGGCGGAGCGCGAGCCGGTGCTGGCGCTGCTGGTGTGGCAGTGCCTGGTGGTGGCCGTGCTGCTCTGCTGTGCGCTGGGACTCCTCCTGGCGGCCTCCGCCGCCCTGCCGGAGCTGCGCGCGATGGTGTTCGCCGGCGCGCCGCACGGCGTGGAGGCGGCGTACGGCCTCCAGGGCGCGGAGGGCTGGGGCCGGCTGTGCGCCGCGGTACTGGCGGCGGGCGGGGTGCAGACGGTGCTGGCGCTCACCCGGGAGGTCCGTACGGCCAAGGCACTGCGCAGTCGGCGTCACGCCCAACTGACCAGCCGCGCACCGGAGTTGCCGGACACGATCGAGACGGCCCGGGCTCGCCGGGAGCGCCTGGTGGTGCTGGAGAACGTCCGCCCGGAGGCGTGGTCGCTGCCCGGGCCGGACTCCCGGCTGGTGGTCACCACCGGCGCCCTCCAGCAGCTGACCGACCGGGAGCTGGCCGCCGTGCTGAGCCATGAGCGCGGCCACGTCCGGGCCCGGCACCACTGGCTCCAGCAGTTCGCCCAGGCGCTCGCCTCCGGCTTCCCCGGGGTCGGCGTGTTCAGCGCCTTCCGGGACCAGGTGGCGGAGCTGGTCGAGCTGGCCGCCGACGACCGGGCCGCCCGGCGGCACGGCCGGCACACCACCGCCCTCGCACTGGCCGAACTCAACCTGGACCGCGGGGTGTTCGGCTCTTGCCCGCCCGGCCTGGCGCAGTCGCCGAAGCGGGTGGACCGACTGCTCGCGGGCCGTCCGCGGCTCTCCGTCCCGCACCGGCTGCGGCTCACCGTCGCGGCGCTCGCCACGCCCGCCGTCGTCGTCCTGCTGGCCGCCGCACCGGGGCTGCGGACGCTGTTCTGAGGCGACTCCGCATCAGCGCGAGGATCCTGACGAATCGTCAGCCCGAAGAGGGCGACCCGCCGGCCGGGCCGAGACCGTCGCCGAGGGTCAGGTCCAGCACCTCGCGATGGAGCGGCCTGGCCTGCTCGTAGCGCTCCCGGCCGGCCTCGGTGAGGGTGAGCACGACGCCCCGCCGATCGCTCTCGCACATCGCCCGGGTGACGAGTCCGGCCTTCTCCAGTCGGGCGATCAGCCGGGAGAGCGCGCTCTGGCTCAGGTGCACGGTGTGGGCCAGCTCGCTCACCCGCACCGCGTGCCCGCCGTCTCCCCCGCACCCCTCGACGAGGCGCTCCAGCACCTCGAACTCGCTCATGCCCAGCCCGTACCGCTCACCCAGCTCGCGGTCGAGCAGGCAGGCCGTGGCGGCATGCCGCGCCAGCAGCTCGCGCCACTGCGCGACGAGACCGGCCTCCGCCGGCGAGTCGAGTTCTGCCACGGCGCCACCCTAGCACGTGCATCGACAATTATTGCGTTCACATCTAATTCACTTGCATTGAATGCATGTGCATGTACTGTCCTCCCCATGACCACCGCGACCGTCATGTCACCCGACGCCCCGTCAACCAGCGGGCCGCACTGGACTCCCCGCCTCTGGGGCACCCTGATCGTGCTCTGCGCCGCCATGTTCCTGGACGCCCTGGACGTCTCCATGGTGGGCGTCGCCCTTCCGTCCATCGGCTCCGACCTGCACCTGTCCACCTCCACCCTGCAGTGGGTGGTCTCCGGCTACGTGCTCGGCTACGGCGGCCTGCTGCTGCTCGGCGGACGCGCCGCCGACCTGCTCGGCCGCCGCCGGGTCTTCCTGGTGGCCCTGGGCGTCTTCGCCGCCGCCTCGCTGGCCGGCGGTCTCGTCGACGACGGCGGCCTGCTGATCGCGGCCCGCTTCCTCAAGGGCGTCAGCGCCGCCTTCACCGCCCCGGCCGGCCTGTCGATCATCACCACGACCTTCGCGGAGGGCCCGGCCCGCAACCGCGCGCTGTCCATTTACACCACCTGCGGCGCCAGCGGCTTCTCGCTCGGCCTGGTGCTCAGCGGCCTGCTCACCTCGGTCGGCTGGCGCTGGACCTTCCTGATGCCCGTCCCGGTCGCGCTGCTCGCCCTGGTCTTCGCCGTCCGGCTGCTTCCCCGCCCGGTCGAGGAGCCCGCCAAGGGCGGCTACGACGTACTGGGCGCGATCACCGGCACCGCGACCGTGCTACTGCTCGTCTTCACCGTCACCGAGGCCCAGGGCGCCGGCTGGTTGAGCCTGCGCACCCTCGGCTCACTGCTCGTCGTCGCCGTGCTGGCCGCCGCCTTCGTGCGGGTGGAGAGCCGCACCGCGCACCCGCTGGTCCGGCTCGGCATCTTCCGCAACGGCTCGGTCACCCGGGCCAACGTGGTCGCCTTCGCGATGACCGGCGCGTACGGCGGGTTCCAGTTCGTGGTCACCCTCTATCTCCAGCACCTGCTCGGCTGGTCGGCCCTGGAGATGGCCCTCGGGCTGCTCCCGGCCGCGGCCCTCATCGCGCTCTCGGCGCCCTTCATGGGCCCGATCGTGGACCGCTTCGGCACCGCGCGACTGCTGCCGATCGGCCTGCTCTCGCTGGTCGCCGCCTTCGCGCTGTTCCTGCGGCTGGACGAGCACAGCTCGTACCCGGGCCTGGTGCTGCCCTCGATGCTGCTGCTCGGCGTGGGCTTCGCGTTCGCCTTCCCCTCGGTGAACATCGCCGCCACCGACGGCGTGGCCGACGAGGAGCAGGGCCTGGCCTCGGGGCTGGTGAACACCGCCATCCAGGTCGGCACCGCCGTGGTACTGGCCGGAGCGACCGCGATGATCACGGCCGGCAGCGCGGGCGGCGACAGCCCGCAGGCCCAGCTGGACGGCTACCGGCCGGCACTGCTGTTCGTCACGGTGGTCGCGCTGGTCGGCCTGGTGGTCGCGGCGGCGGGCGCCCTGGTGGACCGGCGCCGCAAGACGACTCCCGCTCCGGTGCCGGACTATGACTACACGTCAAACGGGTCGACCAACGGATCGACCACGGCCCGGACCGAGGTCCTGGCCAAGCGCTGACCGCCGGGCTCGCCGGATGGCCGACCGCGGAACGCGGGTCGCCGAACGGCCGACCCCCGGGCCGTCGGACCATGGCGCCGGCTCCACCAAACCCCCGTGTCGGTGGAGCCGGCCGTCTTCGTGGCGGCCGCCCGGGCCGCGCCCGTCGTCGGGCGCGGTTCCCCGGTGCGACTGTCGGCTCCACAAGTATATTGGCTCGGAGCCAACGAACGTTCGGAGCAGACACGATGGCACCTCGCGGGGATTCGGTCAACGAGGAGATGCGGCAACGCTCCCGTCGGCGCATCATGCGGGCCACCGTCGAACTGGTCGACCAGCGCGGTTACGCGGGAACCACACTGTCGGACATCGCCGAGCGGGCCGGGCTCGCCCGCGGGCTGCTCTCGTACTACTTCGACGGCAAACGGCTGCTGATGCAGTCCGCGACGCACCGGATGATGCACCAGGCACTGGCCGGCGCGCTGGCGGAACTGGCCCCCGGCTCCTCCCCCGACGCCCGGCTGGCCCGGGCGATCGACACCGTGCTCTGGCTGGCGCTGGACCACCCCCGGGTGATGCGCTCCCACCTGGCACTGATCCTCGACCCGGACACCGGCGCCTTCGTCCAGGACCCGGAGCAGCAGCAGCTCGGCGCCATCCTCCAGGGGCTGCTGCGGGACTGGGGCGCACCCGACCCGGTCGCCGAGCACGCGGTGCTGCGCAGTGCGCTGATGGGCGGCTGCATCGGAGTGCTGCTGCCCGGCGCCGAGATCCCGCTGGCACCGATCCGGGCCGACCTCTTCCGCCGCTACGAGCTGGCCTGGGAGCTGGGTCGCCCGCCGCACCCGACCCCGCCGGAACGCGAACGGCCGCCGGCCCGCGGCTGACGGCGGGTGGGCGGCCTGGCGAACCGCTACCGGGGGCCTCGCGAGGGAGGGGGCTCACAGGCCCCGGGCGGCAACGGCTCAGCGTTCCTTCAGGATCGAGGCGAGCAGGTCTATCGTGCGCTCCGGCGTGAGGCTGTCCACGCAGAGCCGCTCCATGACCTGGATGTAGGCGTCGACGTCGTCACGCTTGTCCAGGTAGAGCGCGCTGGTGAGCTGCTCCAGGTAGACCACGTCCGCGAGGTCCTGCTCCGGGAAGCGCAGGATCGTGAACGCCCCGGACTCGCCCGCGTGCGCGCCGAACCGGAACGGCATGACCTGGATCACCACGTTGGCCTGCTCGGCGACGTCGATCAGGTACTGCACCTGACCGCGCATCACCTTGGGCCCGCCGACCGGCCGACGCAGCGCCGCCTCGTCGATGACCGCCCACAGGCGCGGGCTGGCGCCCTCGGCCAGCAGCTTCTGGCGCCGCAGCCGGAGGCTGACCCGCCGCTCGACCTCCTCCTCGCTGATGACCGGCCGACTTTGGCCGAAAACCGCCCGTGCGTACTCCTCGGACTGCAGCAGCCCGGGGATGAACTGCACCTCGTAGGTGCGGATCAGCTGGGCGGCCTCCTCCAGGCCGACGTAGGTCTGGAACCAGCCCGGCAGCACGTCGTTGAAGCTGTGCCACCAGCCGGACTTGTTGGCCTCGCGGACGAGGCCGAGCAGGGCCTCCCGCTCGATGCCGTCGTCCACGCCGTACAGACTGAGCAGGTCGGCGACGTCGCGCTCCTTGAAGCTGACGCGGCCGAGCTCCATGCGGCTGATCTTGGACTCGGAGGCCCGGATCGCGTAGCCCGCGTCCTCGCGGGTGATGCCGCGCGCCTCGCGCAGGCGGCGAAGCTGCGAGCCGAGGAGGATCCGGCGGACCATCGAGCCGCCGCCCGGCTGAACTGTGGTCATGCGGTCGAAACCTCCACCTAGGGCAAACAGCGCACAGTCTGCCATCAGTTGAGCGCTCACGGTGCCGATACTGACGGATGTTCCTATCAGTTCCGCACTCCGTGCACCAGGATGCACGTGCATTCGGCGCTTGCATATGCCAATAGTGCGACTGCACGTGAATCGACTCTTGCATCTGCAGTGAGCGCACACCACCATGGTGCACGTGCACCTGCACATCCCTGGCAATCCCGCGGGCTCCGCGTCGACCCCACGCGCGACTCCGTGCACCGACCCGACGGCGTCCCCCGCGTCATCGGGCGTCCGAGTGCGCGGGCGCCTGGTCGAGGGGGCGGCCGAGCGGCCGAGCGAGTCGGAGGTGACCGGCATGACCCCGGCGGGTCCAGCCGTGTCCGCCCCCTTATGGGAGGAGCTCTTCATGAGCACCGGTACGGCTTTGGCGGTTGACCCCCTTGTGGTCACCTGTACGCTCGCTCCTCGCTTCGAAGCCGTCAGAACCGCGCGCGACTTCGCTCGAAGCACGCTCCAGCGCTGGAGCCTGACGGAGCTGTTCGACGACGTCGCGCTGGTGGCCTCGGAACTCGTGACCAACGCCCTCCGGCACGCGATCGGCGCACGGCCCGATCAACCGGGCGGCATCCAGGGCGAGTACGACTTTCCCGTGCAGCCGACCGCGGGCGGCCGGCTGCCGATCCGAATAAGCCTGGTGCACCGCGCACCCCAGGTGGTCTGCGCGGTGAGCGATCCGAGCAGCATCGGCCCGATCGCCCGGGAGGCCGACTTCGTCGCCGAGTCGGGACGCGGACTGCACCTGGTGGAGTCGTTCAGCCGCTCCTGGGGCTGGCACCCGCTGGGCAGCGGCAAGGTGGTCTGGGCGATGTTCGAGGCGGAGAAGGTCGACGGCTCCCCGCTGGACGGACACCCCGAACTCGGCGGCCGCTCACCGCTCGACGGCCCCGTCGAGGTCGGCGGACGGCATCGGCGCTCGGCCTAGGACGGGCCTCGCGCCCAGGACGGACTCCGCGCCGGACGGCGCGCGGCCGGTCGAGGGAAGCCCCGGGAGGACCACACCCCGGGCGACCCTTCCGCCAGGCCCCGCCGCGGATCTCCGGTGCCACGGAGCCCGGGACCTCCCGCGCCACGGACCCGCGAGCGGCTCAGGGCGGCCCGGCGGCCGGGCGAATCCGGCGGCGGCCGCCGGGGCGACGCCTCCGGATCGAACACCGCAGCGTCGGACACCGCAGCGTCGGACGCCTCCGGAGGAGCGACAACCGGGGCGGCGGTTTCGGGAGCAACGATTCCCGGAGCGGTGACATCCGGAAGAGAGAAAGACAAAGGCCGTCGTGGTGTCGGCACCCACGACGGCCCCCCGATGATGGAGCACGGCGGCCGGTCAGACCGCCAGGTGGTCGAACTCCCCGTCCTTCGCCCCCAGCAGCAGGGCCGCGATCTCGGCCCGGGTGTAGATGAGGGCCGGACCGTCCGGGAACCGCGAGTTGCGCATCGCCACATCGCCTCCCGGCAGCGCCGCGAACTCGACGCAGTTGCCCTGGGAGTTGCTGTGCCGGCTCTTCTGCCAGACCACCCCCTGGAGATCGGCCGCGGCCATCCCGTTGTAGGGGTCGTACGAGCCGTGCGTGTCCTGCGAGTCGTGCATAGAAATCTCCCGAAGAGCTCCGGAGTTGTCGTCCAGCGCGGCGCCCCCGGCGCCGCCGAAACGAACGGGCCGGCCCCGTACCGGTCCGGCACAACGCCTCACTTGACGCGATGATAGCCGCAGTGCACGTGCATCAGCACGGGACGTTGCAGGTGCACCAGGCCTTTTACCCGCATTCGCCAACTCTTCACGGCCCTTCTCCTGACGGTACGTAAACGGACATAGCCGATGAATCACCGGGCTCGTGATAACCGGCCGTGAGCACTTCCCCGCTGAATGTTGATCTTCGAGCGCCGGGAGTCGCACCCCCGTGACCCTGCGTCAAACCATCCTCGTGCTGTGAGACATCTCACGCACCCCAGGTGCAACGCCCGCCCACTCGGATCGCGTCGTGGTAACCACCGGAGACCGTACGGGGGTTGGGTGAGGAATGTCCGGATTGTAGGCAAAGCGCCCGGACCGGTGCCGAAGACGCACCGGGTTCGCACGGGGTCCGCACCGCGACCACGCGGATCCCGTCCGGCAGCCGACTGCAAGCCCGACGGGCCGATGTCCTACGATCTCCGGCATGAGCACCGCAGCCATTCCGGGCGCGCCACTGCCCGTCCGCACTCCAGGCTCCCGTGCGCGGGGGCGCCACCGTCGTCCCGAGCGCCCCGAGATCCCGGCCGGCGCCCCGGCCCTGGTGCTCGCCGTGCCCGCGACCGCCGGGCCCGAGTCCCGCTCGGTCGTCGAGGAACTGCTCTCGATCGTCCGCACCGAGCAGAACGGCGTCCAGACCGCGGTCGGCTACCTCCCCGGGAACGGCGCCGAGGGCGCGGGCGGCGAGGACCGCACGGTGGCCGAGCTGCTGGCCCTGGCCGCCGAGGCCGGGCTGCCGATGCCCGTCCTGGTGCCGCTGGTGCCCGGCCCGCACACCTTCCTGAGCGAGCTTCACGCGCTCGCCGCCGAGTACGGCGCTCCCGTCACCGACCCGCTGGGCCCGCACCCGCTGCTGGCCGAGGCCGTGCACGTCCGGCTGTCCGAGGCCGGGCTGGCCCGGGCCGACCGCGCCCGGCTGTTCGCCATCGCGACCGCCGCGGACGGCGTGGTGCTGACCACCGTCGGCGGCGAGGACGCGGCCGCCGCGGCCGGCATCACCGGCGTGCTGCTCGCCGCGCGGCTGGCCGTGCCGGTCGTCGCCGCCGCGCTCGACGTGCCCGGCTCGGTGGCCGCGGCCGTCAACCACCTCAGGGACACCGGCTCGCAGCGCCCGGCGCTGGCCCCGCTGGTGATCGGCCCGGAGGCGGACTCCGAGCTGCTCGCCACCGCCGCCGAGGAGACCGGCTGCCCGTCGGCCGCGCCGCTGGGCGCCTACCCGTCGGTCGGCCAGCTGATCGCCTCCACCTACCTGGCCGCGCTGCCCATGCCGTCCGCGGAGGACCTGGCGCGGGCCGAGGCGGAGGCCGCGGCCGCCGCCGAGGCCGAGGGGGCCCTGGAGGGCGTTCGCGGCGCCCACGCGGCCGCCGAGGGGTCCCTCGGGCAGTAGTCGACACCGCGCGCCGGTTCGCGCGCGCCGAAGGGCCCGGAACGGTTCGCGTTCCGGGCCCTTCGCATTGGTCCCGTACGGGAACCGGGCGCAAGGAAGTGGAATGTCCGTTCTGGCGCTATTTGAAGGGAAATAGGGAACGCGCGCACGGACACGTGAATCACGGCCGCCCCGCTCGCCTCCGGAGCACACTCTTCCGCGATTCAACGCGCCGTCATGTCACTCCTGAGGCATAGCCAGTTGTCGGTTTCCGCAACAGAATTGCTCGAAAACGATCATTTACGATCATGGTCGCCTGCAATTTTGGCAGTTCTCACTAAACCGTGATGCGCGTCACAGGCATTTGCAGTTTGAACTTAAGTCTGATTAACGTGCTCCCCGTTCGTGACCACACGAACCCGGTTCATCCGCAACGCCGAGTCCTGCCGTCGGATGTCCTGGCATCGCGAAAACGCACCACGGCAGGAGCGGGGGACCCACAGGTAAGTCGCCCCGGACCGATCTCCGGAACGGTCCAGGGCTAGGGGTGAAGCCGCGCTCACCGCGCGGCCGGGCAACTCCAGCCCGAATCCGACAGCTCACCTCGCAGGCGTGGGAGAGGACCGCGTCTTCATGCTGCCCACCAACGGCACCAGCCTGTCCAGCCGCACCCGCCGCGTGATCGCCGCCCTCGGCGTCGCGGGCGTCGGCCTCACCGTCCCCTGCCTCACCTCGGGCACCGCCTCCGCCGCCACCGTCGCCACCTGGGACAAGGTCGCCCAGTGCGAGAGCGGCGGCAACTGGAGCATCAACACCGGCAACGGCTTCTACGGCGGTCTCCAGTTCACCTCCAGCACCTGGTCCGCCTTCGGCGGCACCGCCTTCGCGGCGCGCGCCGACCTGGCCACCAAGGACCAGCAGATCGCCGTCGCCGAGAAGGTCCTCGCCTCGCAGGGCCCCGGCGCCTGGCCCGTCTGCTCCGTCAAGGCCGGCCTGACCAAGGGCGGCACCCCGGCCGCCGTCGACACCTCGGCGGGCTCCACGGCCGGCTCGACCACCGCCACGCCCGCCCAGGGCGCCAAGCCGGCCGCTCCGGCCGCGAAGCCCGCCGCCAAGCCCGCGCAGGCCCAGACCCCGGCCGCCAAGCCCGCCGCGCCCGCCCAGGACGGCGCCCAGGCCGCCACCGACTCCGCCGCCTCCGGCAGCCGGAGCGACTGGGCCCAGAAGCGCCAGCAGCAGGCCCAGGGCGGCGACTACACCGTGGTCGAGGGCGACTGGCTGTCCTCGATCGCCGACCGGCACAACGTGCAGGGCGGCTGGCAGCGGCTGTACGAGCTCAACCGCGGCACCCTGGCCGACGGCCCGGACACCATCTACCCGGGCCAGCACCTGTCCTTCGACGGCTCGTCCGCCGACAAGTCGGGCTCGGACTTCACCTGGTTCGACCGCTCGCAGAAGTCCGGCCAGTCCGCGGACGGCGGCGCCGTGAACGCCAAGCCGACCGCGCAGCCCCAGGCCCCGGCCGCCAAGCCCGCTCCGCAGCCCCAGACCCCGGCCCCGGCCCCGGCCGCCACCGGCAGCATGGCCGCCGCGGTGTCCTTCGCCGAGTCGAAGGTCGGTCAGGCGTACGTCTACGGCGGCACCGGCAACGGCGGCTGGGACTGCTCCGGCCTGACCCAGGCCGCGCTGCGCGCCGCGGGCATCTCCGTCCCGCGCGTCGCCGCCGACCAGGCCGCCGCCAGCACCCACGTCTCGCTGGACAGTCTCCAGCCGGGCGACCTGCTGTTCTGGTCCAACAACGGCAAGGACTCCGGCGTCTACCACGTCGCGATCTACGTCGGCAACGGCAAGTACGTCGAGGCCGCCAACCCGAGCTCGGGCGTCCGCGAGCAGACCATCGCCAACTGGGCCCCGGACTTCGCCGGCCGGGTCTGAGGACGGCGAACAGCCGACGGCTGACGGGTGACAGCTGACAGATTTCAGATAACAGATAACAGATTTCATCATCTGTCATCTGTCAGCTGTCACCCGAACGCTGACCACCCGCCACCCCCGGGGAGAGTCTGGTCGCTCTCCCCGGGGGTTCCGGCATTCCCCCCGGCCGCCCTGGCTCTGTCCCGCGGATCCGCCGAATCCCGTGGTGGACACCTCCTCCCAACGGGCATGCTGCTGCTCTGCACCCGAGGAGGAACCACATGACCCAGGTCACCGTCACCCTCGACGCGAATCTCGCGATCGACGCGATGATGCTCTCCGGCACCAAGAACCCACAGGACGCCGTCGAGCTGATCCTGCACGACTACCTGGCCCGCGGCCGCCGTACCGAGACCCGCACCGGCGAGGCCGCCGACGGACACCGGCTAACCGTCGACCGCCCGACCACCCAGGAGGGCTGACCTCCCGAGAGCCCGAGGCAGCCGACCGCCCCCGGACCCCGTCAGCCGACCGCGCGCACGCCGAAGGGCCCCGGAGAGCAACCGCCCTCCGGGGCCCCTGCGTCGGCCGTGACGGCCGGCGCTCAGCGCGCGCAGGCCCCGGTGGACCCGCGCATCACCAGCTCCGGCTGGAACATGAACTCGCCGCGCTGGACGGCGTTTCCGCCGACCTCCTCCAGCAACGCGTCCACCGCCGCCGTCGCCATCGCCTCGACCGGCTGGCGGATCGTGGTCAACGGCGGCTCGGTGAAGGCGATCAGCGGCGAGTCGTCGAAGCCGACCACCGACACGTCCTGCGGCACCGACAGCCCGCGCTGCCGCACCGCCCGGATCGCCCCGAGTGCCATCATGTCGCTCCCGCAGACGATCGCCGTGCAGCCCTTGTCGAGCAGCGCGCCGGCCGCCGCGTGCCCGCCCTCCACGCTGAACAGCGTGTGGTGGACGAGGTTCTCGGCCTCCTCCCCGGTGCGCCCGAGCACGTCGCGCATCGCGGCCGTGAAGCCCTCGATCTTGCGCAGCACAGGCACGTACCGGCGCTGACCGACGGCCAGCCCGATCCGCTCGTGCCCGAGTTCCGCGAGGTGCTGGACGGCCATCCACATCGCGGAGCGGTCGTCCGGCGAGATGAAGGGCGCGTCGATCTTCTCGCTGAAGCCGTTGATCAGCACGAACGGCACCCCGCGCCCGGCCAGCCGGGCGTAGCGGTCGTGGTCCGCGGTGGTGTCGGCGTGCAGCCCGGAGACGAAGACGATGCCCGCCACGCCCCGGTCGACCAGCATCTCCACCAGTTCGTCCTCGGTGGAGCCGCCCGGTGTCTGGGTGCACAGCACCGGCGTGAAGCCGTGCCGGCTGAGCACCTGCTCGATCACCTGGGCCAGCGCCGGGAAGATCGGGTTGCTCAGCTCCGG
>NZ_JBVKDS010000034.1:0-24821 GCF_055633695.1 Kitasatospora sp. NPDC114501 | reverse complement strand
CGGTTACATTCCGAACCCGGAAGCTAAGCCTTACAGCGCCGATGGTACTGCAGGGGGGACCCTGTGGGAGAGTAGGACGCCGCCGAACAATCATTTCAAAAAGCCCCTTCCCGTCCGGGAAGGGGCTTTTTGCGTTACCCTCTGCCAATGCAGAACCTGACCCTGACCTGGCAGTCCGCCGGGGCCGCCGCCGTCGGCCTCCATGCGGGCGCGTACGCCGTGGCGAAGGGCCGGAAGCCGGCGCTGTCCGCGTTGTTGCGGGAGGCCGGCACGCTGCTGGCGCTGTTCGCCCTCTGGCAGCTGGTGGGGCACCTCTCGGTGATGAGCACGGACCACGCGCTGGACCGCGCCGGCTGGATCCACCACACCGAGCAGGTGGTCGGGCTGCCGGACGAGGCCTCCTGGCAGAAGGCGGTCACGCCGTACCCGGTGCTGGTGAGGCTGGCGAACTACTACTACGCGGTCATGCACTTCGCCGTCATGCTCGGTGTCCTGCTCTGGGTGTTCGTGCGGCACCGCGAGCGCTACGCGTGGGTGCGCAACACGGTGGTGATCACGACCGCGGTCTGCCTGCTGGTGCAGTTCATCCCGGTGGCGCCGCCGCGGATGCTGCCGGAGAACGGCTTCGTCGACGTGGCCGCCCAGTACGGGCAGTCGGTGTACGGCGGTGCGGTCGGTGGTGTGGTGGTGGCCGACCAGCTGTCGGCGATGCCCTCGGTGCACGTCGCCTGGTGCGTGCTGGCGGCGGTCGCGGTGATCCGGGTGTCACGCAGTTCGCTGCGTTGGGTGATGGTGCTGCACCCGGTGCTGACGGTGGCCGTGGTGGTGGTGACGGCCAACCACTTCTGGCTGGACGGCATCGTGGCCGTGGCGATCCTGTTCCTCGCCTACGCCGTGCTGGCGCTGTCGGCACGCCGACGGGGCCGGGCCTCCGCCGAGACGGAGTTCCGGCCCCGCGGCGCCGCCGGGGAGCGGCTGGAGCAGGTCGGTTGAACCGGGGCTGATCCACGGCGCTCCCGGACCGGTCACTTGACCGGGAGGGCGACCTTCCCCCAGGAGCCGTTGCTCAGCGCGGAGGTGGCCCAGTACCAGGCGGCGAGCCCGGAGACGGCCGCGACCCAGCCGCCGGCCTTGGCCAGGCCGCCGTAGCCGCCGAAGGAGGCGATGGCGGAGAGCACCAGGGAGAGCGTCAGCAGGCCGTAGACGGCGCGGCCGATCAGGCCCGCGCCCCAGCTCGCGGCGGTCAGGGTGAGGGCGAGCAGGGCCCACAGCAGCAGGAAGAGCCCGGCGGCGTTCTTGCCCGCCCCGCCGGCGGCGGACCAGGTCGCCCAGAAGGCGCCGAGGCTGGTGAAGGCGGTTCCGGTGAAGCCCTCACCGCCGCGGAGCTGCCAGAGGCCCGCGATGAAGAGGGTGGCGCCGCCGAGGACATGGGCGAGGTGGGCCGCGCTCCCGACTCCGGCGCCGTGCAGGACGCCGGTGGAGAGCAGGCCGTAGGCGAGCAGTGTGAGACCGAGCGCGAGGTAGCCGAGGTTACCGGCGTCGGCTCCGGTGGAGCGGGCGTTCGTTGCCCCGGTAGCGTCGTTGCTCACCGGAGGCTCCTTTCACTCTGGGCGCGCGCAGGGCGCAGTGACGCTGTGGTGTCGTCTCGATGAGTGGATGCGCGCGACCGCGCCGAGGGCGCACGGCGGTGAGCGTGCGCGGGCTGCGGTCGGAAGTGAGGGACCGTCGGAAGTGACGGGCCGGCGGAGAGTCGCCGGTCACGTCCCGCCGGAGGGAATCTCCGGTGGGATCGGTCTACCCGACCCGCTTCGCTTGTACCATTGTGAATATAACAATTTGTGACTGCGTCAGGCGCGAGTCGTGCGACGCTCAGGCCTGACGCTGGGTGGGCACCCGCAGGGTCAGGATCGCCATGTCGTCGGACGGCGGCTCCGGGGCGAAGCGCTCGACCGCGCGCTGCACCCTCGCCGCGACCGCCCCGGCGGTCAGGCCAGTGCAGCCGGTGAGCACCTCCGCGAGGCCGTCGTCACCCAGCATCCGCCGGCCCTCGCGGCGTTCGGTGACGCCGTCGGTGACGCAGAGCAGGACCTCGCCGGGAGCGAGCACCAGGTGCTCGGCGGTGAGGTCGAGGTCCTCCATGACGCCGAGCAGCGGCTGCGGGGTGGCGGCGCGGTCGACCTGGCCGTCGGTGCGCAGCCGAAGCGGCAGCGGGTGGCCGGCGCAGACCAGCGAGAGCTCGGTGCTGCCGTCCGGACGGGGCGTCAGCTCGCCGTACAGCAGGGTGAGGAAGCGGCTGCGCGCGCCCTCGTCCAGGATGGCCGCGTTGAGCCGGCGCAGCACCTGCGGGGCGTCCAGGCCCTCACGGGCCAGCAGCCGCAGCGAGTGCCTGGCCAGGCCGGTGACCGAGGCGGCCTCGGGCCCGGTGCCGCAGACGTCGCCGATGGCGAAGCCGTACGTGCCCTCGCGGATGGTGAACAGGTCGTAGAAGTCGCCGCCGACCTCGTTGCCCTCGCCCGCCGCCTGGTAGTAGACGTCCACCTCGACGCCGGGGATCTCCGGGAGGTCCGGCGGGAGCAGGCTGCGCTGGAGGGCCTGGCTGGTGGCGGTGCGCTCGGAGTAGAGGCGGGAGTTGTCCAGGGCCAGGGCGGCCCGGCGGGAGAGGTCCTCGGCGAGTTCGAGGATCTCCTGGCGGAACCGGACGCCGGCCGCGACGCCGAGCACCAGCAGGCCGATGACGCGGTTGCGGGCGGTCAGCGCGAGGACGACGGTCTCGCCGAGCAGGCCGGCGAGTTCCGGGCCGTCGATGAGGCCGCCGGCCTCGGCGGTCTCGGTGGGGGCCGTCCAGAACCGGACGCCGCCGTGGGTGGGGCCGGCCTCCGGAACGGGGGTCTTGTCGAGCAGGTCGCGCAGCGGGTCGATGCGGTCCTCGTCCTCGTGCAGGACGAAGGCCAGCCGGGCCGGCGAGGCGTGGTCGGCGGTGGTGTAGACGGCGCACCAGGAGGCGAGGGTGGGGACGGCCATCTGGGCCATCAGCGCGAGGGTCTGCTCGTGTTCGAGGGTGCCGGCCAGCAGGTCGGACGCCTCGACAAGGAAGGAGAGCGAGCCGCGGCGGAGCTGTTCGAGCTCGGTCAGCCGGGTGCTCTCGACGGCGAGGGCGACCCGGTCGGCGGCGAACTGGAGGCGCAGCGCGTCCTCGTTGTCGTAGCGGCCGGGCACGGCGGCGGCGATGCCGAGCGAGCCGATCAGCCGGCCCTCGACCTTGAGCGGGACGGTGACCAGGGAGCGCATGCCGCTCTCGGAGAGCAGCGGCAGGCCGGTGGGCCGGGTGGAGAGGTCCTCGTGGACGGAGGGCAGCCGGGCGGAGTCGTAGCGGTTGCCGGTCCCGACCGGGAAGCGGGCGTGCCGGCGGTGTCCGGCGGTGAGGCCGGTGGCGGCGCGGACCTCGAACTCGGCCTCGTCGTCGGTGGTGAGCAGCAGGTACGCGGCGTCGCCGTCGAGCAGGTCGCGGGCGCGTTCGACGGTGCGCTGGAGCAGGGTGTCCAGGTCGTCGGTGGCGACCGGGCCGGCCAGCAGGTCGAGCCGGTGGCCGGCCGGGTCGGGGCGCTCGCCGGGCAGGGCGCGGGCGGGGGAGCGCAGCACCGCGCGGTCGGGTTCGAGGACGAGCAGACAGAGCGTGGAGGGGACGCCCTCGTTGTCGCGCAGCCGGACCTGCACGCCGTACACCTCGACCTCGCTGCCGTCCTGGCGGCGGACGCCGTAGCCGCCTTCCCAGCGGGCCATCCGCAGGGTGTCGGTCAGGCCGAGGCCGGACTGCGGCCAGACCGCGAGGTCGGCCCAGGGGCGGCCGAGGACGGCGGCGGCGGGGTACCGGAAGAGCGCCTCGGCGTCCGGGTTCCAGGCCAGGACCCGGCCGTCGTCGTCGAGTTGGACGACGGCGACGTGCACCGGGCCGGGGCCGCTGGGCAGGTCGCTGCCGGGGGTGGCGGGAACGGCGTAACGGGTCCCGAGCACCTGTGCGGGCAGCGCGAGGCGGAACCAGACGGTCTTGCGGCCGGCCGCGTACTCGACGCCCCACCGTTCGGAGAGGGCGGAGCACATCAGCAGGCCGCGGCCGCCCTCGCCGTCCGGGTCGGCGTAGCGGTCGGAGCCGTTGCCCGGTCCGGCGCCGAGCGAGGGCAGACCGCGCTCGGGGTGGTGGTCGGTGACCTCGATCCGGACGCTCTGCTCCTCGCGCAGGCAGCAGACCTCCGCGGCGGTGCCGGCGTGCACGACGGCGTTCGTGACGAGTTCGCTGACCAGCACGACCGCGTCGTCGACGACCTCGGGCAGGCCCCAGCCGAGCAGCGCGTCCCGGACGAAGCCCCGGGCGGCGGCCGCGGACCTGCCGTCGGGGTCGAAGGTGGCGGCTGCGCGCGCGGTGACCACGTTGCCACTTCTCCTCTACTGCTCTTGCCCTGGCTGTCCGGGGGTGCGGCGCCGACTCCCCGCGCGCCGTCGGGTGAGCGGCGGCGCTGGGTCGGGTTGTGGCCCGGTGCAGCGCTCCACCCTACTTTCCGCTGGGTTCCCCGTGGGGGCGGGGAGCCGAAACAGGCACCAGAGGGTGATTCTGCCCACCTGTTTCGGGCGGTGCGGTACGAACCGAGCGCAACCGGCCGTTCACCCGGCGCCGTTGCTGCCAGACTGGGGGGTCCGCGACGGCCGGTGGGAGCAGTACGGTCGTGTGGGTGCCGGCGCGTCCAGGGCCGCCGGCACGCAGCCCAGCCGGGCCGGTGCCCAGGTGCGTGCCGCCCCGGCACGGTCGGTCACCGGACAGTTCACGATGTGGGAGGGGCCCGTTGAGTTCGGCCACCAAGGACGCAACCGGAACGACGCCGCCCGCCCCGCGCGGTGGGCGCCCCGGGGCCGTGCCGCGGAACGCGGCCGGCCGTCGGGCGAGCCACAACCGTGGTGCGGAGCCCGCCGAGCTGCGCAAGCTGCTGTCGGCGCTGACCGCGATGCGGGACGGCAACTTCCGGCGCCGGCTGACCGTCCCGGGGGACGGGCCGCTGGCCGAGATCGCCGCGGTGTTCAACGAGGTCGCCGAGCGCAACCAGCACCTGACCGGTGAACTGGCGCGGGTCCGCCGTGCGGTGGGCCGCGAGGGGCGGCTGAACGAGCGGCTGGAGACCGGCGCGGGCGAGGGCGCCTGGATGGCGGCGGTCGACAACTGCAACGCGCTGATCGACGACCTGGCCCGCCCGATGGCCGAGGTGGGCCGGGTGCTCACCTCGATCGCCGAGGGCGACCTGGACCAGAAGATGGAGCTGCGCTCGCTGCACAGCAACGGGGTGAGCCACCCGCTGCGCGGCGAGTACCTGAAGATCGGGCGGACCGTCAACGGGCTGGTGGACCAGCTCTCCGAGTTCACCGACGAGGTGACCCGGGTGGCCCGCGAGGTCGGCACCGAGGGCAAGCTCGGCGGCCAGGCCAAGGTCCGAAGCGTCTCCGGCAGTTGGAAGGACCTGGCGGACTCGGTCAACACCATGGCGGGCCGGCTGACCGCCCAGGTGCGCAACATCGCCCAGGTGACCACGGCGGTGGCCAAGGGCGACCTGTCCCGCAAGGTCACCGTCGAGGTGGCCGGCGAGATGCTGGAGCTGAAGAACACCGTCAACACGATGGTGGACCAGCTCAACGGGTTCGCCGCCCAGGTCACCACGGTGGCCCGGGACGTGGGGACGGAGGGCCGGCTGGGCGGGCAGGCCCAGGTGCCGGGGGTGGCCGGGGTCTGGCGGGACCTGACCGACTCGGTGAACTTCATGGCCGACAACCTGACCGGCCAGGTCCGCAACATCGCCCAGGTGACCACGGCGGTGGCCCGCGGGGACCTCTCGCAGAAGATCGAGGTGGACGCGCGCGGCGAGATGCTGGAGCTGAAGAACACCATCAACACGATGGTCGACCAGCTCTCCGGCTTCGCCGAGCAGGTGACCAGGGTGGCCCGCCAGGTGGGCACCGAGGGACGGCTCGGCGGTCAGGCGCAGGTGCCCTGGGCGGCCGGGGTCTGGCGGGACCTGACCGACAACGTCAACTTCATGGCGAACAACCTCACCGATCAGGTGCGCAACATCGCCCAGGTGACGACTGCGGTCGCCAAGGGCGACCTGTCGCAGAAGATCCAGGTGGACGCGCGCGGGGAGATCCTGGAGCTGAAGAACACCATCAACACGATGGTGGACCAGCTGGGCGCCTTCGCGGACGAGGTCACCCGGGTGGCCCGGGACGTCGGTACCGAGGGCATCCTCGGCGGCCAGGCCAGCGTGCCCGGCGTGGCCGGCATCTGGAAGGACCTGACCAACTCCGTCAACCTGATGGCCAACAACCTGACCAGCCAGGTCCGGAACATCGCCGAGGTGACCACGGCGGTGGCGCGCGGTGACGTCTCCAAGAAGATCACCGTCGACGCCCGGGGCGAGATCCTGGAGCTGGTGACGACCGTCAACACCATGGTCGACCAGCTGTCGGCGTTCGCCGACGAGGTGACCCGGGTGGCGCGCGAGGTGGGCACCGAGGGCATCCTGGGCGGCCAGGCCCGGGTGCGCGGGGTGTCGGGCATCTGGAAGGACCTGACCGACAACGTCAACTTCATGGCGTCGAACCTGACCGGGCAGGTGCGCAACATCGCCGAGGTCGCCGGTGCGGTGGCCCGCGGCGACCTCTCCAAGAAGATCTCCATCGACGCGCAGGGCGAGGTGGCGGCGCTCGCCGCGACCCTCAACACCATGGTCGACCAGCTCTCCTCCTTCGCGGTCGAGGTGACCCGGGTGGCCCGCGAGGTGGGCACCGACGGCACCCTGGGCGGTCAGGCGAGCGTGCCGGGCGTGGCCGGGATCTGGAAGGACCTGACCGACAACGTCAACCTGATGGCCAACAACCTCACCGGCCAGGTGCGGAACATCGCGCTGGTGATCACCGCGGTGGCCCGCGGGGACCTCTCGCAGAAGATCGACGTCGACGCGCGCGGCGAGATCCTCCAGCTCAAGACCAGCATCAACACCATGGTCGACCAGCTCTCCGCGTTCGCCGACGAGGTCACCCGGGTCGCCCGCGAGGTGGGCACCGACGGACGGCTCGGCGGCCAGGCGAGGGTGCCCGGGGTGGACGGCACCTGGCAGGACCTCACCGAGTCGGTGAACGAGCTGGCCAACAACCTGACCCGGCAGGTGCGCGCGATCGCCCAGGTCGCCACCGCGGTCACCAGGGGCGACCTGAGCCTGCGGATCGACGTGGACGCCGCGGGCGAGCTCGACGAGCTCAAGGACAACATCAACCAGATGATCGCCAACCTGCGCGAGACCACCCGCACCAACCAGGAGCAGGACTGGCTCAAGACCAACCTGGCCCGGATCTCCGGCCTGCTCCAGGGCCGCCGGGACCTGGAGGCGGTCGCCTCGCTGATCATGACCGAGCTGACCCCGGTGGTCTCCGCCCAGCACGGCGCCTTCTTCCTCGCCCAGCCGGCCGGCCGCACCGCCGAACTGATCACCGAGGACGACGACGAGAACGACACCGTGCTGCGCCTGATCGGCAGCTACGGCTACCAGCGGCGGGCGATGCCGACCACCTTCCGGCCCGGCGAGTCGCTGATCGGCCAGGCCGCGGTGGAGAAGCGGGCGATCATCCTCAAGGAGGCGCCGCCCGGGTACCTGAAGATCGCCTCCGGGCTCGGTGAGGCCTCCCCGGCCCACATCGTGGTGCTGCCGGTGCTGTTCGAGGGCCGGCTGCTGGGCGTGATCGAGCTGGCCACCTTCAGCTCCTTCACCACCGTCGCGCTGGACTTCCTGAACCAGATCGCCGACCTCATCGGCGTCACCGTCAACACCATCAGCGTCAACACCAAGACCGAGGGCCTGCTACTGGAGTCCCAGCGCCTCACCGCCGAACTCTCGATGCGATCCGCCGAGTTGGAGGCCCGCCAGGAGGAACTGGAGCGCACCAACGAGGAGTTGCAGGAGAAGGCCGAGCAACTCGCCCAGCAGAACCGCGACATCGAGATCAAGAACGGCGAGATCGAGGAGGCCCGGCAGGTCCTGGAGGAGCGCGCCGAACAGCTCGCCCTGGCCTCCCGGTACAAGAGCGAGTTCCTCGCCAACATGTCGCACGAGCTGCGCACCCCGCTCAACTCGCTGCTGATCCTGGCCAAGCTGCTCTCCGACAACAACGAGGGCAACCTCTCGCCCAAGCAGGTCGAGTTCGCCGACACCATCCACGGTGCCGGCTCCGACCTGCTCCAGCTGATCAACGACATCCTCGACCTGTCCAAGGTCGAGGCCGGCAAGATGGACGTCCGCCCGGCCCGGATCGCCCTGGTCCAGCTGGTCGACTACGTCGAGGCCACCTTCCAGCCGGTCGCGCTGGACAAGAACCTGGACTTCGCCGTCCGGGTCTCGCCCGCCCTGCCGGTCACCCTGCACACCGACGAGCAGCGGCTCCAGCAGGTGCTGCGCAACCTGATCTCCAACGCGGTGAAGTTCACCGACGCCGGAGCCGTCGACTTCTCGATCCGCCCGGCCGGCCGGGAGGTCCCGCAGCACGTGCGCGAGCGGCTGCTGGAGTCCGGCTCGATCCAGAACCCGGACGACGAGCTGATCGCCTTCGCGGTCTCCGACACCGGCATCGGCATCCCCGGCAACAAGCTGCGGGAGATCTTCGAGGCGTTCAAGCAGGCCGACGGCACCACCAGCCGCAAGTACGGCGGCACCGGCCTCGGCCTGTCCATCAGCCGCGAGATCGCCCGGCTGCTGGGCGGCGAGATCCACGCCGAGAGCGAGCTGGGCAAGGGCTCCACGTTCACGCTCTACCTCCCGCTGCGCACCGAGGCCCCGGAGAGCGCGGGGGAGCCGCGCCAGACCGCGCCGACCGGCCTGGCGGCGCGCGCCTCGGTCGGGGTGACCCCGGTGGGCCTGCCGGTGCCGGTCGGCGAGAACCCGGCCGACCACTGGGCCCAGGAGGTCCGCGAGCTGGCCGAGGAGCGCCGCCGCGGCGCGGTGGAGCGCCGGCGCACCGCCGCCCTGGAGAGCGCCGCCGGGCCGCGGACGGTGGAGCCCGCACCGCCCCGCCCGGTCAACGGCGACCGGCGCTTCGACGGCCAGCAGGTGCTGATCGTGGACGACGACGTCCGCAACGTGTTCGCCCTCACCAGCGTGCTGGAGCAGCACGGCCTGACCGTGCTGTACGCCGAGAACGGCCGCGAGGGCATCGAGATGCTGGAGCAGCACGAGAACGTGGCGCTGGTCCTGATGGACATCATGATGCCGGAGATGGACGGCTACGCGACCACCGAGGCGATCCGCCGGATGCCCCAGTTCGCCGGGCTGCCGATCATCGCGCTGACCGCCAAGGCGATGAAGGGCGACCGCGAGAAGTCGCTCCAGGCGGGGGCCACCGACCACATCACCAAGCCGGTGGAGACCGACCACCTGCTGTCGGTCATGCGCGAGTGGCTGAACGCGGACCGCGCGTGACCGCGCGGGGAGGCGTGCACCCCGCTCCGGGCCCCGGGGTTCACCTCGCCCCGGCGGTCGGCTTGCTGGCGGTCGGGCCCGGGAACCGGGTAGGGTCACCGATCGTTGCGAACAGTGACCGAACGGCGACACGCTGCTGAGCGTGCGCCGGAGCACGGGCTGCGCGCCGCTCCGGATCGGGTCACGACGGGGCGATGTGCCGGGCGAGGGGGTGCGGCTAGCATGACCGGGGTAGCGGTGGGCAGTACGCGGGTGCCGGCACCGGGCGGCAGGCAGGCGACAGGAGGGCGAGCCCTGATGCAGAAGGCCAAGATCCTCCTGGTCGACGACCGACCGGAGAACCTGCTGGCGCTGGAGGCGATCCTCTCGGCCCTGGACCAGACGCTGGTGCGCGCGGCCTCCGGTGAGGAGGCGCTCAAGGCGCTGCTCACCGACGACTTCGCGGTGATCCTGCTGGACGTCCAGATGCCGGGGATGGACGGCTTCGAGACCGCCGCCCACATCAAGCGCCGCGAGCGCACCCGGGACATCCCGATCATCTTCCTGACCGCGATCAACCACGGCCCGCACCACACCTTCCGCGGCTACGCGGCCGGCGCGGTCGACTACATCTCCAAGCCCTTCGACCCGTGGGTGCTGCGCGCCAAGGTCTCCGTCTTCGTCGACCTGTACGCGAAGAACTGCCAGCTGAAGGAGCAGGCCGCGCTGCTGCGCCTGCAACTGGAGGAGGGCGGCGACGGGCAGTCCCTCGGCGGGGCGCTGCTGGGCGAGCTGTCCGCCCGGCTGGCGGCGGTCGAGGAGCAGGCGGAGGCGCTCGGCAAGCAGCTGGACGGGGGCGAGGACGCCGGGGTGGCGGCCACCGCCGCGCACCTGGAGCGCAAGCTCGCGGCGCTGCGCCGGGCCCTGGACGCGATGCGGCCGGGCAGTTCCTGAGCCCCCGCCGCTGGTTCACCCGTCCGAGTGGTCCGATGCGGCGACCGGGTGAATCCGGATCAGGGTGACGGTGTGTCGGCGACACGGCCGGGCGCCCCGGCTCGGGCGCATGTGCAGTGGTCGCCCGCCCCGGTAGGCTGCTGACCCATGGCCACTCGCACGCCCGGGAACGCAGCACGTAAGTCGAGTCCGGGTCCGTCCAAGAAGGCCGCGGCGAAGGCCCCGGGCAAGCCGCCCGCGAAGAAGGCGGCGGCGAAGAAGGCGGCTCCCGCGAAGAAGACGGCGGCCAGGCCGGCCGCGCCCCCGCCGAAACCGTCCAGGTCGGTGCTGATGGGCGCGCTCAACGCACTGGCGAGCCCGATCGCCGCGATCTTCCGGGGTTTCGGCGACGGTGCCAAGAACCTCGACCCGGCCCACCGCAAGGACGGCGTGGGCCTGCTGCTGTTCGCGCTCGCGCTGGTGACCGCGGCCGGCACCTGGTTCAGCCCGCAGGGCTGGCTGGGCGAGGCGGCCACCGCCGTGGTGTCCGGGCTCTTCGGCCGGCTCGACGTGCTGGTGCCGTTCCTGCTGGCCGCGATGGCGGTCCGGCTCTGGCGCCACCCGGAGCTGCCGGAGGCCAACGGCCGGATCATGATCGGACTGAGCGCCCTGCTGGTCGGCGTCCTCGGCCTGGTCCACATCGGCTGCGGCGCGCCCATGATGGGCAGCGGCGCCTCCCGGATAAGGGCGGCCGGCGGGATCATCGGCTGGGCCGCGTCCACCCCGATGATGGCCGCCGCCGGGCCCGCCCTCGCCGTGCCGCTGCTCCTGCTGCTGGCCTTCTTCGGCCTGCTGGTGGTCACCGCGACCCCGGTCAACCGGATCCCGGAACGGCTGCGGTCGATCGGCGTACGGCTCGGGGTGGTCGAGCCCGGGCCGGAGGACGACCACTGGGGGCGTACGCCGGAGCGCGAGCTGTCCACCGACCCGCCGGAGGACGCCGACCCCGACGCGCTGCCGTTCACCGTGGACACCGACGGTGAGGACCCCACGGACGAGGTGGCCGCCCGTCGGCGCCGCCGCCGGCGCAAGCCGGCCGAGGAGCCGGAGGACGCCGAGCGGATCTCCCTGGACAAGGAGCCGCTGGACCCGTACGCCACCCGCGACCTCGCCGCCGGCGCGGCCGCCGACCTGGACGGCGCGCTGGTCTACGGCGTGCCCCCCTCCTCCGCGGTGGCGGACATGATGCACCAGGTGCAGGACCGCACCGCCCCGCCGGAGGAGGCCGCCGTCCCGGCCGCCCGCAGCGGCGGGGTGGGCGCGCCCGAGGGGCACGGCGAGGCGCCGGTGCGGATGGAGCAGCTCCAGCTCGGCGAGGGCGTCACCTACGCGCTGCCCTCGCTCGACCTGCTGGAGCGCGGCGGCCCGGCCAAGGCCCGCAGCGCCCTCAACGACGAGGTGGTCGCCCAGCTCACCGGTACCTTCGCCGAGTTCAAGGTGGACGCCAAGGTCACCGGCTTCACCCGGGGCCCGACGGTCACCCGCTACGAGGTCGAGCTCGGCCCGGCCGTCAAGGTGGAGCGGATCACCGCGCTCGCCAAGAACATCGCGTACGCGGTGGCCAGCCCGGACGTGCGGATCATCAGCCCGATCCCGGGCAAGTCCGCGGTCGGCATCGAGATCCCCAACCGGGACCGCGAGATGGTCAACCTCGGCGACCTGCTGCGCTCGCGCACGGCCGCCGAGGACTCGCACCCGATGGTCGTCGGCATGGGCAAGGACGTCGAGGGCCACACCGTGATGGCCAACCTCGCCAAGATGCCGCACATCCTGGTGGCCGGCGCGACCGGCGCGGGGAAGTCGTCCTGCATCAACTGCCTGATCACCTCGATCCTCGCCCGGGCCACCCCGGACGAGGTGCGGATGGTGCTGGTCGACCCCAAGCGGGTCGAGCTGACCGCGTACGAGGGCATCCCGCACCTGATCACGCCGATCATCACCAACCCCAAGAAGGCCGCCGAGGCCCTCCAGTGGGTCGTGCGCGAGATGGACATGCGCTACGACGACCTCGCGGCGTTCGGCTTCCGGCACGTGGACGACTTCAACGCGGCGGTGCGGGCCGGCAAGGTCACCCCGCCGCTGGGCAGCGAGCGCGAGCTGACGCCGTACCCGTACCTGCTGGTGATCGTCGACGAGCTGGCCGACCTGATGATGGTCGCGCCGCGCGACGTCGAGGACTCGGTGGTCCGGATCACCCAGCTGGCCCGCGCGGCCGGCATCCACCTGGTGCTCGCCACCCAGCGGCCCTCGGTGGACGTGGTCACCGGCCTGATCAAGGCCAACGTGCCGTCCCGGCTGGCCTTCGCGACCTCCGCGATGGCCGACTCCCGGGTCATCCTGGACCAGCCCGGCGCGGAGAAGCTGATCGGCAAGGGCGACGCGCTCTTCCTGCCGATGGGCGCCAGCAAGCCGATCCGCATGCAGGGCGCGTTCGTCACCGAGGCGGAGATCGCCAAGGTGGTGCAGCACTGCAAGGACCAGCTGACCGCCGTCTACCGGGACGACGTGATGGTCGGGGGCGGGCCGAAGAAGGAGATCGACGAGGAGATCGGCGACGACCTGGACCTGCTGATCCAGGCGGCCGAGCTGGTGGTCTCCACCCAGTTCGGCTCGACCTCGATGCTCCAGCGCAAGCTCCGGGTCGGCTTCGCCAAGGCGGGCCGGCTGATGGACCTGATGGAGTCGCGCGGGATCGTCGGCCCGAGCGAGGGCTCCAAGGCCCGCGACGTGCTGGTGAAGCCGGACGAACTGGACGGGGTGCTGATCACCCTTCGGGGCTGACCGGCCGGGCCCCGCGGGGCCCGGGCCGTGTCCTGACCGAGGTGTCACTCGTTCGGTGGAGGGTAGGCGGCGCGTGGGGAACCGAACGTGCGTACACCGCGTCACACGGCGGAAAGCGAACCCCGGTACCCCGACGCGGCTCCGCCGACGTCCCGTCAGCGGAGTGTCGGACCCCGGTCGGATCGGGTACGCGCATTCGGGCCCGTTCCGCTTGAGAAACGATCCGCCCCCGCCCCTAGACTGTTCCCCAGCAGGTGGCCATCCGCTCGAAAGGCGTGCCCCGTGACCATCGGCAAGTCCTCCGATCGCGAGAACACCATGCCGTCCCTCGAGCCGACCGACGACGTGGTGCAGGCGGCCGATGCCCCGAGCATCGGCCGGATGCTGTCCACCGCCCGGATCGACGCGGGACTCACGGTGGACCAGGTGAGTACCGCCACCCGGGTGCGGGTGCCGATCGTCCATGCCATCGAGGAGGACGACTTCGCCCGCTGCGGCGGCGACTTCTACGCCCGCGGGCACATCCGCCTGATCGCCCGGGCGGTCGGCCTGGACGGCGAGGCGCTGGTCGCCCGGTACGACGCCGCGCACGGCGGCCCGCCCGCCGCCAGGCGCCCGGCGACCCAGCTGATCGACAGCGGCCCGATCAAGGTGCCCCGCCGCGGCCGGCCGAACTGGGCGGCCGCCATGGTCGCCGCGATCGTCGCCGTGGTCGCGCTGATCGGCTTCAACCTGGTCAGCGGCAAGGACGGGCGCGGCACCACCGGCTCGGCCAGCGCGCCGCTGCCCAGCGGCTCCGGGACCGGCTCGGTGGCCCCCGCCGCCACGCCCACCGTCCAGCCGCCGGCGCCCGCGCCGAGCGCCGCCGCGATCGCCGCCGTCCCGGCCGACAAGGTCACCGTGAAGCTGGTCGCCGAGGGCACCAGCTGGGTCTCGGCGATGGACGGCACCGGCAAGTCGCTGTTCCAGAACAACATCAGCAACGGCCAGGACCAGACCTTCACCGACCCCAAGCAGATCAAGCTGGTGCTGGGCAACGGCGGGGCCGTGCACGCGTACGTCAACGGGAAGGACCTCGGCCTCCTCGGCAAGGACGGCCAGGTGGTGCACGTCACGTACACCCCCGGAGACCCGCAGGCAGGCTGACCACAGGGGTCGGAAGACCCACTGATGATCAGCTGATCCGAGGCGCGCGGCCTCCGGGGCGAACGGCACCGGAGCCCGCGCGTTAATCTTGGCCCTATGCCTGAACGCCGTACTGTCGCCCTTGTCACGCTCGGATGCGCCCGCAACGAGGTGGACTCCGAGGAACTCGCCGGGCGACTGGAAGCCGACGGCTGGTTGCTCGTCGACGACGCCACCGAGGCGGACGTCGCCGTGGTCAACACCTGCGGCTTCGTCGAGGCCGCCAAGAAGGACTCGGTGGACGCCCTGCTGGAGGCCAACGACCTCAAGGGGCACGGCCGCACCCAGGCCGTCGTCGCCGTCGGCTGCATGGCCGAGCGGTACGGCAAGGAGCTCGCCGACGCCCTCCCCGAGGCGGACGGCGTCCTCGGCTTCGACGACTACGCCGACATCTCCGACCGCCTCCAGACCATCCTGTCCGGCGGCCACCACGCCCCGCACCTCCCGCGCGACCGCCGCAAGCTGCTGCCGATCAGCCCGGCCGAGCGGCAGACCGCCGCCGAGGCCGTCGCCCTGCCCGGCCACGGCGCCGAGGCCGCCGCCGAGCCGATCGCCGACCTCCCCGAGGGCCTCGCCCCGGCCTCCGGCCCGCGCACCCTGCGCAAGCGGCTGGACGACAACCCGGTCGCCTCCGTCAAGCTCGCCTCCGGCTGCGACCGGCGCTGCTCCTTCTGCGCCATCCCGGCCTTCCGCGGCTCCTTCATCTCCCGCCGCCCCTCCGACGTGCTGCACGAGGCCCAGTGGCTGGCCGGGCAGGGCGTGCGCGAGATCGTCCTGGTGAGCGAGAACAACACCTCGTACGGCAAGGACCTCGGCGACATCCGGCTGCTGGAGACGCTGCTCGGCGAGATCGCCGCGATCGAGGGCGTCGAGCGGGTCCGGGTCTCCTACCTCCAGCCGGCCGAGATGCGCCCCGGCCTGATCGACTCGATGACCGGGACCGCCGACGTGGTGCCCTACTTCGACCTGTCCTTCCAGCACTCGGCGCCCGCCGTGCTGCGCCGGATGCGCCGCTTCGGCTCCACCGACCAGTTCCTGGAGCTGCTGGGGACGATCCGCGGCAAGGCCCCGCAGGCCGGCGCCCGCTCCAACTTCATCGTCGGCTTCCCCGGCGAGACCGAGGAGGACTTCGCCGAGCTGGAACGCTTCGTCACGCACGCCGGGCTCGACGCGATCGGCGTCTTCGGCTACTCGGACGAGGACGGCACCGAGGCCGCGACCTACGACGGCAAGCTCGCCGAGGACGTGATCGCCGACCGGCTGGACCGGCTGAGCCGGCTGGCCGAGGAGATGACCGCCCAGCGGGCCGAGCAGCGGATCGGCACCGAGGTCGAGGTGCTGATCGAGTCCATCGAGGACGGCGTGGTCGAGGGCCGCTCCGCCCACCAGGCCCCGGAGACCGACGGCCTGACCACCCTCACCGGTGTCGAGGCCCCCCGGATCGGCCAGTTCTGGCGGGCCAAGGTGGTCGCCAGCGAGGGCGTCGACCTGATCGCCGAGGCGCTGGAGCAGGTGCGGGTGCCCGGGACCGCGGCGGCCGACGCCCCGGGAGCCGGGGAATGACCAAGGGGCCCGGCGCCCCGGCCGCGGCCCACCCGGGCAGACCGGTGGCCGCGGCGCCGTCGACCCCGGGGGTCTGGAACATCGCCAACGTGCTCACGATGGTCCGGGTGCTGCTGGTGCCGGTCTTCGTGGCGCTGCTGTTCGCCCACGGCGGGCACGACCCCAAGTGGCGCTCGGTCGCCTGGGCCTCGTTCGCGATCGCGATGATCACCGACCTGTTCGACGGTGAACTGGCCCGGCGCAAGGGCCTGGTCACCGACTTCGGGAAGATCGCCGACCCGATCGCCGACAAGGCGATCATGGGCTCGGCGCTGATCGGCCTCTCACTGCTCGGCGACCTGCCCTGGTGGGTCACCGTGGTGATCCTCTCCCGCGAGCTCGGCATCACGCTGATGCGGTTCTGGGTGATCCGCTACGGGGTCATCCCGGCCAGCCGCGGCGGCAAGCTCAAGACGCTGACCCAGGGCACCGCGGTCGGCATGTACGTGCTGGACCTGACCGGCTGGCTGGCCACCGGGCGGGCCGTGCTGATGGGGCTGGCAGTGCTGCTGACCGTCGGCACCGCGCTCGACTACGTCGGACAGGCGCTGCGACTGCGCAGCGAGGGACGGGCCGCGGCGCGGCCGGGCCGCTGAGCTACGGGGGGACCGGGTGGCGGAACGGGACTACGAACTGGCCGAGCGGGCGCACGCCGCGCTGCGGGCCGAGGGCGGCACGCTGGCGGTCGCCGAGTCGCTGACCGGGGGTCTGCTGGCCGCCGCGCTGGTGGACGTCCCCGGGGCGTCCGCGACCTTCCGGGGCTCGGTCACCGCGTACGCGACCGAGCTGAAGGCCTCGGTGCTCGGGGTGGACGAGGGCCTGCTGGACGTGTACGGGCCGGTCCACCCGGTGGTGGCCCGACAGATGGCCGAGGGCGTGCGGGGACTGCTGGGGGCCACCTACGGGCTCGCGACGACCGGGGTGGCCGGGCCGGACCCGCAGGACGGGCAGCCGGTGGGCACCGTACACCTGGCGGTCGCCGGCCCGGGTGGAACTCTGGTCAGCTCGCCCCTGCTGTCGGGGGGTCGTGCCACAATCCGTCACGAAGCCGTGACCGCCGCGCTGGAGCTGCTGGTCGGTCGGTTCGTACGCTAGGGGTCCGCCGGGACGGGATCTCCACCGAACCGAGATCTGCCGATCTGGCGCGCGGGCATGGGACAGCTGGAGGATCGTGTTACATCCAACACCCTGGTTGGGCAGAAACCAGGTGGCGAACGAGTTGCGTGACGGTGACCGGGTGGGTCGCCACGGGTACCACGAGGGGCCCGCGAACCCGGCTGCGACACCGGAACGAGGAGGGGGACGGCCTTGCAGCCCAGAGTGAACACGACCAGGGTCCCCGCACGCGAAGCGGGCAAGGCGGTACGGTGGGGACGTGACATCTCGATCCGCAGTCCGAGGAGGGAGGCACCGATGATCCTGCTCCGTCGCCTACTGGGCGATGTACTGCGTCGGCAGCGCCAGCGCCAGGGCCGCACACTCCGCGAGGTGTCGGCGGCCGCCAGGGTTTCGCTCGGATACCTCTCCGAGGTCGAGCGGGGACAGAAGGAGGCCTCCTCGGAGCTGCTCTCCGCCATCTGCGACGCACTCGACGTCCGGATGTCCGAGGTCATGCGCGAGGTCAGCGACGAACTGTCGCTCGCTGAACTTGCGGCGATGGCCACCCTCTCCGAAGGTGATCTGCTGAGGCCGGTACTCGAACCGGTTCCGCTGCCCGCCCCCGGCACCGACCGGGCGAACATGTCGCCCAAGGCCGCCGCGATGGACGTGGTCGCCGCCTGATCCCGGCCTCGACTCCCGGGCGCCCCTGCCCGGGGCGAGCGAAGGGAGGGCGGTCGTGCGAACAGACGCGCAGACGCGCCCGACAGTCCGAATACGGGCCCGGGTGCGACTGCTCCTCCGGGTACGTCGTCCGGTGCGATGGGTCCTGGTGTTCTCGGCGGCCGGGCTCGCCTGGTGGCTCCTGGTGGTCCGGGGACAGCTGACCGACGGTGCCGTGCTGGGGCTGCTCGCGGCCGGCGGCTGGGGACTCGGTCTCATTCCGGTCCACGCCGACTGGAACGCGACCGGGCCGGCCCGGCGCCCGCGCGCGGAGCCGGTGGGACCGGCGCAGGCGCAGCCCCCGCCGATCGGGTGATTCGACCTGGCCGGAGGCCGCGGGGTTCTCGGCCCCGCGGCCTCCGGCTCTTTCGTGCCCTGCCTCAGGGGCGCAGGCGCAGGCCGCGCGGGGTGGCGTGGAAACCGGCCTCCTCCAGGGCGCGGCCGAGGGCCGAGCCGAGCGCGGGCTCGCCGTTGGCCCGCTCGACCGTGACGCTGCCGAGCGCCCCCTGCCGGACGGCGGCCGCGAGCGCCCCGGCCGCCAGCGCCCGGGTGGCCTCGTCCTCCGGCCAGGCCAGCAGGGACTTGCCGCCGCGCTCGACGTACAGCGCCAGCTCGCCGTCCACCAGGACCACCAGGGCACCCGCCTTGCGGCCCGGGCGGTGGGCGGTGGACTCCTTGCCGCCCGGGGCGGCGGGCGGTTCGGGCCAGGGCAGGGCGGCGCCGTAGGCGTTGGCCGGATCGGCGGCGGCCAGCACCAGCGTCTGCGGCGGCTCGCCGGCCGGGGCGGCCGGCCACTCGGCCGCCCGGGCCCGCTCCAGCCGGCCGTTCACCGAGCGCAGCCGGTCGGCCGCGCCCTCCATGGCGAACTGGGCGCCGCCCAGGCCCTCGACGAAGTAGCCCCGGCGGGCCCGGCCGCGCTCCTCCATCGCGGCGAGCACCCGGTACACCCCGGCGAAGCCGCCGGGCACCCGTTCGGCCGCCACCGTGCCCCGGGTGAGCAGGCCGTGCCGGTCCAGCAGGCTCTGCGCCTGGGCGGTGGCCCGGACCGTCGGGTCGGTGGCGGCGGCGGGCAGCAGCGACCAGCGGCCGGCCACTGTCGGCGGGCCGCTGCGCAGGGCGCCGCCGACCCGGCCGAAGGCCCGGCCGGCGCCGCCGTAGCGGCCGCGCGGGGTGGACCGGGGCGCCCGGTGGGCGGTGGCGCCCGCCGTCCGGCCGGAGCCGAGCAGGGCGCGCAGCGGGGCGAGGGTGTCGTTGCTGACGTAACCGGCCCAGACCAGGTCCCAGAGCGCCTCGACGACCTCCGGCTCGGCGGTCCCCTCCGGCAGCTGCTGGACGAGCTGGCGGAAGAACAGGCCGTAGCCGCCGGCCAGCGCGGACATCAGGGCGCTGTGCACCGGGGTGAGCGCGGGCGGGACGGGCTCGGGGCGCAGCAGGTGGGCGTTCTCGGCGAGGTGCAGGCTGAGCCAGCCGTCCTTGCCGGGCAGGGCGCCGGCCCCGCACCAGCCGACCTCGCCGGCCGCCATCAGCTCGTCCAGCAGGCCGGGGGAGTAGTCGGCGAGCCGGGCCGGGAGGATCAGCTTCTCCAGCGCGGAGGCGGGCAGGGCGGTGCCCTGGAGCTGCTCGACCACCCGCAGCAGGCCGTCCGGGCCGCGCAGCCGATGGCCGGCCAGGTGCTGCCACTGCGGCAGGAAGGCGGCCAGGGCGCGCGGCGGGACCGGCTCGACCTCCTGGCGCAGCGCGGCCAGCGAGCGGCGCCGCAGCCGGCGCAGCACCTCGGCGTCGCACCACTCGGCGGCGGTGTGCCACTCGGGGTCGGTGTGGCTACCGGCGGGCCGGAACTGGCCCTGGACCAGGCGGCCGCCGGCGGTCATGCGGTGCAGGGTGCCGGTGACCACGGCGGTGCCCAGGCCGTAGCGGTCGGCGGCCTCGGCGGCGGTGAACGGGCCGTGGGTACGGGCGTGGCGGGCGATCAGGTCGCCCAGCGGGTCCTTGACCGGCTCGGTGAAGGCCTCCGGGACGCCGACCGGCAGCGGGGTGCCGAGGGCGTCGCGCAGCCGTCCGGCGTCCTCGATCGCGGCCCAGCGCCGCTCGCCGGCGATCCGGACCTGGATCACCCGGCGGGCCGCCTCCAACTCCAGGGCCCACAGCGGCTCGGCGCCGCGGAGCGCCAACTCGGCCTCGGTGAGCGGGCCGAGCAGGCGCAGCGCGTCGGCGACGCCCTCGGCGTCCCTGATCCGGCGTTCGGGGGTGAGGCGCTGGAGCTCGGCCTCCAGCTCGGTGAGCACCTGCGGGTCGAGCAGTTCGCTCAGCTCGGCCTGGCCGAGGAGCTCGGACAGCAGCCGGGAGTCGAGCGAGAGGGCGGCGGCGCGGCGCTCGGCGAGCGGGGAGTCCCCCTCGTAGAGGAACTGGGCGACGTAGCCGAACAGCAGCGAGCGGGCGAAGGGCGAGGGCTCCGGGGTGGTGACCTCGACCAGGCGGACGGCGCGGGACTCCAGATCGCCCATCAGCTCGACCAGGCCGGGGACGTCGAAGACGTCCTGCAGGCACTCCCGGACGGCCTCCAGGACGATCGGGAACGAGCCGTACTCCGAGGCGACCTCGAGCAGTTGGGCGGCGCGCTGGCGCTGCTGCCAGAGCGGGGTGCGGCGGCCGGGGTTGCGGCGGGGGAGCAGCAGGGCGCGGCCGGCGCACTCCCGGAAGCGGGAGGCGAACAGGGCGGAGCCGCCGACCTGGTCGGTGACCAGCTGCTCGATCTCGCCGGGGTCGAACAGGGCGGCGTCGGCGCCGACCGGGGCCTCGTCCGGGCGCGACTGCTCCGCGGGGGCGCTGAAGTCGAAGTCGAGGGAGAGCAGGTCCGCGTCGGGCAGGCGGAGCACGATGCCGTCGTCGGCGTGCATGACCTGTGGGTCCAGGCCGTGCTTCTCGCGCAGCCGGGCGCCGAGGGCGAGCGCCCAGGGGGCGTGCACCTGGGCCCCGAAGGGGGAGTGGATGACGATCCGCCAGTCGCCGAGTTCGTCCCGGAAGCGTTCGACCACGATGGTGCGGTCGTCCGGGAGGTGGCCGCAGGCGGTGCGCTGCTCGGCGAGGTAGTCCAGCAGGTTGGCGGCCGCCCAGTCGTCCAGGCCGGCCCGCTTGAGCCGCTCGGTGGCGGCCTCGGGCTGGAGGGCGCCCAGTTCCCGGGTGAACGCGCCGAGGGCGCGGCCGAGTTCGAGCGGCCGGCCGAGCGCGTCGCCCTTCCAGAACGGGAGCCGGCCGGGGACGCCGGGGGCGGGGGTGACCAGCACCTTGTCGTGGGTGATGTCCTCGATCCGCCAGGAGGTGGTGCCGAGGGTGAACACGTCGCCGACGCGGGACTCGTAGACCATCTCCTCGTCGAGCTCTCCGACCCGGCCGCCGCCCTTCTTGGGGTCGGTTCCGGCGATGAAGACGCCGAACAGGCCGCGGTCGGGGATGGTGCCGCCGGAGGTGACGGCCAGCCGCTGGGCGCCGGGGCGGCCGGTCACCGTACCGGCCACCCGGTCCCAGACCAGCCGGGGGCGCAGCTCGGCGAAGGCGTCCGAGGGGTAGCGGCCGGCCAGCATGTCGAGCACGGCGTCGAAGGCGGACTGCGGGAGGGACGCGAAGGGCGCGGCGCGGCGGACCACGGCGAGCAGGTCGTCCACCGGCCAGGCCTCCAGGGACGTCATCGCGACCAGCTGCTGGGCGAGCACGTCCAGCGGGTTGCGCGGGATGCGCAGCGCCTCGATCCGGCCGGCCCGCATCCGCTCGGTGACCACCGCGGACTGCACGAGGTCGCCCCGGTACTTGGGGAAGAAGACGCCGGTGGAGACCGCGCCGACCTGGTGGCCGGCCCGGCCGACCCGCTGCAGGCCGGAGGCGACCGAGGGCGGCGACTCGACCTGGACGACCAGTTCGACGGCGCCCATGTCGATGCCCAGCTCCAGGCTGGAGGTGGCGACCACGGCGGGCAGCCGGCCGGCCTTCAACTCCTCCTCGACGAGCGAGCGCTGCTCCTTGGAGACGGATCCGTGGTGCGCCCGGGCGATCACCGGGGGCGCGCCCTTGGCCGCGCCCGAGCCGCCCATCAGCTCGGCCGGGGCGTGGGCCTCGGGGACGGCGGTGCCGGTGGCGCGCTCGTGGGCGATCTCGTTCAGCCGGTTGCACAGCCGCTCGGCCAGTCGGCGGGAGTTGGCGAAGACGATGGTCGAGCGGTGCGCCTCGACCAGGTCGACGATCCGCTCCTCGACGTGGGGCCAGATCGAGGCCTGCCGCTGAGGGTCGCTGCCGGCGGCGCCGCCGGTGGCCGGGGCGGCGGGCAGGTCGTCCAGGTCGGGGACGGGGACGACCACCGAGAGGTCGAAGTCCTTGGCGGAGGCGGGCTGGACCACGGTGGCGCCGCGCTGGGGGCTCAGGAAGCGGGCCACCTCCTCGACCGGGCGGACCGTCGCGGACAGGCCGATCCGGCGGGCCGGGCGGTCCAGCAGCTCGTCCAGCCGCTCCAGGCTGAGCGCGAGGTGGGCGCCGCGCTTGGTGCCGGCGACGGCGTGCACCTCGTCCAGGATCACCGTGTCCACGCCGCGCAGGGCCTCCCGGGAGGCGGAGGTGAGCAGCAGGAACAGCGACTCGGGGGTGGTGATCAGGATGTCCGGCGGGTGGGTCGCGAAGCGGCGGCGGTCGGCGGCCGGGGTGTCGCCGGAGCGGATGGCGACCTGGACCTCGGGCTCGGGCAGGCCGAGCCGGACGGCGGCCTGGCGCAGGCCGGCCAGCGGGGCGCGCAGGTTCCGTTCGACGTCCACCGCGAGGGCCTTGAGCGGGGAGACGTAGAGGACCCGGCAGCGGCGCTTGGGCTCGGCGGGGGGCGGGGTGCTGCTGAGCCGGTCGAGGGCGGCGAGGAAGGCGGCCAGCGTCTTGCCGGAGCCGGTGGGGGCGACCACCAGGACGTCCGTCCCCCGCTGGATGGCCTGCCAGGCCTCGGCCTGGGCGGCGGTGGGGGCGGAGAAGGCGCCGGTGAACCAGGCCCGGGTGGCCGGGGCGAAGCCGGCCAGGGGGTCGCGGGTGGGCGGGGTCGGGTGCTGGGGCGCCATGCCCCCATGGTGCCGGGTGGGACTGACAAGTGGGGTGGGTGGCGGAGGGGAGGGGGAGAGGGAAGGGGAGGGGAGGCGGGGGTGGGGTGCACGCTGGGGGGCAGAAACGGTGATCCGCTCATATGGTGAGAAATCGGATGCTTGATCCTTCCTTGACCCACCGGACCGACGAGCGGAGACCGTGCGATGGCGCAGGCGTACCCGCCGGGCAGGACCGCCGCCCGCGCCGCCCGTCGCCGTCGGGTCCGCGGGCCCGCCCGGGCACTGCTCGCGATGCTGCTCATGGCGCTCGTGGTGGGCGGAGCCGTCCCGTACGTGTCCGGGCCGGGGCGTGCCTACCTCAGCTACCTGGTGCTGGCCGAGGGGGAGGACGCCGCCGGCGCGGCCCGGGCCGGGACGGAGAGCCGGGCGGCGGGCGGACAGGTGGTCCAGGAGTACCCGCAGATCGGGGCCGCGCTGGTGTACGCGACCGGCCCGTTCGCCGACCGGGTCCGGGCCCGGCCCGGGATCGCCGCCGTCGGGGCCACCAGGACCGCGCCGGTGGTCGCGCCGCCCCGGTCGGTGGCGGGAGCGGGGGACTTCAGGGCGGGGACGGGGGCGGGGGAACGGGCAGCCGGCGGGCGGGGTGGTGACCGGGCGGACTCGGCGACCGTCACGGTGCCCGACCCGGGGGAGGGCGGCGCCTGGAACCTCGCCATGGTCGGGGGCGCCGGTGGTCGGACGGGAGACGCCTCGGCGGTGTCCGCGGGAACCGTGCCGAGCACCGAGGCGCTGCACAAGGTGCTGGTCGCGGTGCTGGACTCCGGGGTCGACGACACCCACCCGGACCTGCGCGCCGCCGTCGACCCGAAGGCCTCCGCCTCCTGCGCGGACGGCCGGCCCGACGCCCGCACCGGCGCCTGGCGGCCCGACGCCGGGGTGGTCGAGAACGGCCACGGCACGCACGTCGCCGGGATCGTCGGCGCCACCCGGGACGGCCACGGCGTCACCGGGGTCGCGCCGGGCGTGCGGATCGCCGCCGTCCGGCTGCTCGGGCCGCTCGGGCAGTACTACGCGGAGAACATCGTCTGCGGGATGCTCTGGGCCGCCGACCACGGGGCCAAGGCGATCAACAACAGCTACTTCGCCGACCCGTGGAAGTACAACTGCCCCGAGGACCGGGACCAGGCCGCGCTGATCGCGGCCGTCGGACGGGCCGCCGGGTACGCCCAGCGGAAGGGGGCGGTGGTGGTGGCCTCGGCGGGCAACGACGGGCAGGACCTCGGCGCGGCCCGGACCGACGAGCGGAGCCCCAACGACCGGATCTCGGGGCCGGCGCCCGTCCGCCACGTCGGCACCGAGTGCGTACGGTTGCCCGGCGAGCTGCCCGGGGTCGTCACCGTCACCGCGGTCGACCGGGAGGGGCACCCGGCGGGGTACTCCAACTACGGTCGCGGGCGGGTCTCGCTGGCGGCGCCGGGAGGCGACCCGGACGGCGGGACGCAGGGGGCGGTCGTCTCCGACTGGCCGGGAGGGCAGTACGCGGCGCTGGCGGGGACCTCGATGGCGGCCGCGCATGTGACCGGGGCGGTGGCGGTGGTGGCTGCTCTGCACCCGGAGCTGGGGGCGGGTGGGTTGGCGGGGGTGTTGGCGGGGGCGGCGGCGGGAGGGTGTCCGGTGGGGGTGCTGGGGTGTGGGGAGCGGGGGTATTTCGGGGCGGGGTTGTTGGTGGTGCCCCGCTGAGGGGGCTGTTCGGGGGGTGGGCTTTCGGGGTTCGGGCTTTCGGGAGGGTGGGGGGCCGGGGGCGGCTCCGGGGGTGGGTGCTGCGGGGGCTGGATGATTTTCAGACTGCCGGTGGCGTGGGTGGGGTCGTTGGGTGCGTTGGCAGTCTGAA
>NZ_JBVKDS010000033.1:0-29671 GCF_055633695.1 Kitasatospora sp. NPDC114501 | reverse complement strand
AGCTACCTCGCCGGCCTCCACCTCCGCGCCTCGATGATCTGGATCGACGACCTCCTGCGGACGACCGACTGATCACAACCTCACACAGGCCCTAGTGCTCCGAGCGGTCGATGAACTGCGTGACCGCTCCGTACAGGTATTGGCGGCCTCCCTTCCGGCGATGGCCCCGTACGCAGGCGGGTTGGCGGAACTCGTCGCAGCGGCACTGGGCCAGGACGGCAGCGCACCGGGGAAGCCGACCTGTTCGGGGATCCTTGTCCTGGACGGATCCGAGGCCGCCCAGGAAGGCTTCGACGACCTGACCACCGAGGCCGTCGATGCAGCACTCAGTACCGGCTTGCTTCCGGTGCTGGTCAGCCGTGATGACGCCGCGGAGATGCCGCGTGATCTGGTAGCGCGCGCAGGCCACCGAGGAGTGGCGGAGACCAGTGTTCCGCCCCTGGACGACCGGGAGGTCGACGACATCCTCCGCGCGGCACCACACCTCGCCCAGATGGCGGACGACGACCGGTCCCGCTGGCTGCTCCGCAGACTCAAGATCATCGATCTGCTGTTGCGCTCCACTGGGCGTTGCAGCGCGCTACCGGTTCGGTTGAGGAGCGAGGCCGATGTCTACCGGCACGTCTGGTTTGCATTCGTCCTCAACAACGGCCTCCAACTCTCCACCAGCCTGGAGGCCGGGGCACGTGGCCGAACCCTGGCCACGCTGGCCGAAGCCCGGCTCACGGGGAGGCGGCCGCCCGAGGTGCCCGGCCCGGCCCTGATCTCGTTGCGGTCGGACGGCATCCTGGCGCCGCTCGACGAGGTGTCGACGGTCTCGGGCGAGGAACACGCCTTCTCTCACGACCTGCTGCGGGACTTCGCCACGACCCGGCGCCTACTGCTGGACGACGGCTTCCTGCTCCTGGAGGGCACCGGCCCGCGATGGGCTGTCCATGCCGCCCGGATCTACTGCCAGGAGAGGCTCTGGCCCGATCCCGACGCGCCCGGCGGATTCCTTTCCCGTTGGAACCGGACGCGTCAACAGTTCGCACGTCTCGCCGAGAGGCACGGGGCGCGCTGGGAGGACGTCCTCTGGGAAGCGGTCCTGTCCGCCGACTGGTGTTCCGACGCCCTCTTCGCCTTGACCGAGGAGCTCCTCCGGGAGCCCAGCCTGCTGAACAGCCTGCTGCGTTGCACCCTGCAGCGCTTCGGCAACGGCAGGTCCTGCGATCCGCTGGTCGCAGGACCCGTGGTCGAATGGATAGCTCGGCATACGAGCGTCCTCTCCCGCCCTCGCGCCGATCCGAGCGACGAGGTCGTGCTGGTATGGCTGCGCGGCCTGTTCCTGCAGGAGGCACTTGGGACCGACACGGCGAAGCATCGACCGGTGCGGGCCCTGCTGCGCGATGCCATGCTCCGAGACGTACCGGAGTTTCCCTCGGACGCCTACATCGAGGCACTCGCGCTGCTCAGTACCGAGCGCGCCGGAGCCGCGGCCGCCCAGTTGCGAAAGCTCGCAGGCTCGCGCCCCGCCAACCTCATGCCGGCTGTGGACCGTGCTGAGGCCGGCGGCTGCCTGGCCATGACTGATCCCGATCTACTCGTTGAACTAGCCTCGGCCTACTACCTTCCGCACCCCGATCGACCGGACCGGTTCCTCGGGAACCGCCGGAGGCCGTGGATGGGGAAGCACGAGTTCCTCGACGGCCTCGCCCGCAGCCAAGCCAACTGGGCACGTGGTCCGTTCTTCTGGTTACTCCAGGCTGCCCCCTCGCACGGGCTGCGTCTGATCGAGGCCATTGCCACTGGCACTGTGGAGGCGCAAAGCACGACGAGCGGCGAGCTTGGTCTGACCGCCGATTTCCTGAACACCGGTCTACGCCACTACGCGGGTACCCCCAGGTCCTGGGCCTGGTACCGGGGCGCACTTAACGGTCACCAGCCTTGTATGAGTGCGCTGATGGCGTTGGAACGCTGGCTGAAACGGGAGGTCGCCCGCGGTTTCGTTACGGTTCGCGCTGCCGCCCAGCTGGTCTTGGCTCGGGTGGGCACGCTGTCCGGCCTTGGTCTTGCCTATGGTCTGCTGCTGCGACATCTGAACATGGTCACCGACGAGTTGGATGAGTTCCTTGCTCTTCCCCAGGTTTGGGAACTCGAGATCGGCCGGATCACCAGCGACAGTCTGTTTCCGGGTGGCAACGACCTCCCTGGTGACGAGTGGCTTAAGTGTCGACCGGTCGAGGTGGCGATGGCTCTCGTCATCGATGCCGCACGAACGGACAATGGGAGAGCAGTTGCGCGGCTGAGAACGGTGTCCGACCGCCTGCGCTCGGCCGCACCGGACGGCGTTTACGGGTTGACCGTCAAGTTGTGGGCCGATCACCTCGACCTGGAGCGCTTCAGGCAGGTGCGGGACGGCGATCAGGTGGCGATCGAGGTCCAGCCGTCGGAGGTGGTCGCAGCAGCGTTGGAACGCCACCGTGCAGAGGCCGACCGCGCCTCGCAGCAGTACGCATTGGTCAACCGCTATGCGTTCCACCGATCGGTGCCGTATCGCGTGAGCGAGCCTGTCGTTGACGATCTCGCCAGGCTCGCCCCGATCTCCGGATAGCACGTGAGCTCCACGGAAGGCCGGCCGACGAAGCGGGGTGGGCGTCCGACGGACGGTACGCGGTAGCGGCCGCGGCCGTACATGCCGCAGCAGCCGGCAGAGCGCTAGACGAAGAGGACCTGCAGTGGTCGGTCGACCTGCTGGCCTCGGCGGTCCACGAGCCCGTCGACATCTCCTACGGTCCGGATGCCACTCAGCCCTGGGCCGGCAACCGTCTGGCCGCCCTCGCTCTGCCGCGTCTGCTCGCACCCCTGGCCGACGCTTCCGGACCACCATCCGTTGATACCGAGCGCGTGGCCGGCGCCGTGGTGCACAGCACTGCCCATCCGATGCACGAGGTGCGCGAGTACGCCGTCGAAGGGTTGCGGCCGCTCTGGTCCATCAGGTGCTCAGCGGCTCAACGCCGGTGCCATCACGGCCTTGCTTGGCGCGCGGTGGAGTCCTGCGCCCGCCAGTCGCTGGAGCCCGGGGCCGCCAGTCCACCCCCGCCCATGACGGGCGACACGTCCTCGGCCTCCCTCGCTGCCACTCTGGTCTCTCGCAAGGGGAAGGACATGGACCCGGCGGTGCTGCGGCCCGCGGTCTCAGCAGTGCTAGAGGCCGGTCGGACCCCGCACTGCTGCCGGGCCCTGGCCCACGAATTGCGTGAACCCCTGTTGGACGCCTACGCCCGCGCAGCGCAGGTGTGGGGTTCGGAGCCGCACACCGAACAGGGAGCGGGGCTGGGAGCCTCCCTCCTGCGCGCCGCCGACGCCGAGCCGGCCGTACTGATCCGGTTCGCCGACCAGCTGGTCGTCTCACCCTCGGCGTTCAGCCATCTGTTGCGGGCCCTGAAGACTGCCGCCACCTACGAGAGCGACCTCGTGCGGCCGCTCGCCGCCGGCTGGCCGTATCTCATGGAGCTGGTACTCACCCAGCCCCTGCCGACCGCAGTGGACCAGGAGGACGAAGACGCCGACAGGTTCGCACGATACGACCACAGGACGATGCGATCGGAGATCATCCCAAACCCGGTGGTATCCATGATGGACCGGGACGTCGATGGCACTCTGCGGGAGGCCCGACGCCGGTGGATCCCCCTCGCCCCTGTAGCGGACTTGGTCGAGGACTGGACAGCTCAGGTCGACAAGGACTGGTCGGCCCTCGACAACCTCATCGGTTTCCTCAAGGCACAGCCCGTTCATGAACAGGTCGATCCCGGTCTGCGCTGGGTCCGGCAGCTGTCCGTCGACCGCCTCGGGGCGGTCGACTCCTCGGGGTATCTCCTCGTCGATTGGTTGATAGGCCTGCATCCCGAGGTGACGCCCACGGCCCGGAGCCACTTCCAAGCTATGGTGGACGGGCTCGCCCTGGCCCGCCACCCGAGTGCCACCGCACTGCAACGGCTGGACGAATGAGCCCGAGCGTACGCGGTCACCGGCTCCGACCCGTCGGCTTGCCAGCTCAGTCGTGCGTCCGTACGAGTCCATTCGGACCGATAAGGGGAGAGAAGAGGGATGGACGACAACAGCGCGGCGAGCGTGGACCCCGGGTCGTCCGGAGACGACGAGCGAGCCCCCGTTCAACAGAACACGGCCGACAACGGCAGCACTGTCTACGCCGTTGTGAACGGCAACCAGAGCATCTACCACGTCCTCCCGGATGCTCCCTCGTCTGATCCGTGGCTCACGGCGCAGGAGGCGTTCGAAGATCCGCACGCCGCCGCCTACTTCTCCCACCGCTGGAACCTGGTCGGCCGTACGGAACTCGTGGAGGAACTGGTCTCCTTCAGCACTACCACCGACGAAGCCAACGGGCGTGTGGGCGTCCTGCTGGGGGCGGCCGGCGCGGGGAAGAGCCGCGTCCTGCACGCTCTCGCCGCGGACTTCGCCCTCCGCACCGGGGGCGTTGTCCGGGTTCTGTCGGCGTATCCGGCCGTGAACGATCAGGTCTCAGCACGATTGCCCGAAGACTCCAGCCTCCTTGTCATCATCGAGGACGGGCACCAGCGCCCCGACAACCTAGCGGATGTCCTCCGCGACCTCTACCGTCAACGACCCCGAGCCAAGATCATCATCTCCACCAGGCCCTCCGGCACAGCTACCCTCAGAACAGCGTTCAGGCAGCTCCGGATGGACGACTCCCTGATTCCGACCTGGGAACTCGGCGAGCTCACGACCCGGGAGGCCAGCAGCCTCGCGGCACAGGCGCTGAGCAGTGAGACTCAACACCTGGCCCGGTGGCTCGCCACAGCTGTGGGTGACTCGCCGTTCCTTCTTGTCTTCAGCGCCGTACAGATCGGGCGAGGCCGACTCAATCCCGAGCAATTGGAGCAGGACGTCGAACTGCGCCGGCAAGTGACGGAGGCGTTCATCACGGAGGCTCTGGGCAGCTCCGCCACCCACGACGAGGACCGGTCCCTGCTGCACCTCGTCGCAGCTCTGCAACCCGTACGCATCGACGTACCCCCCTTCCTGAGCACCATGGCACGCCTGCTCGGTGTCTCGGCGGCAATCGTTCGGACCCGGCTGGCCCGTCTGGTGGACATGGGGCTCCTGGCCCGTCGTGGTAACTCTCACCGAGTCCTGCCCGACCTGCTGGGCGATGTCCTACTGGCCGAGGCCGCGCTTGATCCCAGGAACGGGCGGTCCAACGGCTTTCTAGAAGACGTCCTGGCCAACACCGACGGCGAGCCGCTGACCAACCTCCTGGTCAACACCGGGCGGGTGGACTGGCAGTGGAGGGATCTCCGGCCCAACGGCCCGTCCCCTGTCGAACCCCTCTGGCGCATCCTCAAGCAGGAGTACGTGGCTGGGAGCACCGAGACACGCCAGCAGCTGCTGACCGTCGTACGCAAGGTAGCCCCGTACCAGCCAAGGCGCGTCCTCGACCTCCTACGCACAACCGTCGAGGCGGACCGCTCAGGCCTTGTGCCGCTGCTGGACGACATCCCTCCGGTGCTGGCGGCCGCCGCACACGACCCCGACCACCTCGGCGAGTCGCTCGACCTGCTGTGGGAGGTCGGACAGCACGACACTCGGCCGATTCACTCGGCCCCGCATTCAGCGCTACGCCTCCTCAGCGACCTCGCCTCGTACACCCCTGACAAGCCGCTGTTCTATCAGGAGGCCGTCGTCGATGCCGTTGGCCGCTGGGCGCACTCCGGGCCGGTGGACGCCTCCTCCCGTATGCCCTTTGCCCTGCTGGACCGGATCTTCGAAACTGTCGCGGAGCGCCATGAGACCGAGGGGTGGACGCTCGTCATCTCGCGTCTTCCCCTAGCAGCCGACCGTGTAGCCTCCGTACGCGCCCGCGCCTACCAAGTGCTCCTCGACGCCTATGGTTCCTCGGACCCGGTGCGGGCCGGCATCGCGGCACGTAACCTCGCGGAAGCCTTCCGGGACCAACGTGGGCCGTTCGAGGCCCAGGTGGTGCCGGCTCTGGAGAAGTTGGCCGTACGGACCCGGGAGATCGGACCAGGACCGCTGGTGTCGCTCGCCGTACAACGGTCGGTGCTGTGGCACCTGCTGTACGGCACCCCATCGGCCTCGACCGCAGCGCGTCGAGTCTCGGACTCTCTGCCGGATTCGTTGCCGCACCGGATCGCCGTGCTGATGCACAGTGACTGCCACGAGTGGCAACTGGTGCATGATGACTACGACTTCGGCGTTTCGGAGCACGCCTGGCAGATCCGCATCGCCGAGGCTGCCGAGGAAGCCACTTCACTCTGGGACGACAGAACCACCTGGAGTGTGCTGTGCGACCTCCTGGAGACGGGGACGCAGGTATTCGCCGAATATCCACCAGACTGCCGGCCACTGATCGGCTGCTTCGCGGCAGGACGGCCTGGGCTCTCCACTGCAATCATCCGCGGAGCACTGGAACGCGGCGACACCACCGTCGACCTCGTCTTGGCCCCGGCGCTGAAGGCCCTCTGGGACAGCGATCCATCGGCAGCCGAGCAACTCTTAACGGAACTGGAGGACACCAACCGCGCCTCCGTACTCCGATCCGTCCTCCAGACGAGCCTGACCCGGCTTGCTGCAGGCGACACACTGCACACGTCGGAGGGCACGGCATCCTGCCGACTGGCCGGACACCATGACGTCTCCGTTCGCGTCGCGGTCCTCCGTCTGGCGGTCCGGATGGTCCGAAACCCGTCGACGCGACCGGAGGGAATCGCACTCCTCTGCTCCGTCCCCTTCTCGGCGTCGCACTCAGAGGCGCGGGAGTTCGCATGGGCGTTCATCGGCCCCGACGCTCTCTCGTGGTCCGACCTGACCCCGAATCAACGAGCGGGCTGCCTCATCGAGCTGACCGGAGCGCCGACACTAGACGACTACCGGGTCCAGTCAGCCACCGCAGCCCTGTCCGAGGTATACGAGGACGAAGCGCTCGACATGCTCATCGCGCGGTTGGAATCGTGGGAGTCTGACCCCACACCTGCTTACGCCCCTCTCCCTTTCTCTTGGAGCGCCCCCCTCCCATTCAAGAACAGCTCACGCCACACAGAGCTGCTGGAAAGACTGGTTCACTGGTTCGAACAGAAACGGGAAAACCCCTGGCGTCGAGAACTGTTCGGCATCAAGCTGTTCAGGATCGTGGCGGGCGGCACATACAACCGCGAAGTGCTCGATGTCCTCCTGAAGGTCTTCAGATCGGGCGACGCAGCACGGATACAGGCGATCGCTCCACTGCTGGGCGGAGCCCACCGTGAACTCCTCTGGGACGAGCCAGACTTCGTGGCCGACGTCTTGCAGACGGCCGCCCGGCACTCGAACGAGCTGTACCGCCAGGTCGGTGGCCGCCTGATGAACGCCGTCATGTCCGGTATGAAGTCGACTTCACCCGGCGAGCCGTTTCCCCAGGACGTCGAGGTCCGCGAAAAGGCAGCTGAAATCCGCGCAACGCTGACCGCCGGCTCACCGGAAGACCGCTTCTACTCGGCACTCGAAGAGAGCGCCGATGCGGAGATCGAGAGAGCGATTCGGGAGGACTTGGACCTCGACAACCGCCGCGACTGGTAGAAGGCTTCGACTCCGTCGCAGCACCTCGGTCAGGTCGAGGTCATCGCGCTTCCTAACTGTCCCGGTCACACCCGGCGTGCGCCGTCAACACCAGCGAGATGCATACGTGGCGCTACTCGCCGCCGCCAACGGCTCCTTCTCACAGACAGCCCCCGAGGCCTGTCTCGCAGAGGCTCGCCCCCAAGTTCTGAGCTCCGCTGAAGTCTTGTAGGAACAGCTGAGTCCCGAACGACAGGACGAGTTCGTGTGCGTACCGTCCCCTTCTCCCCAGTCCCCCGTGTCCACCTCAGTGCAGGGTCCGCCGCTTCATCAGCGGCAAAGTATGGCTCCCCTATCGCAAGGGCGCCTCGGTGTACCTGCTGCCGGACTCCTCCCTGGTGCCGAATGGCCCCTCATTCACGCGTTTCTCCGTCGCCTGTCGACGATCACGTAATTCCCCAGGCCCGCAGTCACGTAATTCCCCAGGCTCTGACCTGACTCACTCGTCCAAGATCGCACTGTCTGTCGGCAGATGCACCACCACAAGAGCGGCGGCTTCCATGGGTGTCGCTGCTTCACCGAGGAGGGTGCTGTAGCCGGACGTGTAGACCTTGTAGGGCGGTCCGCCGCAGACGATGAACGGTAGGTCGTCGTGGTGCCCATCCCATGGAGGGGCGGATCGCAGGAACTTCAATGTGCCGCGGCTCGGCCACGGGTAGAAGCCGCGGAGTTTCGGGTGGGCGTGCGCGGCTTCGACGACCAACGGATCCCCTTGCCGGGTTCCGGGAGTGCGTTCCAGCAGCGCCAGGCAGTCGGGATGTCGGGAGCTTCAGGCATAGGCCGATCCTCCAAGATCGCGGGGCCGCGAACAAGTGGCATTGCCGCAGCCCCGTGCTGCCAGACAGGCTCTATCCGGTCGGCGGCCGGTCAGCCGGGTTCTTGGGTCGCTTGTTGGGCCGGTAGCTGGGGCCGTTCATGATGACCTGATGGCTGGTGTTGATCAGCCGGTCCACGAGCGATTCGGCGACGACGGGGTTCGGGAATAGCGGATACCAGTCGCTGGGAGCCCTGTTGCTGGTGATGATCAGGGACCTGCCCTGCCGCTCGCTGACCAGCTCGTAGAGGTCGTCGGCCTGGGCCGCGGACAGCTGGCGCATCGCGAAGTCGTCGAGGATGAGCACGTCCGGGCGGATCAGCTCGCGCATCCGCTTGTCCCAAGTGCGGTCCGCGTGGCCACCGGCCAGATCGGCCAGGATCCGGCTGGTCTTGGCGAAGCGGACGTTCGCCCCCTGACGGACGGCCAGGTGCCCGAGAGCCTGGGCGACGTGTGTCTTCCCGACGCCGACCGGCCCGAACAGAATTACGGACTCGCCGGCGTGGAGCCAGCGCAGGGCCGCCAGGTCGCGGATCTGGGCCGCGGGCAGCTTCGGGGAGGCGGTGAAGTCGAACTCCTCCAAGGTGACCTGCTGCTCGAACCTCGCTTTCTGCAGGCGCCGTTGGAAGGCGACGGTCTCGCGGCGGGTGATCTCGTCCTGACACAGGACCTGGAGGAAGTCCAGGTGCCCGAGCTCGCCGCCGTGGGCCTGGGCCAGACGGGCATCGAGGGTTTCCAGCATCCCGGACAAGCGAAGCGCCTTGAGCGACTCGCGCAGGGCGGTGTCCATCACGCTCATCGTGCGGCCTCCTCAGCATCGTCGCGACCCTGGTCACCGCGGAGTTCATCCTGGGTCTGGGTGGGGATAGCGGAGGCGAACAACTGCTGGGGGCCGTGGAGGAAGGCCGCGGCCCCGGCGTCGCCGGTCTCCGGCTCGGGGTCGGTCTCGGTGCCGGCGATCAGGATGCCCTTGATGGTGCGGTAGGACGGGTCGCCGACCGTGATGGCCTTGGTGCAGGCGGCCTCCAGCCGCTGGTCGCCGTACTTCTTCCGCAGACCGAGGATCCCCTGGGCGGCGCGGAGCCGGTAGAGCGCGTTGACCTCCCGCAGCTGGTCGATCACCTCGCGGCAGGCGTCCCCGACCTCAACCGCCTGGGTGCGGCACCAGATCGGCGTCTTCATCTGGAAGGCGATCTTCTCTGGCGGGTAGTCGCCTCTGTCGGTGCGTTTTCCCTGGTCAAGGGCGGCGTGGGTCTTGACCAGCTCGCCGTCGTGGAACACCTGGACCATGGTGGCGGTCGAGCGGACGTCGACGCGTCGGCCGATCAGCTTCCAGGGCATCGAGTAGAGGGTGCGGCCGACCTTGATGTGGATGTCCGGGCCGACCATGGCGGTGGACCAGCGGGCGAGCACGAACGGTGCGTCCGGCAGCGGCAGCAGGGCCTCGGCCTCCACGGCCTCGCACACTGCCAGCGGACTGGCCCCGCCGAGCGGTCGGCACTGCCGCCGCCCGGCCACGTTCAGGGCCCATGTGACGGCTTCGGCCTGCATGTGCTCGATCGAGGTGAACTGGCGCCCGCTCCAGAACGAGTCGCGGATGTAGGGCATCGGCCGTTCGACCCGCGGCTTGTCCTTGGGATGCGAGGCTCTCGCCGGATCGACCAACGCGCCGTATCAGGTGGCGAGTTCGGCATACGCCTTGTTGATCTTAGGGTCGTAGAGGTCGGGCTTGTCGACGCCCGTCCGCAGGTTGTCCGGCACCAGCCGGCGCGGGGCGCCTCCGAAGTAGCGGAAGGCCTCGACGTGGGCCTCGGTCCAGGCGTGCTGGTCCATGTGGACCACCGGGCGGACGAACATGTGCCGCGAGCAGGGCAGGACCATCACGAACGCCCAGATCCGATGCCGTTTGCCGGTTGACGTGTTGATCCACTGGCCCAGGAAGCCGTAGTCGATCTGGGCCTCCGAGCCCGGCTCGACGTCGTCCCGCAGCACGGTGACCTTCGACCTGACCGCCTCGTCCGGCAGGTTCGCGTGTACCCAGCGCCGGAACGACGAGATCGACGCCTTCAACTTTCCCTTGTCACGCAGGCGTTGGTGGATCGTGCTGATCGTGGATGTGCCCAGCAGACCCTTGATGTAGTCGCGGTGCTGGTCGATCTCGGGCCAGGTGATCTGGTTCAGCCGCCGGCTGGCGAGGTTTGGGAACCAGTTCTTGATCAGATTTGCCCAGTCCGCCTCGCTCATCGGCGGCCCGCCCGGGGTGATTCCGGCGGCCTCCGCCGGCCCCAGGTACTTCCTGATCGTCTTTCGATCCAGCCCCAGCGACGCGGCAACTTGGCTCTTCGAGCGGCCGGCGTACCAGTGAACGTAGATCTCGATGACGTCGACCACGGTGAACGTTCTCCTTGCCATCCGGTGCGTCCGTTGACCTCTCGGTCCGAAGATCGAGGAACACGGCGCCTTCGCGATGGCCGGGCCCTCAATCCGGACTCCGGCATGCCCATGGGGAATCAGGAGAATCTGGATAGATCACTACCTACCGCTCAAACCACCCCAACCGGCGAATGTCGTGCACTGATCATCCGACCTGGGAGTCCGGGCACCAACGGACGGGACGCCCATCGACCGCCGTCCCCATGGGGAATTACGTGAACGTCCGGGTGGGGAATTACGTGACGCCAACACCGCTCCAGGTGGGGAATTCCCTGATCGTCGACACTGCCCGACGCCGAGCTCATCGGCGTACTGCTGTACCAGTCGGACGGTCAACGCGACCGGCTGGTCGCCGCCGCCGAGAAGGGACTCGGCCTGGTCGACGGGCGGGCCGAACACGGCCCGAACAGCTGGACGTGGAAGACCCCTGAACTCACGGTGCGGCTCCACGCCCATCCGCTGGGCGCACTCGGCGAACCGCTCGGCCGTGATCGCGTCCCGCGGATCGGCATCGAGCACGACGAGGCGATCGCCGACCGGCGGCGGCTGGTCGCCGCCGAGGTGGCAGCGCTGCGCGAGCGGGTACCCGGCGCCCAGCTCGCTCTCGTCGAGCTGGAGGGCCTTGATGTGTACCGCGGCCCCCGGCGGCGTGCCGACCCGAAGCACGCGATCCGGCTGGGCTGCGCGGACGGCGGGTTGGTCACCCAGTTCATCCGGCCGCTGGACACCGACGGCGAGCCAAAGAAGGCGGCTGAGGAAGCCGCTCTTCGGGCCGAGGCCGCGTGGGCGGACGCCCTCCGCCAGCTCGGGCTGCGGCTCGTACCCCAACACACCTTGGGCGAGCTGATCTTGGAGGGGCTGAATCAGGTCGCCTTCCACCTGGTCGAACGCCGGAGCGACGGGCCGACCGGCAAGCCGCAATTCACCCCGATCGCAGTACTGATCCGTCCCGGCGCCACCTGTGTCCTCGGCCGGAGTGCCGACATGCAGGAGTGGGCGCCCTACCCAGTGCTGCTGAAGTCGCTCACCGGGCGGGCGCGGGCTAAGGAGTTGCGGAGCGAGCCGGCTCAGTCGGCCCTCACGGCAGCGTTCATCAAGAACACGCTGTCCCGGCTGCGCAGCACCCCCACCCTGGTCCTGGCCCACGCCCAGGACGTCCGCAAGCGCTGGCCGTGGCTGCGGAACAACGGGCTGGAGCGAGACAGGATCGGGCTCGACGGCGGTCCGACCCAGCGGATCGGCCTGTACGGCAAGGGGTTGCGGGTCGTCCGGATCGCTGACGCCACCGGGGATGAGACGGCGCAGTGGTGGGCTGAGCGGGAGGAGCTCACCGCAGACCTCGCCAGCCAGCAGCGCGGCGGCATCGCCAAGGGGCTCTGGGTGCCAACGGAGCCCGACGGGTCGGGCCGCGTCTTCTACAGCACGGCCGACAAGTCGAGTACGCAGACCGGTCTGACCAACGACGACGCCAAGCTGACCCCGCACGTCAACCCGAGTGGGCGGGATGCATACCGCCCCACTGCGAACGCCTGGAACCCGAGCCTGCTGGAGTTCACCGTCGCTTGCCTGCAGCCGGGAGACGACGCCGAGGCGTGGGCGGCCTTCGTCCACCAACAGCGGTTCAGCGAGGAGTATCGCGACGCACTCGGGCTGCCGCTGGTCCTGCATCTGGCGAGGCTGGCCGACCAGTACGCGCTCCCCCACGAAGACGAAGACGACGTGCTAGACCCGACTGACGCCGCAGACCTGGTCCCCGAAGCAGTTGTGCCCACGGAACAGCTATACTCCGACTTTGATATCGACGAGTGACGCCGCCGCCGCCGCGACCATCGACGTGGATGCCTGGATTCCGATCCGCTACCCCGAGGCGTTTCACCGACCCCGGCACCGGTGAACTGGTCTCCGACGCCGAGGTCGCCGAAACCACCTACACCGCCTTCACCGGACGCCGGAGAGCCGAACACGTCACCGCCCGCCTGATCGTGCGCCGGGTCCGCCGGCTGAGCACCGAAGTCGCGGCCGGGCAGGGCGAGTTGTTCACCACCTGGCGCTACTACCCGGTGGTCACCGACAGCCCCTTCGCCATGCTGCAAGCCGAGTTGCAGCACCGCCAGAACGCCGTGGTCGAGCAGCTCATCGCGGACGGCAAGGGATCGGCCCTGGCCCACCTTCCCTCCGGGAACTTCCAGGCGAACAACGCGTGGCTGACCCTGTGGGCCATCGCCCGCAACCTGCTGCGGACCGCCGGCAGCATCGCCGGTTCCTTCCACGCCAGAGCCACCGCTGCCACGTTGCGAGCCATCTGGTCAACGTCCCTGCCCGGCTGGCCCGTTCAGCTCGTGGGCTGACACTCCATCTGCCCGACCGATGGCCCTGGCGGCACGCGTTCACCGACCTCCTCGACGCCGCCCACGCCCCACCCCACCTGATCGGCCCCCGACCACCCGCCCGCAAGGGCCCGACCGGAGCCGACGTGGAAGAGCTGGACAGACCAGCAGACACTTCACACCCTCCAGACCACCAACCCGACAAGACCACCGAAACCATCACCCTGAAACCAGCTCGGTGGATTTGGGCTCAGTCCCCGGTAGCCTGTAGCTCGACTCGCACAGCCACGGGGGGATGATGGTTCGAGCGCTCCTGCTCGGAGTTGGGGCATTTCAGAGTACGGTCGACGAGGAGTGGACGCCCACGTCGGAGGACTTCACGCCATTGTCGTCGGTCGCACCGCGGGTACGTGAACTCGGCGCCGTGCTCTCGCTCTTCGAAGGCCTGGACACCGGCGCGCCGGTGATCGACCGGGACCGGGCCGGTGTGGAGGCGAGCTGGCGTGCGCTGCGGCGCGATTCGGCAGGCCAGCCGTGCGTCGTCCTCTTCGCCGGTCACGGGGTCACGCGCGGCCGGGTGCTGTACCTGCCCGTGCACGACAGCCGCCCGGCCGACCTCCCGGGTTCGGCGATCGATGTCGGCCGCTGGCTCAACGAAGTCGAACACGGCTCCGACCCCTCGCCGGTCCTGTTCCTGCTCGATGTCTGCGGTGCGGGTGCCGCTACGGACTTCCAGGTCTTCCAGGACGTTCCCGAGGCCGACCGCAGGAGCTGGGTGATCGCCGCCTGCGCCGGGGACGAGAGCACCTTCGGCGCGCGGTTCACCCAGGCCGCAGCCCGTGTCCTGGAGCGGCTCCGCCTGGGGGACCTGGACATCTCCCCCGCGCTGTCCCACGTACCGGTGGAGGCGTTCGCCGACGAGATCGCGCGGGAACTGGTCCGCCTCGACGCGGGTTACCCGCAGACCGTAGTGCACTCACCGCGCCGGGCCGCGTCGATGCCGGTACCGGAGTTCTTCCCGAACCCAGCCTTCAGTACCGACGGCTGGCTACGGCTCCGCACCCGGCTGCGGTCGGCTCTGAGGGAGATGGCGTCGGAGTTCGACCCTGGCCTGGATCCGGTGCACTTCCTCACCCGGGCATCCGGCCGCCCGCACGACGACGCCGCGATGACCGGCTGCCTGTTCACCGGGCGAACCCGTGAACTGGACCTGGTCCGCGCCTGGTTGGCGAGCGACGAACCGCTGATGCTGGTCACCGGGAGCCCCGGCTCCGGAAAGTCCGCGCTGCTGGGCGTGACAGTGTTCCTGGCTCACCCCCAGCTCGCCGAACTAAGCACGCTCCTGACCAGTCGAATCCCCGCGCAACACCGCCCCCAGCGGCGGTGTCCGACCCTCGTCGCGGTCCACGCGCGCCACCGGGGCATGGACGAGGTGATCGCCTCGATCAGGGCCCAGCTCGCTCCCGAGGGCACCGCGCCGACCGCAGCTGGCAGCAACGAGAAGGCCCTGGAAGAGCTCCTCCTTGCCGCCGAGAACCTGCCGGAACCGGTGGTGCTCGTCCTCGACGCAGTCGACGAGGCCTCGGAAAGCGCCCGCATCGTCGACGGCCTGTTGCGCCAGCTGCTGTACCGGGACCGCGCCGACGGCCGCCCGCTCTTCCGGGTGCTCGTGGGGATGCGCCCGCCGCAGGCGGGCAACGCCCTGCTCCATGACGACGTGCTGCTCCGTGACAACGCACTGCTCGGCGAGGCACGCGACCACGGAGTCCTGCTCGACCTGGACACCTCGACAAGTGCCGAGGATCTCGCGGACGACCTCGCCACCTACCTCTCCGACGTCCTGTCCGGTGTGGCGCACTACGGAGACGAGGCCGTCCGCGAGCCCGTGGCCCGTGCGGTTGCCACCGCCATCACCCGCCGACCCGACGGCGGCACCTTCCTCCTCGCCTCGCTCTTCGCCGACTTCCTTCGAACTGGCACACCACTGGGTCCGGAGGAGGCGGTCGCGCTCCTGCCGCCGGACCTTCCGCACCTGCTCGAACTGCACCTGCGGGCCACGCTCGACGCAGACCCGTGGATGCGTCATCTGATGGTGGGGCTGGCGCAGGCGCGCGGCCAGGGCATGCCGCTGGAGTTGGTAATGGCGGCTACCACCGCCGCGGCTGCGGCGGCACGCCAAAAACTCAAGCCGCTCGTTCCCGGCCGGGCCCGCGAGCTTCTCGCCGCCGCCCGCTTCTACCTGCGCACGACGGTCGACACAGACGGACGTCAGCTCTACCGCTTTTTCCACGAATCGCTCGTCGAACACTTCCGCGGCACCGCGGCCGAGCCCGACGACCTCGCCGTCCTCCTTTTCGACGAGCTGCTGTCGGCAGTTCCCGGGCAGCACTCCGCCCAGGCACCCCGGTGGGACCTCGCGGCGCCGTACCTGCTGCGGCACCTCATGGACCATGCCGGCGCCGTGCCCGGTGGTTCTGCCGTCGACCAGCTACTCCTCGATCCGGAGTACCTGATCCGCGCGGATCACACCGCCGCGTGGCGCACGGTCCACCGGGCGAAGGCCCCGACGGCGCGGCGCGCCGGTGTCGCCTACCGGACAGCCTTCGGCCGCTTCGGCCTCAGCGGTCTGACCGGCGGCCCCGCGCCCTTGGAGGTACGCCGCACTCTGCTTCGGCAACAGCTTGTCACCTACCGGGCAGCCGGGATCGCCCGCCGCCTCGACGACGACCGGGACACGCTCCGCCCGCGGTGGAGCACCGGCCTGGTCGAGCAGTCGCTGCTGTACCTCATCAACGAGTCCGACCTGGGCACCTCTGTATCAGCCGTGGCTCTGGCCTCCGTCGGTCGGCGCCCGCTCGTGGTGATCGGCGGTGCCGACGGCTCCCTCCAGGCGTGGGACGTCACACCGGGGCCCGAGCAGGCGTGCCGGCAATTCTCGGTGCCCCCGAAGGCCGGGGGCGGCATCACCCAGCTGGCCGCCGCGGACCTGGACGAGCGGTCAGTGATCGTCTCGGTCACCGAACGGAACATCGTCCGGTTGCACGATCCCGCCACGGGTGTCGCCGTTGGCGAGACCCGCCTCGACGGCGCCCGGGTGTCGGCTGCGACCGTCGTCGGCACCGGGGACGACACGGTACTCGCGGTCGGCCGCATCACTGGTGAGATCAGCCTGGTCGACCTGCTGAACGAGGAACTCGGCAGCGTCCTCCACACCGCGGACGCCGGGGACGCCGCCATAGATTCGCTGCTCGGCGTGGAGTCGGCGGACGGTTCCCTCAGCTTTCATGTCCTCTCCACCGATCGCGACGACCCACGGACGAGGGTGCTCCGCGAACTGGACGGGCGGCCTGTCGTCCTCTCCACGGACGGCCCGCGCCAGGAGGTGCAGATCCATCACAGCGGTTCGCCCGCCCCGCTGTTCACCCTCGTCGCATACGACCGCCAGCTGAGTGCCTTCCGCACGAACGGCGAAACGGTCCAGATGATCACGCTGCCCAAGGACCGGGGACTGGCGTTCGCCGACGTCCGTCGGCTCGACCGCCACCGCCTTGCGCTGACGGCACATCGCGACGGCAACCTCCGGGTGTGGGACCTCGACGTGTGCCCCCGCTCCGGTCATGGCCAGAACCTCTGGCACCCCGTCACGGTCCTCGGCACCGTCCGGCTCAGCGGATCGGAACTCGCCATCAGCGCCGATCTGACGTTCGGCGAGGTCAAGGCCTGGGCCATGGACTCCGGCTGCGAAGAGCACCAACTCGGTGAACTCGGGAGGCTCACCCACGCTGCCGCCGTGACAGTCGAGGACGCGGCCTACGTCGTCACGACGACTGCGGAGAACGAACTCGACATCTGGAACCTCGCCAACGGCACCCTGGAATCGACGATCGCCCTACCCGGCACGGCCACCGCGTTGACCGCCGTCCCTTATGGGGCCTCAGTCCGAGCCGTGGTCGGCCTCGCCGACGGCACGATTCAGGTGTGGGACTCCTCGGCGCGGTCGCCGTCCCGCGTCCTCACCGGGCCACAGGGCCCGGTCACCATGTTGGCCGTCTGCGAGGCGGGCGGCGAACTGGTCCTGATCTCCGTCCACGACGAACGGCATGTCTGCATCCGGTCGTTGGCCGACGGGACCCTGCGGCAGTCACTCACGCTGGACCGGGTCGGAGCGGTCGGGGCGGCAGGCGGACGCCCGTACGCAGCCGAGCGGTCGTCAGACGGCGGCCAGGTGCGGATCCGGGACCTCCTGACCGGCGCGTGCCTCAGCACGGTCACCACCCGTGATCCGCAAGCGATGACGATGGCCCACGTGGACGGCCGACCGACCTTCGTGGCCGCGACCGCAGAGCCGGCGCTCCGGGCATGGGACGTCCGGTCCGGCGAGCCGCTCGGGTCTCCGACCCTCATGCGGGAGCCGGTGCACACCCTCATTTCCCACGCCGGCGGTGTACTCACGGGCAGCCGGGACGGCCAGGTCGCGGCGCTGGACTGGACCGATACCGCGAACACTTCGGTGACCCGGCCGACCCAGCCCATCGTCCACGTCACCCACGTCCTGGCCTGGCTGCCTGGCGAACTCCTGTGCGGCGACGCCCGCGCGGACGGCTGGGAGCTGCACACCGTCGACGAGTGGGAGGAAGGAAAGCCGCCCTCCTGCGATGTGGTCTACTCCCGGCCCATCACAGCGACAGCGGCCGAGCTCCAGGAGGCCCTTGTCACCGTACTTGAGCCCGACGGCTTGGAAGTCGTTCGGCTGGACGCGCGCTGGTACGAGATCAGCGAGGTCCGCGGTGTGACCGCGGGCGGGCCGTGGCAGTTCCCGGCGTACGCCGTGTACTGCCTCCCGGAGGAAGGATCAGAGCAATGACGATCGTCGCGGTGCACGGCATCGCCAACCACCTGAGCGACCGTTCACCAGACGAGGCGGCCGCCGAATTGTCGACGCGGTGGGGGCCCAAGCTCCGTCAGGGGCTCACGTCCGCCGGGCTCGACGACCATCCACTCCCGCCCCTGCACGTCGCGTACTACGCCCACCACACGACCGCCGCCGAGCGGCAGGCTGGCGTCCCGGGCCTGAGCTCCCTCGGTTCACAGGAGCAAGCCATCGTCGTCGCCTGGGCATTGTCCATGGGTTCGCCGACTCTGCAGGAGCGACAAGGACTGGCCACCGCGCCACTGCGGCAGCTCCTGTCCTGGGTCTCGCGGCGCCGCGGCATTCCCCTCACGACCGTCACGCGGCTCGCCGTCCGGCTCGCGGGCGAGGTCCGCCGCTACCTCCACGTTCCGGAGGTGCGGGCCGCCGCCCAGTCCGTGGTGGCCGAGTTGGTTCGGCGGGCACGTCCTCAGGTGGTCCTGGCCCACTCCCTCGGCTCGGTCGTCGCGTACGAGGCGCTCCATGCACACCCGGACCTGGCCGTGGACTGCTTCGTGACCCTGGGCTCTCCGCTCGGGCTGCCGGGCGGGGTCTTCGACCACCTGGTCCCCGCACCGCTCGACGACCGCGGTGCGCGGCCGGCCGGGGTCGGCTACTGGGTGAACCTCGCCGACACGGGTGACCTGGTCGCGATTCCCCATCGGCTCGGCGACCGGTTCCCGGTAGACCAACACGCCGACACGCCCATGGGCACTTTCGACTTCCACACCTTCGGGACGTACCTGTCCTCACCGCTCACCGCTGCGGCCATCGCACCGTTCATCGGGCAGCCGCAGATCCCCGACCGTGCCGGGAAGAGCTGAGTCGCCGCAGCCACCAACAGCATCAGTCGCGGCGGCGCGGCGACTGTAGCCGTCGAGGCCGACTTCTGTGCCGAGCTGGCTTTCTCACGCCATCGGATTCGGCTACCAGCGGTCGGCGAGCTGTCAACCAGGCGTGGAGCGGGAGATCCGGTGCCGCCGCACCCGGTTGCCGTTCCAGCCGTTGGGCGGTGCGTTCCGGTGGGCAGGACGACTATCTGGACATGGGGAACGGTCCAACAGACCTGCTTCGGCTACCGGCGTTCCTGATCAATCAGTTCGATGTAGCGGCGGTACTGGTCGTCGGCAGCTTGCCTGTTGCTGACGAGGGTGCCCTCTTCCATGCGATAGGTACGGTCGGGATCGCCACGGAAGGAGAGCCAATTGAAGCTTGTGGCGATCCAGGTGTCGTCGAAGATGAGGATCTTCGCGTGAGTGGATTTCAGGCGGGCGACTGTGAGCTTGGCAGCGTAGCGGTGGGCTAGGTTCTCGAGCTTGCGGACGGCTGCAGGGTCGGTCTTGGTGTCGTTGTCCTGGTAGCCGTAGGCGATGTGGACGGTGGTGCCGCGCTTGAGCCGATTCTCGAGCTTGGTGAGGAAATCGGTGGTGATGATGGCGTTCTTGATCCAGGGGGAGATGATCAGGATGCGTTGTCGAGCCTGGGTGAGGGCTTCGTCCAGAAGGTCGGGGTGCTCGAAAACGCTGATCGCGCGGACCTGATCGCGCCGTATTGCGGCTCCTCCAGTCTGGCTTTGGTCATCCGATTGTTGGATACCGAGCTGGGCTGCTGCCTGGTCAGCGCGTTGGCGGGTGGCCTGCGACAGGTCGATACGGGCGCGCTCGAGGTCCGGGGCCAGCGCGGGACGTTCGGGCGCGGGTTCGACCTGGATACCGAGAGCCTTGGCACCGCCGTGGTTGAGGAGAGCAATCTCGTGGGCGTGGCTGAGCTCCCCGTCCACAACGACGCCGAGTTGGATGTCAGTGCGCTCAGGGTCTGCGTAGACGAGAAGCTTGGCCGGCATGACGCGGCGGGCCTTGGCCTGGGTGATTCCGCGGACCAGCAGGACTTCGCGGTTGGTGGTCCCGCGTTCGCGCAGCAGCGCGTTGATGTCGGGGACTGGAATGTCGCTGGCCTCCACGACCCCGGAATGGGGCGCGGGTAGCACGACGACGCCTTCTTCCTCGGCCTGGCGGTGGGGGATGACCGTGTGGCGGTCGTAGGGCTTGGCCTTACCGAGAAGCTGATCGTAGACGAGTGGCTGGCCGACCTGCACGGGAGTGATGGCGGCCATGTCGTGGGCGGTCTGGTGACCGCGGGCTGTCAGGCGCAGCCTGTGGGCGGCCGGCCCAGCATCGCTTCTGAGCCGCGGTGGCGTGTAGGTGAGCAGGTCGTCGGAGAACTGCCGGGCGATGGTGTGGGTGACCATCCGCTGGGGCAGGCCGAGGATGCCAGCGATGGCTTCCTCGGTCTCGACGTTCTCGCCGACGAGGTGGAGGACGAATTCCTGGAGCAGGGGCAGTGGCTTGCGGTCCTGAGCGAGGATGTCGGCGGTGACCAGAGCAACGGGGATGCCAGCGTCGACGATGGCGACGAGCTCCAGTCCCTGGCGGTCGTTGTGGAAACGGATGTGCAGCAGGCTGTTCTCGCTAAAGGTAGGCATCGCGGACCTCGCACTCCTGCGGGTGGCTGGACATGTAGTCGAGGACATCGCGCAGCGCGCCGCGTTTGCTGCGGCAGAACGCTGCGTCCCCCACGACGATGAGGCCGAAGCGCGCGCGGGAGAGAGCAACGTTGATGCGCCGCCAGTACGGTTCGCCAAGGAAGCCGAAATCTGACCAGTCGTTGCTGCGGGTAACGGAGAAGACGGCCAAGTCACACTCGCGGCCCTGCACCGCATCGACGGACAGCACCTCAACTGCCAGATGCTTGAGCCTGACCTCGGCGAGTTGCCGATTGAGTTCTTCGACCTGTCGGCCGTAGGGGGCGATGGCCAGGACGTCCAGCTTGCAGCCGGGCGGAGTCTTGATCAGCTGCCGGTCAATGGCCTTGTCGATTGTCTCCAGGCGCTTGACCGCGAGCTTTGCCTCAGTGCGGTTGGAGATGCTCGTCTCGGTGCTGGTGCGCTCGGACTCGCGGCGGCTGGGGAGTTTGGTGGTGTCGAGCCACAGCACGGGCTTGTTGATCTGGTCGTAGCCCGGCAGCGTGTGGGGGTTGGGCGACAGCAGCTTACCGCCGTAGAAGCAGGTCGAGATCATATTCCCGATGGCGGGGGTCATGCGGTACTGCTCACGCAGCAGGTGCTGGATGGGAGGGGCGGTGTGGGTGGCCAGGTACTGGAACAGGGTGGTGGTTACCAGTTCGGGGATGAGCTGGTAGTCCGCCATGATCTTTTTATCGCGAAGGAGGTCCTCGTCGATGGGCGGCAGTTGGCGAGTGTCACCGACCAGCACCCACCGCTGGGACCGGGCGAGAGGTACGAGGGCCTCGGTCGCAGTGGCCTTGGAGGCCTCATCGAAGATGCACAGGTCGAATTCCAGGTCGCGTGCCGCCGGGTGTCCCAGGAAGCCGATCGCGGTTCCGCCGACGACCTGCCGTGTGCGCAGGAACTCGGCAAGCAGATCCTGGTCGGTACTGATGCGCTGCAGCCACTGTCCTTGCAGCCGCAGCAGCCGCATCAGATCCCGGCCGCTTCCGGTAGGGCCCAGAAGGGCCTCCACAGCGTCCCGGGCCTCGCCAGGGGTGAGATTCTCCCGCAAGGTGAGGTCGCCTGCGAGAACTCGCTGAGCCTCGACGTACAGCTCGTGGCGCTGGTCGAGAAGCTGGTCCCGCCGAGCTCGGACAGTAACGAGTTCTTCGCCGAGATCGCGCGCAGAAGTGGTGCGCTCGGGAGCGGGCCGGCTGTTGAGCTCTTCGAGTTTGAGGGTGACGTGGTTCAGGTCTGCGGCGACCGAGGCGAGCTCTTCCAGAGTAAGGGCAGCCTTGAGGTGGCGCGCTTCCACGCCCCCGCGGTTGGCTACGCCGTCGAGGTAGGACTCTGCACGGGCCCGTACCTGCTGGGTCCACTTCTTGACCTGACGGTCCAACAGAAGGTGCTGGGCGCCTTCAGCGACTCTGGGGTCGTCGGGCCGTCCGAGGCGCACCAGTCCCTGAACACCGGCTTCCTCAATGCGGCGCAGTGCGTTGTCGATGGCGATGTGGGTCTGACTGACGATGAGGATGCGCGCGTTGGGATCACGTTCGAGGGTCTGTTCGACGATCTCGGCGATGACAGTCGTCTTGCCCGTTCCTGGCGGTCCTTCGACCAGCAGAAGGTCCTGGGATCCGAGAGCATGCTTGACTACGTCGCGTTTGCTCTTGTCCAGATCCTCGCGGAACCAGTGGGTGATCTCGGCGGGTGGCTGGGAGGAGATGGCAGCGGGGTTGTCGATGATGTCGCGCAGAAGTTGGTTGGTACTCTGCCCGGCCATGACGGTGGTCAATGCATCCCGCTGCCGGTTCAGGGCTTGCTGGCTGGGGCCGAGGAACGGCAACAGCACACCCCGGTCTGGCACTCTGGCGGTGGGGCGAGTGAAGCGGATCGCCACAGTCTCCTCGGACTGCACCGTGACTTCGCCGCGCTCTACCGGCCTGGCCTGTGCGAAAGGAGCGATGGACCATTCTTCTCCGACCGGAGGCGCGGTACCCGGCTTGGCCAGATGGAACACCCTGGTGCGGCCGGATCCGGTGACCCGGTCGTAGTCGAGGACCTGGCGTCCGCCGGCGGCGACCTCCTCGCGGGCGTCAAGGAGCCTGCGCCACCCCTCGAAGAGATCTCCGAGGTTGCGCGCCTGTTCGTCCTGGTATTCCTCCTTCCGGCGGGCGAGATGGTCGTCGAGGTGGTCCAGCAGAAGGTTGCGGCCCTGGTAGGCGGGTTCCTCACCCGGGTCATCAAAGGTCCAGGTAAGGACCGGCGGAAGCGCAAGGACGTGCTTGCGCTGTCGGGCCATCCACTCGTCGGGCTTGGTGAGAGCCTGGACGATCACGGAACGTTCGGGATACTGATCGTCGGAACGCAACCGCAGGAACCAGGACTTACCAAACAGGCGCAGGGTGCTCTGGTCGACCTCGTCGGTTTGCGGGTTGTAGCCGTAGTCGACGTGCACGATGCCGGACAGATCGGCGAGGACTGCATTCCTGGCTCGGTCCCAGTCCGGTTCCGCGTCCTCGGGCGTCTCGGCGAGCTTCGCGGCCGCGGAGCGAGTGAGCTTGAACCAGAAGAAGTTGCTCTTGCGGGACTGGCGACCCGCGCAGATGTACTCGGCCTCAAGAAGGCGCTGTTCGAGCACTGCGGCGTTAGCTGGCCGCTTTCTCGGGTCGAAGTCGATGCACGAGCCCAGAATCTCGCGGAACTCGGTAGCAAGGTCGAGCTCATCCAGGACAGGCCTAAGGTCCGGGTAATCACGGGCCTTGCTACCGGACAGCGTCTGAACGGCGAGGACACCGTAGCCGAAGACATCCCGCACGTAGGGCACGGCATCCTCGTGTTCAGGCGGGGAGTACAGGTTGGAACGGTACTCGGCTACGGTCTCGTCGGTCACTACGACCTTGGAACGGATCTTGGCGATACCGAAGTCCGCGAGCTTGGGCACTCCGGCCTCGGTGAGCAGGACATTGCCCGGTTTGATGTCACGGTGCTCGATGTTCAGGGAGTGCGCGTGTGCCAGCGCGCTCGCCAGGGTCTTGCCGATCTTCTCGAAGTAGGCGTCCCAGCCGACGGGTCGGCGAGCCTGTAGATCGTCCTTCAGGCTGCGCTCCACCCACTCCAGGGCGATGTAGTACCGCTCCAGAACCGGGTCCCAGCCCGACTCCAGCATCCGCACGATATGAGGGTGCTCGACAGCTTTGAGTGCGGCGGTCTCCCGTTCCAGGAAGACCTTGATGATTTCGTCGTCGCGCCGCTTGAGTAACTTGATCGCCGCGAACTGCCTGTCACTGTCGCTATTTGCTGTGTCGACGGCCTTGCGCACCTCCGACAGACCGCCGCTGCGCGCGCTGTCTCCCACCAGCAGGAATCGATCGTTGATCACATGCGGTCCCACACACGCTCCTCGTCCAGCACCGGCGTCAACTACCGGTCCGGCCATCCTGCCAGCCCAGGACTCCTCGGTTGGATGATTCGGCAGATCCGGGCTTGATCGTGGCCGACTCTTCGATGACTACAGTGCCTGACGCTCGACCAACGTATTGCCTAAGGGCTGTCCCGTAACCGCTGGTCGAGTTGCTGGGCGACAGGCCCGGCGGCGACCAGTCGGCCTCGCCGATATCCGCGCGACTCCAGCCCGGCGGCTGTGGCAGCCTGCGGACATGCCAGAGCTGCGAGAACATGCAGGCCGTCACTACGCCGTCCAGTTCCACTACGCCTTGCCTGACGACGTCTGGTGCGTAGAGCTGAGTGAGGCCGTCCCGGCGCCGGCCGCGTGGACCGAGATCCCCAACGCCGCGACGCACCTCCCCGGAGCCGCCTTCGTCGTGGCGGTGATTCCCGACGAGGATCCGGATCTGGAGCCGACCGTCCACATCCACAGCCACGACGAGCACGTCATCCCGTACGAGATCATGCGCTGGTTCATGGAGCAGGTGGCCGACCAGGTGGAGCGGTGCCGGGCCGCACTGACGCAAGAGGGTCCCGAAGCGGTGGGATGATCTCGCGGTGGCTGGTGTGATCACGGCGTCGGAGCCGTCCTGGATAGCCCCGTTCACCGGGCTGAGCCCGCGCGACTTCCGCAAGCTGATGACAGTGCTGTGCCGCGAGGGCGCCGATACGGGCCGCCCCGGCCGGCCATGGGGCCTGCCCCTCGAGGACCGGGTCCTGCTGGTCGCGGCCTACTGGCGCACCAACCTGACGCTGCGGCAGCTCGTGCCGCTGTTCGGGGTGTCCAAGTCGGCGGCCGATCGCATCGTCAACCACATCGGCCCGCTGCTCGCGCTCAAGCCGCGGCAACGCTTCCGCAAGGGCACCGTGCTGATCGTCGACGGCACCCTGGTCCCCACCCGCGACCACACGATCGCCGAGCGGTCCAAGAACTACCGGTACTCCACCAACCACCAGGTGGTCATCGACGCCCACACCCGCCTGGTCGTCGCTGTTGGCAAGCCCCTTCCCGGCAACCGGAACGACTGCAAGGCCTGGGAGGAATCCGGCGCCAGGGCCGCGGTCGGCCGGACCACGACGATCGCTGACGGCGGCTACCCGGGCACCGGCCTGGTGATCCCTCACCGCCGGCCACGCGGCGGGGAGCTCACCGAGTGGCAGACCGAGCACAAGCAGGTCCGTGCCCGCGTCGAGCACGTCTTCGCCCGGATGAAGACCTGGAAGATCCTCCGCGACTGCCGCCTCAAGGGCGACGGCGTCCACCACGCCATGCTCGGCGTCGCCCGCCTGCACAACCTCCTCCAGGGCGCATGAGGCGGGCGACTACCGAGCACCGGCCCGCGCCCGAGACGCCCGAAGATCAATTACGGGACGGCCCTTACCTTCGGCTTGTTTACTATCAGCAGCCGAGGGTGAAGGCTAGCGCCGAAGTCGCTCCCCCCACGCGGAAGCGGCTCGTCGAACCTGTCGATGACGACCGCCAGTTGCTCGTCCGCTTCGCGAACTATGCCGAACTTCCAGCGCGTTGCAGTTGCTCTACGCGTGCTTCAAGTTCGGCGGGCAGGTACCAGCCGTCCGTGGTGGGTGTCATGTAGAGGCGGGCCTTGAGACCGAGCAGGAGCTGGCGGCGGTGTTCCTGGTCGGCCTGGGCCCAGGCGTCGGCGAAGGTCTGGCCGGTCTCGACTTCGACCCAGGTGGAGGGGCATTGTGGGAGGGCTGCGAGGCGGCGGCGTTCGTCGACGAGGACTTCGAGGGCTTCGGCGTACTCGTCGTCGCCGCCGGGGTAGTCGAACAGGTTGCGGCGCTTCTCCTCGCGCAGGTCGCGCATGGCCTGCGTGACGTGGTTGAGCTGCTCGGTGTGGTCCTCGCCGGGGATGAACCTGCGCACCGTCATCGCCAGCCTGGCTAACCGCTCCACCAGAGCGGTGATCGCGGCCGTGACGCGCTGGCCCTTGATGGCCTGGCCTTTGCAGGCGGGCTTGCCAGCCGTCTTCGCACACCGGTAGTACTCGTACACCTTCCCGTTCTTCGCAAAGTTCAGCTGACGGTAGAACCGATCCCCGCAGCGATCGCAGTGCGGCACCTCCAGCCACGGCGAAGCACCGTTCGAGCGCTCCTTCGTAACGGACCGCTCGTCCATCGCCGCCTGGACCGCGGCCCACTCCTCCTCCGAGAACAGCGGGCTGGCCATCCGGATCGGCAGGCCCTTCGCGTCACGGGCGATCTTGCGCGCCTTCACGGAGCGGCCGGCCAGCTTCAGCCCCATCGTCGCCGGCGAGCGCAGGATCTTCCCCACGCTGGTCGGGTTCCAGTGGTTCGACGGCGGCGTCTTGCGCTTGCTCGTGTACGTGTCGCCCTGGTTCTTGTACGCATGGGTCGCGGGGGTGTCGAACCCGGCGGCCTCCAGCGCCGTGGCGATCATCCACTGGCTCCGGCCCTCCAGGAGGAGCTTGCCCATATACCGCACGGCCTCGGAGGTCACCGGGTCCGGCTTCAGCGTTTGCCCACCACCAGGCCGGTCCACGATCCGGTACCCGTACGGCGGCTGCCCGCCAGCCCACCGGTCGGTCTTGCGCAGATGCTTGTGCGCGGCCGTGACGCGGGCCTTGATCCTCTTGAGCTCCATCTCCGCGAAGATCGACGCCAGCATCAGGAACACCTTCACCAGCTCGTTCCCGAACTACGACTCCCGCCCCTCCCGGTAGTCCAGAGTGATCCCGTCGTCGGTGAACACCAGCACCTTGTGGTTCTCCTCCGCCCAGTGCGCGACGTCCGCGCAGTCCTTGGCAGAGCGAAACGCCCGGTCAACCTTCGCCCACACCATCGCGTCCCACTCGCCCTGGCGTTCGGTGAGCCACGGCCCAGAGGTCGGGACGCTTCCACGGCGTGATCTGGGCAGAGACGTCCAGGTCCTCGAAGGACCCGACGACCTCCCACTCCTTCGAAACCGCATGACGCGTCGCCGACTCCGCCTGCACCAGGTGCGACACCTTGCCCTCGTCCCCATGCGTGTCCGAGACACGCGAACCAACCACCACCCGAACCGGCGCCAACGACGTCATACTGCTCACTAGAAGCCCCTACCACCCAGGCCAGCAGACACCCTCGAACAGGCTGCACTCGAACGGGTGGACCTTTTACAAAAGGCGTCGTTCCGCTGGAGAGTAGACCTAAGTGTTTGTACAAAAGGCCTCGCCGACAGGGCCATCGAGGCCTACGTCGAACGTGCCGCATCCCACTCCGAACGGTGGAGCGACCACGCGCCAGTCACCGTCAAGTTCGACTTCGGCTATAACTGACCTCGTAGTCAAATGCGCTTGATCAGCGGCCGGCACCGAGCCGTGGCGACGCGGGGCGGACGGTCGACGGTCAACTGAACCCCTTGACCCCCAGTCAAGGGGTTCACTTATTGTCGACAGCCGGGACCCCAAGGTCTCGGCCTTTTTGTTGCTCAACGACCATGAGTCGCAAGTGAGTTGGGACTTCTCCGCGGAAGTAGCGCTGCGGACTGCTGACCGTGGCCCAGTGCTTACTTTGCGCACAAGTGTCCGTTTCCGATCACCAGCGTCCACGGGCGCTCATCAGGTGTGGTCCCAAAATGGTCCCCAGGTCGACCACCGCACCGCGGATACAGCCTGCGATCGAGATCTGTCGGGTTTTCAGCGAACGGCGCCACGCCCGCCCGACTGCCCTTGCGCCGATGCCGTCAGCCGACCCACGGGGCCGTCTTCCACGCGGTGTGTCGTCTTGAGCGTGTCTTCGCCAGATGGTTCTGACGTGCCTCGCGCACCGCCCCTCGCGCTCTGCCGCCACACCCGACACGGCAGCCACTCTTGCCCCAGAGGCACCACACAGTCCGAGAGAAGGGAAAGCTCATGGGACAGCGTGCGCAGCGGGGTCGGGTGTACCGGCAGTGTGGTTGTTCGGACGGTCACGGGAAGCAGTTGGGGCCGTGGTGCGTGCGGTTGCTGGAGGAGGCGGGTCACGGGACGTGGACGTACTGCGTCGACCTGGCCTCGGAGGAAGGCAAGCGCCGCACCCGCCAGCGCGGTGGGTTCGCCACCCGCGCCGAGGCAGCGCGGGAGATGAAGGCGGTCCTGAACGATGAGCTGCGCGGGGTGTACGAGGACCGCCGCACCATGGTGGCGAGCTTCCTGCGCCAGTGGCTGGCGGCGAAGAAGGAGGAGCTCGCGCCGAACACCTACGCCGGCTACGAGGCGTGCGTGGAGCGGGACCTCATCCCCGCCTTCGGCCAGTGCCGTCTCCCGGACCTGCGCCCCAAGCACATCGAGTGCTGGATCGCCGCCCAGCGCAAGGCCAAGCGCGGCAAGGTCACCGTCCACCGGACCGTCTCCACCCTGCGCAACGCTCTCAACCACGCGGTGCGCGCCTGGGGGCTGCGCTACAACCCCGCCAAGCACTCCGTCCCGGCCAGGCCCGCGCCGCGGAGCGCACCTGCTGGACGCCCGACGAGGCCGCGACGTTCCTGCGTCACGGCGCCGAGCAGTACGTCGATCAGCTGACTGACCTGTTCAACATGACCGCGCCGACCACGTCGTGCGGGTCGCCGTCGTCGAGCTGGTCGGCCGGCATCGGCTCCTACCCCTGCTCACCCGCCGCATCCAGCAGGGCCTGCCGGTCGCGGACGTGGAACTCCCGGAGCGAAGTGATCCGCACGACCCTGCCCGGCAGGTCACGCAGCCGCGCCTCAGCCCGTGCGGGGCCACCGGATCCTGGAACCGCGTCGTTGTCGCAGCAACCCTCGCTGTCGGTGCCGTCGTACTGGCCCGAATCCTCGTGCTCAGAAACTCCGGTGCGCTGGAAGGCGCCGCAACGGCAGGCGGCGCCGAATTGGGTGGAGTTCCGCTGGGGCGCGTTGCTGACGCACCTCCGGACGGTGGTGAGGTAGTCGCCCTTGCTGGTTCCGCCGGTACTGCCGGCAGTCCGGGCCTGTCAGGCTGTAGGCCACTGTACTCGAGCTCTCACGGGGCGGGGCCGACGGCCGAGCGTCGGCACCCACGCGCACGAGCGCAGCGGTCAGATCAACCATCGCCTTTCAAATGGCGGGGCCCACGGCGCTGTTCGCGTCGTGGGCCCCGGCGGGTTGTATGCGGCTACGGGTTGACGGGCTGGGGCGGGGTCCTGAGGGCGGGGAAGCTCCAGGTCTGGGCGGGTGTGCCGTTGCAGATGAAGGCGGCGAGACGGCTGCCGGGGGTGGTGTCGTTGTTGGGCAGGTCGAGGCAGTGGTCGGTCGCCGGGTTGTAGAGACTGCCGTCGGCCCGAGGGAGCCAGACCTGGTTCGACGCACCGGGGGTGCAGGTCGACAGGCCGATGCCGGCGCCGTTTGCGGTGCTGCCTCCGGCGATGTCGACGCACATGCCGCGCAGGCTGATGGTGGCGTTGGTGGAGTCGACGGTCAGGTTCTGGGCGGCGGTGTTGTTGCAGGGGACGATCTCGAGTCCCTGGCTGGTGTCGTTATAGGGGACGTCGAGGCAGTTGCTGCTAGGGCCTGTGTGAGGTTGTGATCAGTCGGTCGTCCGCAGGAGGTCGTCGATCCAGATCATCGAGGCGCGGAGGTGGAGGCCGGCGAGGTAGCT
>NZ_JBVKDS010000032.1:0-32791 GCF_055633695.1 Kitasatospora sp. NPDC114501 | reverse complement strand
GGGGGCGGGTTCGCCCCGTCCGGCCGCCGGGGCCTGTGCCCTCCCGAGAAAGGGGCAGCTGGGCGTCGTCGTGCTCCGCCCGCGCCTGCTCCCGTAGCCGTCCGGACCGGAACCGAGAATCCTGCCCCCGACTGTGATGTGACGGAACATCAGATACGCGGTGAGCAGCCCGAGGCGGTGCCGGACGAGGCCGCGGCGCGTGAGCTCGCTCTTCCCGCGCCCAAAACACCAGGCCCCGAAGACACGTCGGCCCAGCCACCCACGCCCAGAGCCACCACAGCCGACCTCCCCCACAGAACAACCCGCCCCCCGCCCCCCGGCACGCACAGGAAGTCGGCGCAGCCGACTTCCCACGCACGAAACAGCCGGCCCCCAAGGCCAGGTGACACAGCCAGGGCGACGCCACCCGCACGGAAGTCGGCAGAGCCGACTTCCTACGCGGGGCAGCCGAACCCACCACCGGCCCGCGCGAGAAGTCGGCGGTGTCGACTTCCCACACACGAAACAGCCGACTTCCCACACACAGACGGCACGGCCGGAGCGGCGCAGCCCACATGCAGGGCCGACACGACCAACCTCCCCACAGGACGGTCCAGCCCCCAGACCCGACCACCACCGGCGTGCGCGGAAAGTCGGCAGAGCCGACGTCCTGCACAGGACGCCGGCCTCACCCCAACCCACCACCGGCCCGCACGAGAAGTCGGCGGGATCGACTTCTCACGCCGCGAAAGGCCCGGCCCCGAACGCGAGGTGGCGTGGCCGCCCACGGGCAAAGCCGACAGGGCCGGCCTCCCGCACAGGGTGGCCGGGAGACCCTCAACCACCCGACCACCACCGGCGTGCGCGAGAAGTCGGCGGAGTCGACTTCTCGCGCACGAAACAGCCCACCTCGAAGGCGAGGTGGCGCCACCCGCACGCAAAGCCGGAACCACCGACCTCCCCACAGGACGGCCGGGCGCCAGGCACCAGGCAGCCAACCACCCCCACGCGCAGGAAGTCGGCGCAATCGACTTCCCACGCACAACGCACCCAACCCCGAAGGCGAGGTGACGTGACCGCCCACGTGGAACGCCGACAGGGCCGGCCTCCCGCACAGGGTGGCCGGGAGACCCTCAACCACCCGACCACCACCGGGACGCGCGAGAAGTCGGCGCAATCGACTTCCTGTGCACGAAGCAGCCGGACCCGAAGGCCAGGTGACGCTGCCAGGGCGACGCCACCCGCACGGAAGTCGGCGCAATCGACTTCCTGTGCGCGGCGGTTGGGACGCCGCAGCGGGCGAGGGAGGGGGCGGGTTCGCCCCGTCCGGCCGCCGGGGCCCGTGCCCTCCCGAGAAAGGGGCAGCTGGGCGTCGTCGTGCTCCGCCCGCGCCTGCTCCCGTAGCCGTCCGGCCCCGTCAGCGCGCGTGGGGAAGAGTCGGGGGCGCAACGGTGCGGGGTGGGAGGGGGCTGCCGGTGAAGTGGCAGGCGTTCGGGCCTCGGCAGGTGTTCGGGAGCCCGTGGGCCGAGGTCTGGCTGGACGACGTCGACATCCCCGGTGTCGGCCGGATCGCCCACCACGTCGTCCGCTACCCGCACACCTGGACCACCGCCATCGTCACCCACGCCCACGGACACCCCACGGCTCGCGACGCCGTGGGGTGCCACCCATGCGGCCCCCGGCCAGGCGGCCACCGGCGCAGCTCGCACCCTCCCCCAGGGGCTGTTTAAAGTTCCGCTCATGTGGTTGAGGTCAGGGACTTCAACCACATGATCGATCCGCGAAGGTGCAGGCCTGCCGTGTAGCTTTCCGGGCTCTTGTCGTACCGGGTCGCCAGGCCTCGCCAGGTCTTGATCTTCTGGAGCACCGTTCGACGTGGTTGCGCCGCTTGTAGCGGCCGGGATCGAAGTGACCGGCCGGCCGCCGCAGGAGCCCTTGCGTCTGCGGTTGGCCGCCTGGTCCGTCTTCTCCGGGATCACCGCGGTGATCCCGCGTCTGCGCAGGTAGGCACGGTTGGCCTTCGACGAGTAGGCCTTATCGGCGGCGACGGCGTTCGGCCGGGTGCGCGGCCCGGCCGACCGGGCCGCGCACCCGAACCTCCTCCAACACGACCCGGAACTGGTGGCAGTCCGCCGCCTGGCCAGGGGTCAGCACGAACGCCAGTGGCAGGCCTGCGGAGTCGGCAGCCGCATGAACCTTGCTGCTCAGGCCACCCCGGGACCGGCCGAGTTCGGCCTTCGCAGCCCGGGCCTCGCGCCGGCGCCGTGCCTGGGCACGAACCTTCGCGGGTTCCGGCTCGTCGTTCGGTCCCGCCTTCGCACCACCCTCAGCACGGCCCGCTGCTGCGGCAGCGGAACCCCCTTTTCCCTCGGTCAGGGCCTGTTCGAGCGCGTCCAGGGTCTCCCCGGCGACCGCCAGTGCGGCCGACTCGTGGTGGGCCCGCACGATGGTCGAAGCGCCGGGGTGCGGCGGTCAGTAGTCCCAGACCACCGGGACGAAGCGGAACGTGCCACTGCCGGCGTCCGCCACGTGACAGACGGACGGGAACGGCAGGTGCGTCGCCACCAACCGCCCACCGCTGGACACGAGCTCCTCCAGCAGCCGGACCCGGACACGGGCCGACTCCTCAGGGTCGTGGTCGAAGCCGTTGTGCCAGTCGGGCCTGTCGAACCCGCACTGGAACACGGCGTCGCCGGCGAACGTCAGCCGGTCACCACCGGACTCCAGATGGACGACACTGTGACCGGGAGTGTGCCCGCCGGTACGGCGCACCACCACCCCCGGCGCCACCTCGTACTGCGCCTCGAACGGCCGCAACTGGCCGCGGTAGACCTCCAGGAACCGCGAGGCGGTCGCACGCAGCACCTGCGGCACCGGCCCCGGCATGTCGGTACGCGAAAAGTCCGGCGCCGCCCAGAACTCAGCCTCCGCAGCCGCCAGATGAACCCGCACATCGGTACGCAGCCGACCCCTCAGCCCCTCCACGAGCAACCCGCCGATATGGTCCATATGCAGATGGGTGAGCACCACGTCGGTCACCGACACCGGATCGATCCCAGCAGCCTCCAGCCGCATCGCGAGCCGCCCGGCCCGCGGGAAACCCGGGAACTCCGCGCCCAGACCGGAATCGATAAGGACAGTGCGCCCACCACTGCGCACCACGGCCACGTTCAGCGGCCAGTCGATCGACTCCAGCGGCAGGAACATGTCGGCGAGCCAGGCCTTCAGATCGGCCACGGGAGCGTTGGTCGCCATCGTCACAGGGGCGATCGGCAGCACCCCATCACTGATCACCGTCACATCGATGTCCCCGACCTTCAACACGTAGCGCGACGGGACACGTTCGTCACGCCCGAGCGCGACGGGACGGGCAGTGGTATCCCAGCTCATAGGTGTTCTCCTCTGGACCAGCGTCAACCGATGGCATCGACGGCACGCCACAAGGTGCACCGCCCTGACACACCTACCGACCGGACAGGGGCCCGATCCGTGACAGCCACCCCCGGGCCACCAAGCCACCGGGCCACGGCACGGGGGTCGGACCCGGCTTCTGCTCCAGGCCCTGCGGGCCGGATGGGAAAAGTGGGATCGGAGGCCCTCGGGGGTGCGGGAAACGGCCCCGTGCGGGGCTTGGGCGGGGGCCCGGCCGCGCGCGGGCGCCGGCCCCGCACTGCCGGGGCGGGCGCCTTCGGGCAGGCTCCCACGCGGCCGTCCACGCCTTCGGCGAACAGGGTCTGACCTGGTGCTATGCGGAAATTCGCCTAGGCTGTGGGGGCTCTGCCCGGCCACCTTCGGAGGGGAAACTCGTGAGCCAGGACAACCACCCGTACACCGCCGCCCGCATCCAGGTACTGGAGGGGCGGGAGGCCGTTCGCAAGCGGCCCGGGATGTACATCGGGTCGACCGGTGAACGCGGCCTGGGGCACATGGTGTTCGAGGTCGCCGACCGGCCGGTGAACGAGGTCCTGGCGGGCCGGGCCGGGCGCGTCGAGGTCACCCTGACGGCCGACGGCGGGGTGCGCGTGGCCGACGACGGCCCGGGCGAGGCCGGCGTGGAGGCCCTGCTGACCCGGATGCGCTCCGGGGCGGGGCCCCGCGGCCGCCACCACGTGACGCTCGGCCACGTGGGCGTGGGGCCCTTCGTCGTCAACGCCCTGTCGAGCCGGATGACGGCCGAGGTGCGGCGCGCGGGGGTGTGCCGGGTGCAGGAGTACGCGCGCGGCGTCGCGCTGGGCCCGCTCACCGAGACGGGGCCGGCGGCCGGCAGCGGGACCGTCCTCACCTTCTGGCCCGACACCGAGATCTTCGGGACCGCGCGGCTGCCGTTCGACGCGCTGGCGGACCGGTTCCGTGAACTGGCGCTGCTGAACCGTGACCTGGACGTCTCGCTGACCGACGAGCGCCGCCCGGACGACGTGCGCTCGGCCCGGTTCCACTTCTCCGGCGGGCTGCGGGAGTTCGTCGCCCTCCTCGACGGCCCGCACGAGGCTCCCGCCGTCACGGACGTCATCGCTTTCGAGGGCGAGGACCCGCGGATGGCGGGGACGGTGGAGGTGGCCCTGCGGTGGCGCGGCAGCGGCCAGGAGCGGGTGCGCGGCTTCGCCAACAGCCGGCCCACCCCCCGCGGCGGCGGCCACGAACACGGCCTGCGCGACGGGGTGGCGGCCGCGGTCGACGCCTACGCGCGCCGCCGGCTCCTGCCCGCCGCCACGGCGCACGCCGCACCGAACGCCGACCTGAGCGCCGACCTGTCCGCCGGGCGGGTCGGCGCGGGCCTGACGGCGGTGGTGTCGGTGAAGCTCGACGACCCCGAGTTCCTCGGCTCCACCCACGACGTGCTCGGCAACCCCGCCGTACGCACCTGTGTCGCCGAGGCCGTCCGGGAACACCTGGGGGCGTGGCTGGAGGCGCACCCGCAGCAGGCCGCGGCCGTCGCCGGCCGGATCGCCCGGGGCGCCTGAGCGCCCGGTCCCGCCGCCTCCCTCAAGGCGGCGGGACCGGGGCCGTTCGGCGGGGACGGGTGGATCGCGGCGCGGGCGTCAGGCGGGGCGGACGCCCGGGTTTCCGGCCTCGGTGGTGAAGGAGGCGGCGGTGGACAGGGTGCCGCCGGGGCGGGTGATGTGGGAGACCACCCGGTAGTCGGCGCGGGCGCGGTGGCGGTCCAGGGTGAGGACGGTGTAGCCGCGGCGCCCGTCGTAGAACTTCATGTGCGGGTTGGCCGCCATGAGGGTGGTCCAGTTGGACGGCTTCTGTTCGCCGTCGCCGTCGCTGCTGATCGAGGTGCCGACGAACTCCACGCCCACGGTGCGGGAGTTCGGGTCGTCGAAGTCACGCTTGACGTCCAGGGCGTAGGCCACGTGCACGTCGCCGGTGAGCAGGACGAGGTTCTCGACACCGGCCTGGTCGACGGCGTCGAGGAAGCGCTCGCGGGCGGCGGGGTAGCCGTCCCAGGCGTCCATGGAGAGCTTGGAGCGCTCGGCGGTGGTGTTCTTGCGGCGGGAGAAGACGACCTGCTGGGGCACGACGTTCCAGGTGGCCTTCGAGTGGCGCAGGCCCTCGGCGAACCAGCGTTCCTGGGTGGCGCCCATCAGGGTCCGCCCGGTGGCGGCGGACTCGGGGGTGGGGTACTGCCAGCCGTCGCCGTTGGCCTGGTCGTCGCGGTACTGGCGGGTGTCGAGGATGTCGAACTGCGCGAGGCGCCCGAAGTGGACGCGCCGGTAGAGGGTGAGGTCGGTGCCGCGCGGCCGGGGCATGCGCAAAGGCTGGTTCTCCCAGTAGGCACGGTAGGCGGCGGCGCGGCGGGCGACGAAGGGGGCCGGGTCCTGGTTCTTCTCGGGGACGGCGGCGGCGTAGTTGTTCTCGACCTCGTGGTCGTCCCAGGTGACGTACCAGGGGTGGGCGGCGTGCGCGGCCTGGAGGTCGGGGTCGTTCTTGTAGAGGGAATAGCGCAGCCGGTAGTCCTCGAGGGTGGTGGTCTCGTGGTTGAAGTGGGCGGCCAGGATGCGGTCGGTGTACTTGCGGTCGCCGCCGGCGGCGTCGACGGCGTACTCGTAGATGTAGTCGCCGACGTGGAAGACGGCTTCGACGTCCTCGCCGGCGAGGTGGCGGTAGGCGGTGAAGTAGCCGTCCTCGTAGGCCTGGCAGGAGACGAGGGCGATGCGGGCGCTGTCGGGCTTCCTGCCGCGCGGCGGGGTGGTGCGGGTGCGGCCGACGGGGCTGGACCAGGGGCCGACGGTGAAGCGGTACCAGTACTGGCGGCCGGCGTCGAGGCCGTCGGCGTCCACGTGGACGGCGTAGCCGAACTCGGCGTGGGCGCGGGCGGTGCCGCGGCGTTCGACACGGCGGAACCTCTCGTCACGCGCGATCTCCCAGCCGACCGTGACGGAGCCGGTGGGCGGCAGGCCGGCGCCGGGTTCCAGCGGGCGCGGGGCCAGGCGGGTCCACAGGACGACGGCCTCGGAGGTGGCGTCCCCGGAGGCCACGCCAAGGGTGAAGGGGTCGTCGCCGATGGCGCGCGGGGCGATCTCGTTGTCGGCGGCGTGCGCGGAGGGCAGGTTGACGCTGAAGGCGAGCGCGGCGGCGGCCGAGGTGACGGTGAGGAAGCGGCGCCGGTCCAGGCGGGCGGCGGCCTCGCGCAGCATCCGGTCGGCAGTGGGGCGGGTCATGGGGTGGTGGCCTTTCGCAGCTCGGGGGTGTGCGAAGGGAATTGGAGTGGACCACCCCGTACAGCGGGAGTCGGAATCACGGCAGCAGAGTGATCATCTGATGGGAGACCCGTGAAGGTCCGGCACTTCACCCCGGACCGGGACGAACCGGCTCACACGACTTCCAGATTGGCCATCATCCCCATGTCCTCGTGCTCGGCGTTGTGGCAGTGGAAGAGGTAGCGGCCGCGGTAGCCGTCGAAGCGGGTGATGATCTCCGCCGACTCCCCCGGGCGCAGCGAGACGGTGTCCTTGAGGCCGGCGTCGGTCGGCAGTGGGGGTTTGCCGCCGCGGGTGAGGACACGGAAGCCGACCAAGTGGAGGTGGACGGGGTGGTGGACATCGGCGATCAGGCGCCAGATCTCAGTGTCACCGAGGGGCACGGTGACGTCGGTACGGGCGGGATCGAAGGCACGACCACCGACGAGCCAGCCATGGCCGCCGTTCATCCGGCCGGCGCGGAAGGCGAAGTCGCGGGTGCGCACGGCGTCTTCGCGGCGCCAGTGGGGCAGGTCGGTGGACAGGACGGGTGGGATGCGGCTGTCGTCGGTGGCGGCGCGGCGGGCGATGCGGAAGGCCATGACGTCGCGGGTGCGGCCGGCGCCGAGGCGGTTGACGAGGCGGACCAGGGAGCCGACGGGGGCGGCGGCGAAGTCGACGACGAGGTCGTGGCGTTCGGCGGGGGCGATCGGCAGGCTCCGGTGGGTGACAGGGGCGGCGAGCAGGCCCTGGTCGGCGCCGATCTGGACGAGGTCGAGGCGGCGGCCGTCCTCGGTGAGGGCCTCCAGTTCGTAGTGGCGGGCGTTGGAGGCGTTGAGCAGGCGCAGGCGGTGGCGGGCGGCGTCAATCTCGTGGACGGGCCAGGGGGCGCCGTTGACGAGGATGACGTCGCCGAGGACGCCGGCGAGGTGGGGTTCGGTGACACCGGGGCGTTCGCGCAGGCCGGGGTCGAGGGAGGGGTAGGCGAGGGATCCGTCGGCGGTGAAGGCGCGGTCGGCGATCATCAGGGGGATCTCGCGGGGGCCGGCGGGCAGGCCGAGGGCGTCCTCGGCGTCGTCGCGCACGATGTGCAGGCCCGCCAGGCCGCGCCAGAGGGCGGGGGCGGTGAAGTCCATGCGGTGGTCGTGGTACCAGAGCAGGGTGGGGCGCTGGTCGTGGGGGAAGGTGTAGTCGCGCCTGAGGCGGCTGGTGACGGCGCGCGGATCGGTCATGGCGTGGCCGCCCGCGTGGCCGCTCGTGCCGGGCATGGTGTGGGGGGCCTGGGGCCAGGCGGCGGGCAGGACGAGGTCGGTGGGGTAGCCGTCGGAGTCGGCGGGGGTGCGGCCGCCGTGGAGGTGGACGACGGTGGGCACCGGCAGTTCGTTGCGGTGGGTGACGGTGACGGGCCGTCCGCGGCGGGCCTCGACGGTGGGGCCGGGGAAGGTGCCGCCGTAGGTCCACAGCCGGGTGGTGAGGCCGGGCAGGATCTCGGCGGTGGTCTCGCGCTGGACGATCTCGTAGCGGTCGGTGCCGCCGTCGGTGGACACGGGCCTGGCGACGGCGGGCAGCGGCAGCGGCACCCGGTAGGGCGGCGGCAGCGGGGCGGTGCTGCGCAGCTGAGCGCCGGTGGCGGCGGGGCGGCGGGCGAGGGCAGCGGCGGTGGCGAGCGAGGCGGTGGTGAGCAGGCCGAACGCACCGCCGATGCCGAGGACCTGACGGCGGGTCAGTCCGGGCGGGCGGGGGTGGTCGTGGGGCTCAGGCACGGTCGTCCTCCCGGCGGGCGGGCCGGCGCGGGGGCAGCGGGGTGCGCCACAGGGCGATGGTGAGGACGACGGTGGCGGCGATCGTCGCCACCCCCAGCGGCAGGTGCAGCCACAGGGCGCCGTCCATGCCGGCGACGTACTGGACGGTCTCGGCCGCGACCACGGCGAGGGTGGCGGCCAGCGGCCAGGAGCGGCGCAGCCGGATCCAGCACACGAGGGCGGCGATCAGCTGGAGGTAGCCGAGGGAGGTGGCGGCGTTGGCGCCGACGGTGTGCCAGCCCAGGGCGTCGTAGTCGCCGCTGAGGTAGACGCCGGCGAAGACGGGCTGGCCGAAGACGGCGGCGCTGTGGGCGGCGGCCAGGGCGCGCAGGGTCCGTCCGGCGGGCCCGGTCCGCTCCCCCGTGGCGGACCGGGCCGCGCTCTCCGGTGGGGTCCTCTGGGCGGCGATGGCCATGGGCGTCCTTCCTCACGCTGACATCGGGCCGCACGGTTCGGGCGGTGTGCGGCTCCGCCTCTGACGCTATGCCCGTGTGGCTATCCTGTCTAAGATCAGTATTGCTATGGCGTTATGACCGTGGAGGCATGGGGGCGCTGGTGGACCTGAACACGCTCACGCAGTTCCTGGCGGTGGCGCGGCTGGAGCACCTGAGCCGGGCGGCGGAGGAACTGCGCGTCGCCCAGCCGTCGTTGAGCCGCTCCATCGCCCGGCTGGAGGCGGAGCTGGGCACCCCGCTGTTCGAGCGGGGCGGGCGGCTGCGGCTGAACGGCGCCGGGCGGCTGTTCCGCGGCTACGTGGAGCGCTCCCTCGGCGAACTGGAGGCGGGCCGACGGGCGGTGGCGGAGGCGGCCGGGCAGGGGCTGGGCACGGTGCGGATGGCCTCGGAGACGTTCCTGGCCTTCAGCGGGCCGCTGGCCGCGTTCAAGCGCGGCCACCCGGGGGTGGAGGTCGAGCTGCACCAGCTGTCCGCGCAGGAGATGGCCCGGCGGCTGCGGGCCCAGGACATCGAGCTGGCCGTGGCCTCCCAGCCGGTGGCCGCCGAGGGCCTGGAGTCGCTCCTGCTGCTGGACGAGGAGGTGGGGCTGGCCGTCCCGGTGGACGACCCGCTGGCCGGCCGCGCCACGGCGGGCGTCCCGGTGGGCATCGAGGAGCTCGCCGAGCGGCCGTTCATCGCGGCCAGCCCCGGGCACTGGCAACGCCGCCTGCTGGACCGGCTGTTCGCCGCCCACGGCCTGGTGCCGCGGATCGTCTGCGAGAGCGACGAGGCCGGCGCCATCGCCGAGCTGATCAGCGCGGGCCTGGGCGTCGGCCTGGTGCCCGCCATCGCCCGGCGCACCTCCACCCGTGTGCCGCTGGCGTGGGTCGACGTCGACAGCCCCGAGTGCCGGCGCTCCCTGACCCTGTTCTGGGACGGGCGGGCGCGCCTGCCCGCCCCCGCCCGCCTGCTGCGCGAGGCGATCGCCGGCTGGGACTGGGAAGGCGGCGGGGACCGGGCCCTGCCCGCCGGGCCGTGCGGGCACGAGCGGCCGGGACCACAATGGGAGGAGAGAGAACAGGACCGAGAGTGACGCAGAGTTGACACGACCGGCCCGCGGTCGCCCTCCCGCGGCCTGTGTCCTCGTGAGTTCCGGCATGCCGCAGGAGCACTGACAGGTCGACGGTGCGGCGCGACCCTGCGAACGCGCACCCGGGCGCGCGCACCGCGCGGACGCCTACCCTGCGCAACCGTCGCCGACACGCCAAACAGACGGCGACCGCTCCAGTAGCACCCGAGGTTGACATGGCCGGCAAGAACTCCGAACCCGACGGGACCGGCGGCATCGGCGACCGCCCCCAGGACGACTTCGTCACGAGGAACCTCGCCGACCCCTCCGACCGCCCGGCCAGGACGCTGACGCTCAGCGGCCTGCTCGGCGACAGCGACCGCGCCGGGTTCCGGCGCCTGTACTTCAACAAGCAGCTCGACTACTACGCCGAGTTCGCCTCCGCCGACGTCCTGTCGGCGGACACCGTCGCCGCCGACCGGCCGCCGTTCGTCGGACACGACGCCACCACGGTCACCCTGCGTCGCGACGCCACCGTCCACTTCACCCACGTCACGCAGGCCACCCCCCTGGACGAGTTCGACCTCGACCTGCGCCTGGCGCAGCCGCGCCGGACCGGGGCCGCCCCCGCGCCGCAGCCCCTCGAGGCGCAGACCTGGGAGGCCGAGTGCCCCGGGCCGACGTTCGGCGACTGCGTCACCGAGTTCGCCTGCGCCACCGACGTCGACTGTCCGACGGCGTTCACCGTCTGCAAACCGCGCACGTGCGCTGCCACCGAGAACGCCACGTGCGTCACCTGTGCGGGCGCCACCTGCGAGGACACCTGCTTCCAGCAGACCTGCGCCACCTGCGGCGAGAACACCTGCGTCACCTGCGTCGAGGCCACCTGCCGCACCTGCGACCGGGCCGCCACCTGCGTCACCTGCTTCACCTGCGCCACCTGCCGCGAGGCCACCTGCGTCACCTGCCGCGAGAACACCTGCGTCACCTGCGGCGAGAACACCTGCGACACGTGCCACGGGGGCACCTGCGTCACCTGCGACACCTGCAACCCGCACGTGTTCACCTGCGGACCGTTCACGCGGTGCCGGTTCTGACGACATCCCGCACACCCTGGCAACGGAGCAGGAACCGCTCCAGTAGCACCCGAGGTTGACATGGCCGGCAAGAACCCTGAACCCGACGGGACCGGCGGCATCGGCGACCGCCCCCAGGACGACTTCGTCACGAGGAACCTCGCCGATCCCTCCGACCGCCCGGCCAGGACGCTGACGCTCAGCGGCCTGCTCGGCGACAGCGACCGCGCCGGGTTCCGGCGCCTGTACTTCAACAAACAACTCGACTACTACGCCGAGTTCGCCTCCGCCGACGTCCTGTCGGCGGACACCGTCGCCGCCGACCGGCCGCCGTTCGTCGGACACGACGCCACCACGGTCACCCTGCGTCGCGACGCCACCGTCCACTTCACCCACGTCACGCAGGCCACCCCCCTGGACGAGTTCGACCTCGACCTGCGCCTGGCGCAGCCGCGCCGGACCGGGGCGGCCCCCGCCCCGGACACCACCCGGCCGGGGCCGACCTTCGACGGCTGTCGCACCCAGCGGCTGTGCGTCACCGACTTCGGCTGTCCGACGGAATTCAACACCGGCTGCAGGCCGCACACCTGCCAGTGCACCGCGGACGCGGGATGCGCGACCTTCGACAACACGTGCCGGTGCACCGTTGGCGTGGCGTGCGGCACCATCGACACCTTCCGCTGCACTGCGGGCCCGGCGTGCGCGACCTTCGACAACACGTGCCGGTGCACCGCCGGCGTGGCGTGCGGCACCATCGACACCTTCCGCTGCACCGCGGGCCCGGCGTGCGGCACCTTCCCCACCGTCCCCGGTGGGCCCGGCGACACGCAGAGGTTCGCCACGGGCGATCCCTGCCGCACCGAGTTCGCCGCCACGTGCCAGACCTGCCCCGGTGACACCTGCCGCACCTGCGACAACGCCACCTGCGACACCTGCCACGGGGCCACCTGCCGCACCTGCGACACCTGCAACCCGCACGTGTTCACCTGTGGGCCGAACCCGCGATGCGGGCCGTGACGACACCCGGCACGACGCCGCCGGCCGGGCCGTGCGGGTCCGAGCGAGCCGACCGACAATGGGAGGAGGCACAGGATGGAGGGTGACGCAGAGTCACGGAAAGCAGGACGTGGTTCCAGGACGCCGTAGCAGAGCGGGACCCACCAGTAGCACCCGAGGTTGACATGGCCGGCAAGAACTCCGAACCCGAGGGGACCGGCGGCATCGGCGACCGCCCCCAGGACGACTTCGTCGCGAGGAACCTCGCCGATCCCTCCGACCGCCCGGCCAGGACGCTGACGCTCAGCGGCCTGCTCGGCGACAGCGACCGCGCCGGGTTCCGGCGCCTGTACTTCAACAAGCAGCTCGACTACTACGCCGAGTTCGCCTCCGCGGACGTGCTGTCGGCGGAGACCGTCGAAAGCGGCCGGCCGCCGTTCGTCGGACACGACGCCACCACGGTCACCCTGCGTCGCGACGCCACCGTCCACTTCACCCGGGTGGAGACGGCCACTCCTGTGGACGAGTTCGACCTGGACCTGCGGCTGGGGCAGGGCCGCCCGCAGGAGGCGCTGCCGGTGGGACCGGACACCCTGCCGACCGGGGGCACCCTGCCGAGGACCTTCGGCGGCTGTGCCACCGACTTCCGCACCCGCGTCGCCTGCGTCACCGACTTCGACTGTCCGACCCAGCTCAACACCCTGTGCAGGCCGCGCACGTGCCTGGAGGACACGATGCCCCTCATCCGCTGCGCCGGCCCGTTCGAGACCCGCCAGGGCTGCTTCACCCGCGGCGGACAGACCTGCGTCACCTGCGTGACCTGCGACACCTGCTTCACCTGCGCGACCTGCGACGCGACCGCGTGCCCTGTGTGCGAACCCGACACCGGCGGGTTCCCCACCCGTGTGTGCCTGACCCCCGGATGCCCGGGATGACGACACCGGGCACGACGCCGTCGCCCACCTCGGCCGCAACGGCCACGACAGCGACGGCCACGACAGCGGCGACAGCGGCGGGCGACGGCGGCTGGACGCCCCGGCTGGGCCCGGCGGCCGCGGGGCGCGCCCTGGAAGCCGCCCGGCTGATCGCCGACCGGGCCACCAGCCCCCCACGGGTCCGGGCGGCGGTCGAACTCGCCGCCCGGCAGAGCGCGTTCCCCAGCTCGGTGCACTGGGACCCGGTGTCGCTGGCCCAGGGCGACACCGGCCAGGCGCTGCTGTGCGCCCAGCTGCACCGCTGCTTTCCCGACGAGGGCTGGGAGCGCACCGGGCACGCGCACCTGGCGAGCGCGGTGGCCGCGCTGGAGCAGCGCGGCGGCGCCGGGCCGAGCCTGTTCGGCGGGCTGAGCGGGGTCGCGTTCTGCGCGGCCGTCCTGGGCGAGGGGCGCGGCTACCGGCGCCTGCGCCAGGTGCTCGACGCCCCGATCGCGGCGGCGTGCCTGTCCGGGGCCGCGGCCCTGCGCGGGCGCAGCGGCGTGCCGGTGTCGGCGTTCGACCTCATCTCGGGTCTCAGCGGCGTCGCCGCCGCTCTGCTGCCCGCCGGGCCGCACCGCCCCGCGCACCCGGCGCTGGCGCCGGTGCTGCGGGCGCTCGTCGGCCTCGCCCGCCCCGACGGGCGCCCGCCGTCCTGGTACACCCCGGCGGCGCTGCTGCACGACGAGGAGCAGGCCCGCGCCTATCCGCTCGGCAACCTCAACTGCGGTCTGGCGCACGGCATCCCGGGTCCGTTGGCGCTGCTGGCCCTGGCCGCGCGCGGCGGGGTCGGGGACCGGGACGGCGGGGGCGCCGGGGACGGGGGCGGGGGTGTCGGGGTGGAGGGCCTGGAGGCGGCGGTCCGCGCGCTGGCCCGGTGGCTGCTGGCGCACCGGGCGGACGACGCGGCCGGGCCGAACTGGCCGGCGGTCGTGCCGCTGGTCGACGGCGGGCCGGGGCTGCGCGAGGGCCGGGCGGGCTTGGCCACCCGCAGTGCGTGGTGCTACGGCAGCCCGGGGGTCGCCAGGGCGCTGTGGCTGGCGGGCAGCGCGCTGGGCGACGACGGGCTGTGCCAGGCGGCGGTGCGGGCGATGGAGGCGGTCTACCGCCGGCCCGTCGCCGAGCGCCGGATCGACTCCCCGACGTTCTGCCACGGCGTCGCGGGTCTCCTGCAGGTGACGCTGCGCTTCGCCCACGACACCGGGCTGCCCGTGTTCACGCAGGCCGCCGCCGATCTCACCGAGCAGGTCCTGGCGCACGTCGATCCGGCGCGGCCGATGGGGGTCGCGGCGGTGGAGCCGGCGGGCAACCCGGTCGACCAGCCCGGCTTCCTCGACGGGGCGGGCGGGGTCGCCCTCGTCCTGCTGGCGGCCGCCACCGACCGGGAACCGGTGTGGGACCGCGCGGTGGCGCTGTCATGACGAACCCGGACCCGAACCCGCCCGCGCCGGGCCCCGCCCCGAACCCCGCTCCGGCTCCGGCGCCCGAGGCGACGGCGCCGCGACGCCGCGGGCGCGGGCGTGGCCCGCTGTACGAACCGGCGCCCTGGCTGATCGTGCGCACCCCCCTGCTGCCGGCCCGCGGGCCGGGCGCCGCCGCCACGGGCGATCCGCGCGCCGCGCTCGGCGACCCGCGCGTGCGCCGGGCCCTGGCCGTGGGCAGCCCCGACCTGCTCGACGCCCTGCAGCGCCCCGGGGCGAGCGCGCGCGACGCCGCGCGGGCCGAGCTGAAACTGGCCCGCTACCTGATCCGGATGAGCACCCGGCCCACCCCGTACGGGGCGTTCGCCGCCGTGTCCCTCGCGAGCTGGGGCGAGCGCACCACGCTGTCGGTGCGCAACGACGCCGACCGCCTGCGCACCCGCCCCGACATGGGCTGGCTGACCGAGCTGTGCCTGGCCCTGGACGAGGACCCGGCCGCCCGCGCCGACAGCCGGTGGACGGCCGCCGCCCTCGCCGTCGAACGCCACGGCCGGCTCACCCTGGCCGACGGCGCCGCCCCCGGCAGCAGCGGCTCGGTGCGCCTGACCGCCGCCGTCCGCGAGGCGCTGCGCGCCGCCCGTCAACCCGTCCCGTACGAGGTGCTGCGCCGGCACCTGCTGGAGCACACGGGCGGCAGCGCCGAGCAGGTGGAGCGGCTGCTGGACGGCCTGTGGCGCCAGCGACTGCTGGTCACCGACCTGCGGGCCGCGCTCACCTGCGCCGACCCGGCCGAGGAGCTGCGCGGCCGCCTGGCCGGGCGCCCGTCCTGCGCCTCCACCGCCGCCGCGCTCGGGGGCCTGCTCGCCGAGACGGCCGACCTCGACGGCGCCCCGGCGGAGGAGGCGCCCAAGCGGGTGCGTGCCGTCGCCAGGCGCGCCGAGGCCGTGCACCCGGCGCACGGGCCGGCCCTGCAGAGCGACATGGCGCGGCCGGTGGGCGGCGAGTGGCTGGCCGCCGGTGTCGGCGAGGAGTGCGCCCGGGCGGTGGAACTGCTCCTGCGCCTGTCGCCGCAGCCGCTGGGCGGGCCCGAACTGGCCGCCCACCGCGCCGCGTTCGCCCAGCGCTACGGCGAGGACCGGCAGGTGCCCCTGCTGGAGCTGCTGGACGAACGCACCGGGATCGGCCCGCTGTCCCACGCGCACGGCCCCCGCCCCGCGCCGGCGCCCGAGGCGGCCGCCCGACGCGCGGACACGCTCACCGATCTGGCCCTGGGGGCTCTGCGGGACGGGCGGCGCGTGGTCGAGCTGACCGACGCCCTGCTCACCGACCTCCAGACCCTCGACCCCACAACCGCGCCGGCGTGCGCGCCGCTGTCGCTGGAGCTGTCCGCCTTCGTCGCCGCCGCCTCCCGCCGGGCCGTGGACCGCGGGGACTTCCTGCTGGTCGTCGGCCCCAACCTGGGCGCCAGCAGTGCCGGCCGCTCACTCGGGCGCTTCGCCGACCTCCTCGCACCCCAGGGCCCGGCGGCCCTGCGCGCCCTGGGCGAGGCCGAGGACCGGGCCCGCCCCGGCGCCGCGCTGCCCGCCGAGGTCGTCTACCTGCCCGCCAACCACCGGATGGCGAACGTGGTCGTGCGCCCCGCCGTGGCCGGGCACGAGATCGTCCTGGACGTGCCCGCCGGGGTCAGCGCCGAGCGCGTCGTACCGCTGGACGACATCCTGGTGAGCCTCCACCACGACCGCTACCGGCTGCGCTCGCGGCGCCTGGACGCCGAACTGCGCCCGACCGCGCGCCACATGCTCAACCCCCACCAGGCGCCCGCGGTGTGCCGGTTCCTGGACGAGGTGGCCCGCGACGGCTCACCCGAGTTCGCGCCCTTCGACTGGGGCCCGGCGGCCGGCTTCCCGTTCCTGCCCAGGGTGCAGTGCGGGCGCACCGTCCTCGCCCCCGCGCGGTGGCTGCTGCGCCCCACCGCCGACGACGACACCGCCGGCGGCGGGGCCCGCGGGGGCCGGGCCTTCGCCGCCCGGGTGGCCGCCTGGCGCGCCGAGTGGAACGTCCCGGCGCGCCTGTACCTGACCATGGCCGACAACCGGCTGCTGCTCGACCTCGACGACATCGTCCAGGTGGAGCAGTTGCGTGCCGAGGCTCGCAACAGCCGCGGCGCCGTACTCCTGCTCCAGGAGGCGCTGCCCGACACCGCCGACGCGTGGGTGCCCGGCACGGACGGCGTGTTCATGAGCGAACTCGTCGTCCCGCTCGTGCTGCGCCCGCGACCCGCGCCGGCGCAGCCCGCCCCCGCGCCCGCACCGGTGGCGGTGGCGGTGCGCGGCGAGGGCCGTGCGGTCCCGGTCCGGGACCGGGTGCGCCTGCCGGGCAGCGACTGGCTGTTCGCCAAGTTCTACGGCGAACGCGACCAGGAGGACGCCCTGCTGGCCGGGCCGTTGCGGCGGCTGTGCGAGATGGCGGAGGTCTCGGGGCTGGCGCGGCAGTGGTTCTTCATCCGGTACGCCGACCCCGACCCGCACCTGCGCCTGCGGTTCCAGGGCGAGCAGGAGGCCCTGAGCCGGTACCTGCTGCCGGAGGTCGCCCGGCTGGCCGCCGAACTCACCGACCAGGGCCTGATCTCCCGGCTGGTCGTCGACACCTACGAGCGCGAACTCGAGCGCTACGGCGGTTCGCAGGGGACCGACGTCAGCGAGGAGGTGTTCTGCGCCGACAGCCGGGCCGTGCTGCGGCTGCTCGCCGAGGCCGCGGCGCAAGGCCCCGGCTCCCCCGCCGCCCCCGGCTCCCCCGCCTCCCCCGGCTTCCCTGGGGACGGGGATCTGACCGAGCTGGCCGCCGTGAGCACCGACGACCTGCTGGCCGGCCTCGGCCTGGACGCCGGGCAGCGCCTGCACTGGTACACCGACCAGGCCCGCCAGTTCCACGACTCCGTGCGCCGCCAGGCCGGCGAGGACTACCGGGTGCGCCAGCGGCGTCTGCGCGAGCTGCTCGGTACCGAGCGGGGACCGGACCTGCTGGGCGCCGCGGTTGGGGAGATCCTGGCGCAGCGCCGCGACGCGCTCGCCGGCGCGGTGGAGCGGCTGGACGCGCTGGAGGCCGCCGGGCGCCTGTCCACCGACCGCGAGCGGCTGCTGGGCAGTTACGTCCACCTGCACTGCAACCGGCTGCTGGCCCAGCGGCGCCCGGCGGAGGGACTGTTGGTCCAGTTGCTCCAGCGCACCCGCAAGGGCCTGAGCGTGGAGCCGGCCCCCGCCCGTACCCCCAGCCCCTCATGACGGCAGGCGCACGTGGCAGCGGGTCCAGGGGCGGGCTCTAGAGTTTCGCGGCGGAGAAGGTGTCGCACTGGGCGACGTCGCCGGTGCGGTAGCCGGTGGTGAACCAGGCCTGGCGCTGCGCGGCGGAGCCGTGGGTCCAGGCCTCGGGGTTGATCCGGCCGGTGGCCTGCTGCTGGATGCGGTCGTCGCCGACGGCGGCGGCGGCGTCCAGGCCCTGGGCGATGTCCTGGTCGGTGAGCGAGGCGATCAGCGGGCGGCCGGTGGAGGCCTGCGGGGTGGTGGTCGCGTGGTGCGCCCACACCCCGGCATAGCAGTCGGCCTGCAGTTCCAGGCGCACCGCGCCGCTGGTGGCGCCCTGGCGGTCGGCGCCGGCCTTCTGCATGGCGCCGGTGAGGGTCTGGACGTGGTGGCCGTACTCGTGGGCGACGACGTAGGACTCGGCGAACGGGCCGCCCTTGGCGCCAAAGCGGGCGGACAGCTCGTCGAAGAAGCCGAGGTCGACGTAGGCCTTCCGGTCGCCGGGGCAGTAGAAGGGGCCCACCGCCGAGGTCGCCGCCCCGCAGGCGGTGGAGACCCGGCCGGTGAACAGCACCGTCTCGGCGCCCTTGTAGGGCAGGCCGGTACGGCGCGGCAGCTCGGTGCGCCAGAACTCCTGGAGGCTGTTGGTGACGGCCACGATCCGGCAGTCCTGGCGCTTGTTGGCGTCGGCGCCGCTGCGGCAGGCCTGCTGCACCTCGCCGGCGGTACGCGCCGTGGCCGAGCCGGAGGAGGAGCCGGTGTCGGAGGACAGGCCGAGCAGTTGCGGGTCGACCCCGAGGATGACCGCGAACAGCACGGCGAGCAGGCCCACGGCCCCGCCCCCGATCGCGACCTTCCCGCCCGGGATACCGCGCCGGTCGTCCACTTGCGAGGTGTCGAGGTCGCCCTGGTCGTCGAACTGCATGTGCCGCTGCCTGCCCGTTTCCGTCGTGTTCGGCCCTACTGGTGACGGTCTGTACCGCCGGTGGCCCAGCCTACGGGCCCCGGCCCCGGACCACGGCGCAGCCGGGCCGGGGGCCGGGGCCGGGCGGCGGGTTCAGCCGGCCGGGGTGGGGGCGGGGGCGTAGCCGGCCGGGCGGGTGGTGAAGGTGCCGCGGCCCTGGGTGCGGCTGCGCAGGCGGGTGGCGAAGCCGAAGAGTTCGGCGAGCGGCACCAGGGCGGTGACCTTGGTGGTGGCGCCGGGGCCGGGTTCGGTGGCCCGGACGTGGCCGCGGCGGGCGGCGAGGTCGCCCAGGACGGTGCCGAGCGCGTCCTGGGGCACGGTGGCGTCCACCTCGGCGAGCGGTTCCAGCAGGTGCGTCCGTGAGGCCCGCAGGGCTTCGCGCAGGCCGAGGCGGGCGGAGGTGCGGAAGGCGGCTTCGGAGGAGCCGTCGGGGTGGGTGGCGCCGTCGGTGAGGGTGACGGCGACGCCGGTGACGGGGTGTCCGGCGAGCGGGCCCTGGGTCAGTGCGTCGCGGCAGCCGGCCTCGACGGCCTGGACGTACTCGCGCGGCAGGCGGCCGCCGGTGACGGTGGAGGTGAAGGTGAAGCCCTCCTCGGCGCCGGCCGGCAGGGGATGGACGTCGAGGACGAGGCGGACGAACCGGCCGGCGCCGCCGTCCTGTTCGGTGTGGCGGTGGACGAAACCGGTGACGCCCTCGACGAGGGCCTCGCGCAGCGCGACGCGCGGGCGGCCGGCCACCGCCTCGACGCCGCTGTCACGCCGGACCTTCTCCACCGCGACGTCCAGGTGCAGTTCACCCAGACCGGACAGGGTGTGCCGGCCGGTCTCGGGATCAGTGGCCACACGCAGCGAGGGGTCCTCCTCGGCGAGGCGGGCGAGGGCGGCGGCGAGCTTGTCGGTGTCGGCGCTGCGGCGGGCCTCGACGGCGACGGTGACGACGGGTTCGGCGCTCACGGGTGCCTCCAAGGCGATGGGGTGCCCGATGTCGCACAGGGTGGCGCCGACGCGGGTGTGGTCGGGGCCGGCGACGGCGACGATGTCGCCGGCCACGGCGTGGTCGGTCTCGGCGTGGTGGAGGGTGAGGATGCGGGCGACGCGTTCGCGGCGGCCGGTGGTGGTGTCGAGCACGGTGTCCCCCGTGCGCAGGGTGCCGGCGTACAGGCGCAGGTGGGTCAGGCGTCCGGTGGGGGCGGCGGTGACCTTGAACGCCAGGGCGGCCAGGGGCTGTTCGGGGTCGGCCTCGCGGTGCTGGGTGCGGTCGGCGCAGTAGGTGGGCGGGACGTCGAGGGGGGAGGGCAGGTAGGCGACGGCGGCGTCCAGGAGCGGTTCGATGCCGCGGTTGCGGTAGGCGGAGCCGCACAGCACCACGACGGCCTCGCCGGTGCGGGTGAGGTCGCGCAGGGCGGTGGTGAGGGTGGCGGTGGTGAGGGCGGCAGTGGCGCAGTACTCCTCCAGGGCCGCGGGGTGGAGTTCGGCCACCGCCTCCTCCAGGGCGCGGCGGCGCCGGGCCGTGGCGCCCTGGAGGTGGGCGGGGACCGGGCCCTGGTGCGGGGTGCCGTCGTCGTGCCAGGTGAGGGCGCGCAGGTGGACGAGGTCGACGACGCCGGTGAACGACTCCTCGGTGCCGATGGGCAGTTGGACGGGGACGGGGTGCGGGTGCAGGCGACGGCGGATGTCGGCGACGGCGGTGTCCAGGTCGGCGCCGGCGCGGTCGAGTTTGTTGACGAAGGCGAGGCGCGGCACGCCGTGGCGGTCGGCCTGGCGCCACACCGACTCGCTCTGCGGCTCCACGCCGGCGACCGCGTCGAACACGGCGATGGCGCCGTCCAGGACGCGCAGGGAGCGCTCGACCTCGCCGGCGAAGTCGATGTGGCCGGGGGTGTCGACGAGGTTGATCCGGTGCCCGGCCCAGTGGCAGCTGACGGCGGCGGCGAAGAGGGTGATGCCGCGTTCGCGTTCCTGGGGGCGGCAGTCGGTGACGGTGGTGCCGTCGTGGACCTCGCGGCGCCGGTGGGTGAGGCCGGTGAGGCAGAGGATCCGCTCGGTGACGGTGGTCTTGCCGGCGTCGACGTGGGCGAGGATGCCGAGGTTGCGGACGGCGCCGATGCCGGCGGTCACGGCGGCGGAGGTGGTCGCGGCGGTCGCGGTGGCGGTGGTGGTGTGGGTGCGCATGGCCCGGATGCCTTTCGGGGCGGTCATGTTCGGGGGGCGCGCGATCGGGCGGTGCCGGCGGCCGGTCGGACCGGCTTGCGTGGACAGACCCTCACGGAACGGGTTGTCACGCGGTGGCGGCACCGCTGCGGTGCCGGCCGCGCAGCGGGCACCGGGAGGACCGGGACACCAGGATCACCTCGTACCGCGACGCGGGAGAGGGGGCGGCGGCGCTCTGCTCCGGCATGGCCGCCGCCCCCCTTCCCTCGTTCGTTCGTCACGTTCGTCACGTTCGTCGCGGTCGTCACGTTCGTCGCGTCGGGCCACGCGTCGGGTCACGGCCGTGTAGCGCGTGTAGGCAGGCCCGGCCTGGCGGGGCGACGGGTCTACCGGACGGATTCGACGGCGACGGCGGGTGCTACGGGGCCGCTATGCCCGGCTTCGTGAAGCGCAGCACGGGTTCGGACCAGCCGTCGTCGTTCACTCCGGCGTCCAGGGCGGCTCCGATGGCCCGTTCCTCGTAGCCGAAGTGGGAGTCCATGATGGCGGCGAGGCCGTCGAGTTCGCCGCCGATCGCCTCCAGGTCGGCGCCGGGGGTGGTGGCGGCCTGGTCGGCGAGGTGGCGCACCCGGGCGAGGATGTGGGTGATGAGGCCGTGGTCCTCGACGAGTTTGTCGATGGTCGGGGCCAGGTCGGGGCGTTCGCGCAGGAGTTGGGCGAACAGGCCGGTGTCCTCGCCCTGGTGGTGGTTGGTCAGGGCGGCGCAGAAGGCCAGGCAGTGGGTGAGGAGTTGGCCGTCGCCTTCGGGGCGGGAGCGGCCGAGGCCGGCGCGCAGGTCGGCGAGGCGGCGGCGCAGGTCCTGGTGCGCGCTGGAGAGTTGCAGGCTGAGAGCGGCCGTACGGCCGTGGGAGGGGGAGGGGGAGGCCACGGGGGCGGTCCCTTCGGTCGCGCACCTCCATGCCTGACGCAGTCCGTCACCGGCACGCGATGCTGGGTGCCATCCGATCATGTGCGGGGGCCGGTGGGCAAGGGGGTTTCGGTGCGGGGCCCGTCGGCGGGGCGCCCCGGGCGGGCGCGCGGGCCTCCGAGCAGGATCCCGGCGCGCGCCAGGGCCAGGCCGAGGCCCTGGCGCGCGCCGAAGGGGTCGCCGTCCGGTGCGGTGCCCACCAGCACCCCGGTGAGCGGGTCGAGCAGTCCGAGCAGGCCGACCGTGCCGGCCGGCAGGTGGCGCAGTCCGGCGAACCAGCAGGCGAAGGCGAGTGCGGTGGCAACCACGGCGGTGTAGCCGAAGGCGAGCGCGGTGGGGGCGTCCACGGGCGGGGGCAAGCCCTCGACGGCGCCGGCGAGGGGCGCCGGCACCAGGGCGCCGGCGGCCGGCTGCCAGGCGGTGGCGGCCAGCGGGTCGGCGGCCTCGTGCCGGCGGGCGGCCGGCGGGCAGGTGGGCGTGGGTGACCCCGACCTCGACGTCTCGCCGCAGGCCGTCATCGGGCGCCTGCACCGGCTGGCCGCCCGCCTGAGCGCCGAACTGGCCCTGGTCTACCGGCGCTACGGCCTGGGCGAGGGCGAATTCGACGTGCTCGCTGCGCCGCGCCTGCGCCCCGTACGAGCGGGCGCCCGGTGAGCTGGCCGCGCACACCATGGTGACCACCCGGGCGATGACCAAGCGGATCGACCGCCTGGAGCGCGCCTGGCTGGTCACCCGCCGCCCGGCCGTGGACGACCGGCGCGGGCGCGTGGTCGCCCTCACCGGCGCCGGGCTGCGCCCGATCGACGAGGCGTTCACCGCCCACATGCGCGACGAGCACCGCCTGCTGGCCCACCTGAGTGCCGAGGAGGCCGCCGCCCCGCAGGGCCTGCTCACCGCCTGGACGGCACTGCGGACACCGCCGCGGACGCAGCCGGGGGCACCGCCGGGTGAGACCGGGCAGCGGGGAGCGGGCCGGCGGGCGTCCACAGCGGCCCGCCTCCCCCACCCCGCAGGCCCGCCCGCACCCCGGACGGTCTACCGTGCCGGTATGCATACCGACCAATGCCCGTGGGACGTCCTGCTGATCGGCGGCGCCTCCGGCCTCGGCAAGAGCCGCGCCGCCGCCCACCTGAGCGCCGAGCACGGCGCGTTCGTGGTCGAGTTCGACGACGTCGTGGCCGCCCTGCAGGCCGCCACCACCCCCGCCGGCCACCCCGGCCTGCACCACTTCACCACCGAGCCCGACCCCGACGCGCTGAGCGCCGACCGCGTCCTGGAACTCCAGATCGCCACCGCCCGCGCCCTGGACGACGCGCTGCTCGGCGTCGTGCGCAACCGGCTCACCGTGGACGTTCCCGCGATCGTGGAAGGCGACTACCTCACCCCGGCCGCTGCCGCCCGCGCCGGCGCCGAGGCCGCCGGGCGCGGCCGGCGCGTGCGCGCGGTCTTCCTGCACGAGCACGACCCGCTGCGCATCGGCGCCAACTACGCCGACCGGGAGCCGGAGTCGGGCCCGCAGCCCGCGCGCGCCGCCGTCAGCGCCCGCTACAGCGCCTGGCTCGCCGGCCAGGCCCGCGCCCACGCGCTGCCCGTGGTCGACTGCCGCCCGTACGCCACCTTGCCCCAGCGCCTGGCCGCCGCCCTGGCCTGACCCCGGGGACGGGCGGACCCGGACAGCGGGGCCCGCCGAGCCGCCGGCGCGTACGCGAGATGCGAGACCAGCTCGGCGTCCAGGACGCTTCACACCGCCGGCCCGGTCCGCCCCGGCGTCAGGGCCGGTGCCCCGGGTGAAGGCGGCCGTGGTGAACAGGGGCCCGGCGCCCGCGTCATGGTGGCGCACCTCCCAGGGGGTGCGCACGTCCCGGGCGCGCAGCCGGCCGCCCGGGTCGTCGGTGCCGGTGTGGACGGCGTCGGTGCAGGTGCCGTAGAGGTAGGCCACCCGCTCCGCCCCGGCGTCGGGGCCGGCAGCGCCTGCGGCCTCGCTCGGGTCGTCGGGCACGGGGCTCGTCGGGGCCGGGGGCGCGCTCCCGCCCCCGGCCGGTCGGTTCGACCTGCCCGGCCCAATGAGCCGCCCCGGGCGAAGGTTGCGCCCCGAACCGTTCCCCCCTCCGCCCCGGTGTCAGTGCGGCGTCCGCCGTCCGTCGTCGTAGGCGGCGCGGGCCGCCAGCACCTGGGGCATGTGGCACTCCGCCCAGGTCTTGATCTGGCGCATGAGCGGCAGCAGTTCGCGCCCGAGGCCGGTGAGCGCGTAGTCGACGCGGGCCGGGACCCCGGCGGTGACGGTGCGCTCGAGCAGGCCGTCGCGTTCCAGGGCGCGCAGGGTCTGGGTGAGCATCTTCTCGCTGACCCCGGCCAGGCGCCGGCGCAGCTCGCTGTAGCGCAGCGGCCCCTCGGCGAGGGCGTTGACGGCGAGGCTGACCCACTTGTCGCCGATCCGGTCGAGGAGTTGGCGGGCGGGGCAGTGGGCGAGGTAGGCGTCGTAGTCGGCCGCCTCGGCGGCGCGGCGCTGGGCGGCGGTCGTGGTCGGCACCGGAGCGCTCTCCTTTCCGTACGGTACGCACCTTCGGGTGCGTCCTTCCCCGAGGAGAGTAACTCTCCTTACGTTGGGTGGAGTTGCCGGATCATGAAAGGGTGTGGATGTCGATGCGTGCCGTGGTGGTGCGGGAGTTCGGCGGTCCCGAAGCACTGGAGCTGGTGGAGGTGGCCCTACCGCGGCCGGGGCGCGGACAGGTACGGGTACGGGTGGCGGCGGCCGGGGTCAACCCGGTGGACGTGGTCACCCGCTCGGGGGTGCTCGCCGGGGCCGGGCTGATGGCGCCGCGGGCGGTGACCGGCATCGGCTGGGACGTGGCCGGGGTGGTGGACGCCGTCGGCGACGGCGTGACACGGTTCGTGCCCGGTCAGCGGGTGGTGGGCCTGCGCGACCTCCTGGACACCGATCTCGGCACCTACGCCGAGCAGGTCGTGCTGGACGCGGGCGCCGTGGCCCCCGCTCCGGCGGGGGTGAGCCTGGAGCGGGCAGCGACCCTGCCGCTGGGCGGCCTCACCGCGTTGCAGGCGCTGGACCTGCTCGACCTGCCGGCCGGTTCCACCGTCCTGGTCACCGGCGCGGCGGGCGGCGTCGGCGGCTTCGCCGTCGAACTGGCCGCCCTGCGCGGCCTGCGGGTGGTCGCCCTGGCCGGGCCGGGCGACGAGCACCTGGTGCGGGAGCTGGGCGCCGAGTGGTTCGTGCCGCGCACCGAGCCCGATGTGGCCCGCGCGGTACGGGAGTCGGTGCCCGGCGGGGTCGACGGCGCGATCGACGCCGCGCTGCTCGGTGTGCGGGCGCTCGGCGCGGTGCGCGGGCGCGGCGCCTTCGTCGCGGTCGCGGCCGGCGCCGCGCCGGTGGCCCTGCGCGGCATCCGGGTCGCCCCCGTGTGGATCACCGCCGACGGCCCGGCCCTGGCCCGCCTGTCCGCCCTCGCCGCCGACGGCCGCCTCACCCTGCGGGTGGCCGACACCCTCCCCCTGCACCACGCCGCCCGGGCCCACCACCGCCTGGAGGCCGGCCGGCTGCGCGGGCGCCTGGTCCTGACGCCCTGACCGGCCCCGGGGCGGGGACGGCGCCGGGGCGGGCCGGGGCCGGGGACGGGGCCGGGGCCGAGCGGGAGGCCCGCTCCCTGGAGGGGGCAGGCCTTCCCCGCTCTGCGACGCGCACCCCGGCGCGCGCTGCGCCGCCGCCCGCCCCGGGTGCGGCGCGGGAAGCCGGGCCCGCCGGCTACCGCGGGCTGTCGTCCGTGGCCGCCGTGGCGGGTTTGGTGTGGAGGACCTCGCGGGCCTGTTCGGCGGCGCGCACGATGCTCTCGCTGATGAAGTCGAGGAAGCGGGCGATGTTCTCCAGGCGGGCGGCGGCGGGGGTGTCAGGGCCGAGGACGGCGACGCCCTCGCGGGCGGCCTCGACGACGCGGTCGTTGGCGCGGGCGCTGGCGATGACCGACTGGTAGTAGAGCTCCTCGTCGACGATGTAGCGGTCGCGGCGGCGTTCGTCGCGTTCCCGGCGCACCAGGCTCTGGCTCTCCAGGAAGGCGATGGCCTTGGAGATGGAGGCGGGGCTGACCTGGAGGCGCTGGGCGAGTTCGGCGGCGGTGAGGCTGCCCGCGTCGGTGGTGGTCAGGCAGGTGACGACGCGGGCGCCCATCCGGTTGAGGCCCGAGCCCATGAGGACGGTGGTGAGCCGTTCCTCGTACGCGGCGACGGCCTCGCCGTCGCGCCCGTGGGGCTGCGGGCCGGTGCGCGCGGTGCCGGGGGCGGCGGGCCGGCGCCGCTGGGCGCGGTGTTCGGTGGCGCGGTGGGCCAGGTCGGCGCGGTAGGCGTGGGGGCCGCCGTTGCGCATCACCTCGCGGGTGACGGTGGAGGTGGGGCGTTCCAGGCGCCGGGCGATCTCGGCATAGGGGAGGCTGTCGGCCAGCCCCAGCGCGATCTGCCGGCGTTCCTGCTGGGTGAGCCTGCCTCCCGGCATGGTGTCCTCCTCGGCGGTGGTGGGCCCGGGGTTGCCGGCCGTCGCGCCCACCCTAGCGTTCACCCTCCACCCATTGCAATGATCGCAACGACGGCCGTTGCATTGATCGGCAAGGACATTGCAACGATTTCCCGCTAAGCACCTGCGATGATGCCGATCTGACGCAACGGACTAGTTGCCGAGATTTTGAAAGCAACGTAGCTTTTCCCATGTCGGAAACACCGACGGGCAGGCCCGGAACCGGGCCGAGCCCGCACCCGTACAGGAGAGCCGCCGTGCAGAAGTTCGACACCCCCGCCCCGGTCACCGTCGTCCTGGACATCCCCGGCGGACGCGTGCAGCTGATCGCCGCCGAGCGCGGCGACACCACCGTCGAGGTCCACCCCGCCGAGGCCGGCAAGAACCGCGACGTCCAGGCCGCCGAGCGCACCGCCGTCTCATTCGCCGACGGCGTCCTGCGGATCGCCACCGCCGCCACCGGCGGCCGGCTCACCGGCTCCACCGGCTCCCTTGAGGTCACCGTCCGGCTGCCGGCCGGCTCCACCGTCCGGGGCAGGGCCGCCGCCGCCGAACTGCGCATCGTCGGCCGCCTGGGCGACGTCGCCTTCGACGGCGCCTGGCGCAGCACCAAGATCGACGAGGCCGCGAGCCTGCACCTGAGCGCGGTGGACGGCGACGTGGAGGTCGGCCGGCTCACCGGCCCCGCCCGGATCAGCACCACCCGCGGCGACATCCGCATCGCCGACGCCCGGCGCGGCACCGTGGAGCTGGACACCCGCTCCGGGAGCATCACCATCGCCGCCGGCGCCGGCGTCTCGGCCGCCCTGGACGCCGGCACCGGCCACGGCCGCGTCGACAACGCCCTGCGCAACGACGGCACCACCGTGCTCGACATCCGCGCCACCACCTCCCGCGGCGACATCACCGCCCGCAGCCTCTGACCCCGGCCCCGGGCCCGACAGCATCCAGGGGGACGCCGTGAACACCCACGCCACCCCCACGAACGGCCCGGCACCCTGGCGTGGCGCGGTGGCCGTCGACGACACCGCCCCGGCCGCCACCGACACCGGCGGCCCCAGCCCGCCCGTGGTCCACCTCAACGGCCAGTTCGCCACCCAGGGCTACCGGCGCCTGGTCCTGGCCGACCTCAGCCCGCGCTTTCGCCACCTCACCTACGACGAGCGCGCCCACGCCCGCACCTCGAAGCCGCCCGCGGCGTCGAGCGGGCGCCGGCGGCGGGCTGGTCCTACGGGGCGTTCGTCGCCGCGCACCGGGCCTCGCGCAGCCCGCGGCGCGGTCCTGCTGGAGGGCGCCGAGCCCGACGACTGGCGCACCGAGGACCTGGAGCGGCGCATCCGCCGCCAGTTCCGGCGCCGGTACCCGCTCCCACCGGCCCGACCCCCGCCAGCCGCACCATGTTCGGCCTGCCCGACTGACCTCCTCCGCCCAACGACGGCCTGCGGCCGACATGCAATGGGACGCCGGCCCGCCCCGACGTCCCGCCGCACATCGGCTGCTCACCCACCCCCGACACCCACCCCCCCGGGCAGGGAAAAGTCGCCCCCCGGCCTCCCCACTCCCCCACCACGCGACAACAGCCACTGCGGCGAGCACAACGGGCCGTACGCGACACCCCCCGGGGGGGACGGCTTGTCTGCCGGGATCGGGCGCCACAACAGATCCACCGCATGCCGAACCCCGCCTCATCGACGAGGACTTACTGAGCTCTTTCAGAGTGGCCACTGATCCGGTGACGGGCCAGCGTCCCGCAACGCACGAGGTTCCCGTGCCGTTGAGGGCGGTGCTCGGTCTCAACTCTTCAGCGCAGGAGCCTCGTTGGTTCCCTATCCTGCTGCACTCGACCTGCCGCACGCCCTGGTCGAGTGGGTATCCATGCTCATCGTCACCCGTGAGGGTGACCGACGCTGCAAGCTCCCGCCCCACCAGCGTGCCCTCGTCGGCTGGTCTACCTGCGCCGGCACGACACGCTCGCACAGATCGCCGCCGGCTTCGGCATATCCGTCTGGACCGCCCACGCCTACGTGACGGCCGTCGTCGATCACCTGTCCCGCCCGGCACCCGGTCTGCTACGGGTCCTACGCGAGACGGATCCTGATCACGTCCTGCTCGACGGGACGCTCGCCGAGTGCGACCGTGTCGGCGACAGCCGGAGCGACTTCTCCCGGAAGCACCGCCGTCACGGCGTGAACGTGCAGGTCAGGGCCGATCCCACCGGCAAGCTGCTGTGGATCTCACCCGCGCTGCCCGGCCGCACCCACGACCTGACCGCGGCCCGCACCCACCGCATCATCCGGATCTGCGAACGCCAGGGCGCCCCTGTGCTCGCCGACCGCGCCAACATCGGAGCCGGCCCCTGGGTGACCACGCCCGTCAGACGGCTTCCCGGCCAGGACCTCACCGCAACCCAGCAGACGATCGACCGAGCCCTGTCAGCGGCACCAGCACCGGTCGAACGAAGCACCGCGCGGCTGAAGTCCTGGCAGGTCTTCCGCCGGGCCCGCTGCGGTCCCAACCGGACGACCGTCATCGCCGCAGCCGTCCTCACCCTGGAACGTCAGCGCTGATGGATCTCATTGCCGATCCAGGGTGAGGACGGATGGGTCATGGCCGTCATCCGGTTGGGAACCGTCTCACGACCAGGCAAGTCGACCTTCGGTGAACCGACAGACCGGGGAGCTTCCATCGGCGATCCTCGTCAGCGTCTCCGCTACGGAGTCGAAATACTGGGCCATCGATTCGTACTCGCCCGTGACCGTGGGGCGACTCACGAACCAGCTGCCGACGCGTCCGTCCCGCACATCGACGAACTTTCCCATCCAGCCGTCCTGGTCCGACAGGAACGGGATCCACTCGTTACGCCAGAACGGATTGTCCGGCTGGTCCGAAGGGTCGAATCCGCAGGACGTGGAGCGGTTCGCGTAGAGCCTCTCCATAGCCCGGATGCCCAGAAAGAAGCTTCCCTCGTCGGGGAACCCGTCGAAGCCGCAGCACAGTACGTCGTCGTCGACGTCTTCCTCCGGCAGATCCAGATTGTTCTGCGACAGCCAGGTCCGCAGGTCCCCATGCAGGGAGATCCCCATCCGTTCCTCGGCTGCCGCGAGCATCTGCTCCGTAGCGGCCCCTGGCAGCTCCGCGTGATCGGCCGGCGCGTGCTCCCGCAGAAGACTCATCACACGCGACCAACTCTCAGCCACACTCATCGCCCTCTGCCCTCTGACTTCTCCACAGGGATGTTTCCGTCCGACCACGCCACTGCGGAGGTTGTGGAGTACCGGCCGGAGAACCTTGCAGGGATGGTACTTCGAGCATGCGTTCCATTCCTCCCCACGACTACCTTCGAGCAATGCTCAAGACCTGTGGATCGCTCCCTGGAGGGATGCGGAGGGCGTACCTTCCCGAATGATCCTGTGATGGTCATCGAGTAGGCCCGCGTTGCAGCGCAGGTCGGGAAGGCATGCCCAGTGCTCAGCGTAGTCACTGCCGACGGTTCCACCGAGTCCGGCTCCCTCATCGACGAGATCGTCCGCGAGGGCGCCCGGCGCATGCTCGCCGCCGCGCTGGAGGCGGAAGGCAACCAGGACATCGCCGAGTTGGCCGCTGAGCGCGACGAGTACGGGCGCCGCCTGGTGGTCCGCAACGGCCACCACCGCCCCCGCACGGTGGCCACCGCGGCCGGGCCGGTCGAGGTGACCGCGCCGCGGGTGAACGACCGGCGCATCGACGACACCACCGGCGAGCGCAAGCGGTTCTCCTCGAAGATCCTCCCGCCATGGTGCCGCAAGTCGCCGAAGACCTCCGAGGTGCTTCCACTGCTCTACCTGCACGGCCTGTCGTCCGGCGACTTCGTGCCCGCGCTGGAGCAGTTCCTCGGCACGGCAGCCGGGCTGTCGTCGGCCACGGTCACCCGGCTGACGAAGCAGTGCAGCGACGACCACTCCGCTTTCCAGGCCCGCGACCTGTCCGACCGCGACTTCGTCTACGGGTGGGCCGACGGCGTGTACCCCAAGGTCCGCCTCGGCCAGGCGCACCCGTGCGTCCTGGTCCTGCTCGGGGTGCGCGTGGACGGCACGAAGGAGCTGATCGCGCTCGCGGAGGGTCTGCGGGAGTCCACCGAGTCATGGGCCGACCTGTTGAGCGACTGCCGGCGCCGCGGCATGCGCGACCCCGAGCGGGTCGTCGGCGACGGCGCGATGGGCCTGTGGAAGGCACTACGGCAGGTGTTCCCCACCGCCCGTCACCAGCGGTGTCGGGTACACAAGGCCCGAAATGTCACGAACGCCCTGCCGAAGTCCGCACAACCGGACGCAACGAAGGCCATGCAGGAGATCTACAACGCCGAGGACCGCGCCCACGCCGAGAAGGCGGTCGACGCGTTCGCGAAGACCTACGGCGCCAAGTTCCCCAAGGCCGTCGCGAAGATCACCGACGACAGGGAGGAACTGCTCGCGTTCTACGACTTCCCTGCCGAGCACTGGATCCACCTGCGGACTACCAACCCGATCGAGTCGACGTTCTCCACGGTCAAGCTCCGCACCAAGGTCACACGCGGCGCGGGCAGCCCCGCCGCCGCACTCGCAATGGTCTTCAAACTCGTCGAGTCCGCCCAGACCCGCCGGCGCGCGATCACCGCAGCCCACCTGGTCGCGCTGGCCCGCGCCGGCGCCCGCTTCGAGAACGGTGTCCTCGTCGAGCGCACGCAGACCGCCACGGCATGACCAGTCGCCTGGTGCGCGGCAGGCAGGGCGGAAATCGGTTGCCGCGAGCCGCACGCGCTGCTCGAATCGGTCGCCGTGGAAACCTACTTGGAAACCCAGCGCATGAAGCTTCGCCGCTTCACCGAGGCGGACGTCGATGACCTGGCCGCCCTGCACGGCCACCCCGACGTCATGCGACGCATCGATGACGGTCGCCCCATGCCCCGGGTCGTCGTCGAGCAGCAGCTTCCGCGCATCCTGGCCGAGTACGACGAACTCCCAAGCGGTCAAGGCTGCTTCGTCGCAGCGGAGAAGTCGTCCGGGAGTTTCCTGGGGTGGCTCTCGCTGCGACCTGCGACGAGTGTCGGCCTGAACGGCGGAACCGAGCTCGGCTACCGCATGCTTCCGTCCGTCTGGGGCCGAGGCTATGCCACAGAAGGCGCGCAGGCATTGGTCCGTCACGCGTTCACCGAGCTGGGGGCGGACCGAATCGTGGCCACCACGATGACGGTCAACGCCGCCTCCCGGCGGGTCATGGAGAAGGCAGGCCTGTCCTTGATCCGCACCTTCTTCGAGGAGTGGCCAGAGCCCGTCGAGGGGGCCGAGCACGGCGACGTGGAGTACGCGATCACACGCGAGGCCTGGACCCGGCAGCACGATCACGAGCAGCCAATCCACAGGTCTTGACAATTACTCCACGTCGCCCCAGGCGACGACCTTGCGCAGGACGTAGACGATGCCGGCCAGCGCGACCCGGTCGGGCACCGGAAGTCGCCCCGGATGGCGGTGCCGACGCGGGGGCCGCGACGGCAGCGGCGGGGCTATCCGATCCCACAGCGCGTCGGGGCAAGCTTCGCGATCACGAGCCTGAAGCTTGCCAGATAACCCAGTTGAGCAGCGCGGGCCGGCCGGACATACTCCCCGAATGACCAACGCCGGGAGCGAGACCGCAGAGCAGGGTTGGGACGGGCCCTTCTACCGCGTCCGAACGGATCGGTTCGAGGCGTCGTTCGTGCCCAACGCGGGCGAGCCCCTGGACAGCGTCTGCAACGTCGACGTCGAGGTCAGGCTGACAGCAGACGGCTCACGTTGGAGCACGACCGTGTTCACGCTCGTCGAGGTCGAACGCATAATGGACAGGTGGTCCCGCACCGGCGAGGCCCTGGACGGCCGCTACTTCTGGTGCTCCTACGGCCTCATCGTCCGGGATCCCGGCATCGGCAACATGACACAGGTGCTGGCCGGCCTGCTCGACGACGGCGACTTCACCCGGGTTCTACAGCGGCTCGACGACGAATGACCGCCCAGCTCTCATTCTGAAATGATCAGTTAACCTCCTACTCCCGCGCAGAAAGTCGGCCCGGCCGACTTCCCACGCACAGCACCCCCACCCCACCGGCGCCACCGGCACCAACGGCACCAACGGCACCAACGGCACCAACGGCACCAACGGCCAAGCACAGCCGGTCCGACGAACGGCGTGCGGCCAACACGCCCCGGGGCGTGGGACGTCACACCTGTCGACTTCCCACTGCCCGCAACTCGGCAGCGGCCACTGCGCCGAGCGCAGGCTCGGTGGCAGAAAGGGAGCCGACCCGCAGACCACCGCACGCCCTAAGGGGCACTAACAGAAGTCCCGCGACATGTGACTGTCCGTTGATCGGCTCGTTAGTCCGTCCGTGGGAAAGAGGGAGTCCCGTCCGTGGGTCGTGTCGGACGAACTGTGGTGCCTGGTCGAGCCGTTGCTGCCCGAAACGGGCCCGAAG
>NZ_JBVKDS010000031.1:0-41764 GCF_055633695.1 Kitasatospora sp. NPDC114501 | reverse complement strand
CCGGTGGAGCGGATGATGCGGGACGCGAAGATCACGCAGATCTACGAGGGCACCAACCAGGTCCAGCGGATCGTGATGGCCCGCAACCTCCCGTAGTCCGTCCACCTGCGACGACGCGCACCCACGGCCCCCGACCGCCCGTCCGCGGTCGGGGGCCGTATGTCGTCCGGCGTCGAACCGTCCTGGACGCGGCACCCGCGCCGGTGTCATAAATGATCGTCAATTCGTGGCCGAGGCATGACGATTGCGGGAGAACGACGATCATGGGAAACACCTCCGAGCAGCACCCCGCCGGCAGGGTCTGGCTGGTCACCGGCGCCAACTCCGGCTTCGGCCGGACGATCGCCGAGGCCGCGCTGGCGGCCGGCGACACCGTGGTGGCCGCCGCCCGGCGCCCGGGGACGCTGGCGGAACTGGCCGCGGCGCACCCCGACCGGCTGTTCCCGGTCGAGCTGGACGTCACCGACCAGGAGCGGATCCCGGCCGTGGTCGAGGAGACCGTGCGGCGGCACGGCCGGATCGACGTCCTGGTGAACAACGCCGGGCGCGGACTGATCGGCGCCGTCGAGGAGACCACCGACCGCGAGCTGCGGGACCTGATGGAGCTGCACTTCTTCGGCCCGGCCGCGCTCACCCGGGCCGTGCTGCCGCACCTGCGGGCCCAGGGCTCGGGCGCTGTGGTGCAGATGAGCAGCATGGGCGGCCGTTTCAGCTTCCCCGGGGTGGGCGCCTACTCGGCCACCAAGTTCGCCCTGGAGGGGCTGTCCGAGGCGCTGGCCAAGGAGGTGGCCGGCTTCGGGGTCAAGGTGCTGATCGTCGAGCCCGGCGCGTTCCGGACCGGCTTCGCGGGCGGCGGCGCGCTCGCCCACTCCGCCCCGATCGAGGCGTACGAGCCGGTGGTCTCCCCGGTCCGCACCGGGCTGCCGGACACCGACGGAAAGCAGCCCGGGGACCCGGTGAGGGCCGCCGAGGCGATCCTGGCCGCGCTGGCCGCCGAGCGGACCCCGCTGCGGCTGGCGCTCGGCAGTGACGCGGTGGACGGCGTCCTCGGCACCCTGGAAGCGGCGCGGCAGGAGGCCGAGGACTGGGCGGAGGTCGGCCGCGGCACCGACTTCCCGGCCGACGAGTAGCGACCTCCCGGCCGGGCGGCCAGCCCGCCGGGCGGCGGAAAAGCACGCGACGGCGGGCGGCCGCGCTCCGTAGGCTGCCCGCCATGTCGATCATGCCCGCCACACTCAGCCTGGCCCCCGTCACCCCCGCGAACGTGGATGCCGCCCTCGCCCTGCGGGTCCGCCCCGACCAGGAGGGCCTGGTCGCGCCGGTGGTGAAGTCGCTGGCCGAGGCGTACGCGTACGGGGAGACCGCCTGGCCCCGGTTGATCCTGGACGGCGAGCGGCCGGTCGGCTTCGTGATGGCCTTCTTCGACCTCGCCTTCTACCCGGACCGCCCCGGCGACCGCCCCCGCTCCGGCCTGTGGCGGCTGCTGATCGACGCCGAGCAGCAGCGCGGCGGCTACGGCCGCTTCGCCGTCGAGCAGGTCTGCGAGGAGATCCGCCGCCGCGGCGGCACCCGTGCGACGGTCACCTACGTCCCCGGTCCGAACGGCCCGGAGGGCTTCTACGCCCGTCTGGGCTTCCGTCCGACCGGGGAGCTGAGCGGCGACCAGGCCGTCGCCGAACTGGACCTCCCGCCGCTCAGCTGAGCAGCGCCGCCGCCTGCTCCCGCGCCTGCCGCAGCCAGTCGGCGCGCTCGGTGGCGGGGGAGTCGGTGACCGTGCGGAACACCGTCCGCCGTACGTCGGTGACGCCGACGTACGGCAGCACGCAGGCCGCCCAGATCCGCTCCAACGGGTCGCCGAACTCCTCGCGCTCCCGGGCCTCCGGGGTGTCCGAGGTGTTCAGCACCAGCGCCCGCCCGGCCCGCAGCAGCCCGGTGGGCTCGCCGTCGGCCGTCCCGAGCTTGTACGCGACGCCGGGTGCCAGCACCCGCTGCACCCAGCCGGTGAGCACCGCGGGCGGCATGCCCCACCAGTTGGGGTGGATCAGCACCAGCGCGTCCAGGGCGGCCACCTCGGCCCGGTGCAGGGCCAGTTGCGGGTCCTCGGGCCGCTCCGCCGCGGCCACCGTGCCGGTCTCCTCGGCGGTGAGCAGCGGCGCGAAGCCCTCCGCGTAGAGGTCGTGGGCGTGCACCTCGCAGCCGCGCCCGCGCAGTTCGTCGACCACGGCCCCGTACAGCGCGTGGTTGAAGCTGCCCGGCCGCGGATGCGCCAGGTAGACCCCGATCGTGCTCATCTTCCGTCCCCCTCGGTCTGGTTGGCGTGATCGATGCTACGGGTGGCGGCCGACGGCCGGTGGCCCGAGTCCGCCGGGTAGGGTCCCGGACCATGACCGAGCCGGACTTCCTCGCCGAGACCAGGGTGTTCTACGACGCCATCGCCACCGAGTACGCCGACCAATACCGGGACGCGCTGGGCGGGATGCCGATGGACCGGGCGATGCTGGCGCTCTTCGCCGACCTGGTCCGCGCCGAGCGGCCGGACGCCAGGACGGCCGAAGTCGGCTGCGGCCCGGGCCGGATGACCGGTCCGCTCCACCGGCTCGGCCTGGACGTGCACGGGATCGACCTCTCGCCGCGGATGGTCGAGCTGGCCCGGCGGGCCCACCCGGAGGTGCCGTTCAGCGTCGGCTCGATGTTCGACCTCCCCTTCGGGGACGGGGAGTTGACCGGGGTGGTGGCCTGGTACTCGATCATCCACACCCCGCTGGAGCGGCTCCCCGAGGTGTTCGCCGAGTTCGCCCGGGTGCTCGCCCCCGGCGGCCACCTGATGCTCGCCTTCCAGGTCGGCGACCGGCCCCTGCACCTGGAGCGGCCGTTCGGCCACCCGGTGTCGCTGGACTTCCGCCGGCTGCGGCCGGAGCAGGTCGAGGAGCTGGCCCGGGAGGCCGGTCTGCCGGTCACCTCCCGTACGGTCCGCGAGCCGGAGGGGGACGAGAGGACCCCGCAGGCCTACCTGCTGGCCCGAAAGCCGAAGGCCTGAGCCTCCGGCCGTTCTCAGGCGGTCCTCAGGCGGCCTCGGAGGCGGACGGCGGCTGCCCGGAGGCGGCCGCGATCACCTCGTCCAGCACCTCGCGGGAGCGCAGCAGGTCGCTGATCGTCCGGTCGATCCGCTCGCGCTCGGCGGTGAGCTCGTCGACCAGCAGCGGGGTGGCGATCTCGCTCGGGCTGCCGTCGGAGTCCCGCATGCAGGGGAGGATCTTGTAGATGGTGCGGCTGTGCAGGCCGGCCGCGAACAGCTCCTGGATGTGCACGACCCGGTCGACGGCGGCCTCCGGGTACTCCCGGTGGCCGCCCTCGGTGCGGCGGGCGGCCAGCAGGCCCTGCTGCTCGTAGTAGCGCAGCGAGCGCTCGCTCACGCCCGTCCGTCGGGCCAGTTCGCCGATCCGCATGCCGTCCACCCCACCGTCCCGGTCGTCCTGATCATCCTGGTCGTCCTGGTCGTCCCGTGCCAAGGCCTGGAGCCGGCATCGATGGTAGCTTCCCCGGCCCGGCCGGGAGGTGCGAACCGGACTGCGTACCCGGGCCGAGTGGCCGGATAACACAGCCGCGTCGGAACTCGCCCGACCGGGGGTACCGCGCGGTAGGCAGATGATCGTGCCATCATCCCTGCATGTCTTCCAACGTTTTCTTCGACATCACGATCAACGACGAGCCGGCCGGCCGGATCGTCTTCAAGCTGTACGACGACGTCGTTCCGCAGACCGCCCGCAACTTCCGCGAGCTGGCCACCGGCCAGAACGGCTTCGGCTACGAGGGCTCCGGCTTCCACCGCGTGATCCCCGCCTTCATGCTCCAGGGCGGTGACTTCACCAACCACAACGGCACCGGTGGCAAGAGCATCTACGGCGAGAAGTTCGCGGACGAGAACTTCCAGATCAAGCACACCCGCCCGGGCCTGCTGTCGATGGCCAACGCCGGCCGCAACACCAACGGCTCGCAGTTCTTCATCACCACCATCGTCACCGACTGGCTGGACGGCAAGCACGTCGTCTTCGGCGAGGTCGTCGAGGGCATGGACATCGTGACGAAGATCGAGGGCCTCGGCTCGCAGAGCGGCCGCACCTCGGCCAAGGTCACCATCGCCAAGTCCGGCGTGGTCGAGTAGTCACCGCCGCCACCTGGCACACCGCCCCGGAGCGGGACGTCGGATCTTCCGACCTCCCGCTCCGGGGCGGTTTCGTACCCGTCCGCTCCCGTTCCGGCGGCCGGGCGCGGTGCGGCGGGCAGGGTATCCCGGAGCGCCGCCCTCCGGGCCGGAACCGGGCAATCCTGTCGCCCTGCTTCGCCGGGGTCCTACGCTCGATGTCGGACGCGGCCCGACCGCGGCCGAACTCGACTCTGCGGCAAGGTGGTTGACCGATGATGGAGCAGGGCGCCGACGACGGCGAGGTGACCTACGAACAGGTGACGGTGGTGTCCCTGGCCGGCTGCGAGCCGGTCGCCCCGGCGCGGTTCGCCGTCCGGGTCGTCCGGGAGGGCATGACCGTCAAGCGCGTGGCGGGCTACTGGGTGCGCTGGGACGAGCGGTGGGGCCCGGACGAGGTCCGCCACCACGCCCGCTGGATCGCGGACGAGGAGTACGTCCGGCCGGAGACCGGCAGTCTGGACGGCACCCTCGCGGTGATGGTCGCCGCGTACTGGACGGACCCGGCGGGCGGCTTCCCGCGCCGCCCGGGCACCGAGACCGTGGTGACCTTCCGGCCCGGCGAGACCGAGCACGAACTGGTGCTGGAGCAGCCCGCACCGCCCGTCCCGGCCGTCGCCCCGCACCGCCCGGCGTCACTGTCTGTGCAGCTGACCCACGCGCGGTGGCTGAGCGGCGACGGGCAGCCGATCCACTACGGCTTCTCGGGTGCGACGGAGGCGGCCGGCGGCGAGGGGGAGTGGCTGGTCCGCTTCCCGGAGTGCGGCACCGGCCTGCTGCCGTACGTCTAGTCGGCTGCCGTACGTCCGGTTCGGGAGGGGCCCGCGGCCGGCTGGGCCGGCACCGGCGAGGCGCCCCAGTCGCCCGCCCGCATGCCCACCCTGCGTGCCGGAACGCCGGCCCAGATCTCGCCGGGCCCGGTCGAGCGGGTGAGCACCGCGTTGGCCCCGACGACGGTGCCCGCGCCGACGGTCAGCACGCCCTCCTTGCACACCACCTTGGCGCCCGCGCACAGCACCGCGCCGTCCTCGACCACCACCCGCCGCATCGCGCTCTCCTCCTGGGGCACCCAGGGGTCGGCCCGGCCGATGGTCACGCCGTTGTAGAGCGTCACGCCGGCGCCCAGGGTGGTGTACGGGTGCAGCACGGTGCCGAAGCCGCGGTGGAAGACGAGCAGTCCGGGCCCGATCTCGCAGGCGGCGGGCACCTCCATCCCGTAGAGCGCGAGCGCCTCCTGGACCAGGCGGCCCAGGAGGCGGTGGCGACGGCGGCGGATCAGCGCGGTGACGAGTGGCATCCACCCATTGTGGTGGCGCGGTCACGGGAAGTGGCGGACTACTTGAACTCCGGCACCGCGGTGTCGTTCCTGAAGGCGTCGAAGAGCTGCTTGGACTGCTTGGCGTCCCACAGCACGGCGGACTCGCCGGTCTTGGTCCGGAAGTCCGGATTGCCGATCGGGACGGTCACCGACTTGCCGCTGCCGCCGTTGACGTCCTTCATGGCGAGGAAGAGCGAGCCGAGGTCGGTCAGCCCGCAGTCCTCGTCGACGATCAGGGTGCCGAGCCCGGAGTCGACCAGCGGGTAGAAGGTGAACGGGTTCAGCAGGTTGCCCGGGGAGGCGGCCTGGTGGGCCAGGGCGCCGAGGAACTTCTGCTGGTTGCGCATCCGGCCGAGGTCCTGGTCGGCCATCTGGTGGCGCTGGCGGACGAAGGCCAGGGCCTGCTTGCCGCTGAGGGTCTGGTCGCCGGCCTTGAGGTCGAGGCCGGAGTCCTTGTCCTTGATGTCCTGGTCGATGTGCATCTCGACGCCGCCGATCGAGTCGACGATGCCGACGAAGCCGCCGAAGCCGATCTCGGCGTAGTGGTCGATCCGCAGGCCGGTGTTCTGCTCGACGGTCTGGACCAGCAGCCGGCCGCCGCCGTTGCCGAAGGCCGAGTTGATCTTCGCGGTGGTGCCCTTGACCGGCTTGCCGTTGGTGCCCGGGTGCTCGGGGATCGGCACCCAGGAGTCGCGCGGGATGCTCATCAGGGTGTTCCCGTTGTCCCCGACGTGCAGGATCATCATCGAGTCGCTGCGCTTACCCTCGGTGTCGTGTCCGGTGTGCAGGTCGTCCTGCTCGGAGTCGGTGAGGCCCTGGCGGCTGTCGGAGCCGACGATCAGCCAGTTGGTGCCCTTGCCCGCGGCCGGGCGGCCGGGGTAGTCGGCGAGCACGTTCTCGTGGTTGATCTTGGAGTCCGCCCAGAACCAGGTGGAGACGGCGGTCACCATGACGGCGATCAGCACGCCGAAGACCGTCCACTTCACGATCCGCCGGCGCGGCCAGCGCCGGGCCGCCGGGGGACCGGCCGGACGGGAGCCGCCGGGGCCGCCGGGGCCACCCGGGCCGCTGGGACGCCCCGGACCGGCGGGACGGCCACCGGGGGCGCCGGGCCCCTGCGGCGGGACGCCGCCGAGCCGGGAGGGCCCCGGCTGCCCCGGCCCCGCCTGGTGCCCCGGGTGTCCCTGGTGCCCCGGCTGCCGTGGCGCGGCCGCCCCCGGCCCGCGCGGGTTCAGCGAGGACGGCAGCGGCGGCTCGGCCGAGCCGCCTCCACCGTTGCCGCCGTACGGGTTCCCGCCGCCCCCCGGGCGGCCCTCCTGCCACGTGTTCATGCCGACGAGGATGCCCGACCCCGGTCGGGCTGACTCCCCCCGGGGTGCCTGCCAGGCCTCTTGTAGCAGTTTTGATGCACGTACCGGATCGTTCCGCCGCAACGTCCGGACATCCGGTGTTCCAGCTGCTGAAACGTTTCTTGACCAGCTCGAACACCGCGTGCTTGCATTCCGGGCATGGACCAGCGTTGGGCACTCACGCGTCGGCGGCACGTCGACCTGCGGCGCGGTGTGGCCTGTTCGCTCTGTCGCGGCTGACGCGCGCCGCCCGTCGAGTCCCCGCACTCCCCGCACGTCCGCCGACGTAGCGCCCCCGGTGCCGCCCTCCGGCACCGCTCCCGGCACCGGCCCCACCGCGGCGCCCTCCCCGCCGCCGCGCCCCGCCGCACCGCGCCGCCCCGCTTCCAGCAGAGGTGAACCCATGGCCGTCGTCCTGTCCGTTTCCGGCTCCCCGTCCGCCACCTCCCGCACCACCCGCCTGCTGCGCCACGTCGACGCGCGGCTCGCGGAGCGCGGCCACCACGTCGTCCCCTTCGAGGCCCGCAGCCTGCCCGCGCACGCGCTGCTGTCGGGCGACTTCGACCACCCCGGGATCGTCGCCGTCACCGAGCTGTTCGCCCGCGCCGACGGCGTGGTCATCGGCACCCCCGTCTACAAGGCCGCCTACTCGGGCCTGCTGAAGGCCCTGCTGGACGTGCTCCCGCAGCGCGCGCTGGCCGGCAAGACCGTCCTGCCGCTCGCCACCGGCGGCTCGCCCGCGCACGTCCTCGCGGTGGACTACGCCCTGCGCCCGGTGCTCAGCTCGATGGGCGCCGGCCACATCACCCAGGGCTGGTTCGTGCTCGACCGCCACGTCACCGCCCGGGAGGACGGGACGACCCTGGTGGAACGCGAGACCGAAGCGCTGCTGGCCCCCGTCGTGGAGGGCTTCGCCGCGGCCCTGGAGCGGCGGGCCGCACCCGCGCTGGCGGGCTGACGGACCGTCGCCGCGGCCCGTACGGGGCGTCCCCGAGGCGGGCCGCGGCGACCCCTAGGGGGAGCCGCCCGGTGCCCCGTAGAACCCTGGTTGAGCGGCTTCATTCCGGCGGATGACGAGCCCTCCGCCGACGACTCCTAACGTGGTTCACACATTCCCACCCGCCAGGAAGCGGCCCGGTTCCGTCGGGTCCGGTGGCCAGGTCCACCGGGAGGGTGGAGACAACTCCCGGTCGAGGACTACCGCCTGCGCCATGTCGCGCGGCGGGCGGGCCCGTGAGGCTGGGGTCCAACGGGTGAGCGCAACTTCCTTAGGAGAGTCCTGTGACGACGGCAGCAGCCGTGTACGACCCCCAGCTTCCCGGCGGAGCGTCCGCCGTCGCCGCGTCGGCCCGTCAGGTCACCAAGGCGTACGGCGCGGGCGAGACCAGGGTGACCGCGCTGGACGCGGTCGACGTCGACATCCAGCGCGGCCGGTTCACCGCGATCATGGGCCCCTCGGGCTCCGGCAAGTCCACCCTGATGCACTGCCTGGCGGGCCTCGACACGGTCAGCTCCGGGCGGATCCGGATCGGCGACACCGAGATCACCGGCCTCCGGGACAAGCAGCTCACCCGGCTCCGGCGCGACAAGATCGGCTTCATCTTCCAGGCGTTCAACCTGCTCCCGACCCTGACCGCGCTGGAGAACATCACCCTGCCGATGGACATCGCCGGGCGCCGGCCCGACCGGGCCTGGCTGGACCAGGTGGTGGAGACGGTCGGCCTGTCCGGCCGGCTCAGGCACCGCCCCGCCCAGCTCTCCGGAGGCCAGCAGCAGCGCGTCGCGGTGGCCCGGGCGCTGGCCGCCCGCCCCGAGATCATCTTCGGCGACGAGCCCACCGGGAACCTGGACTCCCGCTCCGGCGCCGAGGTGCTGACCTTCCTGCGCCGCTCGGTGGACGAGCTGGGCCAGACCATCGTGATGGTCACCCACGACCCGGTCGCCGCCGGCTACGCGGACCGCGTGCTCTTCCTCGCCGACGGCGTGATCGTGGACGAGATGCACGCGCCCACCGCCGACTCCGTCCTCGAACGCATGCGCCGTTTCGACGGCAAGCGCACCAGCTGATCGGCGGACCGACACCACCATGCTGCTCAGGACCTCACTGCGGAGCTTCTTCGCCCACAAGGGCCGGATGACGCTCTCCCTCATCGCCGTCGTGCTGTCGGTGGCCTTCGTCTCCGGCACCCTCGTCTTCTCCGACACCGCCACCGGCACCTTCGACAAGCTCTTCGCCGCCACCGCCTCGGACGTCTCGGTCCAGCCGCCCGAGCCGGCCGAGGACGAGGAGCAGCAGGCCGCCGTCAAGCCGCCGACCGTCCCGGTCGCGCTGGAGCGGCAGCTCGCCGCGCTGCCCGGGGTGAAGAACGCGGTCGGCCACGTCATGGTCGAGAACGCCGTCCTGGTCAACCCGGCCACCAACAAGCTGGTCGGCCCGACCACCGGCGCCCCCACCCTGGCCGGCAACTGGACCGACACCCCGAGCAACCCGGTGAAGATCACCTCCGGCCACACCCCGCGGGGCCCGACCGAGCTGGTGCTGGACGCCGACACCGCGAAGAAGGCCGGGCTCGGCCTCGGCGACCGGCTCCGGATCGAGAACCCGCTCGGCAGGCACGACTTCACCGTCGTCGGCATCGGCACGTTCACCACCACCAACCCGGGCGCGGCGCTCGCCTTCCTGGACACCCCGACCGCCCAGCAGGTGCTGCTCGGCGAGCAGGCCTTCAGCACCGTCGAGGCGTACGGCGACGGCAGCCGCGGCGACGACCGGCTCAAGGCGGACGCGCAGGCCGCGCTCGGCGGCGGGTACCGGGTGAAGACGGCGGCCGAGCAGAAGGCCGACCGCAGCGAGCAGGTCGGCAAGGGCCTGGGCTTCATGAAGTACGCGATGCTCGGCTTCGCCTTCGTCTCGGCGATCGTCGGCGCCTTCCTGATCGTCAACACCTTCTCGATGCTGGTCGCCCAGCGCACCCGGGAGATCGGCCTGCTGCGCGCCGTCGGCGGCAGCCGCCGACAGGTCAACCGCTCGGTGCTGGTCGAGGCGCTGATCCTGGGCGTGCTCGGCTCGACCCTCGGGGTCGCGGCCGGCCTGGGCGTGGCGGTCGGCCTGATCAGGCTGATGAGCGCGATCGGCATGGACCTCAAGGCGGCCGACCTGCAGATCGGGCCGGACGTCTTCGTCGCCGGGTACGCGCTGGGCATCGTGGTCACCCTCGTCGCGGCCTGGTTCCCGGCCCGCCGGGCGAGCCGGATCTCGCCGATGGCCGCGCTGCGCGACCACGGCACCCCGGCCGAGTCCCGGGCCAACCTGGTCCGCACCGTCCTCGGCCTGCTGCTGACGGCGGGCGGCGGCGCGCTGCTGGTGCTCGGCGCGGGGGCGGAGAAGGCGGCCACCGGCGGCCGGTACCTGGGCCTCGGCGTGGTGGTCACCCTGATCGGCTTCGTGGTGCTCGGCCCGCTGCTGGCCTCGGCCGTCGTCCGGGTGCTCGGCGCACTGCTGCCGGCGCTGTTCGGCCCGTCCGGCAGGCTCGCCCAGCGCAACGCAATGCGCAACCCGCGCCGCACCGGCGCCACCGCCGCCGCGCTGATGATCGGCCTGGCGCTGGTGATCGCCTCCGCGGTGTTCAGCTCCTCGGCCGTCACCTCGACCAGCGCCCAGATCGACAAGTCGGTGGGCACGGACTACATCATCTCCGGCGGCCGCACCGCCATTACCCCCGAGATGATGGACGCGGTCCGGAGGACCCCGGGCATCGACCACGTCACCACCCAGCGGTTCTTCGCCGCCAAGGTCCGGCTGCCGGACGGGCGGACGGCCAGGACCGAGCTGACAGCCGTGCCGCCGACCTTCTTCGGCAGCGACTTCCGGCCGACCGTCGACTCCGGGGCGGTGGACTCGATCCAGCGCGGGTCGCTGGGGATCGGCGCCGCCTTCGCCAAGGACCACGGCCTGAAGGTCGGCGACCATGTCACCGTCGAGTACGGCCGGGGCCGCACCCAGTCGGTACCGGTGGGCGCGGTCTTCGGCCGGGGCGAGCTGTTCGGCGACGGCTCCTTCGTGGCCGTGAACACCATGGAGAAGGCCGTCCCGGCCGCCGAGCAGCCGCCGGTGTGGACCTTCTTCGCCAAGGCCGCCCAGGGCGCCGACGTCGACCGGACGCTGGCCGCGCTGGAGGACGGGCTGAAGGAGTACCCGCAGCTGACCATCAAGGACCGGGCCGGCTACAAGGAGCTCGCCCGGTCCCAGGTCAACACTCTGCTGTACCTGATCTACGGGCTGGTCGCGCTGTCCATCACGGTCGCGGTGCTCGGCGTGGTCAACACCCTGGCGTTGTCGGTGGTCGAGCGGACCCGCGAGATCGGCCTGCTGCGGGCGATCGGGCTCTCCCGCCGCCAGCTGCGCCGGATGATCCGGCTGGAGTCCGTGGTGATCGCGGTGTTCGGCGCGGTCCTCGGCACCGGGCTGGGCCTGGCCTGGGGCGTCACCGCCCAGCGGGTGCTGCGGGAGCAGGGCCTCGCGACGCTCTCCGTCCCGACCGTCACGGTGGCGGTCACGCTGGCCGCCTCGGTGCTGATCGGCCTGTTCGCCGCGCTCGTCCCGGCCTTCCGGGCCGGACGGATGAACGTCCTCGCGGCCATCGCGACGGACTGACCCGGCGTCGGGGGGCGTCGGGGTAGGGGGAACGGGGGACAGGGGCCGGGTGCACAGCGCCCGGCCCCTGCGCCGTTTCCGCACCGCCGCCGGGGGCGCCACCGGGGACCGCCGCCGGGCGTGCGGTCCGTTTCCCAGGTGCTGAGATGATCGTCCGATGTTCCCCTCGGACGCCCCGCCCCTGCCCAGCGCCGCGCCCCTGACCAGCGCCGCCGCCGCCCGCTGGCGCGCCGCCCGGACCGCCTGGCGGCTGGACGGCCGCCGGCTCGCGCTGGTCCCGCTCGGGTTCGTGCTCCTGGCCGGTGCGGTGGAGCCGGACGTGGGCCGGTGCGACGTCCAGAACATCTGCCGGGACACCTGGGGCTCGGGACTGGCCGGCTGGTCGGTGCTGGCCGAGATCGTCCTGCTGGCCACCAGGGCCCGCGTCCGGGTGCTCGTCCCGCCGGTCGTCCTGGCGCTGCTCTGGTACCTCCCCGGGGGCCTGGTCACCCCGGTCGCCCGCTGGTCGGCGGTGCTGCTCCACGGCCTGCTCACCGCCGTCCTGCTCGGCGCCGAGGCCGGCCGCCGCCGCGCCCGCCAGCAGCTGGACGAGCTGATGGCCCCGCCCGTCCCCTACCCGTGGACCGCCGCCGGCGCGCCCTCGCCCGTCCACCGGGACGGCCCGCCCGTGCTGCGCCGCGCCCTCGGCGTCCTGCTGCTGGTGGTCGCCGCGGCCTTCCCGGTGTACGGCCTCTGGGCGCAGGCCCGGGCCGACTCCGCCGCCGAGCGGGCCACCCGGGTGACCGGCACCGCGGAGGGGAGCGACCGGGACGGCGTGCTGACCGTCCGCTTCCAGCCGCCCGGCGGCGGCCCCGAGCGCACCGCCGCCCTGGACGTCTGGTGGCAGCGCCGCCCCCAGCCCGGCGAGCCCGTCCCACTGCTGGTGGACGGCGACGCGGTGCGCGCCCTGGGCGACGACTACGACGTCTCCGGCCAGCTGAGCGCCGGCGGCCTGATCGCCCTGCCCGGCCTGGTGCTGCTCGGCTCGGCCGCCGTCGCGAGCGCCCGCCGGAGCCGGCCCGCCTTCGTCGGCGCGGCCCCCGCGCTCGCCGTACGGGTGCGCGCCGACTCCCGCGGCGACCTGCTGGTGCTGCCGCTGGACGGCCCGCCGGACGGCCCGGGGCTCTGGCGGCTGGTCGAGCGCGACCGCTACCGCTGGGCCCGGCACGCCGCCCCGGACGGCGAGGCCCCGGCCTGGGTGCCCGAACACCAGACGACCGAGGACGAGGACGCCGACTACCCCGACCCGCTGCTCGACCACGACGAGGACGAGGCGGGGGACGAGGAGCCGTACGACCGCGCGACCCCGGCCGAGGCCGCCGAGTGGCTGGCCCGGGCCGGCCGCAGCGTGCCCGCTGTGCTGTACGTCGGCCCCGACGGCCCCGACCACCAGCTCCTCGTCCGCCCCGGCCTGCTGGACGGCGACCCCCACTGGGTGGCGGCCGTGGTCGCCCCCGCCGCCCGGGCCCCGCGCTTCGGCCGGCGCTCCGGGCGCTACCGGGAACGCGACCAGGCCGTCGCCGCGCTGACCGCCGAGACCGTCGCCGCCGCCCCCGAGGCCGGGCCGGAGGCCGAACCGCTGGCCGCCCGCCGCTGGGAGATGCCGCTGCCGCTGCGGGCGTCGGCCGGACCGCTGGCGGCGCTGGTGGTCGCCGCCGCCGTCGTGCTGCTCGACGACGACGGCTGGTGGGAAGGGCTGCTGCGCCCGCTGTGGATCGGCTCGCTGGCCATCCTCGCCTGCGCCCAGACGCTGTCCTGGCAGCTGGTGGCCGACCGCAACGGCCTGCGGGTGGCCACCGCGCTGCGCACCCGCAGCTACCGGTGGGCGGAGATCTCCGCGGCGGCGGTGCACCGCGACCTGCTCACGATCCGGCTGCACGGCGGCCGGGAGTTCTCCTTCTTCAGCCGTCCGACGGTCTGGCTGGCCGCCTTCTTCGGCGGCCGGTACGACCCGGTGGCGCTGGCCCGGACCGTCGCCACCGCCGCCCACCGGCCCGACCTGCGCCCGGCGCAGGCCCTGCCGGACCGGCTGGGCGGCCCCCAGCACCTGGTGAACCGGCTCGCGCTGACCGGTTACGCGGTGTTCACCGTGGCCCACTACGCACTCTGAATCCGCCCCGGACCGGCACCGGATCCACACCGCTTCCGGCCTGTGCGTAAGGGGTAGTACGGTGTCCTTGATCACAGGACCGGTGCCGCGCCGCGAGGCGCCCCGGGCCGCCCAGACCGGGACAAGACGGGGACGTGTCCGCACCGGTACGGTTGGCCCCGATGAACACCAAGGCTGCTGAGGAGCTGCCGGCTGTTTCCGTGATCATGCCGGTGCTCAACGAGGAACGTCACCTGCGCACGGCGGTCCGGCGCATCCTGGACCAGGAGTACCCCGGGCCGATGGAGGTGGTGATCGCCCTCGGTCCCTCCACCGACCGCACCGCGGAGATCGCGGCCGAGCTGGTGGCGGAGGACCCGCGGGTGCGGACGGTGGCGAACCCCACCGGCCGGACGCCGGCCGGGCTGAACGCCGCGATCCGGGGCTCCCGGCACCCCATAATCGTGCGCGTGGACGGGCACGGCCTGCTCACGCCCGGCTACATCACCACGGCGGTCCGGCTGCTCGGCGAGATGGACGCGGCCAACGTCGGCGGCATCATGTACGCCGAGGGCGAGACCGAGTGGGAGAACGCGGTCGCCGCCGCGATGACCTCCAAGATCGGCGTCGGGAACGCGGCCTTCCACACCGGCGGCCTGGCCGGCCCGGCGGACACCGTCTACCTCGGGGTGTTCCGGCGCGAGGTGCTGGAGAAGCTCGGCGGCTACAACGAGGAGTTCATCCGCGCCCAGGACTGGGAGCTGAACTACCGGATCCGCCAGGACGGCGGCCTGGTCTGGTTCACCCCGCAGCTCAAGGTGACGTACCGGCCCCGCCCCTCGGTGCGGGCGCTGGCCAAGCAGTACAAGGACTACGGCCGCTGGCGCCGGGTGGTCACCCGCTACCACCGCGGCTCGGTCAACCTGCGCTACCTCGCCCCGCCGGCCGCGCTGGCGGCGGTCATCCTCGGGCTGGTGCTGGGCGCCGCCGTCCACCCGGCCTTCCTCGCGGTGCCCGGTGCCTACCTGCTGGGCATCCTCGGCGGCGCGGCGGTCGAGGGCCGCGGCCTGTCCTTCCGGGCCAGGGCGCTGCTGCCGGTGGCCCTCGCGACCATGCACCTCAGCTGGGGCTTCGGCTTCCTGACCTCACCGCGCTCGCTGGCCCGGAGAGTGATCGCCAGCGTCGGCCCGTCCTCCAAGGACGTGCTCTCGAAGACCGGCTGATTCGTTTCCGCACCGCTGTCGTCGGTGCGCACGGCGGCAGTTGAGGGCGGGTCGGGTGCGGCCCGGGCCGAGCCGGGCGCGGACGCCGGCGAACGGGCCGCGGCCGGCGCCGGGCCGGCGAACCGCTGCGGCCCGCCGGGGCGGCCGCGGGCAGCGCCCCCGGACCGCCGAGCGGTACCGCGAGGAGGACGGAACCCTCGTGCCGCTGCGGCTACTTGGCGCAGACGTCGGTGTCGTCCGCCTGCACCCGCTGGAGGTCCTCGGGCGCCTCGGTGGGCACCGTCGGCGCGGTGGTGGGGGCGGCGTCCAGCACGTCCTTGCCGAGCACCAGCAGCAGCCCGCCCCTCGGGTCCGACTTCGCGGCCGGGCGGAGGGCGTCACCGGGCAGGCCGAGGGCGGCGGCCAGCGCGTTCGCCTCGGCCTCCAGCCCGGCCGGGTAGGACACCGTGGTGGTCGCGGCGGGCGGGGCGTCGCTGCCCACCGCGGCCTTGGCGAAGCCCTTCGCCCGGAGCTTCTCCACCGTCGGCCCGGACTGCCCGCGCTTGCCGCTGCCGTTGCGCACCGTCAGCTGGACGCCCTTGGTGTCGGCGGCCGCGGCGGTGGCGGCCGGGGCCGGCGGCGCGGCCGCGGCACCGGTGGCCGGTGCCTCGGGGGCGGGCGGGGCGGCGGTCTCGGTCAGCGAGCGGTCGGCCGCGACCATCGCGAACAGCTGCCCGGCGTCCGGCTGCTTGAGGATCACCCGGTTCTCGTCCTTGGGGTCGTCCAGGACGGGCGCGGTGGTGAAGGTGATGTTCTTGGTGTCCACCTTGCCGATGTCCAGCGCGAGGTCCTTGAGCTTGTCCACGCTGCCGATGCCGGAGTCCACGGTGAGCGCCTTGGTGGCGGCGTCCGCGAGCTTGAAGAGCTTGGTCGGGCTGGTCAGGGTGTCATCGCTCTTGATCTTGCGGATCATCGAGCTGATGAACTGCTGCTGGAGCGGGATCCGGGTGAGGTCGCCGCCCTGGCCGACCGCGTGCCGGGTGCGGACGAAGGCCAGTGCCTCGTCGCCCTGCACGACGTGCCGCCCCTTGGTCATCTTGAGGTGGGACCCGGAGTCGTTGATGTCCTTGGCCGCGCAGACCTCGACCCCGCCGACCGCGGTGGAAAGGGTCTTCACCGCCTCGAAGTTGACCTGGACGAAGTGGTCGACCCGGATCCCGGTGTTCTTCTCGACGGTCTTCCAGGTGCAGCCCGCGTCGCGCCCCTCCTGGCCGAGGCTGTTGTTGAACTCGGCCCGCGCCGAGCCCGGGATCCGCTTCCCCTGGGCGTTCTGGCACTCCGGGATCGGCACCATCAGGTCGCGCGGGAGGCTGACCACCGTCGCGTTGGAGCGGTCCTTGGCGATGTGGAACAGCAGCGTGGTGTCGGCGTGCCCGGTGCTGCCCTCGTCGCCGTACTCCCGCCCGAGGCCCTCCCGGCTGTCCGTGCCGATCACCAGGACGTTCAGCGCGTCCCCGGCGGCCGGGGGCCGCTCGGACTCGTCGCCGAGCTGGACCTTGACGGAGGTCAGGTTGTCGTTGAAGTGCCGGTACAGGTAGTACGCCCCGCTGCAGCCCGCCACCATCACCAGGGCGCCCGCCCCGGCCGTCCACTTGAGGGCCCGTCGGCGCCGGCTGCGCTTGGCGATCGCGGCCGCCCGCCGCCGGCTGTCCCGGCGGCCCTCCGGGGCCGGTGCCGCGGGCGTCTCGGCGGCCCGACGGCGCTGCCGGGGGACGCCCGGCGCGGGCTCCACCCGGTACCGGCCGGCTTCCGGTTGCTCCTCGTGCACGGGGGTCCCCTAGCGTCGACCGGTCACGGCTGCGGACCACCCGTACGGACGGACCGATCCGGACACACTAGACGAGCCGCGCGGGGTAGTCGTTCCCGGTGTGATCTCCGCCATGTTCCGGCAGTGCGGAGGTAAATACCGCTCGTGGCCGAGCAATTGCCGAAACGACCGGGTCGGCCGGCGGTGGTCGGGGCGGTCGCGGCGGCCGGGGGAGGCGGGCTCAGTGCGGGGCGCAGGCGTCCACGTCGGCGGTGCGTCCCTCGAAGGTGGGAGAGGCGCCCGCCGAGGGCGACGCCTGCGCCACCGCCGCCACCCCGCCCGCCGGGCCCGTCCCGGCACCCGGCCGCGGGCCCGCCCCGGTGGTGGGGACCGCCCCGGGCCGCGGGCCCGGCGAGGGCGCGGACCCGGGCGGCCGGACGGCGACCGGCCGGTCGTCCCGCAGCGCCGCGAACAGCTGGCCGGTCTGCGGCTGCACGAACTCGTCCCGGTCCGAGTCGTAGCGGTACGGGCGGCGCGGTGCGGTCAGCAGGACCACGTCCGCCGAGGGGACGCCGCGCAGGTCCTGGGTGAGGTCGTACAGCGCGCCGAGCGAGGAGAGCGCGCCGTCGGCCCGGACGGAGGAGGTCGCGGCGTCCAGCACCGGCCACAGCTTCGCCGGGTTCAGCAGCACGCCCTGCGACTGCACCTTGCGGACCAGCGCGGCCAGGAACTGCTGCTGGCGGCCCATGCGTTGGGTGTCGCTGCCGTCGCCCAGGCTCTCCCGGGCCCGGACGTAGCCGAGCGCCTGCTCGCCGCGCAGGGTCTGCCGGCCGGCGGGCAGGTCGAGCTTGGCGTCCTTGTCGTGGATCGGCTGCGGCACGCACACCTCGACCCCGCCGATCGTGTCCACCATCGTCTTGAAGCCGCTGAAGTCGAGGATCACGTAGTGGTCGATCCGGATGCCGCTCAGCTGCTCGACGGTCCGGATCGAGCAGGCCGGGCCGCCCGTCTCGAAGGCCCGGTTGAACTGCATCAGCGCCGGCCTGCTGCGGGTGCCGTCCGGCTGCTCGCAGGCGGGCACGGTGACCATGACATCGCGCGGGACGGAGACCGCCGTCGCGTGCCTCCGGTCGGCGGCCAGGTGCAGCAGGATCGTGGTGTCCGAGCGCTGGGTGCCCGCCTCGCCGCCGTACGAGCCGTTCGCGCCGGAGCGGTCGTCGCTGCCGATCAGCAGGATGTTCTGGGCGCCCCGGGCCCCGGCGGTGCGGCTCGGCCGCTCGGCCTCCAGCTTGGCGAGCAGCCGGTCGGTGGCCGAGTCGGTGCGGATGTTGCCGTCCAGCTTGCGGTAGGCGACCCAGAGCAGTGCCCCGGTGGCGACCAGCAGGAACGCGACGGCGCCGGCGGTGATCATCAGCCACCGCCGGCGCCTGCGCGGGCGTCCGGTCCCGCCCGGAGGCGGGCCCGTGGGCGGACCGTCCCGCCCGGGGTCGTTCGTCGGGGGAGTGGCGGTCGGGGGGTGCTCGGTGTCGTCCTCGGCCATAGCCGGGATCCCTACCCGCCGGGCCCGCCCCGGGGGTCAGCCGAGGCGCAGTGTCACCCGTTCGGATTCCACCCGCTTCTCCCACTGCCCGGCGTCCAGCGCCTGCGAGTTGCGGCAGAGCACCACCGAGGCGCCGGCCGCCAGCGGCGCCAGCAGACCGGCCTCCAGACCGGTCCAGTCGTCGTACGAGAGGGTGGACAGCACGCGGTCACCGGGCTTCAGGCCGAGCCGCGCCGCGCCCTCCCGGGCCAGCGCCACGGTCTGCTCACCCGTCAGCTTCAGCGGCAGCCCGTCCACCACGGTCTCCAGCGCGTGCCCGTCCGGGGCGACGGGGGAGTACGGCGCGAAGCGGTCGCCCTGGCCGGGCACCTCGGCGGCGTAGTCGAGGAAGCCGTCCGGACGCTGCGGGAAGCGGCCGCCGAGCGGCCGCAGGGCGAGCGCGACCCGCTCGCCCTCGCACGCCTGGGCGGACTCCAGCCCGTCCGGGCCGCTGACCACCAGGTCGGCGGTGGCCGGGTCGCCGCCCGGCACCGCCGCCACCCCGACCGACCAGCAGGCCAGCAGCCAGACGGCGCTCTGCCAGTGGGCGGGCAGCAGCAGCGCGGCCCGGTCGCCGGGGCCGGCGTTCAGCTCGTCCTGGAGGAGGTTGGCGGTCTTGGCCACCCAGTTGTCGAAGGTGCGGGCGGACAGCTCCACCCGTTCGCCGGTGGCGTCGTCGTAGAAGGTGACCATCGGGGCCGCGGGATCGACCGAAGGGGTGCCGCCGCGCAGGAATGCGTGCAGCAGCTCGATGGGGGTGTGGGCATCGGCAGCGAAAGGCGCAGTCATGGTGCGCCCCAGCCTAAGGCCTTCGGGTGGGCGGCCGGGAGGGGCGGCCGAACGGGCGCGGAGTGGCGTGGCGGACGGTCGGGTTTGCGGCGACGATCCGGACTATGCGCCTCTCGACCACGGCCGCGCGCCGCTCGCTCCCGGCCGCGCTGCTCGCCGGCTGCACCGCCGCGCTGCTCCTCCAGCCCGCCGCCACCGCGACCCCCTCACCGGCCCCGCAGCGCCACGGGTTCGCCGGCGGCGGCTCGACCACCACGCTGCCGCTGCCCGCCGGGGCCGTCCTCGCCCCGCGCGGCACCGAACCCTTCGAACTCCTCGGCCTCGGCTGGGACGGCCCGGCGGAGGCGCTCGCCGACGCGGTGGTCCGGGTCCGCACCCGGGACGCGGCCACCGGCCGTTGGAGCGGCTGGCACCGGCTGGAGACCGACGCCTCGGACGGCCCCGACCACGCGGCGCGCGGCGCCACCGCCCCGCTGTGGACCGGCCGCAGCGACGGCGTCGCGGTCGAGGTCAGGCCCGGGCCCGCCGGAGTGCCGCCCGGACTGCGGCTCGACCTGGTCGATCCGGGGCGGGGCGCCGCGTCGACCGCCGTACGGACCCTGCCCGCCGAACCGCCCGTCGAGCCGCCGACGCCGCCGTCCGCCGGGGCGGCCAGTGGCCGGGCCCCGCGCCCGGAGATCGTCACCCGGGCCGGCTGGGGCGCCGACGAGTCACTGCGCGACCAGGAGTTCGAGTACACCGGCCCGGTCCGCGAGGTCTTCGTCCACCACACCGCCACCGCCACCGACTACGCCTGCGCCGACGCACCCCGGGTGATCCGGGCGGTGTACCTGTACCACGTGAAGACCAACGGCTGGCGGGACATCGGCTACAACTTCCTGGTCGACCGCTGCGGCACCGTCTACGAGGGCCGGGCCGGCGGCGTCGAGCTGCCCGTCCACGGCGCCCACACGCTCGGCTTCAACACCGACTCCGCCGGCGTCGCCGCGATCGGCACCTACGTCGACGACCAGCCGCCCCGGCCCCTCCTCGACGGCCTCGCCGCCCTCGCCGCCTGGAAGCTCGGCCTCACCGCCCAGCCCGCCGACGGCCGTACCCCGCTCACCTCCGCCTCGGACGGCAGCCGTTACCCCAAGGGCACCGTCGTCGACTTCGACGCCGTCTCCGGCCACCGCGACGCCGACTCCACCGAATGCCCCGGCGCCGCCCTCTACGCCCGCCTCCCCGACCTGCGAGCCGCCGCGGCCGGCCTCCAGGCCCGCTGACCCCCGCGCCCGTCCGCCGTCCCCCCGCTCTGTCCGACCTCCCGCGTATCGTTCATATCCGGAGGCGACGCGGGAGGCGACGGCAGTGGAAGCAGTACGGCGCTGGCGTCCGGGCTTCCCCCTGGACGTCGCCCGCACCCTGCTCCCGCTGCGCCGCGGCCCGGCCGACCCGGCGTACCGCAGCACCGGGGACGGCGCCGTCTGGCGCGCCTCCCGCACCCCGGCCGGCATCGGCACCCTGCGGGTGCTGCCGCGTCCGGCCGCCGGCGAGGTCGAGGCGAGCGCCTGGGGCCCGGGCGCGGACTGGCTCCTCGACCGCCTCCCCACCCTGCTCGGCGCCGAGGACGCCCCGGAGTCGCTGGTGCTGCCGCCCGGCCCGCTGCGGGACGCCCAGCGCCGTACCGCCGGGGTCCGGCTGGCCAGGACCGGCCTGGTGCTGGAGTCGCTGGTCCCGGCGATCCTGGAGCAGAAGGTCACCACCGACGAGGCCTACCGCGCCTGGCGCACCCTGCTCCGGGACTTCGGCACCCCGGCGCCGGGCCCGGCCGAGGGCATGCGGGTGGCGCCGTCCGCCCGCGAGTGGGCGCTGGTGCCGAGCTGGGAGTGGCACCGGGCGGGCGTGGACCCGAAGCGCTCGGCGACGGTCGTCCGCGCGGTCCGGCTGGCGCCGCGGCTGGAGGAGGCCTCGGCGATGGGCCACGAGGAGTCCTTCGCCCGCCTCACCGCCGTCCCGGGCATCGGGATCTGGACGGCCGCCGAAACCCTCCAGCGCAGCAACGGCGACGCGGACGCGGTCTCGGTCGGGGACTTCCACCTGCCCAACCTGGTCGGCTGGGCCCTGGCCGGCCGCCCCCGCAGCGACGACGCCCAGATGCTCGCCCTGCTGGAGCCCTACCGCCCCCAACGCCACCGCATCTGCCGCCTCCTGCTGGCCACCGCCGCCCACGCCCCCCGCTACGGCCCCCGCCTGACCCCCAACGACCACCGCCACCGCTGACCGGAAGGCCCCCACCCCCTACTACCCCCCACCCCCACCCTCCAGGCGAGAGGGACGTGCTGCGGAAGGGGCGGCGCAGGGGGTGGCCCGGAGAGGGGCGTTGCGGGTGATTTTCAGACTGCCACCGCTGCCCGGCGTCGCACCCACGAGGAGGGCAGTCTGAAAATCATCCAGCCCCCGGAGCGGCCACCCCCGGAGCCGCCCCGCCACCCACCCTCCCGAGAGCCCCGCTACCGCACCACGACGAACGCGTCGGCACTCCGCTCGGGCCGAGCCTTCGCCGCCTCGGCGGGCCGCCCCACCGCGACAGCCCCCATCGGGTCCCAGCCCGCCGGGAGGTCCAGCACCTCCCGCACCGTGTCGCGGCAGAACATGGTGGACGAGACCCAGGCGGAGCCGTAGCCCTCGCCGGTGAGCGCGACCAGCAGGTTCTGCACGGCGGCGCCGGCGGCGACGGTGAACATCTCCCGTTCGGCGGCGGCCCGGCGCGGGTCGGGGTAGTCGTGCGAGCCGTCCGTCACCAGGCAGGGCACCACCAGGTACGGGGCGGCGCGCAGGACGTCGCCGCGGGCGGTGCGCCGGGCGATCCTCGCCTCGTCCCAGCCGTCGAGTTCGCGCAGGTCGCGCTGCCAGGCGGCGAGCATCGCGTCGAGCAGCCGCACCCGGGTGTCCGCGGACTCCAGCAGCACGAACCGCCACGGCGTGGTGTGGTGCGGGGCGGGCGCGGTGACGGCGGCGGCGACGGCGCGCCGGACGGCGGCAGGGTCGACCGGCTCCGGGGTGAAGGAGCGGACGGTGCGCCGCAGGGTGACGGCCTGCCGCAGTGCCTCGGAGGTGCCGAGCCGGAACATGTCGTCCACCGAGGGCCGGACCAGCGGCCGTACGCCCTCGCCGTCCTCGGTGGTGACGAGGTGGCCGAGTCCGCGCACGACCGCCACCGGGACGCCGGTGGCCTTGCCCTTGACCAGGTCGGCGGCGGCGGCGAGTTCGTCGGCGGTCGCGGTGACCGTCATCTCCAGCGCGTTGCCGTGGCTGTCGGTGCGGCCCCGGTGGTCCTCCAGGACGGAGAGGCCGGCGGCGCCGATCGCCACGTCGGTCAGCCCGTTGCGCCAGGGCCGTCCGAAGGTGTCGGTGACGACGACGGCGAGCCGGAGGCCGGTGAGCTGCTGGAGCCGGGCCCGCAGTGCCCGGGCGGAGGCGTCCGGGTCCTCGGGCAGCAGCAGCACGGTGCCCGGGGCGGTGTTGGAGGCGTCGACCCCGGCGGCGGCCATGACGAAGCCGTTGCGGTTCTCCACGATCCGGATCGGCCCGCGCCGGGCGACCAGCCGGACGGTCTCGGCGTCGATCGCGGCCTCGCGGGCGGTGGCGTGCAGCAGCCGGCCCTCGGCCTTGCTGACGATCTTCGAGGTGACCAGCAGGATGTCGCCGTCCCGGTACGCCCCCGCCTTGGCGACGAGTCCGGCGAGGTCCGCCCCGGCCTCGACCTCGGGCAGCCCGTCGACGCCGATGACCTCCAGCCTCACTTCCGCACCTGCTCCGCCAGCGCCAGCGCCGTGCGCGCCATCTCGGCGGTGGCCTCGACGTCGGTCATCAGCAGCGGGACGGCCCGGCAGGCGATCCCGGCGGCCTCGACGGCGGCCACCGAGGCCTCGTCGACGGTGTCCACCAGCCAGCCGTCGATCAGGTCCGAGCCGTAGTTCAGCGCGACCGCCTCGGCGGTGGCCTCGACGCCGACGGCGGCGAGCACCTTGTCGGCCATGCCGCGCACCGGCGCCCCGCCGATGATCGGGGAGAGCCCGACCACCGGGGCGGGCGCGGCGGCGACCGCCTCCCGGATGCCGGGGACGGCGAGGATGGTGCCGATCGAGACCACCGGGTTGGACGGCGGGAAGAGGATGACGTCCGCCTCGGCGATCGCCTCCAGCACGCCGGGCGCGGGCTTGGCGGTGTCCGCGCCGACCGGGACGATCGCCTCGGCGTCGACGGCGGCGTGCAGCCTGACCCAGTACTCCTGGAAGTGGATCGCCCGGGTGCCCTGCTCGTCGGTGATCCGCACGTGGGTCTCGACCCGGTCGTCGCTCATCGGCAGCAGCCGCACGCCCGGCTTCCAGCGCACGCACAGCGCCTCGGTGACCTGGCTGAGGCTGTACCCGGCGGTGAGCATCTGGCTGCGCACGAGGTGGGTGGCGAAGTCCCGGTCGCCGAGCCCGAACCACTCGGGGCCGACGCCGTACTCCTTCATCTCGGCCTTGATGGACCAGGTCTCGTCGGTCCGGCCCCAGCCCTGCTCCTCGTGGATGCCGCCGCCGAGGGTGTACATCACGGTGTCGAGGTCGGGGCAGACCTTGAGGCCGTAGAGGTGGATGTCGTCGCCGGTGTTGCCGATGACGGTGATCTCGTCCTGCGGTCCGACCGCCGCCCGGAGTCCGCGCAGGAAGCGCGCTCCGCCGATTCCGCCTGCCAGTGCCACGATGCGCATGGGGCTCATCCTGCCACGGTCGGACTGCCCGTCAGCCCGTGGTCAGTGCGGCCCGGCCTGCGCCTGCCGCTCCGGGTGCTGCTCGGGGACGGCGGTGGCGCCGTACTGGTTCATCTCGGTCAGGCCGGGGGCGTAGAGGTGGACGGAGACGGCGGGTTCGAGCGCGCCGTTGACGACCTCGTGCAGGTAGCCGGAGGAGAACACCCGCTGCCCGCCGCCGGGCCGCAGCACCCGGGCCCCCTCGCCGGCGGCGGTGAGGGAGCGCTCGATCAGCTCGCCCTGGACGACGCTCATCACGCCGGAGGACCCGCCGTGGTCGTGGAAGCCGCTGGACTGGCCGGGCAGCCAGCTGAGCAGCCAGACCTCGTAGCCGGGACCGGTCTCCAGCCGGGCGTACCAGCGGGTCAGCGCGTCGTAGCGGACCAGCGGCTCCCAGCGGTCGCGGTCGGCGGCGATCTCGCGCACCAGCCGGGCGTACTCGGCGACGGTGGTGGGGTGGGCGGGCAGGTCGGTGCGGGCCAGGTGCGGGAAGGCGAGCGGGTCGCCCGCGATGGAGACGTCGCTGAGGCCGTCGGCCCACCGGCGGGTCCGGGCGTCGGCGGGGGCGCCGGTACGGGCGGTGGCGGTACGGGTGTCGGCGGGGCCACGGCGGGCGAGCTTGTTGCGGTCGCGGTTCCGCTCGCGGATGCGGATCATGCGCACGGGAGTCGTCCTCGGAGGAGTCGGCCGGGTTCGGGATCGGCCGGATCCGGGATGTCCTGGGACGGGAGTCGCGGGCGGCCTCTGTGCTTCCTGGGGGCGGCGCGCGGTGGGACGCGGGCGCCTAGATACAGCAGGAGCAGAGGCGACAACAGAAGTTCACGGCACGGCGGAGGGTGGAACCGCTCCGGGGGCTGGCGAACTCTGACATAGAGGCAAGGACACCGCATCCGCGGGGGCGGTGTCAAACCGAAGGATGCGGCATTCGGGTGGGTTAAGTCCGGATCTTGCCCTGATGGGGTGATTCATCACTCTCTATGTTTCGATGGGAAGATCGCCGGGAAGGCAGGCCGATGACCGGCCTGTGGCGGTGACCGTGCGTCACCTGGTGAATGGTTGCGGATGGTTCGGCACCGTTCAGGACCTTGAGGCAGAAGGTCCGATGTGTCCGGATATGTACACTATTCGTAACGGCTTGGTGCCAGGGAGTGAATCCCGGCCCCAATACCAGAGCTCGGCTTGACTGGGCCAGAGTGACGCAACTGTAATTTCACTCGTGTCGTCAGCCGCACGAGGCAACGGCAACCACGGGGACGCCAAGTAGGGGCAGAGGAGGCGCGCCACATGAGCGAGCTCTTTGAGCTGTTGATCGGGGACGGCATCGCGGAGGACGAGGAGGAACTCGGTTGGCAGGAGCGCGCGTTGTGCGCCCAGACCGACCCCGAGTCCTTCTTCCCCGAGAAGGGCGGCTCGACCCGCGAGGCCAAGAAGGTCTGCCTCGCCTGCGAGGTCCGTTCGGAATGCCTGGAGTACGCGCTCGCCAACGACGAGCGCTTCGGCATCTGGGGCGGCCTCTCCGAGCGCGAACGCCGTCGGCTCAAGAAGAGCGCGGTCTGACCGGGCGGCCCCTGCCCCCCGCTGACCATTCGACAACGACGGACAGCCGCACAGCTGTACGGGCGCCTCACCGTGACGGTGGGGCGCTTTCGCGTTCCCGGGGCCCCCTTCACCGTCTCCGCACGCACACCCCGGACGAATCGGCCACCCGGAGCCGTTAGTGTGGTGCGCCATCCGGTTGCCGTTCACCGGCTGTGTCCACCGAGAACTGGGGCCCGCGCACTCGATGACCGTCTACAGCCACCAGAGCGGCTTCACCGCTTCCCGGCCGCCCGCCTACCCGCGCCACCTGGTCACCGCCGTGGTCGTCTCGCACGACGGCGCCCGCTGGCTCCCGCAGGCCCTGGCCGGCCTGCTCGGTCAGGACCGCCAGGTCCAGCGGATCCTCGCCGTGGACACCGGATCCACCGACAACTCTCCGCAACTGCTCGCCGACACCCTCGCCGACTGGCTGCCCGACAGCGGCCCGCTGGTCCTCGGCCGCCGGGCCGGCTTCGGCACCGCCGTCGCCGAAGCCGTGTCGGCCAGCGCGCCGCTGCGTACGGAGGACCTGCCGTACCGGCTCGACCCCTCCGGCTACGACCCGGTCACCGGCGGCTGGGACGACTTCGGCGACCCGCTCGCCCAGGAGGACGACCTCGGCCGCGGCGGCCCGCGCGAGACCCGGCCGGTCGAGTGGCTCTGGCTGCTGCACGACGACTGCGAGCCGCAGACCGACGCGCTGCGCCGACTGCTCCAGGTCGCCGACTCCACCCCCAGCGCCGCCGTGGTCGGCCCCAAGCTGCGCAGCTGGTACGACCGCCGCCAGCTCCTGGAGGTCGGCGTCACCATCGCCCGCTCCGGCCGCCGCTGGACCGGCCTCGACCGCCGCGAGCAGGACCAGGGCCAGCACGACCAGGTCCGCCCGGTGCTCGCCGTCTCCAGCGCCGGCATGCTGGTGCGCCGGGACGTCTTCGAGGAGCTCGGCGGCTTCGACAGGGCCCTCCCGCTGATGCGGGACGACACCGACTTCTGCTGGCGGGTCAACGCCGCCGGCCACCGGGTGGTGGTCGCCCCCGACGCCGTGCTGCGGCACGCCGAGGCGTCCGCCCGCGAGCGCCGCGCGATCGACTGCGGCCCCTCCCACCCGCACCGGGTGGACAAGGCCGGAGCCGTCTACACCCTGCTCGCCAACTGCAAGGGCGTGCTCTTCCCCTACGTCCTGCTGCGGCTGGTGCTCGGCACCTTGCTGCGGGCCGTCACCAACCTGCTCGGCAAGGACCCGCGCCAGGCGTTCGACGAACTCGCCGGCCTCGGCCACGAACTCGTCCGCTTCCCGAGGCTGTTGGCCGCGCGCAAGCGCCGCGCCCGGTCCCGGGCGGCGGACGCCCTGGACGACCGCACGCTCTTCCCGGCCCCCGGCGCCACCACCCGGCTGGCGGTCGAGGGCGTCGTCGGCTCGCTCGGGATAGGGGGCGGCGACGACACCGGCGGCCGGCACGGCTCGGTCGAGGCCGGTGGCGACGAGGAGGCCGAGGACCTGGTCGTCGAGCAGTTCGCGCTGCTCAGGAAGCTCGCCCGGCGCCCGGCGCCGGTGCTGTTCGCGGCCCTGCTGGTGTTCGCGCTGGTCGCCTGCCGCGGCCTGCTCGGCGGCGGCGGGCTGTTCGGCGGCGCCCTGCTTCCCGCGGCCGACGGCGCCGGCGGCCTCTGGTCGATGTACGCGGACGCCTGGCACCCGGTCGGCACCGGCTCCACCGCCGCCGCGCCGCCGTACCTCGGCGTGCTCGCGGTGCTCTCCTGGCTGCTGTTCGACCACGCCGACCTCGCGCTCACCCTGATCGTGGTGCTCGCCGTCCCGCTGTCCGCGGTCAGCGCCTACCTGGTGTCCCGGCCGCTGCTGGACTCCAAGATGGTCCGCGCCTGGGCCAGCGCCACCTACGCGCTGCTGCCCGCGGCGACCGGCGCGCTCGCCCAGGGCCGGATCGGCACCGCCGTGCTCGCCGTGCTGCTGCCGCCGCTGGCCCGCGCCGCCGCCATCGCGGCCGGCCTCGGCATCCGCGCGGAGAGCGCCGCCCAGGGCGCCCGCCCGGGCTGGCGCCCGGTCTGGATGACCGTCCTGCTGCTCACCCTGGCCACCTCCTTCGTCCCGATAACGTGGGCGCTCGCGGTGCCGCTCTGCCTGGCGATGCTGGTCGTCGCGGTGCTGCGCGGCGGCGCCTTCGGCTCCGGCGGTGCCGCGCTGCGGCTGCTCGGCCTGCGTGTCCTGGTGATCCTGGCGGTGCCGGTCGCGGTGCTGGCCCCGTGGTCGCTCACGGTGCTGTCGCACCCGCAGCGGCTGCTGCTGGAGGCCGGACTGCCCGGCCTGCACGGCACCGGCGCGAGCGCGGCCGGCCTGCTGCTGGTCAACCCGGGCGGCGCCGGGGTGCCGCCGATCTGGCTCTCGGCGGGCGTCGTGCTGGCCGCACTGGCCGCGCTGCTGCGCGCCGACCGCCGCCGCGCGGTGCTCGCGGCCTGGGGCGCGGCCGGCGCCGGCCTGCTCTTCTCGGTCGCGGTGGCGGGCACCTCCGTCACCCCGGCCTCCGGCGGCCCGGCGGTGCCCGCCTGGGCCGGCCCGGCCACCCTGATCGCCGGGATCGCCCTGCTGGCCGCCGCCGCGATCGGCGCCGACGGCGCCAACGCCCGCGTGGCCGGGATCGCCTTCGGCTGGCGCCAGCCGGTGGCCGCCCTGGTGGTGGCCGCGGCCGTGCTGGCCCCGCTGGGCACCGGCCTGTGGTGGGCGCTGACCGGCGCCGGCGGTCCGCTGCACCGCGGCCAGTCCGACCAGGTCCCGGCGTTCATCGCCGAGGAGGCCGGCACCACCGACCGGGCCCGCACCCTGGTCGTCACCGGCGAGCCGAGCGGTGGCGCGGTCCGCTACACCGTGCTGCGCGGCGCCGGTCTGACGCTCGGCCAGGCCGAGTCCACCGTCGACCCGGCGACCGGCACCCAGGACGGCCTGAACAAGATGGTCGGCAGCCTGCTGGCCGGCTCCGGCGCCGACCAGGCGAGCGCCCTGGCCGGCTACGGCATCGCCTACGTGCTGGTCCAGCAGCCGGTGATCGACGTCTTCAAGGACGTCCTGGACACCACCCCCGGCCTGGTCAAGGCCAACCAGGACGGCGCCGCCGCGCTCTGGCAGGTCAACGGCACCCCCGCGGTCCGCGCGGTGATCACCGCCCCGGGCGCCAACCCGGTGGTCGTCCCGTCCGGCGCCCGCGACCTGTCCGCCACCGTCCCGGCCGGTCCGGACGGCCGGGTGCTGCGGCTCGCCGAGTCCGCCGCCCCGGAGTGGAAGGCCACCGTGGACGGCACCGCGCTGGAGCCCATCACGGTCGACGGCTGGGCGCAGGGCTTCAAGCTCCCGGCCGCCGGCGGAAAGCTGAGCGTCACCCGGGAGGACGGCGCCGCCCACACCGGCTGGATCTGGGCCCAGGTGCTGCTCGGCCTCACCATCCTGGTGCTGGCCCTGCCCGGCCGCCGCAGCCACAAGGACGACGACCTGCCCGAGGACGTGGTCGCCGCCGCCGCGCTGGCCGCCGCCGCCCAGGCGCAGGCCCCCGTCCCCGGCAGCCGCCGGGCCCGCCGGATGGCCGAGCGCGGCGAGGGTGCCGAGGGCACCGAGGGCGGTGCCGACGAGTCCGGGGTGTACGACCGGCCGGGCGCGATCCCGGCGCAGCCGGTCGGCGAGCCGGTGACCGGGGCCGTCCGGGCGGCCGCCGCCGTCCAGGACGCCGAGCAGTACACCGACCCGTACCAGGCGTACCAGCAGGCCGACCCGTACAGCTACGACCAGTACGCGGCCCAGCAGCCGGTCGCCGCGCCGTACGGCGGCCAGGGGTACGGCGGCCAGGGGTACGACGCCCACCCGCAGCAGGGCTACGAGCAGCCGTACCAGCCCGCCGAGCAGCAGCCGTACGGCTACGACGCCCACGGGTACGACGGCCGTCAGCAGCCCGAGCAGCAGCCCTGGGTGCCGGGGCAGCAGCAGGGCGAGCCCTACTACGACCCCAACGACCCGAACGACCCCAACGGCCCCGGCCGGTACCCGCACCAGCACGGATCGGGGAGCTGACCCGCGATGAAGAAGCCCGCATTCAGGAAGAAGTCCGGCGCCGGCGAGGCCGCCGAGCCGGCCGGGCCCGCCTTCGCGGCGGAGCCGTCCGGGGCGGCCCCGGCCGCCCGCCCCGGCCGCGGAGGCGGCCCGTTCGCCGGCGGGTCCGGAGGGTCCGGGACCGGCGGCGCGGCCAGGACCACCCGGTCCCTGCTCGCCGCGGCCGTGGTGCTCGCGGCGGTGTTCGGCATCGCCGAGCTGCGCGCGCCGGCCGTCCCGGCCAAGGCGGCCACCGGCGCCGCCGCGACCACCGCGCAGGTGGAGCGGACGTCGGCGGTCTGCCCCCAGCCGATCCAGGGTCTGACCGGCTCGACCACGCTCACCGCCTACACCCCGCCCGGGACGGGCTCCGCCACCGGCGGGGCCGGCTGGCTCTCGGACGCGGCCGCGCCCGCCGTGCCCGCCGCCCAGCCGACCGCCGCCCCGGCGGCCCCGGCCCCGACCGGCTCGGGCGCCCCGAGCGCCCCGAGCGCCCCCGTCCAGGACAAGAACGCGGCGCCCGCCGACGCCCGGCTGACCGTGCCCAAGCCCGGCACCCCGGCCACCGGCCCGGCCGCCAACGGCGACACCGCGCCCGGCACCGGGGCCGTCGCCACCGGTGCCGTCGCCCCCGGCTTCACCGTCACCCAGACCACGGTGGTCACCGAGCAGCGCGGCCTCGGCCTGTCCGGCCTCACCTGCACCCCGGCCGGGACGAGCTTCTGGTTCGCCGGGGCCAGCACCGCCGGCGACCGGGTCGACTACCTCAGCCTGGTCAACACCGAGTCCTCCGCCGCGGTGGTGGACATCAAGCTGTACGGCGACAAGGGACTGATCGACAACGACGCCGCCAACGGGATCACCGTCTCGCCCGGCAGCTCCCAGGCCGTCCTGCTGTCGACCATCAGCAAGGGCGCCGTCGCCGACCTCGCGGTGCACGTGGTGGTGCGCTCCGGGCGGGTCGGCGCCGCGCTGCACGCCGCCGACGCCGGCAAGGGCGCCGACTGGGTCCCCGCCTCGGCCGACCCGGCCCCCGTCCAGGTGCTGCCCGGCCTGCCCGCCGACACCGCCTCCGCCCGCCTGGTGGTCTGGGCGCCGCCGGAGGACGACGCCGACCTGAAGATCCAGTTGTCCGGGAAGAACGGCTGGTTCAGCCCGGCCGGCAACGAGTCGATCCACGTCAAGGCGGGCATGGTGGCCGCCGTCGACCTCGGCAAGGTCACCCGGGACGAGGTCGCCGGGCTTCGGCTGTCGCCCAGCGACGACAAGCACCGCACCCCGGTCGTGGCCGGGCTGCGGATCGACCGGGCGGCGGCCAACGGCAAGAGCGACGCGGCCTGGCTGGCCGGCAGCAACCCGGTCGGCGCCCGCGCCACCGTCGCCGACAACCGGGCCGGCGCCTCCACGCTCTACCTGACCTCCAGCGGCGAGGCCGCCACCGTCCGGGTCACCGCCTCGGCGGGCAGCGGCGGCGGCACCCCGGCCACCAAGGAGGTCCAGCTCCCGGCCGGCGGCACGGTCGCCCTCCCGGCGCCCGAGCCCACCGGGCTGAACGGCGTCTTCGCGCTCACCGTGGAGACCGTCTCCGGCGGCCCGGTGGTGGCGGCCCGGATGCTGTCGCTGCCGGCCAAGGACGTGCCGATGTTCACCGTCCAGGCGCTGCGCGACGACCGCAGCACCGTCAAGGTCCCGCAGGCCGGCCAGGATCCGGGCGTCGTACTGCGCTGAGCGGCCGACGGGGCGGCACCTCCGGGTGCCGCCCCGTCGGGCTCAGTCCTCGTCGTAGCGCGGGTCGATGGCGTCCGGGGAGAGCCCCAGCAGTTCGGCGACCTGCTCGATCAGGATCTCGTGCACCAGCGCCGCGCGGTCCTCCCGGGTCTTCGCCCGGATCTCCACCGGCCGCCGGTACACCACGATCTGGCTCTTGCGCCCCTGCTGGCCCGGCGACACCCGCCCCAGCGGCACGCCGTCCTCGGCGTCGGCGCCGTCCGGCTCGTGCAGCGGCACCTCCTGGACGGCGAACTCAACCTCGATCAACTGCGGCCAACGCCGTTCGAGGCGCTCCACCGACTCGCGCACGTAGTCGTCGAACAGTTCGGATCGGGTGAGCGAGATCGGCACCTGGGGTGGCGCCAGCGGGCCGCGCAGGCCCCTGCCGTGCCGGTCGCGGTGCCGGGGGCGGCGCGCTGGGCCTGTCGATGACTGCGGTGCGGAGCTGTCCATATCACTGCCGAGGGTAGTCCTTGGACGGTCGGAAGTGGACCTCTCCGGCGGGGAATCGCACGGGGCGCGGATACACGGCCCCGGCGCCCGGACGGCGACACGGCACCCCCTCCGGACAGGCGGTCTTCGCTCCCCGGCGGGGAGTGCGGTACCGTCCACCCTCGTGAGCTCTGTACGTCGTTGTTCGCGGACCGCGTGCGGCCGGCCGGCCGTCGCGACGCTGACGTACGTCTACGCGGACTCCACCGCCGTCCTCGGCCCGCTCGCCACCTACGCCGAGCCGCACTGCTACGACCTGTGCGCCGAGCACGCCGAGCGCCTCACCGCCCCGCGCGGCTGGGAGGTCGTCCGGCTCGCCGCCGAGGCCGGGCCGCTGCGCCGCAGCAGCGACGACCTGGAGGCGCTGGCCAACGCCGTGCGCGAGGCCGCCCGCCCGCAGACCCCTCGTCAGGGCCGCGGTCCCGAGGGCGAGTCCACCGAGGGCGGCCGTCGCGGCCACCTCCGGGTGCTGCGCTCGCCCGACAACTGAGGACTCACCCGGCACGGGGCGTTCGTCCGGCCCGGGTACGCTGCCCGTCTACCGTCACCGCGCCCGTCGACCGGACGCGCGGTGGCCCAGACGTTCCGTGATCAGTCCTAAGACCAGGGTGGAGCCGCAGTGCGCGACCTCAAGCAGCTCGTGAAGGCGTACGACGTCCGAGGCGTCGTCCCGGACCAGTGGGACGAGAGCCTGTCCCGGGCCTTCGGTGCCGCGTTCGTGCAGGTCACCGGCGCGACCGCGATCGTGGTCGGGCACGACATGCGGCCCTCCTCCCCGTCGCTGAGCCTGGCCTTCGCCGAGGGCGCCGCGGCCTACGGCGCCGACGTGGTGCAGATCGGGCTGTGCTCCACCGACCAGCTGTACTACGCCAGCGGCCGGCTCGACCTGCCCGGCGCGATGTTCACCGCCAGCCACAACCCGGCCCAGTACAACGGCATCAAGCTGTGCCGGGCCGGCGCCGCCCCGGTCGGCCAGGACACCGGGCTGTCCGAGATCCGCGAGCTGGTCGAGTCCTGGACCGCCGAGGACGACACCGTCACCGTCCCGGCCAAGGACGTGGAGCCGGGCTCGCTCTCCGCCCAGGACACCCTGCGCGGCTACGCCGACCACCTGCTGGGCCTGGTCGACCTCACCGCGATCCGCCCGCTCAAGGTCGCCGTGGACGCCGGCAACGGCATGGGCGGCCACACCGTGCCGACCGTCTTCGACGGCCTGCCGATCGAGCTCGTCCCGATGTACTTCGAGCTGGACGGCACCTTCCCGAACCACGAGGCCAACCCGCTCGACCCGAAGAACCTGGTCGACCTCCAGGCCAAGGTCCGCGAGGTCGGCGCCGACCTGGGCCTGGCCTTCGACGGTGACGCCGACCGCTGCTTCGTCGTGGACGAGCGCGGCGAGCCGGTCTCCCCGTCGGCGATCACCGCCCTGGTCGCCGCCCGCGAGATCGCCCGCGCCCGGGCCGCCGGCGAGGCCGAGCCGACGATCATCCACAACCTGATCACCTCCTGGACCGTCCCCGAGGTGGTCCGCGAGCTCGGCGCCAAGCCGGTGCGCACCCGGGTCGGCCACTCCTTCATCAAGCAGGAGATGGCCGAGACCGACGCCGTCTTCGGCGGCGAGCACTCCGCGCACTACTACTTCCGCGACTTCTGGCGCGCCGACACCGGCATGCTGGCCGCCCTGCACGTGCTGGCCGCGCTCGGCGGGCAGCCGGGCACGCTGTCCGAGCTCACCGCCGAGTACGACCGCTACGCCGCCTCCGGCGAGATCAACAGCACCGTGGCCGACCAGGCCGCCAGCACCGCCGCCGTCCGTGCCGCCTACGCCGGCGGGGAGGGCGTCACGGTGGACGAGCTGGACGGCCTGACCGTGGCCGGCCCGGACTGGTGGTTCAACCTGCGCGCCTCCAACACCGAGCCGCTGCTGCGCCTGAACGTCGAGGCCAAGGACCCGGCGAGGATGGCCGAGCTGCGCGACGGCGTGCTCGCCGTCGTCCGCGGCTGAGCCCCGCGCCCCAACACCGCGACGGGGCCCCGCGCCTGACCACGGGCCCCGGTGCCCCGGCCGGTAGGGTTTCCTATCGGCCGGGGCACCTCCGTGCCACCCACGAACCCTGGAGAGCCCCATGAAGCTCGAATCCTTCCTGCTGGAGATCCTGCTCTGCCCGCAGTGCCGGTCCACGCTCGTCGAGGGCGGCACCGAGGAGCAGCCCGAGCTGGTCTGCACCGGTACGGAGTGCGGCCTCGCGTACCCGGTCCGCGAGGGCATTCCGGTCCTCCTGGTGGACGAGGCCCGCCGCCCGGCCTGATCCTGGGGGCGAAGCCCCGACTTCGACCGTCCCGCCCCGACCGCCCGGCGCGCAACGGAGCGCGCGCCCGGGACCGCAGCCGGAGGTTTGCCGCATGCTCGACGACACCCTGCTCGACGATCCGGCCGCCCTCCGGCGCGCCGACCGCGACGGCGCCCTGCTGGCCCTGGCCGGCGCCGGCGCGCGGGTCCGCACCGCGCTGCGGCAGGCCGAGGCGGCCGGCCTCGACCGGCTGCGTCCGGACGGCCGCCCGCGCGCCGTCCTGGTCGCCGGGCACGGCAGCGCGCTGACCGCCGCCGAGATGCTGTCCGCGCTGGCCGGCACGGCCTCCCTGGTCACCCCGCTGCCGCCGACCGAGGCGGCCGCCCCGCGCGCCGACCGGGCCGGCGCCCCGCCCGCCCTCACCGCCGGGCTCGGCTGGCAGCTGCCCGGCTGGGCCGGCCCGCTGGACCTGCTGGTGATCAGCTCCGCCGACGGCGGCGAGGAGGGCCTGGTCGGCCTCGCCGAGCAGGCGTACGCGCGCGGCTGCGCGATCGTCGTCACCGCCCCGCCCGGCAGCGCGCTGGCCGAGGCCGCCCTACAGGTGCGGGCGCTGCCGCTGCCGTTCGTGGCCCCGGTGCCGCCGGAGGACCTCGCGCCCGCCCCCGCCGCCGAGCCGGACCTGCCGCCCGAGGACCCGGCGGCGCTCTGGTCCCACCTCGCCCCGCTGCTGGCGCTCGCCCAGAAGATCGGCCTCACCCAGCTCCCGTACGACGCGCTGCCGGCCGTCGCCGACCTGCTGGACGCCACCGCCGTGCGCTGCCGCCCGGACGCCGCCGCGTACACCAACCCGGCGAAGGGCCTGGCCGCCCGGCTGGCCGGGACGGTTCCGCTGCTGTGGGCCGAGGGCCCGATCGCCGGGGCGGCCGCGGCCCGGTTCGCCGCCCAGCTGGCCGACCGGGCCGGACGCCCGGCGCTGGCCGGGCCGCTGCCGCAGGTGCTCACCGCCCACCGGGGCATGTTCACCGGCCAGTTGGGCGCGGGCGCCGACCCGGACGACTTCTTCCGCGACCGGGTCGAGGAGCCGGACCCGCTGCACCTCCAGGTCCTGCTGCTGCGGCACGCCCCGGACGCGGCCATTACGGCGGACGACGAGCAGGACGGCCCGGCCGAGGTGCCGGAGGACGACGCCGGCCCGCGCAGCTTCGGCGTGTCCAGGGCGCACCGGCTGGCCACCGCGCACGACGTCCGGCTGACCGAGTACGCGAGCGCCCGGCCGGACACGCTGCACGCGCTGGCCGACCTGGTCGCGCTGACCGACTTCGCCGCCGTCTACCTGGGGCTCGCCGCCGCGCAGTCCTGAGACGTCGGCCGGTCGGAGCCTCCCGGCCGGTACGGTAAGCGCTCGACGAGCAGATCGCCCCGTCGAGCAGATCGACCCGTGAGGATTGCGAAGGCATGAGCACCGAAGGCGGCACGAAGGCACTGATCGCGGCGCTGTCCGCGAACCTGGCGATCGCGGCGGCCAAGTTCACCGCCTTCGGCTTCACCGGCTCCTCCTCGATGCTGGCCGAGGGCGTGCACTCGGTGGCCGACTCCGGCAACCAGGTGCTGCTGCTGATCGGCGGCAAGCGGGCGCGCCGGGCGGCCGACGAGGAGCACCCCTTCGGGTACGGCCGCGAGCGCTACGTGTACGGCTTCCTGGTGGCCATCGTGCTGTTCAGCGTCGGTGGCCTGTTCGCGGTCTACGAGGGCTGGCACAAGATCAGCCACCCGGAGAAGCTGGACGCCTGGGGCTGGGCGGTCGGCGTGCTGGTCTTCGCCATCGCCATGGAGGGCTGGTCCTTCCTGACCGCGATGCGGGAGTCCAGCAAGGCCAAGGGCCGGCAGGGCTGGGTGCAGTTCATCCGCACCGCCAAGGCGCCGGAGCTGCCGGTGGTGCTGCTGGAGGACACCGGCGCGCTGATCGGCCTGGTGCTCGCGCTGTTCGGCGTCGGACTCACCGTGATCACCGGGGACGGCGTCTGGGACGGCGTCGGCACCCTGTGCATCGGCGTGCTGCTGGTGGCGATCGCCGTGGTGCTCGCCCTGGAGACCAAGTCGCTGCTGCTCGGCGAGTCGGCGGGCAAGGAGTCGGTGCAGCGGATCCGCGAGGCGCTGGTGGACGGCGAGACGGTCACCCGGGTGATCCACATGCGCACCCTGCACCTCGGCCCGGAGGAGCTGCTGGTCGCCGCGAAGGTGGCCGTCAACGCGGAGGACAGCGCGGCCCGGGTGGCGGAGGCGATCGACGCCGCCGAGGAGCGGGTCCGCGCGGCCGTCCCGATCGCCCGGGCGATCTACCTGGAGCCCGACGTCTACAGCGCCGAGAAGGCCGCGGCGGGCGACGACCCGGCCGCCACGCCGGGCGGTCCCGGCCCGGGTGAGGCGCACTGACCCCGGTCCGGTGCCGGGTCCGGGAGCGGGCCGGGGCAGGGGCCGAAATCGGTCATCGACGGACGACCGGCAGGGCCGTCGGTGTAGATTCGTCACCAGAGCCAGAACGTCGCTGCTGATGGCGGTCGATCGGCGGTCGGCACCCGTTGGGGTGTGCGCCGGTCGAGGGAGAGAGGTCCTCCGACGGTTTGTGCTGCGCAACGGAAGCCGGTCCACCACGGACCCGGCTCCTCCGGCGTGGCCGTGCACCCGTACGGCCTGACGCGCGCGACGCACGCCCGGACCTATGGCCCCATCCCCCTCAGCGAGGAGCAGACGCATGTCGACCGACATCACCGGTGACTTCAAGGTCGCCGACCTTTCCCTGGCGCCGTTCGGCCGCAAGGAGATCCAGCTGGCCGAGCACGAGATGCCCGGTCTGATGGCGATCCGTGCCGAGTACGCCGAGGCGCAGCCGCTGGCCGGCGCCCGGATCACCGGCTCGCTGCACATGACCGTGCAGACCGCCGTCCTGATCGAGACTCTGACGGCCCTCGGTGCCGAGGTCCGCTGGTGCTCCTGCAACATCTTCTCCACCCAGGACCACGCGGCCGCGGCCATCGCCGTCGGCCCGGAGGGCACCCCGGAGAACCCGCAGGGCGTGCCGGTCTTCGCCTGGAAGGGCGAGACCCTGGAGGAGTACTGGTGGTGCACCGAGCAGGCCCTGACCTGGCCTGACGGCAAGACCCCGAACATGATCCTGGACGACGGCGGCGACGCCACCCTGCTGATCCACAAGGGCGTCGAGTTCGAGAAGGCCGGTGCCGCGCCGGACCCGTCCACCGCGGACAACGACGAGTTCCGGATCATCCTGGAGCTGCTCAACCGCACCCTCAAGGACACCCCGAACAAGTGGACCGAGGTCGCCTCCACGATCAAGGGCGTGACCGAGGAGACCACCACCGGTGTCCACCGCCTGTACGAGATGCACCGTGACGGCAAGCTGCTGTTCCCGGCCATCAACGTCAACGACGCCGTCACCAAGTCGAAGTTCGACAACAAGTACGGCTGCCGCCACTCGCTGATCGACGGCATCAACCGCGCCACCGACGTCCTGATCGGCGGCAAGGTCGCCGTCGTCGCCGGCTACGGCGACGTGGGCAAGGGCTGCGCCGAGTCGCTGCGCGGCCAGGGCGCCCGCGTGATCATCACCGAGATCGACCCGATCTGCGCGCTCCAGGCCGCCATGGACGGCTACCAGGTCACCACCCTGGAGGAGGTCGTCTCGATCGCCGACATCTTCATCACCACCACGGGCAACAAGGACATCATCCTCGCCTCGCACATGGAGAAGATGAAGCACCAGGCGATCGTCGGCAACATCGGCCACTTCGACAACGAGATCGACATCGCGGGCCTGGCGAAGCTGCCCGGCATCGTGAAGACCGAGGTCAAGCCGCAGGTCCACGAGTGGCGCTTCGCGGACGGCCACACCATCATCATGCTGTCCGAGGGCCGCCTGCTGAACCTGGGCAACGCGACCGGCCACCCGTCCTTCGTGATGTCCAACTCCTTCGCCAACCAGACGATCGCCCAGATCGAGCTGTTCACGAAGACCGAGCAGTACCCGGTCGGCGTCTACGTGCTGCCGAAGCACCTGGACGAGAAGGTCGCCCGCCTGCACCTCGACGCGCTGGGCGTGAAGCTGACCACCCTGACCCAGGAGCAGGCCGACTACATCGGCGTTCCGGTCGAGGGCCCGTACAAGGCGGAGCAGTACCGCTACTGATCGCCCGACGGTCCGACGGCCGGCGCCCTTCCTCCGGGGGCGCCGGCCGTCGGCGTTCCCGGGGCGAGCGGCCACCGCCGGAACGTCGCACGCCGACCGCGCACGTAGGCTTTCCGGCATGCCCAACGGCCGGTACTCGCTCCACGACAGCCACGACCACCTGCTGCTCGGGGAGGAACGCTTCAGCTGCGCCCCCGGGGCGGCCGGGTGGCGGTACGTCTCCAAGACCTACGCGCCGGACGGCCGGGTGCTCGGCAGCACCGACCTCACGCTGGACTCGCGCGCCCGGCCGCTGCGGATGGAACTGCGGGCCGGCGGCTGGCAGGTGCGCGGCGGGGCGGTGGACGGGGTGGCCTGGGTCCGTACTGACGCGGCCGACCCCGGCGGCGAGCACGCGGCGGAGGGCCACGACCGGGCGCACGCCTTCACCGGCCGCTCGCCGGGCTTCCTGGTCGCCACCGCCCGGCTGCTGCGGCTGCGGGAGGGGGCGAGCGCGCGGGTGCGGCTGGTGGCGTTCACCGAGCCGGTGCTGGCCCCGCGCACCCTCGACCAGGGGTGGCTGCTGGAGGGTGTCGACACCCACGAGACGGACGAGGGGCCGCTGCTGGTGGAGCGCTACCAGGTGGCGGACCTGGAGACGGGCGAGCAGCAGGTCGTGCACCTGGCGGGCGACGTGGTGCTGGCGGCGGCGGGGATCGAGCTGGAGGAGCTGGCGTCGCCGCCGAACGCCTGGCGGGTGGGGGCGGAGGAGGAGTAGCGGGCAGGGGCGGTCCGGCTCGGGCGGCTTGCTCGGGTGGGCGCGTTCAGGCGGGCGGGGCGAAGCCGGTGTCCGCGGCGGGTTTGTCGAGGGACGGAGCCGCGGGCGCGGCGGGCTGGGCGGGGGCGGCCGGCGCCGTGGGCGCGGACTGCTGCGTCGGCAGGCCGAGGACCCGGACGGGCCGTCCGTCGGCCGGGCCCGCCGGAACCGGCGCGGGGAACGGACCGGAGGCCGGGCGGGGAGCGGGCACCTGGGCGAAGGCCGGCTGGGCGAAGGCCGGCCTGGCCGCCCACAGCTGCTCCTGGGCCCGCGTCCACTCCCGCCGCTGGCGCTCGGTGAGCACCGCGCCCAGGTACGCCGCCGGGTGCAGCCCCGGGGCGATCGGGTGGCCGATCCGGTCGGACAGGTCCTCGGCCAGCCGGGTGGACATCCGGTGCATCACCGCCGGGTCCAACTGACGGATCCGGCCCAGCAGTTGCCGGATGGCGAGCCAGAGCGGCTCCGGCACGGCGGACAGGTCCATCGCGACCAGCTCGTGGCCCATCGCCTGCAACAGGTGCGGGTGCACCGGCGGCAGCGGGGATGCGGAGCCGCCCGCTCCGGGAGTGCGCTCGCGGACGACCACCGTCCCGGCGAAGATGTCGCCCAGCCGCTTGCCGTCCGCGTGCACCGCCGACGTGATCACGGCCGGGGCACCGGTCAGCACGATCATCTCGAAGAAGCCGACCAGCCCGCGCACCAGCGAGTGCCGGAACCGCACCGGCCCGCCGTCGGTGCGCACCACCCGCAGGCCGAGCGCGGCCTTGCCGAGCGAGCGGCCACGGGTGAGGGTCTCGACCATCACGGGGACGGCCACCAGGAAGAAGACCGTCAGGCCGATCATCGTGGCGGCCAGCGCCGCGCCGTCCAGACCGATCAGGGCGATGCTCAGCGCCAGCGTGAACACCAGCAGGGCGGCGAACTCCACCAGCAGGTCGATCACGATCGCCAGGGCCCGGCTCGGAAGCTTCGCCGTCTGGAGGCCGAGGACGACCGCCTCACCCGTCACCAGGTCGCTCAAGACACCTGTCCGTTCACGTTCTTGGAGCCCGTACGGCTCGCTCATGGAGATCCGGCCCCGGGGAGGTCGGCGGTGCCGGGGGAGGGAACCACCCCGGACCGGCTCCCCGTGACCCGCTCCCCGCCGTCTGATCCGCAGCCGCCAACATACGGGGCCCGGTGGGCGCACGGGAAGTGAGATCCCGACGGCCGGGGCGACGGCCGCTGCTGGCATGCTGGGCCGCACGTGTCCGCCGGCACCCACCGGCCCGGACCGACCCGCCCGCGCACGCACGTCCGCGCCCGCCGCCGATCAGGGAGCCGCCGAAATGGACCTGGACGTCTTCGTCGCCACCCACCAGGGGGAGTGGGCCCGACTGGACGCCCTCGCCCGCCGGCGCCGGCTCAGCGGGGAGGAGGCCGACGAACTGGTCACCCTCTACCAGCGCGCCACCGGACACCTCGCCAAGGTCCAGGCCGCCGCGCCGGACCCGGCCCTGGTGAGCCGGCTGACCGGCCTGGTCTCCCGCGCCCGCAGCGCGGTGACCGGCGCCCGGACCAACGGCTGGCAGGACGTCGCCCGCTACTACACGGTGAGCTTCCCGGCCGCGCTCTACCGGGCGCGCCGCTGGTGGATCCCGGTGGCGGTCGTCTCGATGGCCGCCACCGCACTGCTCGCGTGGTGGATGGCCGGCCACCCCGAGGTCCGCAACAGCCTGATCACCCCCGAGCACCTCCAGGAGCTGACCCGCCCCGGCGGCCAGTACGAGTCGTACTACTCGGACCGGCCGGCCAGCTCCTTCGCCGCACAGGTCTGGACGAACAACGCCTGGATCGCCGTGCAGTGCCTGCTGTTCGGGATCGCGCTGGGCATCCCGGTGCTCTACGTGATGTGGACCAACGTGCTCAACCTCGGCATCGGCGTCGGGCTGATGGCCTCCGCCGGTCGCCTCGACGTCTTCCTCGGCCTGCTCATCCCGCACGGCCTGCTGGAGCTGACCGCGGTCTTCGTGGCCGGCGGCCTCGGCCTGCGCCTCGGCTGGACCGTCATCGACCCCGGTCCGCGCACCCGCTCGGTGGCGCTGGCGGAACAGGGCCGCTCGATCATCGGCATGTCGATCGGCCTGGCGACGGTCCTGGCGGTCTCCGGCGTCCTCGAAGCCTTCGTGACTCCGTCCGGCCTGCCGACCTGGGCCCGCATCTCCATCGGCGTGCTCGCCGAGGCGGCCTTCCTCCTCTACGCCCTGGTGCTGGGCCGCCGGGCCGCCGAGGCCGGGGAGTTCGGCGATCTGGACGAGGCCGACCGGGCGGATCTCCAGCCCGTCGCCGCCTGAGCCGAGGTGATCGACAGGCCCCTGACCTGCTAGTCTTCCTCTCACCCCGGCCAAACCATTGACGTGGTGCGGGTGGGCTAGTAGGTTTGAACGGTTGGGACTGACTGGACAACGGTCGGGCCCGGGCGTTAGTGTCTACGACACCGCCGAATCGAGGCGAGCGCGTTTCACGAAATGCGCGCCCCCCGACGAAGCAAATCCCGCGGACTGAACACTCCGAAAGCCTTGATAGGCTTCGGAACGAAGTCGCAGGAAATCCCGCCAGCGGGAATCGGATGAATGAAACTCCGGAAAACGGAGCGGAAAACGTCTGGTAAGCTGGAAACACGAAAGAACGAAGCCCGGAGGGCCTGCTGGAAGGCAGTCCGAAGGAAGCGTCCGTTCCTTGAGAACTCAACAGCGTGCCAAA
>NZ_JBVKDS010000030.1:0-54623 GCF_055633695.1 Kitasatospora sp. NPDC114501 | reverse complement strand
GCACTCTGCGCCCTCGTCACCCTGGCCACCGCAGCACAAGCAACCACACGCGCAACCCGCCAACGAGCAATCGAAGCCGCAGGCATCCGCGAATAGAACGCTGTCGCCGGGGAGCTCGGCATCCTTGCCGAGCGCCCCGGCGCCGTCGAAGCCCTGCCAGGCGCCCCTCGCTGACGTGACGGTCCGGTGGGCGATCAGAAGAGGACCGAACCTCTGCGGTGGCCGATGAGCACGCCACGCCGAGAAGCGGCGGCGCTTTCGACGTCGACACCACAGATCCGGCCGAGGCATTCCAAGATCTGGCACGAGGAATGCGCGCGATCCCCCGCAGCATCATGCGTGCCGCCGAGTCCCTTGACCTCATCGGGCGGTGCCGAGACGACTTCTTCTCGCTCCGCTTCATCCTCACCCACACGATCGAGGAATACGCGCGAGACAACGGCCACGCGGACCTCCTCCGCGAGCACCGTAGAAGAGCCGGTCGCGTCGTGGCGAAACAGTGCAGTTCGTCTCCTAAACGTAACGGCCCGGGGGGCGGGTTCACATAGTCAGCGAGCCGCTCCCTGCGGACGATCAAGATCGTGAAAGAACCCGCGTATCTCGGCGGCCGTCCGGAAGGCTCGGCGGGTGATCCGCTCGGTGTCCCGCGGCCAGTCAGCCGCTGCGGTGGGAACGGGTCGGGGCCAGAACCAGTAGAGCCGAACCGATCGGCCCCACGATCAGGGCGACGTCGGCACCGCCTGGACGTCGCCGGTACCCAGCCCATCCGTCGTTCGAGTCGCTGGTCGCCGACCGCCTCGGCGTAGACGCCGCAGCGTCCGTCGGCTGCAGAGGTGCGGCCTGCCCTTCAGTCGCCGTTGGCGGTGAGGGGGATGCGCAGGCTGACCTGGTAGCCACCCCCGTGGGCAGGGCCGGCTTCGAGGGCGCCGTGCAGGATCTCGGCGCGTTCGCGCAGACCGATCAGGCCCTGCTGGGAGCCTGGCAGAGCCAGGGAAGGGCGGGCGGGCGCGCTGTTGGTGACGGTCACCCCGACATCGGCCCCGTCCTGCCAGAGTTCGACGGTCGCGGTGGCACCGGGGGCGTGCTTGCGGGCGTTGGTCAGCGCCTCCTGGACCGTCCGGTACACGGCCCGCTGGGCGGAGGCGCCGAGGTCGGAAGGCAGTTGCCCGGTCAGGCGGGTCTCGATGCCGCTGGAGTCCACGAGCCGGTGCAGGTCGGCCAGGGTGGGCTGGGGGGCCAGTTCGGTGTCGCGGCCGCCGGAGGCGCGCAGCAGCCTGACCATGGTGCGCAGTTCGTCGAGCGTGGTGACGCTCAGGGAGCGGATGGTGCGGGCGGCGTCCTTGGCGTCCTCGTCCCTGGTGGACATCTGGAGTGCCCCGGCACGCACGGCGATCAGACTGACCTGGTGGGAGACCACGTCGTGCATCTCGCGGGCCAGTTGGGCGCGTTCGCGGGCGAGGACGGTCTGGGCGTGCAGGATCCGCTCGTGCTCCCTGGCCTCCTCGGTCTCGACCATCTGCCGCTCCAGGTCCCTGCGGGTCTGGAGGAGCTGTCCGAACAGCACGGCGGCGGCCGCGGTGGCGAGACTGTACACGAACGTGACCAGGGTGAAGGTCCGGCTGACCTCGAAGGGGCCACCGAGGGACCACGGGACGATTCCGGCCAGCGCGGTGCCGAGAGCGCAGAGCGCGAGCAGCCGGCGGTTGCGGGAGCGTTCGGCGAGGGTGAACAGCGCCACGATCGGGGCGAGGGCGATGTCGTCCTGGGTGAAGGCGATCGGCAGGGTGAGCAGCAGCACGGCGAGGGGGAACCTGCGGCGCAGTGCCAGTGCGGCGCAGGCGACGGCGGCCACGGCCGGATCGAACGCCCCCGGGTCCTCCGTGAGATTCAGCCAGGCGTCGATGCCCGCCGCCACGACCAGGGCGCCGTCCACGACCGGCGCCGGCACCCGTGCCCACAGCGCGCGGGCTCGGCCCGCCCCCTGCGACTGCGGCTGGTTCCTGTCGGCCGTCGTGCGGCTCGCCGCAGCCTCCCGTTCCGTCACCGCCTTCATCCTCATCGTGCCGCCTCGCCTTCGCTCTGTTCCGTTCCTGCCGCCTCGGCCCGGATCGTGGTCGACGCCCCGAGGGCGACCGGGTGGGCCGTCACGGGGTGTGGCCGGGCTGAGTCGGTCCGCCCCGCTCCGGCAGGTGTCTCCGTCGGAGCCGACCCTAAGGCTTCGGTGTCGTCGGGGCGGTGGCCGTGCGGCAGCTCCGGCCACCCGGCGGGGTGTTCACGTCCAGTCGGCAGGGGCACCCGGTCACGGAGACCCGTCGAGGTGGCGGGCCCTCCAGCGTCACGGATGCTCCGCCCGGTCGGCGGGGGTGTTCCCGGCGGTCGGCGGGGTGAGTGGGTACGGCCTACGGGGTGGGATGGGGACCGTCGGCTGCGACACTGGTCTGCGGACTGGGGCGCCCACACGCTCGGGCGCTGCCCGGGCATGTAGTCAGGACCGACGGACACCTCCGGTCGGGCATGAGCCGCCGGAGGTGTCCACCCCGTCGTCGTTCGGAAGCGGAAGTTCCCTTGCTGATTCCTGTCCTGATCGTGGTCACCGCGGTGGTGGCCGGCTGGTCGCTCGTCGCCGGGCGGCTTGAACGCCGGCACGTACGCGCGCCGCTCGTGCTGGTGCTCGCGGGCGTGGTCACCGGCCTGTTCACCCACAGTGAGATCGCCGCTGCCATGAACTCCGTGATCGCCCAACGGGTGGCGGAGATCATCCTGGCCGTGCTGCTGTTCGTGGACGCCACCGAGCTGCGGGGCGGGCGGCTGTTCGGCCGCGATCCGGGCTCGGCCGCCCGGGTGCTGCTGGTCGCCCTGCCGCTGAGTCTCGGCGCGACGGTCCTGCTCGGCGGGCTGCTGCTGCCGGACCTGCCGGTCGCGGCGTTGCTGCTGATCGCCTGCGTCATCATCCCGACGGACTTCGCCCCGGCCGAGATCCTGGTCCGCGACCGGCGCATCCCGGCCCGGGTGCGCAGCGTGCTCAACGTGGAGAGCGGCTACAACGACGGCATCGTGTCGCCGCTGTTCCTGTTCGCCCTGGTGCTGGCCGGGTCGACGGCCGAGAAGCGCACGCCACTGGAGGCGCTGGGCACCACCGTACCGTTCGCGGTCAAGGCGCTGCTGGTCGGCGCGCTGGTGGGCGCGCTGCTGGCCTGGCTGATGAACCTCGCCCAGCGCGCGCACGGGATGACCGACCAGTCCCGGCGGATCCTGGTGCTGATCGTCCCGCTGCTGGCCTACACGCTGACCACTGCGGTGCACGGCAACGGCTTCGTCGCCTCGTTCGTGGCGGGTGTCGCCTTCCGGTCCATGCGGCGGGCCCCGGAGCGCCATGGCGCCGCGGTGCCGGCCGGCTCGGACTTCCAGCTGCTCGAGGACACCAGCGCCATGATGACCATGGTGATGTGGTTCTTCTTCGGCAACGCGGTCGTGCTGACGTTCAGCCTCGGCCTCGACTGGCCGGTGCTGGTGCTGTGCGCGGCGGCGCTCACCGTGTTGCGGATCGTGCCGGTCCTGCTGTCCTTGCTGGGCTCCCGGTTCAGCCGGGCCGAGCGGCTGATGGTCGGCGCGCTCGGGCCGCGCGGCACCACCTCGATCGTGTTCGGGCTGCTCGCCTTCAACGCCCTCCCGGACGGGCCGGCGGCGAACAGCGCACTCGACGCGATGGTCGTCGTCGTCCTCGGCAGCATCCTGCTGCACGGCGGTGGGTCGCTGGCCATCGCCCGCGCGCTGCGCGGCAGCGCCCGGCCCCGTCGGGAGAAGGCGGTGGATGCCGGGAGTGCCTGAGAAGTCGGGGACGCCCGAGCCGTCGGAAGAGTCGAGGCTGCTCGCTCCTCGACCACCGCACGGCGCGAGTGGGCCCCGACGCCCCGCGTCACGGACGCCGCTTACCCGTCCCGTTCGGGACGTCGGCCAGCAGCCCGGCGCGTTGGGCGAGCAGCGCGGCCTGCACCCGCCCACCGACCCTGAGCTTGGTGAGGATCGCGCTGACGTGGTCCTTCACCGTGCCGGTCCCCAGGTGGAGGCGTACGCCGATGTCGGCGTTCGACAGCCCCTCGGCGAGCAGCACCAGCACCTCCCGCTCCCGGTCGCTGAGCCGGTCGACCCGCCCGGCCTCCGCGTCGACCACGGCCGGACCACTGCCGGGATGGCCGCGCAGCAGGCTCCGCGAGGCCTTGGGCGACAGGACCACCCCGCCCGCCGCGAGGGTGCGCACCTGCGGGGCGAGGTGCTCGGGCTCGGTGTCCTTGAGCAGGAAACCGGCCGCCCCGGAGTTCAGCGCGGTCAGGATGTACTCGTCCGTGTCGAAGGTGGTCAGCATCCCCACCACCGGCGGCGACGGCAGCGCCACCAGTTCCCGCAGCACGCTGAGCCCGTCCACGTCCGGCATCCGGATGTCGAGCAGGACGACGTCCGGCCGGTGCTCCCGCACGGTGGCAACCGCCTGCCCCCCGACGCAGGTCGCCACCACCTCGATGTCCTCCGCCGCATTGAGGATCATGCCGAATCCCGACCTGATCAGCGCCTCGTCGTCCACCACCACTACCCGGATCACACATCCTCCGCGCTGTCTCAGGACCCCTGCCGTACCGCCCCATGATCCCTTGTCCACCCGGCACCGGCGCCCACGGGGCACCGGTGCGGCCACGCGCCACCCGGCGGGGAGGTGCCGGCCGGAAGGCGGGGGTGATCCGGACGGTCACCGGATGGGGCACAGCGCCGCGCGCCGTCACGCTGGACCGGTACGCCACCAGCTGAGAGGAATCCCGTGAACACCGCATCCGGTCCGACGGGCGCGGACACTCCGCCGCTGTCCGCGCGGGCGACGTTCAAGGCGCTGTACGGCTACGTCCGGCCGCATCGGTGGACGATCGCGCTCGGCCTGCTGTGCGCGTTGGTGGGGGCAGCCGGCGGACTTCTGCAACCGTTGGCCACCAAGGCGCTGGTGGACCGGCTCTCGTCCGGTCAGACCATCACCGCGATCGTGCTCTCCCTCACCGCGCTCGTGCTGCTCGGCACGGTGTTCGAGGCGCTCGGCGGGTACGTGCTGGAGCGCACCGCCGAGTCCGTCGTGCTGGCCGCCCGACGAAGCCTGATCGGACGGCTGCTGCGCCTGCGGATCTCGGAGGTGGACCGCATCCCCCCGGGCGACCTGATGTCCCGCGTCACCGCGGACACCACACTGCTGCGCGCCGTCACCACCCGGGAACTGGTCTCCGGCGCCACCGGCGTGGTCACCCTGATCGCGGCCGTCGTCCTGATGGCCGTCCTGGACCCCGTCCTGCTGGGGGTGACGCTCGGCGTCCTGGCCGTGGTCGGCGGGGCCGCCACCCTGATGATGCCGAAGATCTCCGAGGCCACCGAACGCTCGCAGGAGGCGGTCGGCGAGATCTCCACCGAACTGGAACGCGCCTTCGGGGCCTACCGCACCGTGAAAGCGTCCGGCGCCGAGGAACGGGAGACCGCCCGGGTGACGGCCGCCGCACAACGGGCCTGGCAGCACGGCGTGCGCGGCGCCAAGTGGGAGGCACTCGCGAAGTCCGCGGACGTCCTCGCCGTCGAGCTCGCGTTCCTCGCGGTGCTCGCCGTCGGCGGGGCCCGGGTCGCGTCCGGAGCGATCCCGGTCTCCACGCTGATCGCCTTCCTGCTCTACGTCTTCTACCTGATCGACCCGGTCTCCCGGCTGGTCGACGCCGCCTCCCAGTACCAGGAGGGCGCGGCCGCGATCTCCCGGATCACCCGGGCGCAGCAGCTCGCCACCGAACACCGGGAACTGCGTCGGCTCACCCTGCCCGCCCGCGCGGAGGACGGCGCGGGCACGGGCCCCGCGTCGGTCCGCTTCGAGCAGGTGTCCTTCCGCTACCGCCCGGACCTGCCGGAGATCCATCACGAGGTGACGTTCGACGTGCCGGCCGGCGGGATGACCGCCTTCGTCGGCCCGTCCGGCGCGGGCAAGTCCACGGTCTTCGCCCTGCTCGAACGCTTCCACGAGGCGACCGGCGGACGAGTGCTGGTGGACGGCGAGGACGTCCGCGACTGGTCGCTGCCGCGGCTGCGGGACTCCGTCGGCTACGTCGAGCAGGACGCCCCGGTCCTGGCCGGCACGCTCCGCGAGAACCTGCTCTTCGCCGCACCGGACGCCTCGGACGAGGACCTGGCCGACATCCTGACCCGCACCAGACTCGACGCTCTGGTCACCCGCCTGCCCGAGGGCCTGGACACCCTGGTCGGCCACCGCGGCTCCAAGCTCTCGGGCGGCGAGCGCCAGCGCGTCGCCATCGCCCGCGCACTGCTGCGGCGGCCCCGCCTGCTGCTCCTCGACGAGGCGACCTCACAGCTCGACGCCGTCAACGAGCTCGCGGTGCGGGACATCGTGGCGCAGGCGGCCCGGGAGACCACCGTCCTGGTGGTGGCCCACCGCCTGTCCACGGTCACCGGCGCCGACCGGATCGTGGTGATGGACGCGGGCCGGGTCCGGGCCGTCGGCACCCACGCGGAACTCGTCGAGCAGGACGAGCTCTACGCCGAGCTGGCCACCACCCAACTGCTGGCCCCGGCCGGCTGACCCCGACATGCCGTACACACGGCCGCGCGGTGCCGAAGCCGGTGCCGCGCGGTCCGGCGCCGGGCACAGGGTGGCCGTGTGTAAAAGCAGCCTGTTCCGGGCGCCGACCGGCGGGTGGCTACGGCCGACCGGCGGGTTGGCCGGCTCCCGGCGGGCAGTCAGAGTTGGGGCGTCGCGTTGCTTCGACGCCGGTCGGAAGCACCCCCGGACGCGGCGCCGCGGGCCTCGGCGCTCCCGACTTCTCACGGATTCGGGAGCGCCGGGGCCCCGGCAGTGTGGGAGCGGGCAGGAATCCCTCGGCGCGGGCGCCGGCGATGCCGATCCGGGGGATCTCGCTGCTCTTCCCGAAGAGCAGGTAACGCGGTTCCCAGATCGGCCGGTACTTGGCGTTGGCGCGGTACAGCGACTCGATCTGCCACCAGCGCGAGAGGAATCCCAGGACCGAGCGCCACAGCCGCAGCACCGGACCGGCACCCAGGCGCGAACCGCGAACCGCGCTCGAAGACCGAGCGGAACATCGCGAAGTTCAGCGACACCCGCTTCAGCCGCGGGCGGTCGCGGATCCCATCCGGCGGCGAGCCGGAGGTGCCCCGCCGGACGGCCGCGGTGCCTCCGCCGGTCGGCAGGAGGGGTGGCGGCCGGCGGCGACCGCCGCCGTGCGGGGCGCACGCCGGTCGGAGTGCGGGGACATCAGGGTGATCGCGGCCCGTCCACGAGCAAGCGGCCGTGGTTGCTGCCTCGGCCCGGCGGACTCGTCGCTTCCTTACCGGGAGCGGCGGCCGTCCCCGGTGGCCACCGGGGACGGAACGTTTCCGGGCAGTCTCGCGTGAGCTGTGGCAGCGCGCCGACGAGGCCGTCGCAGGCGTTCGGCGGGGGCCGTCCGGCCGACCGGCGGGTGCGGTACGGAAGCCTGCCGGATGTCCCGCGCGGCCGGCCGTCGCAGAGGTTGGCGCCATGACACAGATCGACCCCGCGCAGACGTCGCCACTGTCGCACACCCGTACCCGTACCGACCCCTCACCGCCGGCGCAGTCCGCGTCCACCGCGCGGCTGGTCGGCGTGGACCTGGCCCGCGCCCTGGCCGTGTTCGGCATGTACGTCGTGCACGTCGGCCCGCCGCTGGACGCCACGACCGGAGTCGGCACCTGGGTCCGCTTCCTGGCGGACGGCCACTCGTCGGTCCTGTTCGCCACCCTCGCCGGGTTCTCGCTGATGCTGATCGCCGGCCGCCGGGTGCCGAAGACCGGACTGGCCGGCCGGCAGGCGAAGATCCGCATCGCGATCCGCGCCGTCGTCCTGCTGGTGCTGGGCAGCGTGCTGGCGATCCCGTACGGCGACGTCATCATCCTCGGCTTCTACGGCGTCTACTTCCTCCTCGCCCTGCCGCTGCTGCGGCTGTCCGCCAGGACACTGGCGATCACCGCGGCCGGGCTCGCGCTCGTCACACCGCAGCTGGCGTTCGTCCTGAAAGCGTGGATGGGCGAGTCCATCCAGAGCATCAACGCCCACGACCCGCTCAAGGCCCTCAACGACGTGGGCGTGGTCGATCTGCTGCTCACAGGCTTCTACCCGGCCATCACGTGGATGCCGTTCGTGATCGCCGGCATGGCTCTGGCCCGCCTCGACCTGTCCGCCGTCGCCGTTCAGCGCCGCCTGGCCGCGCTCGGTGCCGCCCTCACCGTGGCCGCCTACGGCATCTCCACGCTGCTGGCGGGCACGAGCGCGGTGTTCACGACGACGGGAGGGGCGTCCAGCGGCTCCGGGGCGGGGACCAGCGGCAGCGGATCCGGCGAGCAGCTCGTGTCCTCGGCCTCGGACCTGCTGGGCGCCGGGCCGCACACCGGCACCACGTTCGACATCGTGGGCAGCGTGGGCGTCGCGATCCTCGTGATCGTGGGCACGACGGTACTGATGGACCGCCTGCCGCGCCTGCGCCGTCTGGCGAAGCCGGTCATCGCCGTGGGGACCATGTCTCTGACGGCGTACGTGGGCCACTTCCTCGCACAGTCCGCGTGGCCCGCCTCCACCGCCGGTGCTGCGAAGTCCTGGATGCCCGTGCTCACGTACATCCTGGTGGCGATCGTCTTCGCCGCGGTCTGGTCCCGCTTCTTCCGCCGCGGCCCACTGGAGTACCTGCTCAACGCTGCCACCAGGCCGGCGAATTAGGGGCGGCGGGGAAGGCGGGTGGCGAACGGCCGGAGCGCGTCCGCGTCGGGCCCGGCGTCGGGGGCACCGCCCGCAGGAGCTGCAAGACCGGACCGGCACGACGGCGGTCGGCAGCGTGAGCACGCAGCCGGCCGCCGTCGATGACGGGCAGGCGACCGGCTACGGGGGACATCTGCTTCGCCGCGGAATGCCCAGGCCGCGTGTCCGCGTCCGTGAGATACGTGCCTTGTTGACTAATCGCGTCGGTCGCCGGTGCGCGGGGGCGCTCGCTAGGCTGGCGGCATGGCCCTGCGCAACGCGATCATGTCGACCCTCCTGGAGGGCGAGGCGTCCGGTTACGACCTGACGAAGGCGTTCGACGCGTCGGCGGCGAACTTCTGGATGGCCACACCGCAGCAGCTCTACCGGGAGCTGGACCGGATGAAGGCCGAGGGGCTGGTCAGCGCCCGGGTCGTCGAGCAGGAGCGGCGGCCGAACAAGCGGCTGTTCTCGCTCACCGAGGCAGGCCGCGCCGCCCTGCGGTCGTTCACGGCCTCGCCGCCGCGGCCGTCCGCGATCCGGGACGAACTGCTCGTCCAGGTGCAGGCCGTGGACGCGGGCGACCAGGAGGCCGTGCGCGCGGCGCTGCTCGAACGTCTGGTGTGGGCGCAGGCCAAGGTGGCCCGCTACGAGCGCCTGCGGGCGCGGCTGCTGGACGGGCGTTTCGAGGACGAGTACCTCGCCACGGCCGAACGCATCGGGCCGTATCTGACGCTGATGCGCGGACTGTCGTTCGAGTACGAGAACCAGCGCTGGTGCGAGCAGGCACTCGCCGTTCTGGAGCGGCGGGCCGCCGCGCCGGCCCCCGCGCGGGGGCCGGCGCAGGGGCAGGTCTGACGGTCTTCGGGGCGGCGGCTCAGTTCGCCGGGCGGGGAGCAGCGACGGGCCGCAGTTCCGGGCGCTTCGCGACCCTTCCGTCGCCGGAGGAGCGGCCGCGCAGGCGGCGCATCAGCCACGGTCCGAGGAAGGTGCCGAGCCAGGCGGCCTCCTGGGCGGCTCGCCGGCGGACCCCTGCCGCGGGGAGCGGTGGCAGGGGCTCGGTCCACCCGCGGTCGCTGCCGGGCAGCGCGAGCGCCTCGGCCGCCGCGGCGGCGATCCCGGCATGGCCGAGCGGGCTGGCGTGCAGCCGGTCCGCGCTCCACATCCGCGGATCGGTCGTCACCTCGTGCGGGAAGAAGTCGACGACCACGACGCCGCGGTGGTCGGCCGTGGCCCGGATGCGTGCGTTGAGGTCCAGGAGCCGGGGCCGCAGCCCGCGGGCCAACGGCGCGATCCGGCCGATGTCGGGGAAGGTGAGGGTGAGGACCCGCGCCCCCGCGCCCGTGAAGGCGGCGAACATCGCGTCGAGTTCCGCCACCACCTCGCCCGCGTCGAAACCGGGCCGCATCAGGTCGTTCATCCCGGCGACCACGGTGACCAGGTCCGGCCGTAGCGCGAGGGCCGGGGAGAGCTGTTCGGCCCGCACCTGGCCGGCGAGCCGGCCGCGGACGGCGAGGTTGGCGTAGAGCAGGTCGGGCTGGTGCTCGGAGATCGTCTCGGCCAACCGGTCCGCCCAGCCGCGCCATCCGGCCGTCTCGTCACCGTCACCCAGGCCCTCGGTCTGGCTGTCGCCGACCGCGACGTAGCGGCGGAAGCCCGTGGTCGCGCTCATGCCTCGGACGCGCCCAGCGCTTCGGCGGTGATTCGCCCGAACTGCGCGCCCATCGCGGCGGCGAGGGCCTGCGCGCCGGAGAGCGGGCGGACCATCACCGTCAACTCGTCGATCAGGCCGTCCTCGTCGAAGTGGAGGAAGTCACAGCCGTGCACCTCGCGGCCGTCGACGGCGGCCTTGAAGACGAAGGCCCGGTCGCGGCCGTCCGCGCCGTTGATCTCGCGGACGTAGCGGAAGTCCTCGAAGACCCGCCCGACACCGCGCAGGATCGCGGCGGTCATGGCCTTGCCCGGGTAGGGCTTGAAGGCGACGGGGCTGGTGAAGACGACGTCCTCGGCCAGGAGGGCCTCGATGGCGTTGTGGTCGCCGGCCTCGACGGCTGCGCGAAAGGGGTGCACGGCGGGCTCCATAGTCAACAAATTGAATAGCTAACTGCGCGCGAGCCTAGCCGCGCGATCCGGGCGCTGTCGAGGACGCACCGAACCTCGGCGGTCGCGAGGGCGCCCACGGCGTTCCGGGCGCGGCCCTGGTCTCCGACGGGAGCCACGGGGTCATCGGCCGGTGATGGTGAACTCGCCCTGGAAGCTCCACACGAACAGGCAGACGCGTTTGTCGGGACGAAGCGCCCGGTCAGAGGATCGTCGATGGCGACCCCTCTGACCTGGCTTCTCCTCCGCGGCGGCGGCCGTTTTCAGCACGGTGAGCACGTCCTTGCTCCGGTGCATCCCGGCGGCGTCGTGGAGAGCGCGCGTGCATACCATGGTGCCGCTGGCCTCGACTCGGCCTCCAGATCCCCTGCCAGTGGCATTCCGCCGGGTCGCCTGGCCCCGCGAGGATACGGAGCCTTCGGGGGCTGGGACGGCACGGAGAAACGGAGTGAGACATGCAACGGCGGGCGCTGCTGGGTCGGGAGGCGGAGCGTCGCGCGCTGGCTGCCCTGGTCGAGCAGGGGGCCACCGGGTCGGGCGGCGCGACGGTGATCGTCGGCGCGCCGGGGATCGGCAAGTCGGCACTGGTCGCAGAGGCCGCGGCCGCGGCGGCGCGCGGCGGGACCCAGGTGATCACCGCCGTGGGGGTCGAGTCGGAGGAGAACCTGCCCTGTGCCGGTCTGCACCAGCTGGTTCACCAACTGCGGGACAGGATCGACGACTTGCCGGGACGTCAGCGCACCGCGCTGCTCGCGGCCGTCGGGCTCGTCGACGAGGCCGTCCCCGATCTGTACCTCGTCGGCCTGGCCGCGCTGACCCTGCTGACGGACGCGGCAGCGAAGGCACCTCTCCTGGTGGTCATCGAGGACGCCCACTGGATGGACCGTGCCAGCCTCGACGTGTTCGGGTTCGTGGCGCGGCGGATCGAGTCCGACCCCCTCGTCCTGGTCGCCGTCACCCGGAACCTTGACGACCACCTCAGCTGCGCCGGCCTGCCCGTGCTGCACCTGGGTCCGCTGACGGACGAGGTGTCGGGCGAGGTGCTGGACGCGGTGGCCCCCGGCCTGGGACAGCAGGTCAGGAGGCGGCTGCTGGAGGAGTCCGCCGGGAACCCGCTGGCGCTGACCGAGCTGCCGGCCGCGCTGCAGTCGGTCGGCGGGGCGTACGCGCTCAACCCGGGACCGCTGCCGCTGACCGCGCGGCTGGAGCGGACCTTCACGGCACGGGTCTCCTGCCTCCCGGCCGACACCCGTGCGGTCCTGCTCCTCGCGGCCCTCAACGGTGACGGAACGATGGACGAATGCCTCGCCGCCGCGACCCGGATGCTCGGGACGGCGGTCGGCGTCGCCGCCTTTGACGCGGCGGTCGACGCCGGTCTGGTGGAAGCCCAGGGGCTGGCCTTCAGGCACCCGCTCGTCCGCTCGGCGATGTACCACGCCGCCACCGCCGCGGAACGACAGGCCGCACACGCCGCTCTGGCCGCCGCGCTCCAAGGGCAGCCCGATCGGCAGGCGTGGCACCGCGCCGCGGCCACCGCCGGTTTCGACGAACGGGTGGCACGGGAGCTGGACTCCACGGCCGGCAGAGCCCTGCGGCGGGGCGGTGTCGCCGCGGCCCTTGCCGCGCTGAGGCGGGCGGCGGAACTGACGAAGGACCCGTCCGCGCGGGCGGACCGGCTGCTCCGGGCGGCGGAGCTCGCGCTGGAGTCCGGCCAAGGAGACGTCGCGGCGCATCTGCTGGCCCAGGCGCGCTCACTGGACCTTTCCGTCCGGGACCGAGGCCGCGCGGCCTGGGTCAGCATCGCGCTGGCCGAGGGAACGCGGGGCGAGGGCGCCGCGACCGCCGAACTGGCCGAGCTGGCGGTCGAGATCGCCGCCGGAGGCGAGTCGACACTGGGGCTGCGCATGCTGTGGAGCGCGGTCCTGCAATGCTTCTGGGGAGAGCCGGGACCGGCCGCCCGCGAGCGCGTCGCCGCCGCCGCAGACCGGATGCCCGTGGACGCCGACGACGCCGACCTGGTCGCTCTGCGGGCGTACTCGGCGCCGGTCGACCGCAAGGGAGCGGTCATGGAATGCCTGGCGGGTCAGCTGCGGCGCGCCTCCGAGAACGCGGAGGGGGACCAGCTCCTGGGCGCCGCCGCCGTGACGGTGGGCGCCCCCGCCCTGGCGAGCCGGTTGACGACGAGATCGCTGGACGCCCTGCGAGCGCAGGGCAGGCTGTCGATGCTGGCCCGCGCCCTCTGCGTCCAGGCGGGGAGCGCCGCACGGCTGGGTGACGTGCGCGCCGGCCTCCTCGCTGCGGAGGAGGCCGCGTCACTGGCCCGCGAGACCGGTCAGCCCCTCGTGCACGCGATGGTGAACGCCATCCGCGCGCAGCTGGCCGCCGTCAGCGGTGACCCGGCGGCGGAGGCGTGGGCGGCGGAAGCCGAGCGCGCTGCCCTGCCCAGCGGAGGGCGCCCGGTGCTGGCCATCCTGCAGACGGCCCGCGGGCAGGCGGCGCTCTGCGAGGGCCGCTACGGCGACGCGTTCGGCCACCTGCACCGGGTCTTCGACCCGGCCGATCCCGCCTTCCACCCCTGGCTGCGCTTCTACGCGGTCGCGGAGCTGGTCGAGGCGGCCGTGCGCAGCGAATCCGCGGAGGCGGCGCGCGACGTCATGCGGGAGCTGACCCCGCTCGGCGAAACGACTTCCTCGCCCGCCCTGCTCTGCGGGTTGCGACTGGGCAGAGCCCTGCTGAGCCCGCAGGACGACGCCGAGCCGCTCTACAGGGCGGCCCTCGACGCGGTCCCCACGGACTGGCCGTTCGAGCGGGCGCGGGCGCGCCTGGCCTTGGGCGAGTGGCTGCGGCGCCACCGGCGCCCCGCGGAGTCCCGCGTCGTCCTACAGGCCGCACGCGAGATCTTCGTCGCCCTCGGCACGTCGGCGTGGGCGGAGCGGGCACGGCAGGAGCTGCGCGCCGCGGGGGCGTCGTCGCCCCGTCAGGATCCGGCCGTGGTCGACTCGCTGACCTCGACCGAGTTGCACGTCGCCCAGCTCGCCGCGCAGGGCCTGACGAACCGGGAGATCGGCGAGCGGTTGTACGTCTCGCCCAGGACGGTGAGCACCCATCTCCAGCGGATGTTCCCCAAACTGGGTGTGGCGGCCCGCGGCGAGCTCGCCGCGGTCCTGGGTGGCACCATGACGTACCCCGAAGGCGCAGCATCATGACGTACGCCGAAGACGTAGTCCGACGGACGCGGTCCGACCTGCTTGTTGCCTAGGTTCGTGCCATGCCCGGTCCGCACACGGCGGACGGGCGGGAAGGCACACCATGGGTACCGTCACCGTCGGCGCCGAGGGCTCGACCGGCATCGAGCTCTACTACGAGGACCACGGGTCGGGGCAGCCGGTCGTCCTGATCCACGGTTACCCGTTGGACGGGCAGTCGTGGGAGAAGCAGACCGACGCGCTCGTCAGGGCCGGCTACCGCGTCATCACCTACGACCGCCGTGGCTTCGGCCGGTCGAGCAAGACCATGACGGGCTACGACTACGACACCTTCGCCGCCGACCTGGACGGCGTACTGACGCAGCTGGACCTGCGTGACGTGGTGCTCGTCGGGTTCTCGATGGGTTCGGGCGAGGTCGCCCGCTACCTCGGCACCTACGGCTCGCAGCGGGTGGCGAAGGCGGCGTTCCTCGGTTCGCTCCAGCCGTTCCTGTTGCAGACGCCGGACAACCCCACCGGTGTACCGCAGAGCATCTTCGACGGCATCGCGGAACAGGCGCAGGCCGACCGCTACGCCTGGTACGAGAGCTTCTTCGTCGACTTCTTCAACTCCGACGAGACGCTCGGATCGCGGCTCAGCGAGGCCGCGCTGCGGGCGAACTGGGCCACCGCCGTCGGCTCTGCCCCCATGGCGGCCTACGCGTGCGTCCCGACGTGGCTGACGGACTTCCGGGCCGACGTGGAGCGCATCGACGTGCCGTCGCTGATCCTGCACGGGACCGCCGACCGCATCCTGCCGATCGACGCCACGGCCCGCGAGTTCCGCCGCCGCCTGCCCGACGCGCGGTACGTCGAGATCGACGGCGCTCCGCACGGGCTGCTGCTCACCCACGCGGCCGAGGTCAACGCCGCCCTGATCGACTTCCTCACCGCCTGAAAGCCGGCGTTTCCCCATTGCACGATGCACGTGTGTGGCTGTTCCCCGCGTTTGCGACTGAGCACGCCACGGAAGACTCGAACAGGATCGGGCGCCTCTCATGAACGCGGTCATGGAACCCGGAACCACTGCCCCCGACCTGACCCGGCCGAACGCCCTGCACCTCGCGTCGGACGTCGACTGCGACGCCTTCCTCAGGGACATCTACGACCGGTACGGCCCACTGCTCCTCCGCTACGCCACGCGCCTGCTGGACGGCGACTGGCACAAGGGCGAGGACATCCTCCAGGAGGCCGCCGCCCGTGCCTGGAAGCACGCCGGGTTCCTGGACGGCGGCAACGAACGCCTCAGACCGTGGTTGTTCACCGTGGTCAGGAACCTCGTCATCGACCATCACCGGGCTCGCCGGACGAGGCCGCTGGAGCTCGTGCCCGTCGAGGAGCTGGACGCCTCCCGCGACAGCACGGCCTCCACGATCGACTCCCACGTGGTCTCGCAGGCGCTGGGGGAACTGAATGAGCAGCAACAAACCGTCATACGCCTCATGTACTACCTGGAATGCAGCGTCAACCAGGCCGCCGAGCACCTCGGCATCCCGCCGGGCACCGTCAAGAGCCGTGCTTTCTACGCCGTGCGGGCGTTGCGCAGAGCTCTGGCGAAGCAGGGGATTCGGGGCTCGTCGTAGTCGGGCAGCGCCCGGAGCGCGGCTTCGTCCGTTCGCGGCGCGGTGTGAACCGGCGTCGAGTCCCCGCCGTGGTGTGAGGGAACGGTCGTCGTCACGAGTGAGGAAGTGTCTTGGTCACGGTCGAAGGAAAGAACACGGCCCGGTTCGAACCGGTCCGAGCGGCGCTGGCCGCGCACCTGGAGTCCGGCGAGGAGCTGGGGGCATCGATCGCCGTCGATGTGGACGGAGTGATGGAAGTCGACCTGTGGGGTGGGTACACCGACACGGCGAGGACCGTTGCGTGGCACCGGGACACGCTGGTCAACTTGTGGTCGACCACCAAGACCCTCAGCAGTCTGGCGGCCCTCGTCCTCGTCGACCGGGGCGTGCTGGACCTTCACCGCCCGGTCGCGCACTACTGGCCCGAGTTCGCCGCACAGGGCAAGCAGGACATCGAGGTGCGGCACGTCCTGGCCCACACCTCGGGACTCTCGGGCTGGGAGCGGCCCTTCTCCGTGGACGACCTGTACGACTGGCCGACCGCGAGCGCCCGGCTGGCCGCGCAGGCTCCCTGGTGGACGCCGGGCAGTGCCTCGGGCTACCACGTGCAGACGCAGGGGCAGCTGATAGGAGAGCTCGTCCGGCGGGTCAGCGGCCGGACTCTGGCCGCCTTCGTCGACACGGAGATCGCCGAGCCGTCCCAGGCCGACGTCCAGATCGGTGCGCGGCAGGTCGACTGGCCGCGCATCGCCGAGCTGGTGGCCCCTTCGCCGCTCTCCGGGATGCCCGCCGGCCTGGACCCGGAGGGGGTTTTCACGAAGACGCTGCTCGGCAGCCCCGCCCGGGACGAACACGTCGACACCCCGCAGTGGCGCCGGGCCGAACTCGGAGCCGTCAACGGGCACGGCAACGCACGAGGCATGGCCCGCGCCCTCTCCGTGATCTCACGACGCGGCCGGGTGAACGGCCGCCGGCTTCTCTCCGCGGACACGGTCGACAAGGTCCTCGACGTGCAGTCCGACGGAGTCGACCTGTTCCTGGGCGTCCCCGTGCGCTGGGGCCTGGGCTTCGCGCTGGCCGACGCGAGGACGATGCCGCACATGCCCGGCGGGAGGGTCTGCTTCTGGGTCGGCCGGGGCGGATCGATCGTCGTGATGGACCTCGATCGGCGCGTCACGTTCGCGTACACGATGAACCGGCTGGGCGACGGCCTCCTCGGCTCGGAACGCACCCACGGCTACCTCAGGCGGGTCTACGAAGTCCTGGCCACCGCGGACTGAGAGCCGCCCGGTCCCCGCCCCCGGAGGCCGCTCGGCGAACCGCGTCCGGCCTGCGGTCGGACGCCGATCACATCGCGAGGCGGCGGGAAGTCGCCGCCCTGCACCGGCATTCACCGCCTGCGCCGCAACGTCGCCGTTCTCGGGGTGAACCGAGCCGCTCCTTCCGTCGTAGGTCAGGACGCAGGACACCCCACCCCGCCGGCCGGGGTCGACGGTGTCCGAGCGGGGCCGCAGCCGGACAGCCGCCCTTCCGGTCGCTGCGGCACCGCCCGCCACTGTCCGGTCCGTGCCCGTCAGCCGGCGCGGACCGAACACACCAACTCATCTGTCCACCAAGCAGATCGGTGCTTCGTCTCCCGAACGCACCGCCCCATTTCGCCGGGCCCGGTCAGGGCCGACGGCCGAGGAAACAAGGACGTTCACGCATGCGCACCACCCTTCTCAACCGCCGATCCGCCCTGCTCGGTGTCACATCGGCCGTGGGGCTGGCCGTGGCCGCCGTCACCCTGCCCGGTGCGGCCGGTGCGGCACCCCTCCGCCCGGAGCGACCGACGATCGTGCTGGAGCACGGGGCGTTCGCCGACGCCGCGAGCTGGGACGGTGTCGTCACGCGGCTGCAGCGCGCGGGCTACCCGGTGGTGGCCGTCGCCAACCCGCTGCGCGGCCCGGCGACCGACGCCGCCTACCTGCGCAGCGTCGTCGACCACATCGACGGGCCCGTGGTCCTGGTCGGCCACTCCTACGGCGGCACCGTCATCAGCCAGGCCGCCGCGGGTCTGGAGGGCAAGGTGAAGGCGCTGGTCTACATCGCCGCGTTCCTCCCCGACACCGGTGAGAGCTCGCTCGGGCTGACCGACAAGTTCCCCGGCAGCACCCTCGGCCAGGCGATCGAGCCCGTCAACTACACCCTGCCGGACGGCAGTCAGGGCACCGACGTCTACATCAAGCCGGAGAAGTTCCGCGGCCAGTTCGCCGCGGACGTACCGGCGAACAAGGCCCGGCTGATGGCCGCCGGGCAGCGCCCGGTCGCCGCCGCCGCTCTGGAGGAGAAGTCCACCCTGGCCGCCTGGAAGACCATTCCCTCCTGGTCCCTGGTCACCACCCAGGACCTCAACATCCCGGTGGCCGCCCAGCGGTTCATGTCGGAGCGGGCGCACGCCCGCACCACTGAGATCGACGCCTCGCACGCGGTGTCCGTCTCGCGCCCCGATGCTGTCACGCGCATCGTGGAGGACGCGGCCCGGGCCGTTCGCTGACCGGAGTCCGGCCGGCGACCTGCACCATCCACCACCCCAGCACCCACCACTACCGGAAGGCAACAATCACCATGGCGTTCATCACCGTCGGCCAGGAGAACTCCACCGACATCGAGCTGTACTACGAGGACCACGGCACCGGGCAGCCGGTCGTGCTCATCCACGGCTACCCGCTCGACGGCCACTCCTGGGAGAAGCAGTCCGCCGCCCTGCTCAAGGCCGGCTACCGCGTCATCACCTATGACCGGCGCGGCTTCGGCCGCTCCAGCCAGCCCACCACCGGCTACGACTACGACACCTTCGCCGCCGACCTCGACACCGTCCTGACCACCCTCGACCTCACCGACGCCGTCCTCGTCGGCTTCTCCATGGGCACCGGCGAAGTCGGCCGCTACCTCGGCACCTACGGCTCGGCGCGCATCGCCAAGGCCGCCTTCCTCGCCTCGCTGGAGCCGTTCCTGCTCAAGACCGACGACAACCCCGACGGCGTCGACGGCACCGTCTTCCAGGGCATCGAGCAGGCCGTCACCGCCGACCGCTACGCCTACTTCACCGCCTTCTACCAGGACTTCTACAACCTCGACGAGAACCTCGGCACCCGCATCAGCGAGGAGGCCGTCCGCAACAGCTGGAACGTCGCCGCCGGCGCCTCCTGGTACGCCTCCCTGGCGTGCGTGGCGACCTGGACCACCGACTTCCGCACCGACATCGCCAAGATCGACGTCCCCGCGCTGATCCTGCACGGCACCGCCGACCGCATCCTCCCCATCGAGGCCACCGGCGAGCTCTTCCACCAGGCCCTCCCGAAGGCCGACTACGTCGTCGTGGAGGGCGCCCCGCACGGCCTGCTGTGGACCCACGCCCAGGAAGTCACCGACGCCCTCCTCGCCTTCCTGGCCAAGTAGCCGCACCGTGGGCCCGCTCCGCCTCCTCCCGGCGGAGCGGGCCCACGGCGTTTCCGGAGAGGGCCCGATCAACGGCCCTGTGCCGGTCGGCGATCGCCGAAGACATAGCGGACGGTGACCGACATGCCGCGGCAGGCCCACCCGGGCTCCGGCCGTGGCCGTCGCCACGCCGCGCCACGCCCTGCATCCTCGCGGGTGCGTTCCCCACGCCCGCGCAGATGGCTGCGGTGCGGGCACGCGGAAGGGGGCCAGGCACCGGGTGTGCCTGGCCCCCTTCCGGGAGCGGTCGCCTGCGGCGGGTCAGCGGCCGGCAGCGCCCATCATCCAGGCGTGCTTCTCCAAGGTGCTGATGACCGCGTGGAGGAGATCGGCCGTGGTCGGGTCCTCCGCGTCGACCTCGTCGTGCAGGGTGCGCACGGTGTCGGCGACGGCGTACAGGCGGTCGGCGATCAGGGCGACGACGGCTGAGGTCGGGTGCTCCCCGCCGGGGAAAGCCGGCAGCGTAGTGGTGGTCGCGACGGTGCCCGAGCGGCCGTCGGGTACGGCTCCCAGGGCACGCATCCGCTCCGCGATGGTGTCGCCGGCCTCACGAGCGTCGTCGACGACCTGGTCGAGGTGCAGGTGCAGGTCCCGGAAGCCGGGGCCGACCAGGTTCCAATGCGCCTGTTTCCCCTGGAGGTGCAGTTCGACGAGGTCGGCCAGGATCGCTTGCAGCGCCGCGGCGAGCGTCGTTGAGGCGGTGAAACGCGCGGCGACAGCCGCGTTCCCGCGCCTGTGGTCGGGAAACACTGAGATAGTCACGTTCTGTCCTTGAGGTTGAACCTGTGACGGTCGGCCGGCAGCCTCTTCCTGTCAGCGCCGTGGTCGACGCCGCCGCAGGCGCGGGGTGCCGGCGGGGCGGTCGTCGAGGACGAAGCCCGCCGCGCCGGCCGGTGTCACTACTTGTCCAGTTCCGCGGTGACGGCCAGGCCCATGGCGAGCTGCCCCGTCAGGTTCGGATGTGCCGCCATGGTGTTCGGCGCGGGGGTCAGCGACTCGATCCACCGCTCCTCCCGCGGCGCACACATGTCGTGACCGATGGTGGAGGTGTAGGTGTCGACGTAGGACACGCCCGCGCCGCCACCCGCCCCGCGCCGCTCCAGGGCCCGGTTGAGCTTCTTAGCCATGTCCCGCAGCCAAACGAAGTCGCCCTTGGCGAAAGGTACTTCCGCGCAACCGACACCGTTGTCAGGCAGGACGGACGGATAGCCGACCACCAGCACCCTGGCGCCCGGCGCGCGTCGCTTGACGTCGGTGACGACGTCGCGGATACGACCCTCCATGGTGTTGATGCGTTCGCTCACCACGTCGGTGCCGCCCGCGTTGTAGCGGTCCTTGCACGGGCTGCCGGCAGGGTTCGAGGACGCGACGAGTACGCACGTGGTGAGGATCGAGGTGAAGCCGACGTCGTTGCCACCCAGGGTCAGCGTGACCACCTTGGTGGCCGGGGTGACGGCGTTGGCCTGTGGCGGCTTGGATCCCTGGTAGTTCCAGACGTGCCGCGTGGTGGCGCCACTGCACGTGACGTCCTTGAACACCGCGCCGCCGGTGAACGCCTTGGCGAACGTCGGGTAGCTGTAGCCGGTGCGGTCGCAGTAGGCGTCGTTGACCAAGGGCATCCCCGCGCCGGACGCGTAGGAGTCGCCCATGGCAACGTATTCGCCTCCGGTCGTCTGCTGCATCTGCACCGCCGCGCTGACAGGGGTGTCCGCCGCTGCCGGCCCCGCCAGGGAGAGCAGGGCGAGGGGCATCACGATCCCCAGCACGGCCCTACTGCTTCGCGGCCTTGTGATTCGAGCCATGTTTCTCCATGAATGTCGGATTGCCGTGCGTGGCCGGTGCGGTCCGCCCGGACACGCTTCTCACCGCACTACGACGGCGGGGACGCGCTGGTTCACCTCTGCCGGCGGCGGCTGGTGACGCGGCTCTGGCGCGGAGAGTGGGGGCGGACGGCTTCGCCTCCCGGCCGCGCCGGCGGCCTGTGCCGACACGGGTTCCCGTCGTCGCCCGTCCTGCGGTGCAGGCGTTCCGCCGGACGGGGCGGGCGTTCCGCCGGACGGGGCGGGCCGGCTTCAGGTCGGGGCGTCGAGAGCTTCGTGGACGTGCCGGAGGTTGCCGTGGGTGCGTTCCGTACCTACAGGCTGATCGCAACGGAGGGCGGCCAGGTCGGCTCGACAGTCGAGGTGTCCCTGGTCTTCAGCGAGCGGTCGGGCTCAACCTTCCGTCTTGGAGCGGGCCGTCCAGGACCTCGCATCCCGACCGTAGCGGGTGAGGAAGCGCGCGAACTGCAGGCGGTCCGCACTGTCCCAGTGCGCGGTGATCTCCTCGAAGGCGCGACGCTGCTCAGTGGCATAGGCCTTGCGCGCCGACTCCCCCGCGTCGGTGAGTTCGAGCAGGCTGCTGCGCCCGTCCTGCTGATAGGCGACACGGCGAAGCAGGCCCTCCGCTATGCACGCGGCGACGGCACGGCTGGCGACCGGCTGAGCGACGCCCATTTCCTCGGCAACGCCCCCCACCGTGATCTGGCCTGCCGCGTCGCCGACGACGTTCAGGACGATGTTGCGGGTCAGGTCTCCACGTCCGGAGCCCACGCGCCTGCGCAGCCGGGACAGTGCTGGCCCCACGTCGTCGAGGAGCGCGTCGTCGTCGGCGTGTACTGGCTGCCCTTGACTGGTCACACCCACAATCTACGACACTCCAGATGGACATACCCAACGCATGTATATTACTTAAGGTATTGATTTTGGCTGGTCCACCGAAGCGAGGCACGATCATGAGCACTACCGCCATCACCGGCGCACAGGTCTTCGACGGGGAGAAGCCACTCGGCGTCACCACCGTCGTGATCGAGGGAAGCCGGATCGTCCAGGTCGGCGGCGACGCCCCGGGCGGGGCCCGAATCGTCGACGGAACCGGAGCGACGCTGCTGCCGGGGCTGATCGACGCGCACGTCCACACTGACCGCGCCTCTCTCGCGCTGGCCCTGAAGTTCGGTGTCACCACCGAATTGGAGATGCAGGGCGCGAACACCCGCGACCGGCGCGCATCGATCAGCGAGGACGACTCGGTGGCCGACGTGCGCTCGTCCGGCTTCGCGCTGACCCCGCCCGGCGGGCACCCGAGCGAGCTGTTCCCTGAGGACTTCCACCCGGGCAAGGCCAGTGGCCCGGGCGGCGGTCACCGGGGCGAGCCGCCCTACCGCCCCGACGCAACCAGCCCCGAGGCAGCGGCGGCCTCCATCCCGCAGCTGATCGCGCACGGCTCCGACTACATCAAGTTCATGATCGACGACGGCAGCGTCGAGGGGCACCCGGGCCTGCCCATGCTCGACCAGGCCACCTTGAACGCCGGGGTGACCGCGGCCAGGAAGCACGGCGCGCTGACCGTCGCCCATGCCCTGACCATCGACGCCACCCGCATGGCCCTTGAGGCCGGGATCGACGGTCTGGTGCACCTGTTCGTCGAACCGGCGACCGACGAGATCGTCACCATGATCAAGGACGCCGGAGCGTTCGTCGTGCCCTGCACCGTGCTGGACGCCTCCATGATGGGCATCACCGGCGACCGGCTGGCCGACGACCCGCGCGTGGCCTCCCGCCTGGACACCGACTGGGACGCCACCTTGCGCTCCTGCTTCGGCCACTACCCCCAGGGCAAGCTCCAGCACGTTCTGGAAAGCGTCAAGGCCCTCGCCGACGCGGGGGTTGACTTGCTGGTGGGCACTGACGCTTCCCAGCCCGTGCCGTTCCTCGGCGGCCTGGCCCACGGCGCCAGCGTCCACCAGGAGTTGCAGCACCTCGTGGCAGCCGGCCTGTCCCCCGCGGCGGCGCTGCGCGCGGCCACCGCCACGACCGCCCGCCGCTTCCACCTCTCCGACCGCGGCCGGATTGCCGAGGGCCTGCGCGCCGACCTGCTCCTGGTCGACGGCGATCCCACCATCACCATCTCCGACACCCTCAACACCCGCGCGGTGTGGCGCCGCGGCACCCGCCTGGCGGCCTGAACCCCCATCCGATCCAGGGCCGCGCCATAACGGGGCGTTTCGTCCCCGGGCCCGGGGCTCGTGTTCCGCGCCAGGCCGGGGTTGATTCGCCGGCGAGTCGGCGGGTCATGAGGCTGACCATCGCGAGGTGGACCACGGGCTTCGGAGCGGGCGGAGAGGGCTTCGTGGTCGCGGGCGAGACGGCGGTGGTTCACGAGCCGGCCCAAGGCCTGCTCAACTGCCCAGCGGCGGGGCTGGACGGCGAATCCCCTGGTGGCGGGGGCGCGGCGGACGATCTCGACGTCGATGCCGAGGGCTCCGGCATGTGAGGGCCAGGCCCTTCGAGGAGGTGGCGGTGGCGCCGGCCACGCGGCACTTGCGGTGGGGTTCGTTGCAGTTCCCCTTCTTCCTGCCGGGTATCCGGGCTCGGCGTCGTGTGCTTCCTCGCCCTCGGGGGGAGGTGGTCATAGTTGCTCCCGTCGTGGCGTCCGGGAGAGTCGCCGTCCGGGGCCTCCGCCCCGCCGCCCCGGGTGGGTGATGCAGCGGTGCCGGCCAGGGGTGCGGTCGGCGAGGACGTCCGAGACGCGACCGGCGGAGTGGAGGCCACCGTCGCGACGGGACGAGCAACGGCGATAACGAGCAGGACGATGACGCCGCGTCAGTTCGACGAGGACCAACTGCATACGGTCGTCGGCCGGAGCCGACTACGGGCCGGCTGGCAGCCGCCAGCGCCAGGTTGGGCCGAGGGCCCCGGGCCGACGACCTGATCCGGAAGTGGAAGCGTGACGGCATGTGGAGCGATTGCAGGCCGAAGCTGGCATGAAAGGCCTGATCACATGGGACGTGGGCGTGGACTTCACCATCGTCCCACCAGCACACCGCCGAAGCGCATGATGAGGGGTCTCCCACGCCCACAGGAGCCTCCCCGAGGCGTCGATACCGAGCCCGACGACCACGGCCTGGAGCGCTCCCGCGGCGGGCTGACCACCAAGCTGCAGCTGGCGACCGAGCAAGGGCGCGCAAACCGTTGTTCCTGCTCGTCACTGCTGTCCAGCGGCACCGCAGCCCCAGTACCAGTCGGTCGAAGACGACACCCGGGTGCCCGAACCGGGCGGCGCTTGGCTTTGATCAGTCACCGTAGCCACCTGGTATCCCGCCCGGTGCAGCCCCACAACACAAGCCCTGTGCTGACGCGTGTCGTGGGGCTATGGCTTGGGTGACGGCCGTCCTGCCGGATCGGTTCACCTCCTGCACTGTCCCTGCCGCCCGCAGGGCTCCTCGGCCTGCTCGGTGAACACCTGCCGGGCCGCGTGACAGCTGGCGTGCGGCGCGGTGGAACGGGCCGGACGGGGTCAACTGTGCTGCAGGCAGCGCTTGAGCTCGTTGAGGTCGTAGAAGTGGCGATCCTTGGCGACGGGCGTGCAGGAGGGCTTGAATGCGGTCTCCTTCTCGTTGTAGAGCATGCGCACGAGGTACCTGGCGGGCTCTCCGGGCGCGGGCGTGTTCGCGAACAGATCCCATTGGATGTTCGCGGCCATCGGTGCGACGTCGGCACCGCGCCACGGGTTGTTCCGGTACGTGTACGGCGTCCCGGGTTCGGCGGGCTCGGTGCTTCCGGGCAGACCCATGAGGGCGGCGAGCGGCTCGATCTCCTCGGCGTGGGTGAACCGGAGCACCGCGCCCTTGTCACTGGTGCCTGCGGCTTTGGCCCCGGCCTGGGCGAGGAGGTCGTCGAGGAGGACGCCGGCCATCTTGTACGTGATCGTGCGGCCGCTGAAGGCGGGGCCCTTCTGGTAGAACTCCTCGGCGTCGTCCAGGTAGGCGAACCACTGGGCGTCGCGCGGGGTGAGGAAGCCGGTGAGGTCGACACCCGGCGCCTCGACGCTCAGATCGGGCGCCGCGCTGTAGAGCTGGTACAGCGAACGGGCGAAGGACACCTGCTCCTCGTCGGACATCGCCGCGATGAAGTCGTCCTGGAACAGGCGCGCCGCGACGTGCCGCGCGGCCTCGTCGGTTCGCGGGTCGTCCTCGATCCGCGCGAGGACGGCGGCCAGATCCGGGTCGCTCTTCAGGTAGGCCTGGTAGTCGGCATTCTGCGGCTGCTTGTGGAAGTACAGCAGGTCCTTGTCGGTGACCGGGGCCTTGATCAGACCGGTCAGCGCGGGATCGCCGGAGGTGAGACCGTCCGTGAACGCGTTGGCGCTCGCAACCGCACGCGGGACACCCGAGGTCTCCACTACGACGGGCTCGTGCCGGGCTGCGATGGCGTGGAACAGCGACGGGAGTCGCTGTTCCATGCGCAGCGCGGTCTGGCGGTGCTCGTCAGCCCCGCGTGCGGAGAGGTTGCCGTAGCCGAGGGTGGACGCGGCGTCCAGGAGTGATCGCACCTGCGGACCGAGTTCCGCGCCGAGGCCGGTGAGGGCGTTCTGTTGCTGGGCCGAGCGCAGGACGGCGAGCACCGCGTCACCGTCGTCGCTGTTCGTCATGGCTCGGGAGCCGTGGCGGGCGACGTTCTCGGTGAACACCGGGTTGAAGCCCTGCGGCGGCTTCTGGTAGCGGTTGGGCTTCTCCTGCGGTGCGTAGGGGGCCTTCGTGCCGTAGAGCTCCTGATGGGCGTAATGCGTACCGGTCCAGTCGCGGGCTGACGCGGTACCCGCGGTGGACAGCACGCCGGCGCTCAGGGCTACGGCGACGACGGCGGAGACGGTGGCGTGACGCTTCATGTCGCCCTTCGGGTTTGCTGTGTTCTGTCGGCCGGTGGTGGCGACCGGATTTTCGCAGGGATGGGGGAAAGATCGTGGGCGCCCCTTGGGGTTCCGGGTGAAGGGCAGTCGAACGCTGGCCGTCGCCGGCTGCCGGGGCCGGTTCCGCCGGTGTCGGCTGGGCGGATGGGCGCGGCTGACGGCCCCGACGCCGCGATGTCGTGTTCGGTACCCGGTGGGCCTGCCCGTCTGAGGCAGAGCCACCGGGGATTGGCCGAGGCCGACCGGTCAGGCCGGTTCGACGCAGAACAGCGCTGCCCGGACGTCGTCGACGCCGACGTCACCGCATCCGGCGACTCGGATGCGCAGTTGCTCACCAGGCAGCAGGGTGGCAAGGCCACGGTCGGCCGTCGCCGAGGGGCTGAGCCGGTCGGGCTGGAGCAGCAGGTCACGGACCAGGGTGCGAGCGGTGACGGTGACCTCGACTGCACCGTCGATGTCCTCGGCCAGTGCGAGGGTGACGTCGAACTGGGGCTTCGGGTAGGCGAAGTGGCGGTCCGCGACGGCGAGATGGACGGCCCGCTGCCCGTCCGCGTCGGCCACCAGCAGTTCGGTGGTCGAGCCTTCGGCCGGCAGGAGCTCCAGCGGGACCACCAGCCGGGTCACCGAACGGGCGTTCGTCCGCACCGGAAGTTCGGTCTGAGCCGTGATGGTGCCGTCCGCGGCGAGCCGGCGCAGCCGCAGCACCGTTTCCCAGGTCTGTCCGGCCTGGTTGACGAGGGCGGCTTCGGGCGCGCCGGTGACGCCGGGCGGTTGGAGGGTGAGCAGGCGGTCGGCGTACAGTCGTCGCAGCTCGTGGTAGAGCGGCTTGAGACGGCCGTCGCCGTCGATGGCGGCCCAGGAGGAGACCGGCCAGCAGTCGTTGAGCTGCCACACGATCGTGCCCGCGCAGCGTGGCCAGTGGGAGCGCCAGTGTTCGATGCCGGTGGCGACGGCGCGGGCCTGGACGACCTGGGTGAGGTAGTGCCACCGGTCGAAGTCCGTCGGGGGTTGGAAGTGGCGGGCGAGGCCGCGGTCGAGCTTGTCGTTGCCGTCGTCGGCCTTCTGGTGGTGGAGCATGCCGGGCGAGTCGGGTGCCAGGGCCTCCCCGGGCAGGGCTCGGCGGAGGGTGGCCAGGGTGGGCGGGGCCTGCCAGCCGAACTCGGCGACGAACCGGGGGACGTTCTCGCGGTACTCGCTGTAGTCCCGGCGGTTCCAGACCTCCCAGGAGTGGTGGGTGCCGTGGTCGGGATCGTTGGGGTGGTGGTCCCAGCTGCCGGACCAGGGGCTGCCGGCCGTGTACGGGCGGGTGGGGTCGAGTTCGGCGACGGTCCGGGGCAGCAGGCCGAGGTAGTAGCCCTCGCCCCAGGAGTCGCCGGCGAGTTCCGGCTCCCAGTCCCAGTCGCGGAAGCCCCAGAGGTTCTCGTTGTTGCCGTTCCACAGCACGAGCGAGGGGTGCGGCATGAGGCGGACGACGTTCTCCCTGGCCTCGGCCTCGATCTCGCCGCGCAGCGGCTGCTCCTCGGGGTAGGCGGCGCAGGCGAAGAGGAAGTCCTGCCAGACCATCAGGCCGAGTTCGTCGCAGGCGTCGTAGAAGGCGTGGTCCTCGTAGATGCCACCGCCCCAGACCCGGATGAGGTCGATGTTGGCCTCGGCGGCACGAGTGAGGCGCTCCCGGTAGCGAGTGGGGGTGACGCGGCTGACCAGGGTGTCGTCGGGGATCCAGTTGACGCCGCGGGCGAAGAGGCGCTCGCCGTTGACGACCAGAGTGAAGCCGGTGCCGTCCTCGTCGGGGGAGCGGTCGAGTTCGACGGTGCGGAAGCCGATCCGGCGGTGCCAGGTGTCCAGCGGTTCGGTGGCGTCGGAGAGGGTGACGTCGAGGTCGTACAGCGGCTGCTCGCCCCGGCCGCGCGGCCACCACAGTTCGGGACCGGGGACCGCCAGGACGAGTACGGCGGCGTCGCCGTCGAGCACGGTTTCGGCACTCGTGCCCGCGACGGCAGCCCGGACGGTGAGCGGATGGGTCGTGCCGGTGGCGGTGCGCTCGACGGTGAGGTGCAGTTCGACGCGGCCGTCGCCCTCGGCGACCGTCACCAGGGGCCGGACCTGAGCGATGCGGGCGGTGGACCAGTGCTCCAGGCGGGCGGGGCGCCAGATTCCGGCGGTGGGCAGGGTCGGGCCCCAGTCCCAGCCGAAGCTGCTGGCCATCTTGCGGATGTACTGGAAGGGCTCGGGGTAGACGTTGGGGCGGGCGCCGGTGAGTGCCCGGGTCTCGGCGGCCTCCTGATAGGCACTGGTGAAGTGGACGGCCAGCTCGCCGGCCAGACCGGTGACGTCGAAGCGGTAGCTCCGGTGCATGTTGCGGGTGCGGCCGAGTTCCGCCGCCCCGAGGGTGATCCGGGCAGCGGTGTCCAGGCCGGCGAACACCAGGTCCGTGCGCTCGTGGGCGCTGACCGGCGCCACGCGGGTGGTGTAGGTCCAGTCACGGCGGCCGACCCAGGCGACATCGTTCTCGTTGGCGGCGAGGAACGGGTCCGGGATCAGTCCGGCGTTCAACAGATCGGTGTGAACGCAACCCGGGACCGACGCGGGCACATGCTCGCCCTCGTACTGCAGGGCCCAGCCCTGGTCGAGCTGAGTGACTTCCTTCATGGTGCGGCTCCTGTCCGGTGGCCGGGCTTGTCGGTGGCGCCAGTGACGGTAGTCCGCATGGCAATCTCTGTCTATTAACCGGTTAGGTTCACTATCTTGGCCGCTAGAGGCGGCGATTGCAAAGGACGGCACAGCCTTCTGGCTAAATCGGTTCACCAGCCGCGTTCGACGTGACTGCCGGGGACTGGTCCAGCGCGGTCTTCCCGCCGCCGCGGAGCCGGCGCGGGGCGGGGCTCGTCGGTGCGTCGGCTCCGGACGCGGGCGGCTCAGATGGCCGGCACCTGCACCCAGAACCGGACGTCGTTGCTGAGGTTGGCGGAGTTCGAATCCAGCCTGGCCTTGATCCAGTAGACGGCGGCCTTGTAGCGGGAGATGTCGGCGGTGTCGGGGTTGCTCAGACCGGAGGCTCCGTTGCGATGCCCGGCGAACCAGGTATCCAGGCCGTAATGACCCTGGCCCTGGTGCAGGCAGGAAACATCCTGGCTCAGGTTGGAGTTGAGCGCGGCACCGTTGTTGTACTGCGCCGCCGACTGGCCGGAGAACTGCCCGCACGACGTCCTGAGCATCAGCCAGTTCTGCTTGAAAATTCCGAAGTTCGCGGAGTCCAAAGACTTGTTGTCGCCGTACGGGTAGTCGGTGGCCATCCGGTCGCTCTCCAGCATGGCGATCGCGAGGTCGAGCGAGGTGGCACCCGCTGCCCGTACCTGGCCCTTGCGGCTGCCGAGACCGCTGACGAGGTAGGAGCCGCAGGGCATGCCCGAGGGGCAGGCGGTGCCGCCACCCCCCGTGTCGGCCCGCGAGCCGCGGACGACACAGGACTGGTTGTTCTCCCATCCCCAGCCGTCGCCGTCCGGATCGCTGGCGCTGCCGTTGACGCAGTACGGGTATCCGTTGGGTGCGGTATCAGCGGATGCGGGCTGGGCGAAGGCCGCAGAGGCGGCGAGAGTGGCGAGTGCGGCGCCGAGCGCCTGGGGAACGCGGTTCATGACGGTTGCTCTCCTGGTTCGCTGGCACCCCCGGGCCGACGGCGCCCGCCCGGGGGTGGGGTGGGTCAGTAGGTCGTGCAGGCCGATCCGTTCAGCGCGAAGGCGGTCGGTACACCGTTGGTCCCCGGCGTCGACGTGCCGGTGAAGCCGAACGCGACCGTGCCGCCGGCTGCGATGGTCGTGTTGTAGTCGGGCGGATTGCTCGCGGTGACCTGCTTGCCGTTCTGGGTTCCGCGGGTGTTCCACATGGCGGTGACGGTCTGCCCACCGGGGAAGGCGAACACCAGCTGCCAGCCGTCGACCGGTGTGGGGCCCGTGTTCCTGATGGTCACGTCACCGTTGAAGGAGGCTCCCCAGTCGGACAGGCCGTAGTGGACGGCGCAGGCGCCCGCCGGGGTCGGGCTCGGAGAGCCTGAGGGGCCGCCGCCGGGCGAGGGCGACGCGGAGCCGGTCGGGGTGACGAGCCCGCTCTTGGCCGCCATGCGGTCGGAGTGGTCGCGGAACACAGCCAGTTCTGGCGCGCCCGCCCGAACGCCGAACGTGCCGTCGACGTCGTGGTCCTCGTACCACCAGAAGGCGCTCCCGTCGCCGTCGGCCGCCTCGAAGTCCGTGTAGAGGGCAGTCCACCAAGCGGAGCGGTCGACGTTCTGGACGTTGAACTCACCCATGAAGAAGGGTTTTCCGACCACGTTGTGCGAGTCGCGGATCCAAGCCCGGATGAGCGTCCTGGTCTGGTCGATCGTCAGGTTCGCCCAGGGTTCGGTCGGGTACGGGTGGGCCGAGGTGTAGTCGATGTACGGCGACTGCTGCACGGCCACGAACGGATTGCCCTCGTCACCGCCGAACCCGTACGCGGCCCCGTGGCCCTCGATGCCGACGCCGAGCAGGTGCTTGCCGTCGATGCCCTTGACGAAGGCCCCCATCTCGTCGACCCAGGCCCGCAGGGTGGTGCCGCCGGTGTCCTCGGCGGCGCCCTGCCCCTGGTAGCGGGGCTCGTTCATGAGGTCCCAGGCGAAGATGGTCGGGTCGTCCATGTACCTGGCGCCGCTGTAGTGGTTGGTGCGGTTGAGCACGTGGCCCACGTAGTCCTTGTACGAGGTGAAGCAGCCGGGACACCGCTTCCTGTCGAAGAAGGCCGCCCGGCCGGGCTGGCCGCCGGACAGCCCCTCCCACTGCAGGCGGCTGTCGATGCCGCCGTAGGCCTCCCAGTAGTTCTCGAACACCGGTATCAGCTTCAGGCCGTGGGCCCTAGCGGACTCGACGATGTAGTCGAACTGGGCGAACTCCTGCTCGTCGTACACGCCCTTGGCCTTCTCGAAGCCATGCCAGTTCTCGTGGCTGAACATCCACAGCCGGACCACGTTCACCTTGTCCGCCCGCAGGTTGGCGAAGTGGGCGTCGATGCGCGCCTTGTCCATGAACTGCGTCTCGGTGTCACCGGACCCCGACCCGAAGGTGAAGAGGTCGTAGGAGTCTGCGCCCGCGAAGTAGTACGGCTTGCCGTTCAGGCAGAAGTGGATGCCGCAGCGACTGGCGAAGGCACTCGTGGTGTCGGCCGCGGAGGCGGTTACCCGGGTGGCTACGAGGCCCGCTGCGGCGAGAACGGCCGCGAGGAGGAGCGCCAGTGGCCAGACGCGGCTTCCGGCGGCGGAATGTGGTTGGTGGTGCACGCGCGTCCCTTTCGTCCCGGACGGGTGGGTGGTGGGTGAAGGGACCCCGGCGCCCGGTGACTCCACCGGGAACACGTCGGGGGCGGTGCGGCCCCGGCTCGGGGTGCGCCGGCCGGCACGGGGGAAGTCGGCGACAGAGCCCGGCCACGGCTTCGATTAACCGCTTAATGCAGACGGACCGTATGGCTGCCGACAGCTGCTCGTCAATAAGCGATTAACCGTTTGTTGCAATGAGCTTGCCGATCAGCCGCTGTCGTCGGGTGGGCGCGTAGTAGCTTGGGGGCATGTCCCAGCAGAAGAGTCCCGCCGCTCGGCGGCCGACCATCACCGACATCGCGAAGATCGTCGGTGTGTCCAAGGTGTCGGTTTCCAACGCGCTCAACGGTCGGCCCGGTGTCTCCGAGGCCACCCGGGCCCGGATCGAGGCCGTGGCCGAGGAGATCGGGTTCGTGCGCAACAGCGCTGCCCGGGCGCTCAGCGGGGCGACGGCGGCGGCGGTGGGCCTGGCGCTCGCCCGACCCGCGCGGATGCTGGGCACCGAGCCGTTCTTCATGGAACTGATCGGCGGCATCGAGAACGTACTGTCCGACGCCTCGTACTCGTTGGCGCTCCAGGTCGTCGCGGACCACGAACGCGGCCTGGAGACCTACCGACGCTGGTGGAGCGAGCGGCACATCGACGGCGCGATCCTGGTCGACCTGCGCGAGGACGATGCCCGGGTGCCCGCGCTGGAGGCGCTGGGCCTGCCGACCGTGGTGATCGGTCACCCGTCCGGGGCGGGCTCACTGACCCCCGTCTGGTCGGACGACGCCGCCGCAGTGCGGGAGACCGTGGAATACCTGGCGGCCCTGGGCCATCGGCGCATCGGCCGGGTGGCCGGGCTGGAGGGCCTGGTGCACACCTCGATCCGGGACCGTGCCTTCGCCGGCGCCTGTTCCGAACTCGGCCTGGACCCCGCGCCCACGGCGCACACCGACTACACGGGCGAGGCCGGGGCGCGGGCCACCCGGCGCCTGCTGCTCTCCCCCACCCGTCCGACGGCGATCCTCTACGACAACGACATCACCGCCGTCGCCGGCTTGTCGGTGGCCCAGGAGATGGGGCTCCAGGTCCCGCGCGACCTGTCGATCGTCGCCTGGGACGACTCCCCGCTGGTCCAGGTGGTCCGGCCGCCGCTCACCGCGCTGACCCGCGACATCCACGCATACGGCGCGAACGCAGCCCGCACTCTGCTCGCCCTGATCGCCCGCGGGCGCGGCGAAGGCTTCGAGGACCGGTCTCCTCGGCTCACCCCGCGCGGGAGTACGGCGCCGCCGTCTGCTTGACCTGTCAGGTACGGGCAGGCGGGCCGGTGGTCCCTCGCGGGACCAGCACCGGGGCGTCGGAGACCCGCGAGCGGGCCCGGCCGTCGTCCAGGAGCTCGAGCAGGCAGCGAGCGACCTCGGCGCCGAACGCGAAGGGGTCGTAACTGAGCGCCGAGAGAGCCGGCCTGGTGATCCGGCACAGGTCCGAGTCGTCCCAGGCGACCAGCGACAGGTCCTCGGGAACCCGAAGGCCGAGCTCGCCCGCCACCGCGAGGCCGGCCACCGCCATGAGGTCGTTGTCGTACACGATGGCGGTCGGCCGGCCGGCGTCGGCCAGCAGTGAGCGAGTCGCCGTGGCGCCCTCGTGTGCGGACAGGGCGGTGTGCACGCTCCTGGCGTCGTCCAGCAGCAGTTCGGCGGCGGTGGACGCGAACGCCTCCGCGCGGACGATCGACTGGCCCAGCATCACCGGGCCGCCGACGTGCGCGATCCGGCGGTGGCCGAGGATCGACAGGTAGCGCACGGCCTCCGCCATGGCCATCGCGTCGTCGTGCCACACTGCCGGGAAGGGGCCACTGAGCTGCGGAGGCGCAACGGCGACGACGGGCATGCCGAGCCGGTGGACGGGTTCGATCCGCGGGTCGTCGCTGGTCACTCCGACCAGGACCGAGCCGTTCACCTTGCCGGACTGCCACCACTGCTTGTACAGCGCGATCTCGGCGTCGAGGTCGGGGGCGACGTGCAGCAGCAGGGAACAGGGCCGCTCGGTGAGCACACTCTCGATCCCGCCGATCAGCGCCATGTGCACCGCGTCCAGAACGGTGCCGGCGGCGGCGCGGGTGAGCGCCATGCCGATGGTGTGGACCCGGTGCCCCTGAGCGAGGGACCGGGCCGCGAGATTGGGCGACCAGCCCAGTTCGCGGGCGGCCTCGACGATCCTCTTGCGGGTGTCGGCGGAGACGCCGGGCCGGTCGTTGAGGGCGAGCGAGACGGCGCCCGCCGATACCCCCGCTCGGGCGGCGACGTCCCGGATCGTCACCCGGCTTTCCATGTGCGTTCCTTCCCGCGGCCCACTGGATGTGCGACGAGGCGCCGCACGGGTCCATCCTGTCAGGCGAGGTGACCCGTGCGGGACCACGGGCGGCGGGGAGGGCGAGGGGCGACTGGTCAGCCGGCGCGGGGGCCGATCTCCCCGGAGCCGCGAGGGATCAGGCGGGTGGGGATCTCGATCCGGCGGGCCGCGCCGGTGTCCCCGGCCAGGCGCTCGAAGAGCGTACGGGCGGCCGCGGCACCGAGCGCGGCCGGGTCCTGGGCGACGACCGTGAGACCCGGCGCGAGCAGATCGGCCAGTTCCAGGTCGTCGAATCCGACCAGGGCGGGGCGGGGCCCGTCCGATGGAAGGTGGTGGAGCACGGCCAGGGTGATCCGGTTGTTGGCGGTGAGGAGGGCGGTGACCGGTGCCGCTCCCCTGGTCAGCCGGTCGACGGCGGCCGTGACCCGGGCCGCATCGGTGGGTCCGGTGTCGATCCACCGCTCGTCCACCGGCAGCGCGGCGTCGGCCATGGCCCTCCGGTAGCCGCGCAGCCGCTCGGCACTGGTGTGGATGCGGGCCAGGTCCCCGATGAAGCCGATCCGCCGATGGCCGTGCCGGATCAGGTGGGCGACCCCGGTCCGGGCGCCGCCCGCGTTGTCACTGAGCACGGCGTCCGCCTCGATGGCCGCCGCCGGGCGGTCGAGGAAGACCACCGGGGTCCCGGCGGCGGATTCCGGAAGCAGGTAGCGGTGGTCGTCCCCGGTCGGCACCACGATCAGGCCGTCCACCCGGCGGGCGCAGAAGGCGAGCGCGAGGTCGCGCTCACGACGCTGGTCCTCGGCACTGGAGCCGGTGAACAGGAGGCAGCCGTGCTCCGCGGCCACGCCCTCCACCGCACGGGAGAGAGCGGAGGAGAAAGGGTCACCGATGTCCTCCAGGAGCAGGGCGATGCTGGCGGTGCGGCCGGTCCGCAGCAGGCGGGCACTGTCGTTGCGGCGGAACCCGAGCCGGTCGATGGCGGCCCGCACCCGCTCGGCCGTCGCGGAGGCGACGCCGCTCTCGCCGTTCACCACCCGGGACACGGTCTTCAGGCCGACGCCGGCCTCCACAGCGACGTCCTTCATCGTGGGCCTGGTGCCGTATCCCCTGCTCATGCCCGGCAGCATACGGCGGAAGCGTCGGCCGCTCCGAGGACTAGGTCGCACCAGGCCGCGGCGAGCAACCGGTGCCCGTACGGGGTGGGGTGGACGCCGTCGGCGGCGATCCGGCCGGGTGCGCCCACGGTGCGCGCGGCCTGGTTGAGCAGGCCGTCGGCGGCCAGCAGGAGCGCGTCGAACTCGGTGGCGAGCCTGCGGACGGCGTGGATGCGCGGGTCGAGGTCCTCGCGCCAGGCCCACTGCTCTGGGGTGACGGGGACGAGGAACGGTTCGATGAGCAGGAGCCGGGCGTCACAGTGTTCACGGACCCGGCCGAGCAGCTGCCGGTAGGTGTCCTCCCACATGCCGGGGGGCGAGGCGAGCCCGGAGTCGTACCGGCGCCAGGTGTCGTTGACGCCGATCATCACGGAGAGCAGGTCGGGCCGGTGGGCCAGGGTGTCGCGGCCCCAGCGGTCGCGCAGGTCGTGGATGCGGTCGCCCGAGACCCCCTGGTTGAGAACGGTCGCACCGGGGTGTGCGGTGTTCAGGGCGGCCGCGGCGAGCGCCGCATAGCCGTTGCCCAGGGAGGCGGGGTCGCCGCGGTCACGTCCGGCGTCGGTGATGCTGTCGCCTTGGAAGAGCACGATGGCGTTGAGCGGCAGGTCGGATGGCATGCGGTCCTCGGGCGGCAGGCTGCCGCGCCCGTCGGGCGGTGGACGGCGGGTGCGGCGGCGGGGGCAGTGTGGGGGCCGGTCAGCCGGCGGCCATCGCCCTGGCGTGGGCGGCGAACAGCTGGGCGGTGGTGCGGGTCGGGTTGGCGGGGTCGTTGTTCCACATGATGCGGTGGCCGTCGTAGTCCGGGTAGAAGGAACCGTCGTCGACCCGGGAGGTGAGCAGCCAGAACTGGTCGCCCGCACCGCCGCCGGTGCGGACGGCGTCGGTCCAGGCGGTGTAGGCGGCGTCGCGGGCGGCGGTGTCGGGGATGTCCCGTGCTGCGTCGATCTGGAGCCCGAACTCCTCGATCACCACGGGCTTCCCGAGTGCTCGGCCGGCGGCGAGGTGGTCCTCGATCCAGCGGGTGCCCCAGGTAGTGGCGTCGGTGCCGGGCTTGCCGACCCTGGTCTCGCCCCAGTTCTGCGGGTAGACGTGGACAGTGCCGTAGTCGACGGCGGGGAGGGCGACCAGTTCGTTCCACCGGACGCCCTCGTAGTCCGAGTAGGGGTAGTCGGTGTGTCCGGGCCGTCCGAAGAAGCCCTCGTCGCCGACGGCGAGCAGTTGGCGGGGGGCGAGCGACTTGACGTAGGCGCTCATCTCGGCGGCCCAGGCGAGCAGGGTGGCGCCGCTCTTGTCGCTGCGGCACCGCGGTTCGTTGGCGAGTTCGAAGGCCATGACGGTGGGGTCGTCGCAGTAGCGCAGGCCGGTGTAGCGGTTGCGGTGCTGGACGAGGTGCTTGGCCCAGGCCCGGTAGCAGGCCTTGATCCCGGGGTCGGTGTAGAAGCGGTCGTGGTTGACACTGTCGCCGTAGGAGTCGTCGGGCAGGCCGAGGAACCAGTTGACGTACTGCTGCATCCCGCCGTAGTCCGGCCAGTTGTTGACCAGGGGCAGGACGAGGCGGATCCCGAGCTGCCCGGCCTTGTGGACGGCGTAGTCGAGGGAGTCGAGCGCCTCGTCGTCGTAGCTGTGGGGCTTGGGCTGCAGAGGGCGGTACGAGCGCCCGGAGCCGTCGGCGAACGCCCAGGCCCGGACCACGGCCAGTCCCATCACGGCGGCGTCGTCGAGGACCGCGTCGATCATGTAGTGGGACTGCTGGTGCAGGTAGTAGCAGTTGGTGCCGCCGAAACGGAACCGTTGTGCCGCCAGGCGGAGTTCACCGCCGTGGGTGGTGACGAAGCCCGCGTCTCGGCGGCCGGGTCCGGCGAGCGGCGCGGGCTCGGCGGCGGCCGGCGTGGTCAGGGCCGGGACGGCGGCCAGCGCCAGGGTGGCGGAGGCGGCGCCGAGCAGCGATCGGCGGGTGAGGGCGGGGTCGGTGGTGCCGGGAAATGCGTTCACGGGAAGGGACCTCCGAAGTGGGCGCCTGGCGGCGCCGACGGGTGGCAGTGGGGCGGTCAGACGCCAGGGTGCTCGGGGACGCGGGCCCGGTAGAGGGTGGCGGTCCCGCGCAGCTCCGCCTGAGCGCCGGTGGCCGGGAGGAAGGCACTGTCCCCTCGGCGCAAGGTGAGCGATCGTCCCGGGGATCGATGGAGTTCGGCGCTGCCCTCGGTGCAGAGCAGGATCTGCGGGCCGTCGGCGGCGAGGGTGGCGCGGCCGAGGAGGTCGAGCCGGGAGAGCGCGAACTCGGCGGCCGGTGTCCGGTAGTGGAGTTCACCGTCAACGCCGCCGGCCGGGGGAACCAGGGCCGGTGGGCCAGGCCGGAAGTCGACGACGGTGGCGAGGGCCTGGACGTCGACGTGCTTGGGAGTCAGACCGCAGCGCAGGACGTTGTCGGAGTTGGCCATGATCTCCACGCCGGTCCCGTGCAGGTAGGCGTGCGGGACGCGGGCGTCGAGGAAGAGCGCCTGTCCGGGCCGCAGTCGCACGTGGTTGAGCAGCAGCGCGGCGACCAGTCCCGGATCACCGGGGTAGTCCCGGCCAGCCGCGGCGTACGCGGCGAAGGTGGCGGCGTGCGGGCCGGGGGTCCCGGCGGCGCGCTCCAGGGCGGGGGCGAGTTCCGCAGCGGCCTCCTCGCCTCGGGCCCGGTCGGCGTCGAGCGCCTCGGTCAGGACGGTACGCAGGGCCGTCGCGGGGTCGGCACTGCGCAGGGTCGCGATCCACGGCGCTAGGGCCGGCGCGTCCAGGGAGGCCATCAGCGCGGCGGTGGCGGCCGGGTCGCGGAAGCCGCAGAGGGCGCCGAAGTCGTCGAGTGCGCAGAGCAGTTCGGGCTTGTGGTGGCGGTCGCGGTAGATGCGGTGGGCTGCGTCCCGTGGAACGCCTGCGGCCTCCTCAGCGGTGTACCCGGCCTCGGCCTGGTCTGCGCTGGGGTGGACCTGGACCGACAGGGCGTACTCGGCGGCGAGCACCTTGACCAGGAACGGCAGTCGGGCTCCGTAGCGCTGCGCGACCCGTCGGCCGAGTTCGTGGTGCGGATCGCGGGCGATGACCTGGTCGAGGGGTTCGGGGCCGTTGCCGCGGTCCAGGGTGGACGGCGCGTCGGGGTGGGCGCCCATCCATAGCTCGGCCTCGGGTTCGCCGGTCGGGCGGCGGCCGGTGAGTCGGGCGATGGCGGTGGTGGAGCCCCACGGGTAGGGCCTGATCCGGTTGGTGAGCAGGTCGGCTGCGGAAAGCGGGCCCACGGCTGGAAGCGGATGGGCAGGGTGGTGCGGCGGGGTCATGGGTGGGCTCCGGTCTGAGGTGGTCCGGTCCGCCCCCGGGCTTCCTCACCCTCAGGAGGAGTCGGGGGCGGACCGGGGTCTGGAGCGGCATGTGGTCAGGGCATGCCGGGGGGTGCGGTGGTGCCGCGGGGTAGGAGGACGGGGGTCGGGGCGGGGCCTGCGGCAGCGGCGCGGCGGTCGAGCAGGGCGAAGAGGCAGCGGCTGACCTGGGCGCCGTAGCCGTAGACGTCGTGGCTCATCGCGGAGAGCGCGGGATGGGTGAGTCGGCACAGTTGGGAGTCGTCCCAGGCGACCAGGCTCAGGTCGTCCGGGACGGTCAGTGCGAACTCGGCGGCGACGGCGAGCCCGGCGACGGCCATGATGTCGTTGTCGTAGAGGATCGCGGTGGGCCGCCGGGTTCCGGAGGCGAGCAGTTCGCGGGTGGCCCGGGCGCCCGCCTGGCCGGAGAAGTCGGTGGGCAGGCTGCGCGGTTCGTCCAGGCCGAGTTCGGCCGCGACCTGTTCCAGTGCGCGCCCCCGTATCGCGGAGTGTCCCAGCCGTGGGTCGCCGCCGACGCGGGCGATCCGGCGGTGGCCGAGCAGCGCGAGGTAGCGCACGACCTCCTCGACCGCGGCGGCGTCGTCCGTCCAGACGGAGGCCGTCGAGCCGCCGGTGAGTCCGGGGTGGCCGGCCGCGACGACCGGCATGCCGATCCGGGCCAGGGCGGGGATTCGAGGGTCGTCCTCGAGCAGATCAACCAGGACTGACCCGCAGACCCGCCGCTCGTGCCACCAGGTGTGATGGACGGCGCTCTCCTGGTCGCGGTCGCGCACCAGCCGCAGCAGAAGCGTGGCCGACCGTTCCTCCAGCACGCTCTGGATGCCGGAGACGAACTCCATGTAGAAGGGTTCCAGGCCGAGTTGGCGGGCCGGGCGGGTGAGCACCAGACCGACGGTGTCTCCCCGGCCGCCGCCCCCGGCCGGGCTGCGGACGGCCTGGCCGGGCGCCCAGCCGAGTTCGGTCGCGGCCGCGCGGATCCGCGCGCGGGTGCGTTCCGACACCCCTGGCCGGTCGTTGAGCGCGAGGGACACCGCCCCCGGCGAGACCCCGGCGCGCTCGGCGACGTCCCTGATGGTGGTGCGCTCGCTCAACTGCGGCTCCGCTCATCGGCTCGGCGGTGACGCGGCGCAGGTGCGGCACCGGAGGGACGGATCACTTCGTGGAGCCTGCCGCGAAGCCGCTGTAGATGAAGCGCTGCAGGGCGAGGAAGACGATCAGAGTCGGCAGGATGACCAGGATGGTTCCGGCCGAGATGGTCTCCCAGTGCGCGCCGAACGGCCCCTTGAAGCGGAACAGCGAGGTGGAGATGGTGCCCAGGTCGGCCGAGGGCATGTACAGGAAGGGGATGTAGAAGTCGTTGTAGACCGCGATGCCCTTGATGATCACCACGGTGGCGATGGCTGGTCTGAGCATCGGCAGGATGATCCGCCGGTAGATGGTGAAGGAGTTGGCGCCGTCGAGCCTGGCCGCCTCGTCGAGCGAGAGCGGGATGGAGCGGATGAACTGAAGGAAGATGTAGATCGACACGATGTCGGTGCCCAGGTAGAGCATGATCGGCGCCCAACGGGTGTTGAACGCCCCGAGGTCGTTGACGATCTGGAAGGTGGCGACCTGGGTGGTCACGCTCGGGACGAGCGTGGCGATCAGGAAGAGGGCCATCACCAGCTTCTTGAGCCGGAACTCGAAGCGGTCGATGGCGTAGGCGGTCATCGAACCGATCAGCACGGTGCCGGCGGTGGAGACCACCAGGATGATCGTGGTGTTGACGAAGCCCTGCAGCATCTTGCCCTGCTGGAAGGCGGTCGCGTAGTTGTGGAGGTTGAGCCAGTCGCCCGGCGGGGTGAGCGGGCCTGTGGTCAGTGCCTCGTTGCTGCTCTTGAGCGAGGTGAACAGCACCACGGTGAGCGGTATCAGCACGATCGCGCTGGCGAGTCCCAGGGAGGTGTATTTGCCGACCGTGGCGGCGAACGCCCGAGGGGTCGGGGCGAACCGGCGGGCGGCCGGGGTGGCGGGAATGGTCACGACAGTTCAACCCTCTCCTCCGGCACCAGGCGGCGCTGGATCCAGGTGACGAACAGGATCAGGGCCAGCAGCACGACGGCGCAGGCGGAGGCGAGGCCGACCTTGTCGAACTTGAAGGCCAGCTTGACGGTCTGGATGACGAAGGTCTCGCTGCCGTTGGAGCCGCCGGTCATGACGTACGGGATCTCGAACACGGCCAGCGAGCCGGAGACCGCGAGGATCGCGCTGAGGCTGATGATCGGTTTGATGCTGGGGGCGATGATGTGGCGGAACTGCTGCCACCGGCTCGCACCGTCGAGTGCCGCGGCCTCGTAGAGGTGGGGCGGGATGGACTGGATCGCGCCGAGGAACAGCACCATGTTCAGGCCCGTGTACCGCCAGACCGACACCCCCGCCAGTGACTTGTTGACGAGGTCCGGATCCCCCAGCCACAGGTGCTGTCCGCCGACGCCCAGCAGGCGCAGCACGGTGTCCAGCGTGCCGCCGGGCTGGAAGAAGTAGAGGAACACGAAGCCGATCGCGACGCCGTTGATCAGGTACGGGAAGAACAGGATGCCCTTGAAGAGGTTCCTGAAGCGGGTGTCGAAGCTGAGCACGGTGGCGAAGTAGAGCGCGAGCGCGATCTGGACGAAGGAGGCCAGTAGGTACACGCCGCTGACCAGGAAGACCTTGAACAGTTCCGGACGCGTGAACAGCGCCGTGTAGTTGTCCGCCCCGACGTTGTTCCGCTCGGGGCTGATGCCGTCCCAGTCGGTGACGCTGTAGCCGAGCATGTCGAGGATCGGCAGGTACGTGAAGGTCACCAGAAGCGCCAGTGGGACCAGCAGGTAGAGCCAGGGTGTGAACCACCGGTGGGTTCGGCCGGCCCTTCGGCGCCGGACCGGCGCATCCGGTACGGCCCGGTCGCCGGAGGGCGGCGTCACGCTCGCGCTCCGGTCCTTCTGCAGTGCAGTCATCTTCCTGTCCTTCGTTGAGCCCGACACCCGGGAGCCCGCCTCCCCCTCCCCCCGCCCGTCCGGAAGGCGGGGCCGTTCCCTTCCTCGCGCCGCCGAGCGGCCGGGACACGGGGGTCGGGGCCGTGGCGCGGTGCGGCCGGGAGGTCAGGGCGGTGCGCCCGGCCGCACCGCAGTCCTTCGGCGCCGTCAGCCGGCCACGGTCTTCTGTGCCTCGGACCACTTCTTGTTCAGGTCCGCGAAGTAGCCGTTCTGGTCTCCGGCGCCGGCGCCGCGGGCGATGTCGACGAGCTTCTGCCGGTAGTCGGGGGCGTCGAGGTCGATCTCCGCGGCCTTGTCGATCTTCTTGACGGCGGCGGACTTCTCCTGCTTCTGGCCGATCATCGTGACGCCCTTGTCGGCGAAGGGCTTGAGCGCGGTCGGCATCGGAGAGCCCTTGACCGAGGAGATGCCCTGTTCGGCCTGGGCGCTGCCGGACTTGTTGATGAACCAGTCCAGCCAGGCCCGGGCCGCCTCCTGGTTCTTGGAGTGCTTGTTGATGCCGTACTTGTAGTCCGGCTGGAGGACCGTGCAGAGCTTGCCCTCCGCGGTCGCCGAGGGGAACGGCATGTAGCCGATGTCGTCGGGGTTCTTCCCGGCGGCCTTCGCGGCGTCCTGCATCTGGGCGATGGACCAGGAGCCGAGGTACATGGTGGCCGCCTGTCCGGTGCCCAGAAGCGTCTTGGAGTTCTCCCAGTTGGTGGTCGTGGGGTCGGGCTCGGTCAGCTTCTCGTGGACGACGGAGTACAGCAGGCTGTCGATCGTGTGGATGTCGTTGCCGCTGGTCCACGGGGCCGCGGTGGAGGCCATCGCGTCCTTGGCGCCCTCGTTGCAGCTCGGCGAGCCGATCGCGTCGGTCCACTGCTTCAGCGGCCAGCCGTCGTGGTAGTTGGTGTAGTACGGGATCGCCTGGGTCTTGGACTTGACGGCCTTCAGGTCCTCGATGAACTCCTGCGGGGTCCTCGGCCACTCGGTGATGCCGGCCTGCTGCCAGAGCGCCTTGTTGTAGACGAAGCCCGTGACGGTGCCGTAATTGGCGATGCCGTACACCTTGCCGCCGACGGTGCCGTAGTCAATCCAGTCGTACTGCTTCGAGAGGTCTCCGGCCTCACCCAACGGGGCGAAGAAGTTGGGGAGTTGGGTGATCGAGAGGTCGGACGGGATCGGCAACACGTCACCGTAGTTCTCGGTGTTCATGCGGATCTTGACTTCGCCCTCGTAGTCGGTCATGCCCTCGAACTTGACCTTGACGTTCGGGTAGGTCTTGTTGAACTCGGCGGCATACCCGGCGAGGACCCCCTTGTTCAGCTGGTCGGTCCGGTTGGTCAGGACCGTGATGGAACCCGACACCTTGGCCGGATCGGAGTTGACGGTCGCCGCGGAGGACGCGGTCCCGCCGCCACCACCGCTACAGGCAGTGAGCAAAATCATGGAAGCGGCCGTGCCGGCCATCCATCCTCTGCGCATCTTCGCTCATCCTTCGCGCTGATCGTCATGAACGCCGGGAAGCGGCCTCCCGGTCGTTGGCTGCTTAACGTAGACGTCACATCGGGGCCATGTCCATAGACCGATCAACATTGAAATGCAGGCAGTTTTTTACGATCCCTGCCCGTTTTACTAAACATTTGCCTAACCTGATGACGAAAAGGCCTCGGCCTGCCGACTCCATGGACAACGTTGTCCAACACAGTGAGAATCACCGGGACCACCCCGGGGCGACATGCCCGAAGCAGGTCGGCACTCCCCCCGTCCTATCAGCGGAGAAGTCACGATGAGTTACGAACAGGCCCTCGCGGTCGACGGCCGCCCCACCTCCGCGCGCGCCCTTCTGGCGGCACTGGACATCGGCGGAACGAAGATCGCGGGAGGTCTGGTCGACGCGGACGGGACCCTCCTCCACCAAATCCGGCAGCCCACCCCCCGGGAGGACGCCCGCACGGTGCTGGCCGCGGTGGAACACGTGCTGGACGGCCTCGCCCGGCACCCTCTGTGGGCAAGCGTGCGGGCTGTCGGAGTCGGCAGCGCCGGCCCGGTGGACATCGAGGACGGTACCGTCAGCCCGGTCAACATCCCCGCCTGGCGGGCGTTTCCGCTACGGACTGCGGTCGCCGGCCACCCCGCCGTCAACGGCCTGCCGGTGGTACTCGGAGGCGACGCGGTGGCGATGGCCGCGGCGGAACACTGGCTCGGCGCCGCACGCCCGTACCGCAACGCCCTGTGCCTGGTGGTCTCCACCGGAATCGGCGCGGGCCTGATCATCGACGGGAGACTCCACACCGGGCCCACCGGGAACGCCGGCCACCTCGGTCACATCAGCATCGACTATGCCGGCCGGCCCTGTCCCTGCGGCTCACGCGGCTGCGTCGAGGGGCTCGCCAGCGGAACCGCCATCGCCCGGACCGCAGCCGAGAACGGTTGGCGGGCCCCCGATGGCGACACCTCCGCCGCAGCGGTCGCGGCCGCCGCTTGTTCGGGCGACCCGCTCGCCCTGCACGCCTACGACCGGGCCGCCCGCGCCCTCGCCGCCGGGATCGCCGCCGTCGCCACCCTGGTGGAGATCGAAGCCGCGATCATCGGAGGCGGCGTCGCCGCCTCCGGCGACCTGCTCCTCCAGCCGTTGCGCCGCCACCTGGCCGATTACGCCACCCTGCCCTTCACGGCCCGAACCGCTGTCCTCCCCGCTGCCCTGGGCACCGGCGCCGGCCTGGTCGGCGCGGCAGCCCTCGCACGCCCGGCACTGCCCGTTCACTGACCCCGTCCAGCCCACTGTCGAGGCAATCCGGGTCGGTGCGGATCCGCTGGCCCGGTGACCCCGTTTCCCGAGGTGTCACATCCGTGTCCGAGCAGACCTTCCTCCGCTTCCCCGACGGGTTCCGATGGGGCGCCGCCACCTCCGCCTACCAGATCGAGGGCGCCGTCTCCGAGGACGGCCGGACATCCTCCATCTGGGACGTGTTCAGCCACAGCCCGGGCACGACCCTCGACGGCACCACCGGCGACACCGCCTGCGACCACTACCACCGCCACGGGCAGGACGTCGCCCTGATGGCCGATCTCGGCCTCCAGGCCTACCGCTTCTCGCTCTCCTGGGCCCGGCTCCAGCCCGACGGCAGCGGCCGAGCCAACCCGAAGGCACTCGACTTCTACCGCCGCCTACTCGACGAGCTGCACGAGAACGGCATCCAGCCCGTCGCCACGCTCTACCACTGGGACCTCCCACAAGCGCTGGAGGACCGCGGCGGCTGGCGTGCCCGGGACACCGCCTGGCGCTTCACCGACTACGCCCAGCTGGTCGGTGAACACCTCGGCGACCTGGTGGACACGTTCATCACCGTCAACGAACCCTGGTGCGCCGCCTTCCTCGGGTACGCCAGCGGCCTGCACGCCCCAGGAGCGCAGGACCCTCCGGGCGCGCTGCGCGCCGCCCACCACCTACTCCTGGGCCACGGGCTGGCAGCGAGGGCACTACGGGTGCAGGGGCGGCACCGGGAAATCGGCCTGGCACCCAACTTCTACCCCGTACAGGCGGTGAGCGACGACCCGACCGATCAGGACGCGGCCCGGCGGATCGACCTGCTGATGAACCGGCTCCTCCTCGAACCGGTGGTCACCGGCGCCTACCCGGCCGACGTCCTGGCGCACATCGAACCGATCGCCGGCCTCGGCCACCTCCGTGAGGGCGACGAGGCCGTGATCAGCACCCCGATCGACTTTCTCGGTGTCAACTACTACAGCTCCCACACCGTCGGCGCAGGCCCTGTTGATCACCGGCCATCGCCCTGGGTCGGAGCCGAGGACGTCGTGTTCCACCCAACCGGACTCCGCACCACCGCCATGGGCTGGGACGTCGATCCCGACGGCCTGCGTCGGCAACTGGAGCGAATCGCGTCCGCCCGCCCCGACCTGCCCATCTGGATCACCGAGAACGGCGCGGCATACGCCGACACCCCCGACGACAACGGCCGGGTACACGATCCCGACCGGATCGAGTTCCTGCGCGACCACCTCACGGCCCTGCACGAAGCGATCCAGTCGGGGGTGGACGTCCGCGGCTACCTGCTCTGGTCGCTGATGGACAACTTCGAGTGGTCCGAGGGGTACACCAAGCGTTTCGGCCTCGTCCACGTCGACTTCGCCACCCAGCAGCGCACGCCCAAGTCCAGCGCGCACTGGTACGGCGAGGTCATCAGAAGCAACGGCTTGAAGCGATAATCGCCTTCTGCGGCCATGGAAGACTCACAGGTCACAGGCCGATGTCCCGGGCCGTTGGTCGCACGGTGATCACCTCTCGGGCGCAGGCTGGGAAGAGCAGGACCCGCTCGCTCCTTCGAAGCGATCACCATGCGCTGCTCACCGAATCCCGGCGAAGACCGAGGCCGCATGGCCGGCGCTGCGGCTGCCGCGACGACCACTGCCACCGGGTCGGCACCGCCTGCCCCGCCGGGAGCCGGGTCGCGGCCGGCCTCACGTGGCAGCGCCAGGCCTCGGTGGTGGTGCTGTCCGGGGCGGGGCCGGTCTCCGCTCGGCGGCCGGTACGTCGGGGCGGGCCCGGACCTCGGCGACCCCACGATTCCGCCACCCAGACCGTGACCGCCTGCCCGCGGTGCGGGAGGGCGGGCTACGGCCAGCGGGTGCGGGGCTCGTTGTACTGCGGGTCGGTGACGGGTTCGGCCCAGATCGTCTCGGGGCTGCCGTCGGCGGTAGCCTCCCACATGGCGATGTGCTCCATGAAGCGGTCGGGGGCGGCTCCGTGCCAATGCTCCTCGCCGGGCGGGCAGGCGACGGTCTCGCCCGGGTGGGCCTCGAAGATCCGGCCGTCGCGGGTGCCCACGTACGCGATCCCGGAGACGACGTGCAGAGTCTGGCCCACCTCGTGGACGTGCCAGTGGGTGCGGGCGCCAGGCGCGAAGCGCACCAGGTTGGCCCGCAGGCGGGAGGGTTCCTGCCCGGCTGCGATGACGTCCCACCAGACGTCGCCGGTGAACCAGTCCGCAGGGGCTTTGCTGGTGGGCTGGGGCTGGACGAATTCCATGACGGTCCTTCTCGTGTCTGGGAGCGAGGGGCTACCGGGCGGTGTACCCGCCGTCGACGGGCAGGGCGACGCCGGTGACATAGCTCGAGCCGGGGCTGCACAGCCAAAGCACGGCCTGGGCGATCTCCTCGGCGGTGCCCAGCCGCTCGATGGCCTGGCCGGTCTCGGCCTGGTCGCGGTCTAGTTCGCCGCCTTCGACCATGGCGTCGACCATGGGGGTGGCGATGGTGCCGGGGCAGACGGCGTTGACGCGCACACCGCGGGGCCCGTATTCGAGGGCGGCGCTCTTGGTCAGGCCGAGCACTCCGTGCTTGGTGGCGTGGTACGCCGCGCGGCCGGGGTTGCCGACCAGGCCGCCCAGCGAGGAGCAGTTGACGATCGCGCCGCTGCCCTGTTCCCGCATGTGGCGCAGTTCGTGCTTCATGCTCGCCCAGATACCGCGCAGGTTGACGGCCGTGACCCGGTCGAATTGCTCGGCGCCCTCATCGGCGGCGTCGGTGGGCGGGGGCGTGATCCCGGCGTTGTTGTAGGCCGCATCGAGGCGGCCGAACGTGGCGACGGTGCGGTCGACTGCGGCGGCGACCTGCTGCTCGTCGGTGACGTCACAGACGAGGGCGAGGACCTGGTGGCCGGCGTCGGTGAGCTCCTTCGCCACCCGGTCGACGGCGCTCTCGTCGATGTCGGCGAGGCCGACGGCGGCGCCCGCCTCGGCGAAGGCACGGGCGGTGGCCAGACCCATGCCGGAGGAGGCACCGGTGACGAAGGCGACCTGGCCGGTGAAGTCGTACACGGGGTTCATCAGGGAGTGCTCGCAGCGGGTTCGGGGGCGGTCTGGATGGTGATCTCTTGGGCGCGGGCGATCGTGTCGGGATCGGCGTCGAGGCTCCCGAGGATCAGGAGGTCCGGGGATGGGGCGGGGCCGTCCCTGTAGAAGAGGGCCAGGTTGCCCCAGGGCGCGTAGTAGGCGATGTCGCCCGCCCTCGCCGCGGCGGGCGCGGGAGTGCCGGAAGTGGTGACCTCGCGCGGCGGGTAGCCGATGCGCTCGGTGCCGTGGAAGTCCTCCAGCAACACGGTCAGCGGGAACATGGCAGCCAGGTCGCGGGCGGCGGGGCTGTCGTGCAGCACCGCTGCGACGGGCGTGCCGTCGAGGGTGACGCGGATGTTCATCGGGATACTCCTGTCGGCGGTGGCCGGGCGTCCTGCCGTCCGGCCGTAGGTGGCGCCGCAGTGGCCGGGCCGGCGGTCGGCCAGCTGTTGGTGCAGGCGGCCGTGGCAGCAGTACGGCCGGGGCGGGGTGGAGCAGCGAGGTGCGCGGGGTGAGGGCGGTCATGGGCGGACCGGCGCGGTCAGGGCTTGAGTAGGGCCTTGATCGCGCGACGCTCGTCCATCGCCTTGTAGCCCTCTGCAACGTCGGCGAGGGGCAGGGTGAGGTCGAAGACCTTGCCGGGGTCGATGCGGCCGGACAGGACGCGCTCGATCAGGTCGGGCAGGTAGCGGCGCACGGGGGCGGGGCCGCCGCGCAGGCCGACGTGGGAGAAGAACAGTTCCTGGCCGTCGACGGCGACCCCGTGGGGGACGCCGACGAAGCCGACGCTGCCGCCGGGCCGGGCAGAGTGCAGGGCCTGCTGCACCGCCTGGGTGGTGCCGACGCACTCCAGCACGCTGTCCGCGCCGATCCCGCCGGTCAGTTCCTTGACCCGGGCGATACCCTCTTCGCCGCGCTCGGTGACGATGTCGGTCGCACCGAACTCCAGGGCGAGCTTCTGCCGCTGCTCGTGGCGGGACATGGCGATGATCCGCTCCGCGCCCATCTCCTTCGCGGCGATCACGGCGCACAAGCCGACCGCGCCGTCCCCGACCACCACTGCGGTCGACCCGGGTCGGACCTCGGCGGCGTCGGCAGCCCACCATCCGGTGCCCATCACGTCCGAGTTCGCCAGCAGGCCCGGCCACAGCTCCTCGCCGGGCAGCTCGTCGGTGGCGACCAGGGTGCCGGCGGCGTTGGGGATGCGCACGTACTCGGCCTGGCAGGTAGACATGAACTCCCGGTGCAGGCAGTTCGACTGGAAGCCGTGCGAGCAGTTCGAGCAGGTGTTGTCGGAGGTCGCGAACGAGCCGACCACGAACTGGCCGGACCGCAGGCCGGTCACCTCGGAGCCGACCTCCTCGACGAAGCCGACGTACTCATGGCCCATCGGGTGCGGGTCGCCGATCGGCTCCGCCCCCCGGTAGGGCCACAGGTCCGAGCCGCACACACACGTCACCGCCGTTCGGATGATCGCGTCGGTGGGCTTGAGGATCTTCGGGTCGTCCACGGTCTCGAAGCGGACGTCGCCAGGGGCGTGGATCACTGCACCGCGCATCAGAGTGCTTCCTTCGGTTCCGGGGCGGACGGCCTGGCGTGTCAGTCGCCGCCAAGCGCGAGTCGGGCACCCCCGCAGGCCTTCCGAAAGCCGAGCCGGGGAGCGCCACGCGTTCCAGACAACCTCCTGTCGTCCACGGCAGCGAGTCACCGATGAGGGGTGTACCGGCGGTACACCCCTCCGGGTGCAGCCAGGCCGTAGGGTCGAAGGCGTGGACAACAGTCAGGAGGTCCGCGAGTTCCTCACCTCGCGGCGCGCGAAGATCACCCCGGAACGGGCGGGCATGCCGACCGGGCCCCGCCGCCGGGTGCCGGGCCTGCGCCGCAGCGAGGTCGCCGCCCTGGCCGACGTGAGCGTGGAGTACTACGCCAAGCTGGAGCGCGGCAACCTCGCCGGCGCCTCACCCGCCGTCCTGGAAGCTCTCGCCCGGGCCCTGCAGCTCGACGACGCCGAACGGGCCCATCTGCTGCACCTGGCCCAGGCAGCCGACGGCACCGACGCACTCGCCCGCCCCCGCCGTCGCACCAGTCGCCAGTGGACGCCGCACCGCAGCCTGCAGTGGATGCTCGACGCCGTCACCGGCGGCCCCGCCTTCGTCCGCAACGGCCGCATGGACCTGATCGCTGCCAACCAACTCGCCCGCGCCTTCTATGCCGAGGTCTACGAGACCTCCGGCAACCAGAACAACCTCGCTCGCTACCAGTTCCTCGACGCCGCCTCCCGTCGCTTCTACCCCGACTGGGACCAGGCTGCCGACATCAGCGTCGCCATCCTGCGCACCGAGGCCGGCCGCGCCCCCCACGACAAGGATCTCCACGACCTCGTCGGCGAACTCTCCACCCGCAGCGACGACTTCCGCACCCGGTGGGGCGCCCACAACGTCCGCCACCACGGCACCGGAACCAAACGCTTCCACCACCACGCCATCGGCGACCTCACCCTCGCCTACGAAGGCATGGACATGGCCGCTGCACCCGGTCTCACCCTCACCATCTACACCGCCGAACCCGGCTCTCCCAGCGAACAGGGTCTGCGCCTGCTCGCCAGTTGGGCTGCCACCCGCGAAACCGCGGCGGGCGCTCGCCAGCAAACAGCTCCAAACTAGGAGTGCGGCACCGCTGGTCATTGGAGCCATCGAGGCCGAAGTCCGGGCTGTGTACTCGCCCGACTGTCCCGTGGGGCGGTCCCTGCCAGCTAGTCAGGGACGGGAGCCGCCGCAGACGGGTTTCAGGACGTCGTCGTAGCCAGAGCGCCCACCCACGGCGACAGCTGCCGCTCCAGACTGCGCGGCCGGGGTCAAGGAGCCGCCCGGTTCGTCATGAGCGCCGATCAGCACCACCGGGTACTCGGAGCGGGCGACCGCGTACAAGGCGAGCGACCCGATCATCGGGGGGCCTGTGGGGAAGAGGGCCTGGGTCTTGCCGGACTGACCGAGTCATCCCGGACAGTCCTGTGACCTCCTTCCTCAGGCGTTCCCCGACAACGGGGCAGCCCGTGGAAGGGCCGGACCTGCAAGTTGCCGGCGCAGCACCGCGTTCTCGTTCCGCAGGACAAGAAGTTCGGCGTCCTTGCCACCTGCTGGTGCAGCAACACCGGAACTGACAACAGCTTCCTCGTCACCCGATAGACCAGCGAGACAATCACCCGCGGCATCGTCCCAGGCGGCCCCGAGCGCCACCAGACCCCTCACGACCTACAGCGACGCACTTCTGAACGGCACAGGCTCGATGGTCGTCTCCTACAGCCGCCTGATCGGATCCGCGAACCGTGTCGGCCGTGTCCTCCACGAACTCGACGACCCGGAGCTACGCAGAGTCACGAAATCAGGAGGCCCAGAACGGGCTCACCGGAGGCCGCGGGCGCAATCTTCCCCATGTGGTCCATGCCATTTCTTGGAGCGACCTGGGCCGTTTCGCAGCCATGCGACCAGGGGTTGACCGGCCCCGATGTCACCTTCTGTAGTTGCATTGCAGGTTAGAGCTGACACATTATCAGACATTAGAATTCCGCCGACCCAACAGTCGGCCAGGGTTTCTCGCCTCGGACAGGGGCGCCGAGCCGCGCCTGCGGGAAAAGCGGCCCGACGACTTCCAGGTGGAATTCGATAAACTTCAGGAGGAGCGCGAAGCAGGTACCCGGGAGTTTCTCCCAGGAAATCCCTCTGTCGCCGCCCCGCCTCGCGGCCCACCCGACGATCCCGGAGAGTCCTCGCACGGCCACCCGCAGTGGCCCAAGTGCGCGAACCCGGCTCTAGCGGCATGATCGTCAAGGCTGAGAACCGTGGAACGGAGCCTCGCGCGACTTTCGCGCACGTCAAGGGGTCAGCCCACGTCAGACCACCTCAATGTGTCTGGTGGTCGCAATGGTGGTCCCGGGGCTCGCTCCGGGACGAGACTGGTGGGATAGAGGCCGTTCCCCCAGCTCGATGAAGTGATCGCCATGCGCTCCTCAGCCAAGCGCGGCCGCGTCTACCGCCGCTGCGGCTGCCGCGACACCCAGCGCCACCAGCTCGGCACCCGCTGCCCGCTCCTCGCCACCGACCCCCACCACGGCACCTGGACCTTGGCCGTCGACAGCCATACCGCCCTCGACGGCCGGCGCCACACCGTGCGCCGCGGCGGCTTCCCCAAGAAGAAGGCCGCCAAGAAGGCCCTGCACCGCTTCCTCGAAGGCGAACGGACCGGCTTCTCCTGCGACCCCGACCAAAGCGTCGCCGACTACCTCGACGAGTGGTTCCACCACAAGCAGGCTTTCCTCAAGCCCACCACCATCGCCCGCTACCGCCGCTACGTCTACGACGACCTCATCCCCGCCTTCCGCACCGTCCTCCTGGACGACTTCGCCCGCCCCCACCTGTGCGCCTTCGTCACCGACCAGCTCGCCCACCAGCGCGGAGAGGTCACCGCCTACCGCATCCTCGCCACCCTCTCCAGCGCCCTCGGCGACGGCGTCCGCAACGACCGCCTGCCCCGCAACATCGCCCGCCCGATGATCATCAAACGGCCCCGCCGCGCCGAACGCCCCCAGTGGACCGCCGACCAGGCCGCCCGCTTCCTGCGCTACGCCCACGGCGCCGACCCCCTCATCGCCAACTTCACCGAACTGCTCATCGGCTCCGGCATCCGCCGCGGCGAAGGCCTCACCCTCCACGAGGACGACGCCTATCTCGACAAACGCTTCATGTACATCCGCTGGACACTCGCCGCCGTCGACAACAACCAGCTCATCTTCACCGCCCCCAAGACCCGCTCCAGCCGCAACTGGGTTGCCCTCTCCGACCGCGCCGCCGACGCCATCGCCGACCAGATCACCCACGCCACCTTCCGCGGCCCCAACCCCACCCCCGGCCACGGACTCGTCTTCCACCGCCACGGCCGCCCGATCCGCCCCGGCTACGTCCTCGACCGCTTCCACCAGCTGTGCCGCGGCGCCGGCGTCTCCGTCATCCGCCTCCACGACCTGCGCCACCTCGCCTGCACCCTCGCCATGGACGAGCACGTCCCGGTCCCCATCGTCTCCAAGACACTGCGGCACTCCACGCTGTCGACAACCGTGGACATCTACCACTTCCTCAGTGCCCGAGCCGCCCGCGAAGCCGTCGATGCCATCGACCACGCCCTCAACCAAGCCGACAGCGACGCCAGATACGGCCGCCACACCACTCCGAGAAATGCGACCCGGCCCATAACCCGCCCCACGCACAGGACCCGCCCGACCCGCCGAAATACTGCGCCGACAAAATGGCGGGACCACACTGCGACCACCAGCCGACGGAACATCAAAAAGGCCGCCTCCACCTTTCGGTGAAAGCGGCCTACGACCTGCGAAAACGCTGGTCGGGACGACAGGATTTGAACCTGCGACCCCTTGACCCCCAGTCGCCCGGCGATAGCCATCGCTGCACGTCAGACGGTAGACAGCCCGCGCTGTTCGTTCGCCGAAAGGCGCCTCAGAGACACTGGTGAACGACGCGTGGTCCCCGGCAAGTCCCCACCGATACCCCTTCCGCTGCGACCCCTCAGCCACGCTCTGTGGGCGACCGCATACAGAGGAGTGGGACTCGGGATACTCATCCACAGGTCGTACTCGCCGACCTCGCTCTCATGGTGCCGCACCGGGATGGTGCGGAGCGACTCCCCCACGACCAGCCGAGCAGCGGGTCGAACGTTGAGCTGCGATGGTGCCGCACCGGAATGGTGCGGAGGGACTCCATGGCGGATGTCCACACGGGGCCGAGGATGTTGCTGCAATGGTGCCGCACCGGGACAGTGCGGAGCGACTCCTGGTGGGCAGCACCTCGAAAATGGGCGCGGGCATGCTGCGACGGTAGTGCGGATCTACCGAATCACGGTTCAATCGTCGAAACGGTGCGGAGCAACTGAGCACATTGCGGACGTCCTCGTCGCCGGCGCGGAGCTGCGATGGTGCCGCACCGGGACGGTGCGGAGCGACCCGAAGGTGGCCGGCGCGTTTGCTTATCCCCTCCAAACTGTGATGGTGCTGCACCCGGTGGAGTGCGGACGAACGGCGCTGCCGAGGCCCTTCGCCCTGCCCTTGCCGAGGCTGCGATACTGCCGCGCCGGTGAGGCGCGGAGGAACCCGGAGACGGTCAGGTCCAGCTTCTCCTAATACTGCAACGGTGCTTGGCCTGACGAGGCGTCAGCTCGTGGGCTTTGGCCTCGTCGTTTGTAGTGGCTGGTCCGGGCCTGGTGCTGGCGCCGGCGTCGCCAGTGGGACCAGTGCAGGACGTGGGTAATGCTGCGGCGGACGGGCCGTGCGAGATTGGTGATCAGTCGGCGGATTTCGGGGACGGTGAGCGGTATCAGGTCTGGCGTTCGAGCCGGTCCGGCCCCTTTTCGAGCTGCTGGGCCCGCACGACGGTCAGGTAGGCATGGGCAGCCATGGCCAGGGTGATGTGCCGGTACCAGCCCGGGTAGCGGCGGACCTGGTAGTCATCCAAACCGCACTGGCCTTTCGCCGTTTGAAAACACTCCTCGATCGCCCAGCGGGCGCCAGCGACGGCGATCAGCTCGTTGAGCGTGGCGTCGGCGGGCGCGTAGGCAATGTAGTAGGCGACCTTCGTCGGGTCGGTGATGCTGCGGCGGGCCAGGACCCAGTGGCGGCGGTCGGGTCGATGCCAGGGCCGGACCTCGACGCGGGCCCAGTCGTAGATCCGCAGGCCGTGGGCGCCGTCGCCGCATGAGCGGCGCTTCCACTTCTGCCGGGGCAGATCCGCGATCAGGTCGTGGAGCGGGTGGTCCGGGGCCCGCCGGGTGACAACGGTGTCGTGCCGGGTGGTGGCCACAACATGGAAGACGTCGGCCTGCTCCAACTCGTGGCGCCAGCCCTTGCCGTAGCCGTAGCCCGCGTCCGCGGTCACCCATCGGAAGGGGATCCCGTCGTCGATCGCCCGGCGGACCATGGCCCTGGCGAGCTGGACCTTGGTGGCGAACTCGACCTCGTCGCCGATCCCCGCGCCCTGGCAGCGCACGCGGTCGTCCGTCCAGGACTTCGGCAGGTAGAGCGCCCGGTCGATCAAGGTCCGGCCCCGCCCAGTCGAGTAGGCGAGGAAGACTCCGACCTGGCAGTTCTCGGTGCGGCCGGCGGTGCCTGAGTACTGCCGTTGGACGCCAGCCGACCGCGTGCCCTTCTTCAGAAATCCGGTGTCGTCCACGATCAGCACGCCGCCGGGATCCGCCAGGTGCTCGACCACATACTGGCGTACGTCATCGAGCACCCCGTCGGCGTCCCAGTCGATACGGTTCAAGAGGCGCTGGATCCGGTCCGGGCCGCCATGGCCAGCTTCCTCAGCCACCGTCCACCCGTTCTTGCGCTCCAGTGGTGCCAGCAAGCCCTGCATGTAGGCCAGCGCAGACTCCCGCGACTCGCTCCGCGAGAACCGGTGCGCGAACCGCTCATGCAACTCCGCCAACCCGTCCGACCAGCGACGAGCATCAACCTCGGATATGTCCCCACCCATGAACAGCTCAACGAGCGAACCCGACAGCCGTCACGATAAGCACCGTTGCAGTACTAAGGCGTGTCTGACAAATGGTCATCTGGTCGCGTCGCGGAGCCAGAGGATCAGGGAGGCCAGGACGACTCCGGCGCGGTAGCGGTCGGCG
>NZ_JBVKDS010000029.1:0-62165 GCF_055633695.1 Kitasatospora sp. NPDC114501 | reverse complement strand
CCGACCACCGCCACCGCCCCCGGCGAACGCTCCACCCAACCGCCGAACCGCTCCAGCACCAGACCCGCCGTCACCTCCCCCGCACCCACCAGCCCACCGGCCGGACCGGACTCACCCGACGGCAGGAACACCGCCTCCGCATCACCCTCCGCATCCGCCGCCATCGCCTCCAGCACCACCCGGTACAGCCCCGCCACCCGAGCCGCATCCACCCGCGAGAGCGCCCGGGTGCTGGTCTTGAGGCTGATGCGCTTCGACAGGGTGGTCACCGCGAGGTCGAACTCGGTGGTGCCGGGCGCCATCACGCTGCCCAGGTCGACGGACTCGCTCTCCAGCCGCTCGAAGTCGACGTGGTTGAGCAGCACGTTGACGACGCGGCCGGCGCCGGCCAGTCGCTGGACCTCCGGCATCGGGAACCGCCGGTGCGGCCACAGCTCCACCTCCCGCTCGAACACCGAGCTCACCAGCTCACGCCAGGTCCGCGCACCCCGCTCGAAGCCGAACGGCACCGTGTTGAGGTGCATGCCGTAGACCCGGTCGGCGCCGGGGGCCTCCGGCCGGGTGTGCACGACGACCCCGCTGCTGAAGCGGTCCTGGTCGGTGAGCAGGCTGAGCACCTTGCCGTGGGCGGCGACCAGGACGCTCTTGAACGAGGCCCGCGCGGCGGCGGCCAGGGCCCGCAGGCCCTCTTCGAGGTCGCCGAAGGGCACCGACTCCCAGTAGTCCTCGGCCGGCTGGTCCGGCGCGCCCCAGTGGGCGGGCAGCACGAAGGCCGGGTAACGCTCGACCTGCCCGGCCCAGTACCTACGGTCCTCCGCCGAGTCCAGCGCCCGCAGCTCCCCGGCGACGGCGTCGGCGTACCGGGTCGTGGGCCGCTCGTACGGGGCGGGCTCGGCTCCGCTCGCGAAGGCCCGGTAGCAGTCCAGCAGTTCCTTCACCAGGGAGTGGTAGCTCCACCCCTCGACGATCCCGTGGAACTCGGTGACGGAGAGCCACCAGCCGTCCTCGGCGAGGTGCACGGCCAGCCGCAGCAGCGGCGGGCAGGACAGGTCGAACAGCTCGGCCCGCTCGGCCCGCTGGAACTCCAGCAGCCGCCCGCGGAACTCCTCCGCGGACAGCTCCCGCAGGTCCTGCACCACCACGGGGACCGTCGCCTCGGCGTGCACCAGCTGCAGGGGCACCGAGTACGACTCCAGGTCGAAGGAGGTCCGCAGCACCTCGTGCCGCTCCGCCACCACCCGGGCCGCGGCCTGCAGCGCGGCGAGCGAGAACGGCCGCTCGTCCCGGATCCGGCTGGTGGCGACGTTCTGGTAGTTGCTGCGGCGGTCCTCGGCGAGCAGGTCGACGGCCATGCCGATCTGGGCCATCGTCATCGGGTAGGCGTCGGCGAGGCCGGCCGGCAGCCGTTCGCGGTCGGCCGCCGTGATCAGCTCATACGGTTCGACGGCCGGGTCCGGCAGGACGGTCGACAGCGTGGGGCGGTCCGCCAGCAGGGCGGCGAGGCCCGCCACGGTGCGGGCCTCGAAGACGTCGCGCACCGCGGCGTCGAAGCCCTCCGAACGCAGGGCCCCGCTGAGCGCCACGGCCCGGATCGAGTCACCGCCGAGGTCGAAGAAGCTCTCCGTCGTCCCGACCCTGGGCAGGTCCAGCACCTGGGCCCAGACCCCGGCGACCCGCTCCTCGACGGAGGTGCTCGGGGCGACGTACTCCTGGTGGAGGTCGATCTCGGGGGCGGGCAGGGCGCGCCGGTCGAGCTTGCCGTTGGCGGTCAGCGGCAGCCGTTCCAGCGCCACGAACACCGACGGCACCAGGTAGTCCGGCAGCGAGCGCGCCAAGGCCGCCCGCAGCTCACCCGCGCCGGGCAGGCGCTCACCCGAGGGCACCGCGTACCCGACCAGCCGGCCCTCGTGCACCACCACGGCGGCCTCCCGCACCGCGGGCAAGGCCGCCAGGGCCACCGCGACCTCGCCCGGCTCCACCCGGTGGCCGCGCACCTTCACCTGGTCGTCGGCGCGGCCGAGGAACTCCAGGCTCCCGTCCGCCAGCCGCCGGGCCAGGTCCCCGCTGCGATAGCGGCGGGCTCCCGGCGGGCCGTACGGGTCGGGGACGAAGCGCTCGGCGGTCAGTGCCGGGCGTCCCAGGTAGCCGCGGGCCACCCCGGCGCCGCCGACGTGGATCTCGCCGCGCGCCCCGGTCGGCACCGGGCGGCCGTCTTCGTCCAGCAGGTGCAGGGTGAGGTCGTCGAGCGGGCGGCCGATCGGGTTCCCGGCCAGCGGGGACAGGTCCGCCCCGCCGACCTCGCGGTGGGTGGCGTGCACGGTGGTCTCGGTGATGCCGTACATGTTCACCAGGCGCGGCCCGGCCGACCCGAACCGCGCCACCCAGGGCGCGAGGTCCGGCACGTCGAGCCGCTCGCCCGCGAAGACCACCGCGCGAAGGGCGAGCCGTGCCAGCCGGGGGTCGCCGGCTGCGGCCGCCGCGACCAGGCCCCGGAAGGCGGAGGGGGTCTGGCTGAGCACGGTGACCTGGCGGCGGACCAGCAGGTCGAGCAGTTCGGACGGGTCTCGGTTGGTCTCCGGGTCCACCACCACCAGGCACCCGCCGTGCAGCAGCGCGCCCCACATCTCGAAGACCGAGACGTCGAAGGCGTAGGAGTGGCAGAGCGACCACACGTCCTCGGCGCCGAAGTCGAGCCGGCGGCGGGCCGTGGTGAGCAGCCGGGCGACGTTGCGGTGGGTGACGGCCACGCCCTTGGGGCGGCCGGTGGAGCCTGAGGTGTGGATGACGTAGGCGAGTTGACCGGGATCGACGGCCGGCAGCCCGGCCGTGGCGGGACCGTCGGGCTCCTCCGTGGGCGCGTCCAGGACGAGCAGCTCGCCGTCGTGCAGGGCGGAAAGCCGTTCGGCGTGGGCCTGTCGGGTGATCAGGACGCGGGCACCGGTGTCGCCCAGCACATACGAGATCCGCGCGTCCGGCACTGCCGGGTCCAGCGGGACGTACGCGCCGCCCGCCTTCAGCACGCCGAGCAGGGCGGGCAGCAGGTCGGCGCCGCGGTCCAGGCAGACCGCGACCAGGCCTTCCGGGCCGACCCCGAGCCCGGCCAGCCGACGGGCCAACCGGGCGGACGCGGCGTCGAGTTCGGCGTAGCTGAGGCTGTGCTCGCCGCTGACCACAGCGACGGCCTCGGGGGTGCGGGCCGCCTGCTCGACGAAGAGCTCGTGCAGCGGGCGGGGCGTGTCGACGCGGTCCGCCGGCGGGGCGGTCAGCTCGGCCCGCTCGGCGGGGTCCAGCAGCTCCAGCGCGGACAGGGGGGTGTCCGGGGCGCCGGCCGCGCTGTCCAGCAGCCGCAGGTAGTGGGCCAGCAACCGCTCGGCGGTGGACCGGTCGAAGAGCTCGGTGGCGTACTCCAGGCGCAGCGGGAGCGCGCCGTCCGCGGCCTCCCCGGCGACCAGCGCGAGATCGAACCGCGCCTTCGGCCGGGGCGGCTCGACCTCGGCCATGGCCAGTCCGGGCAGCCGGTAGTCGGTCACCGCCTGCTCGCGCAGGGTGAGGAACACCTGGAAGAGCGGCGTGCGGGACCGGTCGCGCTCCGGCTCCAGCTCGGAGACCAGGGAGGCGAACGGCACCCCCTGGTGGTCGTAGGCGTCCAGGACGGTCCGGTTGGTGGCGCGCAGCAGCTCGGCGAAGGTCGGGTCGCCGTCCAGGCGGCCGCGCAGCACCAGGGTGTTGACGCCGTAGCCGATCAGGCCCTGGATCTCGGGCCTGGTGCGCAGGTTGGTGACGGTGCCGACCGGGATGTCGGTGGCGCCGCTGTAGCGGGCGAGCAGGGTCTGGAAGGCGGCGAGCAGCACCGAGAACGGGGTGGTGCCGTGGGACCGGGCCAACGCGCGGACGCGGTCGGCGAGTTCGACTGGCAGTCGGCCGCTGACGGCGTCGCCCTCATGGCCGCGGACGGCCGGTCGGCGGCGGTCGGTGGGCAGGTCGAGGGTGCCGAGGTCGGCGAGCTGCTCGCGCCAGTACGCCAGGGCCTCGGCGGTGGGCCGGGAGTTCTCCCAGGCGGCGTAGTCGACGTACTGGAGGGGCGGGGCCGCATCGACCGGCGCGTCCGCCCCCGCCCGGTCGGCGACGGCGCGGCGGTAGCCCTCGCCGAGCTCCTCGGCGACCAGCCGGGTGGACCAGGCGTCGCAGGCGATGTGGTGGGCCACCATGATCAGCACGTGGTCGTCCGGGGCGCGGCGCAACAGCCGGCCGCGGATCGGCCATTCCTGCTCCAGGTCGAAGGGCCGCTCCGACTCGCGCGCGATGTGGGCGCGCACCGCTTCCTCGCACTGCTCGGCGGGGAGGTGGCCGAGGTCGTCCAGGGGCAGGGCGGGGGTCCCGGTCGGGTCGACCAGCTGGACCGGCTCCCGGCCGTCCAGGGCGTAGCGGGTGCGCAGGATCTCGTGCCGGTCGTGCAGCCGGTGCCAGGCCGTGCCCAGCGCGGTGACGTCGAGCCCGCCGCGCAGCCGCAGCACCACCGGGAGGAGGTACTCGGGGCTGCCGGGCTCCAGCCGGTTGAGGAACCACATCTGCCGCTGCCCGGCGGACAACCGCAGCGGCCCGGTCCGGTCCGCCTTGTCGATGCCGCGGCCGCGGCCGCGGCCGCGCAGCTCGCCGCCGAGGACGCGGCGCAGGTACTCGGCCCGGAGCGCCTCGGACCCGGTGGTGTCGGTTTCGGTGCCGGTCATGGCTCTCGGCTCTCCTCAGCTGTGGTGGGGCGCGGACGGGGTGCGGTCCGGCGCCGGGTGCGCGGCCGTGCGGCAGGTCGTGGCGGGGGCGGCGGTCGGCCGCGGTCAGAAGGTGGCGGCGATCTCGTCGTCGCTCATCCGGGCGACCTCGGCCCGGACGAGCTCCTCGACCGCGTCGGACAGGCCGGCCACGGTGGGGGTCTCGAAGACGGCCCGCACCGGCAGGTCGATGCCGAACTCCTGGTGGACGGCGGCGATCAGGCGGATCGCGGTGATCGACGTCCCGCCGCTGACGAAGAAGTCCGTGTCCGCGTCGGGTTCGGTGCCGAGCAACTCCGCCCACAGGGCGGCGATGCGCTGTTGCAGCGGCCCGCTCGGGGCCGTCCGGGTCTCCGGGGCACCCGTCGCCCGGCCGGGTGCGGGCAGGGCGCGGCGGTCGAGCTTGCCGTTGGCGGTCAGCGGGAACCCGTCGAGCACCGTGAAGGTGGTCGGGACGAGGTAGGACGGCAGCGTCCGGGCGCAGTGCTCGGCCAGTTCCCGCTCGGACGGCGTGGAGGCCTGGTCGGCCGGCACGTAGTAGGCGGCGAGCGCGGGCTCCCCGCCGGCCGGCCGGTGCACCAGTACCGCGGCCTCGCGGACCGCCGGGTGCCGGGCCAGGGCGGACCGGGCCTCGGCCGGCTCGACCCGGTGGCCGCGGATCTTCGCCTGGTCATCCAGTCGGCCCAGGAACTCGACGGTTCCGTCCGGCAGTTGGCGCGCGAGGTCGCCCGAGCGGTACAGCCTGGCGCCGGGCTCGCCGTACGGGTCGGGCACGAAGCGCTCGGCGGTCAGCGCGGGGTGACCGGTGTAGCCGCGGGCCAGCCGGCGTCCGCCGATGCACAGTTCGCCCCGTGCGCCCCGGGGGACCGGCCGCAGCGCGTCGTCCAGCAGGTACACGGTGGTGTGCGGCAGCGGCCGCCCGATCGGCAGGATCCGGGTCGGCGGGTCGGCGGGCACCGGGTGGACGGTGGTTCCGACAGCGGCCTCGGTCGGTCCGTACTCGTTGATCAGTTCGGTGTCCGGGGCGAGGGCCCGCCAGCGTTCCAGGGTCTCCCGGGTGAACGGCTCCCCGGCGACCACCAGGACCGGGGCCAGCGCCGCGGCCTGCTCGGCGGTCAGCTGGTCGGCGATGATGTCGAGGTGTCCGGGTGTCAGCTTGAGGAAGCTGTACGGGCCGGTGCGGGCCAGCCAGTCGCCGAGGCGGGACAGCTCGGTGTCCGGGGGGAGGACCTGCACCGGCTGCCCGACCACCAGGGGCGCCCAGAGGTTGGGGACGACGAGGTCGAAGGCGTGCGAGGAGAACAACGGTGCGCCGCCGCTGCCGCGGGCCGCGAGTTCCATCGCCGCCCAGTCCACGTGGTCGGCCAGGCCCCGGTGGGTGATCTCGACGCCCTTGGGCCGGCCGGTGGAGCCCGAGGTGAAGATCACGTAGGCCAGCTGGTCGGCCGTCTCGGTACGGGCCGGGGCGGTGCCGGGCAGCTGCGCGATCGCCGCGGCGTCGGTGTCCAGCCGGACGGCTCCGGGGTGGCCGGCCGGGCCGGTACCGCCGGTGCCGATCCAGGCGGCCGCGCCCGAGGCGCGGAACACCTCCGCGATCCGCTCGGCCGGGTCGGCCGGGTCGACCGGGACATAGGCGGCACCCGCCTTCCAGACCGCCAGGAGTGCGGTGAGCAGCTCCGGCCCGCGTTCCAGCACGACGCCGACCCGGTCCTGGTCCTCGACGCCGGCCGCGCGCAGCCGGTGGGCCAGCCGGTTCGCCGCGGTGTCCAGCTCGGCGTAGCTCAGCACCCGCTCGCCCAGCAGCACGGCGGCCGCCGTCGGCGTGCGGCGGGCCTGTTCCTCGAAGCGGGCGGGGACGGTGGCCGGGAGATCGGCGGTTCCGGGCTCGTTCCACTCCACCAGCTGGCGGTGGAGCTCGACCGGCGAGAGCAGGTCCAGGGCCTCCAGCGGCCGCTCCGGGTCTGCCGCCGCCGCGGTCAGCAGCCTGGTGAACCGGTCGGCCAGGGCGGCGACGGTGGCCGCGTCGAAGAGTGCGGTGTCGTACTCCAGCGCGCCGCGGTAGGCGCCGTCCGGCATCCGGCGCATGAAGAGGGTCAGGTCGGTCTTGGCCACCCGCCAGGCGTCGGTGAACGCGGCCAGGTCCTCGTCGCGGTCGGCGACGCTGGTCCGGCCCTCGGTGTGCAGGTCGAAGGCGACCTGGTAGAGCGGGGTGCGGGAGAGGTCCCGCTCGGCGCCGTGGGCCTCCACCAGCCGCTCGAAGGGCAGGTCCTGGTGGGCGAAGCCCTCCCGGGTGAGGTCACGCACCCGGTCGAGGGCCGCCGCGAAGCCGGCCCGGCCGTCCAGCCGGCAACGCAGCACCAGCGAGTTGAGGAAGAACCCGACGGTGTCCTCGACCTCCGGCCGGGTGCGGCCGGGAACGGGGGTGCCGACCGGGATGTCCCACTGGCCGGTGTGGCGCGCCAGCGCGGCCGCGAACCCGGTCAGCAGGACGACGAAGGGCGTCGCGCCGTGGGCCCGGCCGAGTTCGGTGAGCCGCCGGGCCTGCTCGGGCTCCAGCCGGAAGGCGTGGGCGGCCCCGCGCCCGTCGCGCTCGGCCGGGCGGGGCCGGTCGACGGGCAGGTCGAGGGTCGGCAGGCCGTCCAACGTGCCGCGCCAGTAGTCGAGTTCGGCCGCGAGTCGGCCGTCGGTCAGTCGCCGGGCGGACCACGCCGCCCAGTCGGCGTACTGCACTGCGGGCGGGGTCAGGGTGCTCTCGCGGCCCTCGTGCAGGGCGGCGCACAGCTCGCGTAGCTCGCGTTCCAGGACGACCGTCGACCAGCCGTCGCAGCCGATGTGGTGCAGGGTCAGCAGCAGCAGGTGCTCCTCGCCCTCGATCCGGGCCAGCAGCGCTCGCCAGAGCGGGCCGTTCTCGAGGTCGAAGCCGCGGTGGAACTGCTGGTCGAAGAGCGTGGCGAGCTGCTCCCGGGTGGCGTCCTCGACCCGGAGCTCGACCTCCTCGGCCGGACCGATCCACTGCCGGGGCTCGCCGGCTTCCGCGGTGAAGCGGGTGCGCAGCGACTCGTGCCGTTCGGCGAGCAGCCGCAGCGCCCGGCGCACGGTGTCCGCGCCGGTGGCGGCCGGCAGCCGGACCAGCAGCGGGGCGACCCACTCGGTGCCGCCCGGCCGCAGCCGGTCGAGGAACCACAGCCGTCGTTGCCCGGGCGAGAGCGGCAGTTCGCCGTCCCTCGGGACCGGGATCACCGGCTCGCTGTCGACGGAGTCCGCGGCCGCCGGGGTGAGCAGCCGGGCCTGCTCGGCCACGGTGGCGGCCACGAACAGGCCGCGCAGCGGGACCGGCCCGCCGCTCGCCGCCCGCAGGCCCGCGGCCAGCCGGACGAGCTGGAGGGAGGTCCCGCCGAGCGCGAAGAAGTCGTCGTGGGCTCCGATCCGGTCCGCTTCCAGCAGCCCCGACCAGACCTCGGCGACGAGTTCCTCGGCCCGGTCGCGCGGGGCGACGTACGGGGCCCGGCCCGCTCCCTCCGCCTCGGCCGCGGCCCGCAGCGCCGCCCGGTCGGCCTTGCCGGAGGCGGTCAGCGGAAACTCCGGCACCTCGCGCACGACGGCCGGCAGGTGGCTCTCCGGCAGCCGACCGGCGAGGAAGGCGCGCAGCCCGCCGGCCGGGACCGGGCCGCGCGGCACGACGTGCGCGGCGAGCCGGGTCCCGGTGCCCCCGGCCGGGGTGACGGGGGTGACGACGGCCGCAGCGACCCCAGGGTGGGCGGCGAGCACCGCCTCGATCTCGCCGGGTTCGATCCGCACCCCGTTCACCTTCAGCTGCCGGTCCAGCCGGCCGAGGTACTCCAGGGTGCGGTCCGGGCGCCACCGGACCTTGTCGCCGGTGCGGTAGAGCCGGGAGCCGGGCGGGCCGTACGGGTCCGGGACGAAGCGCTCGGCGGTCGGCCCGGGCCGGCCGAGGTAGCCGCGGGCGACGCCGGGCCCGCCCGCGTAGAGCTCACCGGGCACGCCCACCGGCACCGGGCGGCCGGCCGGGTCGAGGACCAGGACCCGCATGCCGGTGATGGGCCGGCCGATCGGGACCGGCCCGGCCGTCCGGGCGGGGTCGACGGGATGGGCGGTGACGTCGATGCTGCACTCGGTGGGGCCGTAGGTGTTCCAGAGCCGGACTCCCGGGCCTGTGCGGGCGCGCAGCCGGGTCGCGAGTTCGGCGTGCAGCGGCTCGCCCGCGCTGAAGACCAGCCGCAGCGCGTCGCAGCCGCTCCAGTCGCCCTCGTCGACCAGCGACCGCAGCACGGAGGGCACCGCCTGGAGGACCGTCACCCGGTGGGCGGCGGCGGTGCGCAGCAGCGCCGCCGGATCGCGTTCCGTGCCGGGCGGCGCGACGACCACCGTGCCTCCGCAGGCCAGCGGGGCGAGGAACTCCCAGGCGGCGGCGTCGAAGCCGATCGAGGTCTTGAACAGGACCCGGTCCGCCGGGCCCAGCTCGTGGGTGTCGATGGTCCAGCCGACCCGGCCGGCGATCCCGGCGTGCGTGATGGCGACCGCCTTGGGCCGGCCGGTCGAGCCGGAGGTGAAGACGGCGTAGGCGAGCCGGTCCGGGTCGGTCGCGGCCGGGGCGACGGGCAGGAAGGCCTCGGACGGCCCGCGCAGCACGGCGGGCGTCACCGGGCGGGCCCCGGCGGCCCGGACGGTCGCGGCGAGCGGCTCCGCGGCCAGCACCAGGGAAACGCCGGCATCCCGGATCAACTCGCCCAGCCTGGCGGCCGGCTGGGCCGGGTCGAGCGGGAGGTAGGCGCCGCCCGCCCGCCACACCGCGAGCAGCGCGACGACCAGGTCCACGCCGCGGTCGAGCGCCACGCCGACCAGCCGGTCCGCACCGGCTCCCCGCGCGAGCAGCCCGCGGCAGGTGCGCTCGACGGCCCGGTCCAGCTCGCGGTAGTCGACCGTCCGGTCGCCGTCCACCACGGCGACCGCGTCCGGGGTGCGGGACGCCTGTCGGGCGATGCGCTCCGGAAGCAGCAGAGGATCCATTCCGGTCGAACTCCTTCGGGCGATGGCGGTGCCTGACGGGTGACAGACCGTCAAGAACGGGCCCGGACCGCACGTCGGCGCGCGTCACCGGACGGGTGGAGCCCCCAGCCCGACGGACCAGAGCCTACGAACGGTCTTCCATAACCCGTCCATATCCCAGCTGACGGTGCAGCGGGAGCAGGGCGAGGGCGTAGAGCGTCACGCCGAACGTCATCAGGTCGAGCGCGGCGGCCGACACGACCAGGCCGCCAAGAACGGCCACAGGGCTCCAGTACGGCAGCCGCCGGCGGAACGTCAGGACGGCCACCATCGCCAGCAGGCTCAGATGGAAGAGGACGGGGAGCACCTGGTAGAAGACCGGCAGCACGCCCGGGTGGCTCTGCACCTCGGCGAAGAACCGGTCCTGTTCGGCCCGGGTGCCGGTGGCGAGGCCGCTGTACAGGTCGATCAGCACCTGGCCCACCGAGGCGGCCGTCCCGGTCAGCGCGAGGGCGTACCAGAGCGGCGCCGCCAGCCGGCCGCGCTCGGCGAGCACCCGGCGCAGGTCGCCGAAGACCACGCCGAAGGCCAGCAGCGAACCGAGCAGGCACAGATGCCCGACGGTCCAGCCGGCGCCGGGCTGGCGCGCCCCCGGCAGCAGCCGGATCAGGCCGTACGCGCCGAGCAGCACCGGCGCGGCGGCCCGGACCAGGAGGACCGGGCGGCCTGTCAGGCCGACGGCGGGCGTGCCGGGGGCGGGGGCTGCGCTGGTCTCCATGGGCGGGATTCCTTCCGGCGGGATCACTGGGGACGCGCGGGGGAGGCGCGGGACACGACGATCCTCCTGTCGATGTGCCGTCAGAGGATCGACGGCAAGGGCGAGTCCGCCACCCAGACGGCTCGGGGTGGCCGCCGCCCCGGCTCAGGGGCGGCGTCAGGGGCGCACCCCTAAGGGCGGGGCGGGCGGCCCGTGGAGTGCAGCGCATGGTCGCTGATGGGTGAGCTATAGCCGCGGTCATCAGGGTGGTCGGGACGGTTCGGTGGTCGGACCGCTCCACGTACCCAAGGAGGCACGGGATGGTTCAGTCGGTCCTAATCGTCGGAGGCGGCACGTCCGGCTGGATGAGCGCGTCGTACCTCAAGGCCGCGTTCGGCGACAAGGTGGACGTGACCCTGGTCGAGTCGGACCGGGTGGAGACGATCGGCGTCGGTGAGGCCACGTTCAGCACGGTCCGGCACTTCTTCGACTTCCTCGGCCTGGACGAGCAGGACTGGATGCCGGCCGTCTCCGGTTCCTACAAGCTCGCCATCCGCTTCGAGAACTGGCGCGGCGACGACACGCACTTCTACCACCCCTTCGAGCGGCTGCGCGTCGCCGACGGCTTCAGCCTCGCCGACTGGTGGCTCCAGGAGGGCGACAAGTCCAAGCGCTTCGACGAGGCCTGCTACCTGACCCCGCACCTGTGCGAGGCGGAGCGCTCCCCGCGCATGCTCGGCGGCGGCCTGTTCGCCTCGGAGCTGGACAGCTCGCTGGGCCGCTCCACGCTGGCCGAGCAGCGGGCCCAGTTCCCGTACGCCTACCACTTCGACGCGGCGCTGCTGGCCCGCTACCTGCGCGACTGGTCCACCGCCCGCGGGGTCAAGCACGTCGTCGACGACGTGGTCGAGGTCGCCCAGGACGACCGCGGCTGGATCACCCACGTCAAGACCCGGAACTCCGGCGACCTCGCCGCCGACCTGTTCGTGGACAGCACCGGCTTCCGCGGCCTGCTGATCAACGGGGCGCTGGAGGAGCCGTTCGTCTCCTTCCAGGACGTGCTGCCGAACAACCGCGCCGTCGCGCTGCGGGTGCCGCGCAACACCGCCCAGGACGGCATGCGCCCGTACACCACGGCGACCGCGATGGACTCCGGCTGGATCTGGACCATCCCGCTCTACAACCGGGACGGCACGGGCTACGTCTACTCGGACGAGTTCTGCACCCCGGAGGAGGCCGAGCAGACCCTGCGCGACTTCGTCGGCCCGGCCGCGGAGGGCCTGGAGGCCAACCACATCCGGATGCGGATCGGCCGCAACGAGCGCTCCTGGGTGAACAACTGCGTCGCCGTCGGCCTGTCCAGCGCCTTCGTCGAGCCGCTGGAGTCCACCGGCATCTTCTTCATCCAGCACGCCATCGAGCAGCTGGTGCGCCACTTCCCGGACGAGCACTGGGACCCGACCCTGCGCGACGCCTACAACGAGCGGGTCGCCCACGTGCTCGACGGCGTCAAGGAGTTCCTGGTCCTGCACTACCGCGCGGCGGCCCGCGAGGACACCCCGTACTGGAAGGCGACCAAGACCCGGGAGATCCCGGAGGGCCTGGCCCGCCGCCTGGAGCTGGCCCGTTCGACCGTGCTCGACCCGGCCACCATCTACCCGCACTACCACGGCTTCGAGGACTACTCCTGGGTCACGATGCTGATGGGTCTGGGCGCCGGGCCGGAGCGGGCGCGTCCCGCGCTCTCGCACATCGACCCGGCCAACGCCCTCGCCGAGTTCGAGCTGCTGCAGGCCGAGGCGGCCGAGCTGGTCAAGGCGCTGCCCAGCACCCGCGAGTACCTGACCAGTCTGCACGAGCATCAGGACTCGTCGGCCGGCTCCTCGCCGACCCGGTGACCGCGCCCGATCGCGCCGGTTCCGCCGGCGCGACCGTCTCCCAGCTGTTCGTGGACGAGTACCGGTCGCTGATGAGCAACTTCCCGACCGGTGTCACCGTGATCACCTCCGCGCTGGAGGACGGCGAGCCGCAGGGACTGACCTGCTCGTCCATGACGAGCGTGACGCTGTCCCCGCCGACCCTGCTGGTCTGCCTGGACACCAGCAGCGTGACCATGGCCGTCGCCGCCCGCCGCGGCGCGTTCGCGGTGAACCTGCTGCACGCCCGCGCGGCCGCCACGGCCCGGCTCTTCGCCACCCGCAACGTGGACCGCTTCGCCCGGGTGCGCTGGCAGCGCACCCAGCACAGCGCTCTGCCGTGGCTCGTCGACGACGCGCTGGCGGTGGCCGAGTGCGAGCTGGTCGACGTCCAGGTGGTCGGCACCCACGCCGTGCTGTTCGGCCAGGTCGAGGCGGTCACCCTGTTCGACGAGGCGCCGCTGCTCTACGGCAGAGGGATGTTCGCGCCGTGGCCCTTGGAAGAGGAATGAACAACGACCTGCTGATCACCATGTTCACCTCGCTGACGACCATCGCGGTGATCGCGCTGGTCGCCGGCGCGATCGCGCGGCGCCTCGGGCAGCCCGCGGTGGTGGGCGAGATCGTGGCCGGTGTGCTGCTCGGGCCGACGGTGGCGCACGGGGCGCTGGCCTCGGCCCTGTTCCCGACCGAGGTCCGCGGCCTGCTCAGCGGCTTCGCGGACCTGGGCGTGGCCCTGATGATGTTCGTCGTCGGGCTGGAGTTCGAGCCCGGCGTCACCCGCGGCTCGAACCGCAACATCATCGGGGTCACCGCCGGGGCCGTACTGGTCCCGCTGGCCCTCGGGTGCGGGCTCGGGCTGGTGTGGGAGCCGGGCGGACCGGTCGTCTCGGACGCCGGGTACGTCCTCTTCGTCGGCGTGTCGCTCTCGGTGACCGCCTTCCCGGTACTGGTCCGGGTGCTGGAGGACCGCCGACTGCTGCAGACGCCGGTCGGCCGGCTCTCGGTGACCAGCGCGGCGGTGTGCGACGTGGCGATCTGGCTCCTGCTGGGCCTGGACACCCTCACCGTGGCGGGGAAGACGCCCACCCGGCTGCTCCTGCTGCCGGTCTTCCTGGCCGTGCTGGCCTTCGTCGTCCGGCCGCTGTTCCGCCGGGCGGTGCGCGGCGGCGCGGCCCGGTTCGGCGGCGTCGACCTGGTCATGGTCGCGGTGGGGCTGCTGGCCTCCTGCGCGGCCACTCAGTGGATGGGCCTCGACTTCATCTTCGGGGCGTTCCTGTTCGGCATGGCCATCGCCGGCAGCGAGCAGCGGGCGAAGTCGGACGGCCGGGGCGAGACCGTGCCCGGCGTCATCGACCCCGAGGGGCCGAGCGGCTGGGCGGCCCGGCTGCGGCGCGAGATCGAGCCGATCGGCGCCAAGCTGCTGATGCCGATCTTCTTCATCGTGGCCGGCTGGCAGGTGAACCTCGCCGCGCTGAGCCCGGCCGAGTGGGCCATGGCGCTCGTGGTGGTCGCGGTCGCGATCCTCGGGAAGTTCGGCGGCACCTTCCTCGGGGCCCGGCTCACCGGTATCCCGAACCGTCAGGCCGCCATCCTCGGCGCCCTCATGAACACCCGCGGCCTGACCGAGCTGATCGTGCTCACCGCCGGCAAGCAGATGGGGCTGGTGGACGCCTCGCACTACACCGTCCTCGTGGTGATGGCGCTGCTGACCACCGTCGCCACCGGGCCGCTGCTGACCCTGCTGGTCGGCAGGGTCCGGAAGCCCGGCCACCCGCTCGCCGCGGAACCGCCGGCCCACACCGATCTCGTCGGCGCGGCCCCCGGCCGGTCCGCCGAACACCGCGTGCCCTGAGTCGCCTACCGGGGCGCCGGCGAGCGTGACCGCCGACGCCCCCGTCCGAAAGTGGAGTCCCCATGCCTGCCGAATTCCATATCGCCCAGGTCAACATCGGCCTGCCCGCGGTCCCCGTCGACTCGCCCGGGTTCCGTGACTTCGTCGAGAACTTCGATCCGATCAACCGCCAGGCCCAGTTCAGCAAGGGCTACGTGTGGCGGCTGTTCGGCGGGTCCTCGGACGGGCGCCGGGTGGTGGACGCGGTGTGGCCGGACGACCCGCGGGCCGTCGTCAACCTCTCCGTCTGGGAGACCCTGGACGATCTGCGCGACTTCGTCTACCAGGGGGACCACGCGGCCTTCATGCGGCGCCGCAAGGAGTTCTTCGTCGCCATGCCGGAGGCCTTCCAGACGCTCTGGTGGGTCCCGGCCTGGACCGTGCCGACCGTGGAGGAGGCGCACGCCCGGCTGCTGCACCTGCGCGAGCACGGGCCGACGCCGCACGCCTTCACCTTCCGCAAGGTCTTCCCGCCGCAGCCGGAGAACCCCGCCGAGGGGCTCACGGTCGAGGTCGAGGCGGGCGCATGAGCGAGCGGAGTGAGCGGGTCGCCGAAGGCGGCGCGCAGCGCCTCTCGGCCGCCCAGCTCGGTGTCTGGGCCGCACAGCGCCTCGACGCCACCGGGCGCCGCTTCGTCATCGCGGGCTACGCCGAGATCGGCGGGCCGGTCGACGAGGCCGTGCTCGGGCGGGCGTGGCGGCGACTGAGCGAGGAGTGCGGGGTGCTGCGGCTGCGCGCCGTCGCGCCGGACGGCACCTGGGTGAGCTCCACGGCCGAGGGGGCGGACGGCTTCGCCCTGGTGGACCTCACCGCGGCCGCCGACCCCAGGGCGGCCGCGGCCGAGTGGATGCGGGCGGACCTGCGTCGGCCCACCGACCTCGACCAGGGCCCGCTGTCCTGCGCCGCGCTGCTGCGTCTGGCCGCCGACCTGCACTTCTTCTACCAGCGGTACCACCACAGCGCGGCCGACGCGACCACGTACTCGATGGTCTTCGGTCGGCTCGGCGAACTGTATTCGGCGCTCGCCGCCGGGGAGACCCCCGGCGAGGGGCGCTTCGGGCCGTTCCCGGCGCTGGCCGAGGCGGACGCGGCCTACCGCCAATCCGAGCAGTACGCGCGGGATGCCGCGTACTGGACCGGGCACTTCGCCGACCAGCCGCTGCCGAGCCGGCTCGCCGTCCGTACCACCCCGCCGGCCGGCGCCGACGCCTTCCCCCAACGGGTCAGCTGCACCGGCGAGTTCACCGCGCCGGTGGTCCGCGCACTGCGCGACCTGGCGCGCGAGCAGCGCTCCGGCTGGCCCGTGGTGGTCACCGCGGTCACCGCGGCCTACCTGGCCCGGATGACCGCCCGTGAGGAGGTCGTGCTGGGACTGCCGGTGGCGGGCCGGACCTCCCCGGCCGAGCGGCGCACCCCGGGCATGGCCAGCAACACGGTGCCGCTGCGGATCACCGTGCCGGCCGGGGCGAGCCTGGCCGACCTGCTGGCCCCGGTGGGCGAGGAGTTCGCCGCCGCGCTGCGGCACCAGCGGTTCCGGCACGAGGACCTCACCCGCGCGCTCGGCCTGACCGGGGACGAGTTCGGCCTGGTCGGCGCGATGGTCAACTTCCTGCCCGCGCTGCCCGCCACCGCGTGGGCCGGTCTCCCGGTGACGGTGCACAGCCTGTCGGCGGGGCCCGCGGCCGACCTGACCTTCGGGATCGGGAGCCCGACCGCGGACGGCGCCCCGGTCGCCTGCGACGCCAACCCGAACTACTTCACCGAGGAGGAGGTGCGGGCACACCGCGACCGCTTCCTGCGCTTCGTCGAGGCCGCCGCGGCCCGGCCGGACCTGGCACTCGGCCTGCTGCCGCTGCTCTCCGGGCAGGAGCGGCGGGTCGTCCTCGCGGAGTGGAACGACACCGCGCGGGAGCCGGGCATCCGCTTCGTCGCGCGGACCGTCGCCGAGCGGGCCGCCGCGCACCCCGACGACCTCGCGCTGGTCTCCGAGTCGGAGACCCTGACCTACGCGCAGCTCGACCGGCGGGCCGAGGAGTTGGCCGCCGATCTGACCGCGCGCGGGGTCGGTCCCGAGGACCGGGTCGCGATCACGCTGCCGCGCTCGGTGGAGCTGGTGGTGGCGATGCTCGCCGTCCTGAAGACCGGCGCCGCGTACGTCCCGGTGGACCCGGAGTACCCGGAACAGCGCCGGGAGCTGCTGATCGCCGACTCCCGGCCGGCCTGCGTCGTCGACCGCACCGGCGCGGTGACCGGGCACGGCGGCGGCGCGGCCGGGCACGGCCTGCTGGCCGAGCACCCGGCGTACGTCATCTACACCTCCGGATCGACCGGCCGGCCCAAGGGCGTGGTGGTCTCGCACGCCGGCCTGTCGAACCTGGTCGACGACCACATCGCCCGGTTCGGCTTCGAACGCGGCAGCCGGGCCCTGCAGTTCGTCTCCCCCAGCTTCGACGCCGCGGTGGCCGACATCTGGCCCGCGCTGGCCTCCGGCGCCTGCCTGGTCCTGGCCCCGGTGGGCCGCACGCTCTCCGGGACCTACCTGTACGACTTCCTGCGCGAGCAGCGGATCACCCACGCCGCGCTGCCGCCGGTGGTCGTGGCGACGCTGCCCGACGCCCCGCTGCCCGAGCTGCGGGTGCTGGTCGTCGGCGGCGCGGACTGCGCGCCCGAGGTGGCCGAGCGCTGGTCGGCCGGGCGCCGGATGTTCAACGCCTACGGCCCGACCGAGGCGACGGTGACGGCCTCCTGCAGCGCGCCGCTGGCCGGCCGGGTGAAGCCGTCGATCGGCACGCCCGTCCAGAACGCCCGGGTCTTCGTACTCGACGACGAACTGCAGCCGGTGCCCGCCTGGGTGCCGGGCGAGCTGTACGTGGCGGGGGTCGGCCTGGCCCGCGGCTACCTGGACCGCCCGGCGGCGACGGCGGAGAAGTTCCTGCCCTGCCCGTTCGGCCCGGACGGCGCCCGGATGTACCGCACCGGGGACCTGGCCCGCCGCCGCGCGGACGGCACCCTGGAGTACCTCGGCCGCGCCGACGCCCAGATCAAGCTCCGCGGCTTCCGGATCGAGCCGGGCGAGATCGAGTCCGTCCTCGCCCGTGACGAGTCCGTCGCCAACGCGCTGGTGGTCGCCGCCGCCGGCGGGACCAGGCTGCACGCCTACGTGGTGCCCGAGCACGGTGCCATCGTGGACTCGGCGGCCCTGCGCCGCCGCGCGGCCCGTTCGCTGCCCGACTTCATGGTCCCGGCCGCGATCGTGGTCCTGGACGCCTTCCCGCTCACCCCGAACGGCAAGGTGGACCGCGCCGCGCTGCCCGAGCCCGACTTCGCGCGGCCCGAGGCGGCGGACGCGGAGCCGGCCACCGAGGCCGAGGCAGCGCTGTGCGCGGCCTTCGCCACGGTGCTGGGCGTGCCGCGGTTCGGCGTGGACGAGTCCTTCTTCGACCACGGCGGGGACTCCATCCTGGCCCTCCAGGTCGTCTCGCTGGCCAGGGAGGCCGGGGTCGGCCTCTCCCCCGCTGACGTGTTCCGCCACCGGACCCCGCGCGAACTCGCCGCGGTCGCCCAGGCCGAGGAGGCCCCGGCCGAGCCGGTCGCCGAGCCGTACGGGCCCGTCCCGACGACGCCGGCCTTCGCCTGGTTCGGCGAGGTGACCGGGTGGAAGCACGGGGTTTCCGGCTTCAACCAGTCCGTGGTGGTGCGGGTGCCGCGGGAGGCCGACCCGGCCTCGCTGCGCGCCGCGCTGCAGGCCGTGGTGGACCGGCACGACGCCCTGCGGGCGGTCCTGGTCCACGGCGACGGCGGCACGCCCCATCTGGAGGTCCACCGGCCCGGCCGGTACGACGTCACCGACTGCCTGACCACGGTCGACGGCCCGGCGACGCCGCAGGCTCTGGACGAGGAGACGGTACGCGCCCGCGAGCTGCTCGCCCCCTGGCAGGGCCGGATGCTGCGGGCGGTCTGGTTCGACGCCGGCCGCGAGCGGGACGGCAGCCTGCTGCTGATGGCCCACCACCTGGTGGTCGACGGGGTGTCCTGGCGCGTCCTGCTCGCCGACCTCGCGTCCGCCTGGGAGGCGGTCGCGGCCGGCCGCCGACCCGAACTGCCCCCGGTCCGCACCTCGCTGCGGGACTGGGCGCACCGGGTGAACACAGCCGCCGCGGACAGCGCGCGGGAGGCCGACCACTGGCGCGAGGTGCTGCGCACGCCCGATCCGCGGATCGCCGAGCGCCCCCTGGACCCGGCGGTCGACCTGGCCGGCCGCGCCCGGCACCTGCACGTCGAGCTGCCCGCCGACACCACCCGCCGACTGCTGGTGGGCATCCCGGCGGCCTTCCGCGCCGGGCCCGAGGACGTCCTGCTGACCGCGTTCTCGCTCGCCCTCGGCGGCTGGCGGGAACTGCGCGGCGGTCCGTCCGGCAACGAGGTCCTGATCGACCTGGAGGGCCACGGCCGGGAGCAGCTGCCGCCCTCGACCGACCTCTCGCGCACCGTCGGCTGGTTCACCGCGATCCACCCGGTCCGGCTCGCCCCGGGCCCCGGCGCGGACCTCGCCCAAGCGCTCAAGCGGGTGAAGGAGCAGCTGCGCGCGCTCCCCGCCCGGGGAACCGGCTTCGGCCCCGCCAAGTACCTGGCGGGCGCCTTCCCCGACGCCCCGACCCCCCGGATCGGCTTCAACTACCTCGGCCGCTTCGCCATGGCCGCGGGCGGGCCGTGGAGCCTCGAACCGGACCGTCGGACCCCGGGCTCGGGCGCCGATCCCGCGATGCCGTTCGTCCACGAGATCGAGGTCAACTCGATCGCCTACGAGGACGCGGACGGCCTCCGGCTGCGAACGGTGTTCTCCTGGCCCGAGGAGCTGTTCGGCGAGGAGGACGTCCGCGCCCTGGCCGACGCCTGGCTGGCCTCACTGGGCCGCCTCGCGGCCGCCGCCGAGGACCCGGACTTCGGCGGTCGCACCCCCTCGGACTTCCCGCTGGCCCCGCTGGACGCCGCCCGCCTGGACCGGCTGGAGCGCGAACGGCCCGACCTCACCGACATCTGGCCGCTGACGCCGCTCCAGCAGGGGCTGCTCACCCAGACCCTGCTGGACGAGGACGGTGAGGACGCGTACGTCGCCCGGCTGACGCTCGACCTCGAAGGCCCGCTCGACGCGCCCCGCCTGCGCCGGGCCGCCGAGCGGCTGGTCGAGCGGCACCCGGCGCTACGGGTCGCCTTCGACTGCCTGGACGGCACCGAGCCGCTCCAGGTCGTCCGCGCCTCGGCCGTGCCGGGCTGGCGGCTGGTGGACCTCTCCGGGCACGACGAGGCGGGCCGCGCGGCGGCCCTCGCCGAGCTGGACGCGGAGCTGGAGCGGGTGCGCTTCGACATCGCCGACCCGCCGTTGCTGCGGCTGGTGGTGGCCCGGCTCGACGCCGACCACCACCGGGTCCACCTGCTCAACCACCACCTGCTGTGGGACGGCTGGTCGACCCCGGTGCTGCTCACCGACCTGTTCGCGCTGTACGAGGGCAGGGAGAACCCGGAGGCCGCCCGCGAGAGCTCGCCGGCCGGGTACCTCGGCTGGCTGGCCGGACGGGACCGGGAGGCGGCGGCACGGGCCTGGTCCTCGGCCCTGGCCGGGTCGGCCGAACCCACCCTCGTCGCCCCGCAGGCCGCCGGCCTCAGCACCGTCCGCCACGGCCAGCTGCGCACCGAGCTGTCGGCCGAGCTGACCGCGGAGCTGACCGAGCTCGCCCGCACCCGCGGTCTCACCGTCAACACCCTCACCCAGGGCGCGTGGGCGGTGGTGCTCGGCGGGATCGTCGGCGCCGAGGACGTCGTCTTCGGCACCTCGGTGTCCGGGCGCCCGCCCGAGCTGCCCGGGATCGCGCGCGCCGTCGGCATGTTCACCAACACGGTGCCGGTCCGGGTCCGGATGGATCCGGCCGAGCCCGCCGTCGACATGCTCACCCGGCTCCAGCGCGAGCAGACCGAGCTGCTCGACCACCAGTTCCTCGGCCTCGCCGAGATCCAGCGCGCGGCCTCCGGCCGGACCCTGTTCGACACGACCATGGTCTGCCTGAACTACCCGCTGGACCCGCAGGCCCTGGACTCCCAGCTGAGCGACGTCCGGCTGACCGCGCTGGACGGACACGACGGGACGCACTTCCCGCTGCGCCTGGTGGTCATCCCGGGGGCCCGGCTGCGCCTGTGGCTCGGCTACCGGCCCGACGTCTACGGCACGGACGAGGCCCAGGACGTGCTGGACCGGGTGGTCCGCGTCCTGGAGGGCCTGGCGGCCGACCCGGAGCGGTCCGTCGACTCGCTGGACCACCTGCCGACGGCGTACGGCTTCGTCGATCTCGCCCAGTGGGGCGGCTATGGAAACGTGGTCGGATCCGATGACTGAACCGCAGGACGCGACCGCCCTCGCCGCGGAGATCGACGCTCTCCTCGGCGAGGCCGCGCCGGTGCTCGCCGAGCTCGACCGCACGTCCGGCTACCCGCTGACGCAGCTGGCCGGCCTGGACGGGCTGGGGTTGTCCGCCCACTACGTGCCGCGCGAGCACGGCGGCCGGCTGGAGAGCCACCAGGACCTGTTCGAGCTCTGGCGGGCGATGAGCCGCAACGACCTGTCGGTCGCCGTGGCGCACGCCAAGACGTACCTCGGCTCGATCTGCGTGTGGATCGCGGGCTCGCCCGAGCAGGCCCGTGGCCTGGCCGGGGCGGTTCTCGGCGGCGCGCGGGTCGGCTGGGCGCTGACCGAGCCCGGCCACGGCGCCGACCTGCTCGCCGGTGAGCTGACCGCCGTCCGCGAGGAGGGCGGCTGGCGCCTCGACGGCACCAAGTGGCCGATCAACAACGCCACCCGGGGCCGGCTGCTGTCCGTCCTGGCCCGCACCGACGAACGCGGCGGCGGCCGCGGCTTCGGCCTCTTCCTGGTGGACAAGGCCGAGTTGGCCGCCGGTTCGGCGACGCCGCTGCCGAAGGTCGACACCCTGGGCATCCGGGGCGCCGACATCAGCGGGATCCGCTTCGACGGCGCACACGTCGGCGGGTCCGCGCTGATCGGCGCGCCGGGCGGCGGCGCGGAGACCGTCCTCAAGGCCCTCCAGCTCACCCGGACGATGTGCGGCGCGCTCTCGGTCGGCGCGACCGAGCACGCCCTGCGGCTGGCCACCCGGTTCGCCGTGGAGCACCGGATCCAGGGGCGGCCGCTGGTCGAGCGGCCCTTCGTCCGATCGCTGCTCGCCCGCGGCGCCGCCACCCTGCTGACCATCGAGGCCGCCGGGACGGTCGGCTGCCGGGCGGCGCACGCCCTCACCGGCGAGATGAGCGTGGTGTCCGCCGTGCTCAAGGCGCTCGCCCCGACGCTGGCCGACGACGTGCTCGGCCGGCTCGGCGACTTCCTCGGCGCCCGCTCGCTGCTCACCGGGCTCTACGAGCACGGCGCCTTCCAGAAGCTCGCCCGGGACCACGCCGTGCTCGCCATCTTCGACGGCAGCACCCCGGTCAACCGACACGCGCTGATCAACCAGTTCGCGGTGATCGCCGCCGGGCACGCCGCCGGCACCGCCGACCTGGACGGCCTGGCGGCGACGGCCGGGCTCACAGCGCCGCTCGCCCCCGTACCGTGGGGACAGCTGCGCGCGGCGAGCCGACGCGGGTGCAGCGTGGTGGCATCCGCCCGGACCACCCTGCCCGCGGTGGACGCCGCCCGGAACGCCGAGCTGTCGGCACTCGCCCGGCACACGGTGGACGCCACGGACCGGGTCTGCGCGGCCATGGCCGACGTCCGCCCGAACCGTCAGCCCGCGATGTACGCCCACGATCTGGCCCAGCAGTACGAACTCTGCTTCGCCGCCGCGGCCGCCCTCCACCTCTGGACGGCGAACCACGCCGCCGCCCGGGAAGCGAGGCCCTGGGCAGGAGAGCTGTGGCTCACCGGGGTGCTGCGCGAGGTCGTCCACCGGCTCGATCCGGAACTCTGCGGCGACGCACCGCGGTTCGCTCCGGCCTGGCACGAGGAGCTGGACGGCCGGCTGGTCGACTGGCTCCTGCGGGCGGTGGATCGGCCCGGCCCGATCTCGGCCTTCGGTTTCGTACGGCACTCGGAGGGTTCCCATGGCTGACCGCGTGTCCGCCCTCGAAGACCTGCTCGGCGACCCGTGGCAGGAGACCAACCCGACCGGCTTCCGAGCGCTGCTCGCCGCCGACGCGCGCGAGGAACAACTCGCCGCGGCCACCGAGGTCCTGGACGGTTTCCGGTTCAACCAGGAGCTCGTCCCGACCGCGCTCGGCGGCCGGCTCGACTCCCTGGAGCACCTCGTCGCGGCCGCCCGGGTGCTCTGGCGGCGCGACCCCTGCCTCGGCGTCGGCTATGCCGGCAGTTCCTACCTGGCCGCCGTGCACGTGTGGGCGGCCGGCGACGAGCCGCAGCGGCGCGCCATGGCGGACGCGCTCACCGCGAACAAGCGCTTCGCCATCGTCTACAACGAACTCGAACACGGCAACGACCTCACCGGCGCCGCCTTCCGCGCCACCGCCGTCCCCGACGGCTGGCAGCTGCGCGGACGCAAGGACGTCGTCACCAACCTCGGCGCCTCCGACGGCATGGTGGTCTTCGCCCGCACCTCGGAGCGTCCGGGCAGCCGCAGCCACAGCCTGTTCCTGCTCCCCGAGCTGGACCACGCCTCGGCGCGGCTGCGCCCCGGGCCGCGCTACCCCAGCAGCGGTCTGCGCGGCGTGCACCTGGGCGGCGCCGAGTTCCTCGACTACCCCGTCCCGGCCGACGCGCTGCTCGGTACCCCCGGCCAGGGCCTCGAACTGGGCCTGCGCAGCTTCCAGGTGACCCGCACCACGCTGCCGGCGATGTTCCTCGCCGCCGCGGAGAGCTGCCTGCACGTCACACTCGACGCGGCCGAGGAGCGCCGGCTGTACGGGTCGTCCATCGTGGCGCTGCCGTACGTGCGGGCCTCGATCGCGCGCGCCGCCGCCGACCTGCTGGCGGCCGACGCGCTGTGCGCGGTCGCGGTACGGGCCCTGCACCTCCTGCCGGGGCAGGCCCCGCTGCTCGCACCGGCGGTCAAGTACCTGGTTCCCCAGCTGCTCAAGGACGTCGTCGAGTCGCTGCGGATGGTCCTCGGCGCGCAGTCGTACCTGCGCGAGGGGCCCGCGGCGATCTTCCAGAAGCTCGCCCGCGACCTCACCCCGATCGCGTTCATGCACGCCTCGCGCAGCGCCTGTCTGACCGGCCTGCTGCCGCTGCTCCCCCGGCTGGCGCAGCGCTGCTGGCTCGGCGCCGACGCCGCACCGGGCGAGGCCGGGCTGTTCCGCCCCGGCGCGCCGCTGCCGCCGATGGACTTCACCACGCCCGGGCTCGGCATCCCCCGGGCCGACACCGCCGCGGCGACCCTCGCCGCCGTCGCCGGACAGCCCGGCGGCGGCCTGCCCACCCGCTTCGCCGCGTACTTCCGCGACGAACTCGCCCGGCTCCGCGACCAGTTCACGGGCCTCTCGCCGCGGGACACCACACTCGACGCCTCACCCGCCGCGTTCGAGGCCGCGCACCGCTACACCGTCGTCCTCGCCGCGGCCGCCTGCCTGGGCGTATGGCGGCACGCGGACGGCGACGCGGGTTCGGGCCTCGGCGACGACCTGTGGGTCTCGGCGGCCCTCGACCGCCTGGCCGCCCGCATCCCGGGCCGCCGGCCGATCAGCGCCGAGGACCGCACCGAACTCGAAGAGGCCCTGTTCCGGCAGACGGCCGGCCTGCACCAGGCCGGACGCCCACTCGATCTGACGGGGCGCCAGTGACCCCCGGACACCTAGGAAGAACCATGACAACCAGCTCGCTCAACTCGCCGAAGTCCCTCCAGGAGACGACCTCCTGGCTCATCGGCCGGGTCGCCTACTACGTGCAGCTGCCGCCCGGGGACATCGCCGCCGACGTCCCGCTCGCCGACTACGGCCTCGACTCGGTCTACGCGTTCTCGCTCTCCGCGGACATCGAGGACGAGTTCGGCGTGTCGGCCGACCCCACCCTGTTGTGGGACTTCGAGACCGTCACGGCGCTCGCCGAGCACCTCGTGAACGGTGGCGGCCAGGAATGACCGCCCCGGTCATGCAGGGAATCACGGAGACCATCGGCGGCACTCCCCTGGTGGAGCTGGACGGCCTGGTACCGGACTCCCGTTCGCGCGTGTTCGCCAAGCTCGAATGGTTCAACCCCGGCGGCAGCATCAAGGACCGCACCGCGCTGGAGATGCTCTCCGCCCGGATCCGCTCCGGTGAGCTGGATCCGGCGAAGACCACCGTCGTCGAGTCCAGCTCGGGCAACCTCGGCGTGGGCCTGGCCCAGCTGTGCCGCTACTACGGCATGCGGTTCGTCTGCGTCGCCGACATCCGTACGGCACGCAGCAACCTCGCGCTGATCGAGGCGTACGGCGGGCGGGTCGAGATGGTCGACCGGCCCGACCCGGAGACCGGCGAGTTCCTCGCCGCCCGGCTGCGCCGGGTGCGGGAGCTGGTCGCCTCCGACCCGCACGTCTACTGGCCCAACCAGTACGGCAATCCGCTCAACCCGCGCGCGCACGAGCGCACCATGCGGGAGATCGCCGAGCAGCTCGACCACGAGGTGGACTACCTGTTCGCCGCGGTCAGCACCTTCGGCACGCTGCGCGGCTGCGCCCAGTACATCCAGCAGAGCGGCATGTCCACCAAGGTGATCGCGGTGGACGCGGCCGGCAGCGTCATCCTGGGCGGGCAGCCCGGGCGCCGGCTGCTGCCCGGCCACGGCGCCGGGGTGCGCTCGGCCCTGGTGGACCTCTCGCTGGTCGACGAGGGGATGCGGGTCACCGACCTCGAGTGCGTGGCGGCCTGCCGCCGTACGGTGGCGCGCACCGGCGTGCTCGCCGGCGCCTCCTCGGGCGCGGTGGTGGCGGCCTACGAGCGGCTCGCCCCGAAGCTGCCGGACCACTCGACCAGCGTGCTGTTCTTCCCGGACAGCGGCGAACGCTACCTGGACACCGTCTACGACGACGCCTGGGTGGCCCAGAACCTCGGCGAGATCCCGGATCCACCCGGGCTCGGCTGAGCACGACGAAGGCGCGGTTCCCGTTCCCCGGGGAACCGCGCCTTCGTCGTCATCGCGTCGAGGACCGGCCTCAGGCCGGCAGCAGTCCGCGCACCTCCGGGGACAGGTCGGCGTAGACCGGATCGAGGTCGCCCTCCAGGAACAGCGAGCGCATCGTGCCGCGCTGGATCTTCCCGCTGGTCGTCCGGCGGACGGCACCGCGGCGCAGCAGCACCACGTCGCGCAGCGGGGAGCCCAGCACCCCGGTCAGCTGCTTGCGCACCGCCGAGACCATGGCGGGGAACTCCTCCGGCTCGGCCTTGGGGTTGATCTCGTGCACCAGCACCACCCGCTCCTCGGGGGCCTGCACCGCGAAGGCCGCGCCGACGAAGCCGTCCAGCAGCGGGTGGGCGGCGCGCGCCCCGTGCTCGACGTCCTGCGGGAAGACGTTGCGGCCGCGGATCACCATCACCTCCTTGAGCCGGCCGGTGATCACCAGCTCGCCCTCCAGCACGCCGCCGAGGTCACCGGTGCGCAGCCACCCGGCGTCGTCGGCGGAGTCCGCCAGGACGGCCCGGAAGATCTCCTCGCTGGCCTCGGGCCGGTTCCAGTAACCCTGTCCGACGCTCTCGCCGCGCACCCAGATCTCGCCGGTCCCGCCCGGCGGGCAGGCCAGGCGGGTCACCGGGTCGACGATCCGCAGCTCGAAGCCGAACGGCAGGCCGCAGCCGGCGAGCTCCCGGCCGTCGTCGGTGGTGACCAGCGTGGGGAGCCGCCGCGGCGGCTTGGTCGAGACGTAGACGGTCGCCTCGGCGAGGCCGTAGCCGGGCGCCATGGCCTCCGGGGCGAAGCCCGCGGCGGCGAAGCGCTCGGTGAAGGCGCGCAGCGTGGGCACGTGGATGGGCTCGGAGCCGTTGATGACGCACCGCAGGCTGGACAGGTCGAAGTCGTCCGTCCGGTCCTGCGGGACCAGCCGGACGCAGAGCCCGAAGGCGAAGCTGGGCGCCGCGCTGACGCTGATCCGGTGCCGGTCGATCAGCCGCAGCCAGTTGGCCGGCCGCTTGACGAAGCCCGCCGGCGGCATCAGCACCATCGTGGCCCCGGCCAGCACCGCGGCGCTGAGCATCACGAACAGGCCCATGTCGTGGTGCAGCGGAATCCAGCCGCCGAAGACGTCGTCCTCGTCGGCGTCGTTGGCTCGGCAGAACGCCTCGGCGTTGGCGAGGATGTTGCCCTGGCCGACCATCACGCCCTTGGGCTCGCCGGTGGAGCCCGAGCTGTACTGGAGCACCCCGAGGGTGTCCCGTCCGGGCTCCGGCAGCGCGGCCCGCTGCCCGGTCGCGGCCTGCGCGGCGGCGGGGGTCGTCACGGCGCAGCCCTCGATGCCGGCCTGCGCGACCGTCTCGGCCAGGCCCTGGACGTCGCCCTCCTCGGTGAGGACGAGGGCGGGCCCGCAGTCCCGGACGATCTGCTCGATCCGCGCCCGTCCCTGCGCCGAGCCGCCGGGCGGCGGCACCGGAACGGCGACCATCCCGGCGGACAGGCAGCCGAAGTAGGACTCGACGAAGCCCACGCCGCTGGGCAGCGCGAGGACGACGCGGCTGCCGGGCTCCAGCCGGCCGGCCAGCCAGCGCGCCGAACGCTCGGTCCTGGCGAGCAGTTCGGCGTAGCTGTACACCTCCTCTCCGTCCGGTCCGCCGTCCTGCGAGACGATCAGGGCCGGCTTCTCCGGCCGCAGCCGGACGCGGTCGGCGAGGGCTTCGGGGACGTTCCGGTACCCCGTGAGGTCGACGGTCATGACTTGCTCCCTTGGTCCGTCCACTGCCGCAGGGCCTGGGCCAGGACCTGCGCCAGGGGCTCGGGATTCTGCTCGAAGTAGAAGTGGCCGCCCTCGAAGGTGTGCACGGCGAAGGGTCCGAGCGTGTGCCGCGACCACTGCGCCGCGTCCTGCTCGGTGAAGGCCTCGTCCGCGTCGCCGACGAGGGCGGTGATCGGACAGGCCACCGGCGGCCCCGGGGCGAAGCGGTAGCGCTCGCTCATCAGGAAGTCGTTGCGCAGGATCGGCGCCGAGAGCTCCCACAGCTCGGGGTCGCGCAGCAGTTCACTGCCGGTGCCGCCGAGCCCGTCGACGTACCGCCGGATCTCCTCGTCGCTGAAGTCCAGGCCCGTCCGCGTGATCCGGTCGGGGGCCTTGCGGGCCGAGGCGAAGAGCGCGGTGAGCGGCGAGGGGTACCGGGGCCGCAGCCGGCGGGCCACCTCGTAGGCGATGGTCGCGCCCAGGCTGTGCCCGAGGAAGGCGGTGGGCCGGCCCAGGTCGGGGGCGAGGACCTCGGCGAGGATGTCGGCGAGCTCCTCCAGGTCGGGGACGAACGGGTCCGCCAAGCGGTCCTGCCGGCCCGGGTACTGGATCGCCAGCACCTCGATCCCGGGCGCGAGCAGCACGGCCAGCTCCCGGAAGGAGCCGGCCGTCCCGCCGGCGTGCGGGAAGCAGACGAGCCGGGCTCGCGCCGCGGTGGTGTGCGGGACGAAGCCGCGCAGCCAGGACGACCGCGCGGCCTGCGGAAAGGCTCTCAACTCGCCCCGGCCCCTCAGTCGGAGCCGGGCACGTGGGCCTCGGTCATCGCCACCGCGATCTTGCGCGGGCCGGTGAACGGCTCCCGCGCGTGCGCCGCCAGCATGTTCTCGACGATCAGGATGTCGCGCTGCTGCCAGTCGAAGCGGGTGGACGCGGCGCGGTAGCAGTCGCGCAGGTGCGCGGTGACCTCGGCCGGGATCGGGGTGCCGTCACCGAAGTAGGTGTTGCTCGGCATGTCCTCCTCGTCGAACAGCGCGAGCAGGCCGTCCTGGACCTCCGGCGCGAGCGTCGTGTAGTGGAAGAAGGTCGCGTGGTTGAACCAGACCTCCTCGCCCGTGTCGGGGTGGCGGTGGACCGCCTTGCGCACGGCCTTGGTGCGCAGCCCGTCCGCGCCGCGCCACTCCACCTCCAGGCCGCTGCGCTCGGCGTGGGCCTCGACCACGGCGCGGTCGTCGGTGTTGAACACCGAGCGCCACGGCACGCCGAAGCCCTCGTGGAAGTTGCGCACGACCATCCAGCCCTTGCGGGCGAACTCCTCGCGCACGCTCGGGTCGATCGCCTTGTACACGGCCCGGATGTCGGCCAGCGGCGTGGCGCCCTGGGTCTCCGGCGCGGTCTCGCAGTAGAACCAGAGCAGCCGCGGCCAGGAGGCCTGGTAGGAGTTCTCGTTGTGCAGGAAGATCTCCTCGTTCGGCGGGTAGTCCGTCGAGGTGTAGACGTTCCCGAGGATCGAGTGCCGCGGGGACGAGCGCTCGCTGTAGACCAGCGGGTCCCCGGAGAGGGTCCGCACGGCCTCCTGGAAGCCCGCGACCCCGTCGATCGGGAAGCCGCGCAGCAGCACCGCGCCGTGCTCCAGCAGCTTTCGGCGGATCAGGGGGCGCTCGGCCTCGAACGCCTCCCGGGGGGCGCGGCCGTCCGTCCCGGCCTCGATGACGTATGCCAGGGTGTTGTCAGTCATGGTGCGGCTTCCTCACGCCTCGTCGGTTCCGGACATGGCCACCAGCACGCGGCGCGGACCGTCGAAGGGCCGCCGGCCGTGCCCGACCAGGACGTTGTCGATCAGCAGCAGGTCCCCGACCTGCCAGTCCACGTCGACCGCCTTCTCCAGGCCCAGGTCGCGGATCCGGGTGACGTACTCGTCCGGGATCGGGCTGCCATCGGCGAAGGTCGCGGACTGCGGCAGGTCCTCGGGCGGCATGATCTGGGTGAGCGCCCGCGCGGTCTCGTCGCCGAGGCCCGCCGGGTGCCACTGGTCGGCCTGGTTGAACCAGACCTCCGCGCCGGTCACCGGGTGCTTGACGAAGGCCGGGCGCAGCTGCTCCACGTGCAGGCCGCCGTCCGAGCGCCACTCCCAGCCGGCCTCGGAGTCGGCCAGGAACGCCTCGACCTCGCCGCGGTCCTCGGTCTCGAAGGTCTGCTGCCAGCTCTTGCCCAGGCCGTAGCCGCCGTGCAGGTTCTGCTGGTAGCGCACACCGGCGGCGAAGGCCTCGCGGATCTCCGGGCCGACCGACTCCAGCCAGAGCTCGCCGTCGATCACCGGGGTCGCGCCGCCGGAGCCGGGCGCGGTCTCGCAGTAGAAGGCCAGCCGGGTCGGCCAGCGCGAGGCGTACGACATCTCGTTGTGCATCGAGATGGCCAGCGCGGCCGGGTACTCGGTCGAGGTGTAGACGTTGCGGCCGACCTTCGTGCGCGGCGAGTTGCCGTGCACGTAGGCGAGGCGGTCGGGCAGCAGCGCGTCGAGTACGTCGTCGAGCTCACCGGGCGCGACCCCGAACCCGCGCATCACCAGCGCCTTCTCGGCGGTCAGCAGCGCGGCCAGGTCGATCCCGCGCAGGTACTCGACCAGCGCCGCCGCGTTCGCGGCGGTGCCGGTCTCGTCCGGGTTGAGCTCCCGGGGCTTCCAGTTGTGATTCACGTCCGTCCCTTCAACATGTGCCGGCGGGCACCGACTCCACGCTCCGCCCACCGCCTATAGGCCCTCTGCATCGTGTCCGGAGGCCCTTACTTGAGTGGCTCCCGGCCGGAGCGGACCGCCGGGCTCACCGCGGCGATCAGGGCGAGCAGCGCCATGGCGCCGGTGGCCACGCCGATCGTGGTGTCGAGCCCGGCGTGGGCCAGCGCGAAGCCGGCCGCCACCGCGCCCAGCGAGTTGGTGCCGGAGGAGAGCAGGCTCGCCACGCTGATCGCCCGGCCCTGCATCTCGTCCGGGCAGACCTTGGTCAGGTAGACCCCGGCGGCCAGGTTGGTGGTGGCGCCGACGGCGGCGATCCCGGCCGACAGCGCGCCGAGGACCACCGGGTTGGGGCTCAGCAGGATCATCGGGACCAGGGCCGTCCACGACAGCATGGCGCCGATCACGATCCGGGAGGCCGGCAGCCGGGACAGGAACCAGCCGCCGGTCATCGCGCCGAGCACGCCGCCGAGCCCGCCGACCACGCTGACCACGCCGAGCTCCAGCGGCGAGCCGTCGTTCTGCTTGATGATCAGGACCACGGCGAGGTTGGTCGCCTGGAAGACCAGGTTGCTGCCGGCCACCAGGGAGATCGCCGCCCGCAGGAAGCGCTGGTTCCACAGCCAGACCATGCCCGCGCCGATCTCGGCCCGCAGGTCTCGTTCGCCGGTCGGCTTCCTGGCCTGCTGGAACTCGGTCCGGATGGCCAGCAGGCTGAAGCAGGCCAGCGCGCGGCCGGCCAGCGAGACCAGGAACGGCAGCCACGGCAGCAGCGTGAACAGGCCGGAGCCGAGCGGGCTGCCGAGCAGGCCCGAGGCCTGGCCGCGCGCCTCGTTGCGGGAGAGCGCGGTGGACAGGTGCTCGGGGCGCACGACGTTGCGCACCGCGGCGCGCTCGGCGAGTCGGTAGAAGATCATCGCGCTGCCCTCGACGAAGGCCGCCAGCATGAGCAACGGGATCCACAGGTGGCCGAGCAGCAGCGCGGTCACCACCCCGGCCATGGCCAGACCCGCGCCGAGGTCGCAGGCGAGCATCACCCGCCGGCGGTCCCAGCGGTCCACCAGGGCGCCGGCCGGCAGCTGCACGACCAGGTTCGGCAGCTGCGCCGCGAAGGCCACCAGACCCGCCGAGGCGATCGACCCGCCCTGCCAGAGGATCAGCAGCGGGAAGGCCGTGGAGCTGACCCGGCTGCCGAGCACGGAGACCCCGGCGCCGAGCCACAGCAGGGTGAAGTCGCGGTTCTTCGAGAGCGGTTCGATGGCCTCGCCCGACTCGGTCACATCCGTCTTGGTCACGGCCGCCCCGCCGGGGTCGCGCCGGACGGGACGACCGCGCCGTGGCGGCACCATTCGAGCACCGCCATCGCTCCGTACATCTTGCAGGCCGCCTGGTCGAAGGCGATGCTGCGCGGGCCGTCGAGCACCTCGGCGCTGACCTCCTCGCCGCGGTGGGCCGGCAGGTCGTGCATGAACGCCGCGTCCGGGCTGGTGCGCCAGAGCTCGCGGGTGACCCGGAAGGGCTCGAAGCCGCGCCGCCAGTCCGGGTCGGGCTTGACCGTGCCGGTGGTCTGCCAGCGGGTGGTGTAGATGACGTCGAAGCCCGGGGGGAGCGCTTGCGTGTCGTGGCGCTCGACGATCCGGGCGCCGGTCTTCTCGGCCCGTGCCGCGGCGAGTTCGAGGATCCGGGCGGGCAGCCCGTACCCCGCCGGCGTGCGCAGTTCCAGGTGGGTGTCCGGGTACCGCGCCAGGGCCAGCGCGAGCGCGGCCGCGGTGTTGTTGCCCTCGCCGAGGTAGAGGATCCGCAGGCCGCTGATCCGGCCGAACCGGCCCTGCAGCGCCGCCAGGTCGGCGATCGCCTGGGTGGGGTGCTCGTCGGCGGTCATCGCGTTCACCACCGACATGCCGCCCTTCCCGGCCCAGCCGCGCAGCTCCTCCGGTTCACCGGCGGTGCGCGCGACCAGTGTGTCGAGCATCCGGGCGAACACCGCCCCGGTGTCCTCGCTGGTCTCCCCGGTGTTGGTCTGGAGGTCGTCCGGGCCGAAGGCGACGATCCCCGCGCCGAGGCGCAGCGCGCCGGCCGAGAAGGCGGTGCGGGTGCGGGTCGAGGTCTTGCGGAAGTAGATCCCGACCACCGCCCCGTCCAGCGGCCGGACGCCGGCCAGGCGGCCCGCGCCGTGGTCGGCGGCGCGGGCGACCATGGCGTACAGGTCGTCGTCGGCGAGGTCCTCAAGGGATATCAAATGCCTGGTCATGCGGTTCCTTTACCAGCTCGTCGGTGGCGGTGGCCCGGGGTCAGCGGGTCTCGGGGCGGCCGGTGGCCGCCGAGGTGAACATCCGGACCAGCCGGTCGCCGCCGGCGCCGGCCGCCAGGACGACGTAGCCCCGGCCGGAGCGCAGCTCCGCCATGGTCATCGCCCGGTACCCGGTCAGTTCGCCCGCGTGGCCGTACCAGACCGTCTCGCCCTCGGTGTCCAGCACCGTGCCGAGCCCGTAGAAGCTGCCCGGCGACTGCTCGGTGAGCAGCTCGGCGACGGTCTGCGGGCGCAGCAGCGCGCGCGGCCGGCCGAGTCCGGAGCGGCGGATCTCCAGGGCGAACGCGGCCAGGTCGGCCGCCGTGGTCCACAGGCCCGCGGCCGCGGCGTCCGCGCGCTGCTCCCAGCCGCCCTCGACCGGCGCGCCCTGCGCGTCGTGTCCGTGGGCGGCCGTCCGGCCCTCGGGGAACTCCGGCCGGAAGGAGGAGTCCGTCATGCCCAGCGGCGTGAACACCAGCCGGTCCACCAGCTCGGCGAACGGCTCGCCGGTGACGTCCGACATCGCCTGCTGGAGCACCGAGAAGTGCACGTTGGCCTTGCGGAACTCGGCGCCGGGCGGCAGCTCGCGCCGGACGCCCGGGCGGCCCTGGACCTCACCGGCGAGCAGCTCGCGCAGCCCCGGCACGACACCGCCGCGCGGGTAACCCGCACCGGCCATGACCCGCAGCCCGGACAGGTGGGCCAGCAGCTGCCGGACGGTGATCGGCGCGTCGCTGCCGTCGCCGGGGATCCGCCAGTGCGTCAGGTACTCGTTGACGTCGGTGTCCAGGGCGAGGACGCCCTCGTCGACCAGCCGCAGCGCGGCGAAGGCGGTGATGTGCTTGCTGACCGAGCCCACCGGGAAGACGGTGTCCGGTCCGACCGGCCGGCCGCCCTCGCCACGGGTGGAGCCGAAGGCCTCCAGCGCGACCAGTTCCCCGCCCTCGATCACGGCGACCACGGCGCCGGGCACCTTGCCCTCGGCCAGCGCCCGCTCGACGGCGGCCCGGTCGACCGCGGCGGGCGCGGCCTGCGGGGCCGGCGCCGCGGGGGCCGACTGCGCCGACCTGGCGGCGAGTTCGGCGTCGATGGCGGCGGACAGCTTCCGGACGGTGTCGTTCTGGTAGAGCATCGCCAGGCCGAGCGGGAGGCCCGCCCGGCGGGAGGCCGCGACCACCTGGATGACGATCATCGAGTGGCCGCCGAGGTCGGTGAAGGTGTGGTCGATGCCGACCCGCTCGTGGCCGAGCGCCTGGGCCCAGATCCGGGCCAGTTCGCGCTCGGTCGCGGTCTCCGGCGCCACGTAGGGCTGCTCCTCGGTGGCCTGGCCGGCCTGCGCCAGCGCCTCCCGGTCGACCTTGCCGTTGGCGGTGAGCGGCAGCTCCTCCGTCACGTGCACGGTGGCGGGCACCATGTACTCCGGCAGTCGCTCGCCGAGCCACTCGCGCAGCCGCGCGCCGTCCGGGCTCTCGCCGACCCGCGGGGCGACGTGGCCGACCAGCCGCAGGCCCTCGTTGCCCTCCTGGGCGACCGCGAGCACCACGGCCGTGGCCACCGACTCGTGGGCGGCCAGCGCGGTCTCGATCTCGCCGAGTTCGATCCGGTGCCCGCGCAGCTTGATCTGCCCGTCGGTGCGGCCGAGGAGTTCGACCTCGCCGCCGTCCAGCAGCCTGGCCCGGTCGCCGGTCCGGTAGAGCCGGGCGCCCGGCGCACCGAACGGGTCGGGCAGGAAGGACCCGGCGGTCAGGCCCGGCCGCTTCAGGTAGCCGCGGGCCACGCCCTCGCCGCCGACGAACACCTCGCCGACCACGCCGGCCGGGAGCCGGCGCAGCTCCTCGTCGAGCACGAACATGGTGGTCCCGGCGTGCGGCCGGCCGATCGGCACGGTCTCGCCGCCGCGTGCGGGGTCGTACTCGGCGGAGCTGTTGGCGACGGTGACCTCGGTCGGGCCGTACTCGTTGAAGATCCGCGCGCCGCCCGAGAGCTCCGCCCACCGCTGGGCCAGCGCGGTCGGGAACGCCTCGCCGCCGACCAGCACGATCGCCGCCAGGCCGGCGGCCTGCTGCCCGGTCAGCTGATCGGCGAGGATCCCCAGGTGCGAGGGCGTCAGCTTGAGGAAGGAGTACGGACCGCTCGCCGCCAGCCAGTCGCCGAGCTCGTCGAGGCCGAGGTCGTTCGGCAGCATGTGCACCGCCCGGCCGCGCAGCAGCGGCACGTACAGCTGGGGCACCACGAGGTCGAAGGCCACCGAGGAGAACAGCGGCGCCGGTCCCTCGGCGTCGGCGGTGAGCTCGGTGACGCCGGCCAGGTAGCCCGCCAGCGAGCGGTGGGTGATCTGCACGCCCTTGGGCACACCGGTGGAACCCGAGGTGTAGATCACGTAGGCGAGCGAGTCCGGGTCGGTGGCCGCGGCCCGGCGCGGAACGGCCGGCTCGGGCAGCTCGCGGTCGACCACGACCAGCGGGACGCCGGAGAGCTCCGCGAAGGTCGCGGCGTACTTCTCCTCGGTCACCACGGCCACGACGCCCGCGTCGGCGAGGGTCCGGCTCAGCCGCTCGGCCGGGTAGGCCGGGTCGAGCGGCAGGTAGCCGCCGCCGGCGCGCCAGGTCCCGAGGAACGCGGCGAGCAGGTCGGGCCCGCGGTCCAGGGCGACCGCGACCACCCGGTCGGTGCCGGCCACCGGCGCCAGCGCGGCGGCGATCCGGTCGGCCCGGTCGGACAACTCGGCGAAGGTCGCCGTGTCGTCGCCGCAGCGCACGGCCGGCCGCTGCGGCGTCCGGGCGGCCTGGGCGTCGAACGCGGCGAGCGTGAGCGGCGGCTCGGCGGGCCGGACCGCGCCGGAGGCGAAGCCGAGCAGCCGGGCCTCCTCGCCGTCCGGCAGGTGGACGGCGCGGGCGTCGCCGTCCGGGTCCTCGGCCATCGCCCGCAGGACCGTCCGGTACGTCTCCACCATCAGCTCGGCGGCCTTGACGGACATCGCCCGGGCGTTGGTGTTGAAGGTCAGCCGGCCGGCCTTGACCGCGACCGTCATCGGGAACTCGTTGGAGCTGAAGCAGAAGTCCAGACGCCGGTCGACCGGGCCGTCCTCCTGCTGGTCGAAGTCGATGAAGCTGAAGTGGACGTCCATCAGGCGCGCGGTGTCGGCCGCCTCGTTCTGGATCGCCGGCATCGGGTAGTGCCTGTGCTCCCAGGTCCGGGTCTCGTTCTCGAAGACCTGGACGACCAGCTCGCGCCAGGTGCGGGCGGTGCGGTCGAAGGCGAACGGCAGCGGGTTCAGGCTCATGCCGGCGACCTGGTCGGCGCCCGACACCTCGGCCCGCACGTGCGACATCAGGCCGCTGAAGAAGGTGCGCTCGGCGGTGACCTGGCTGAGCACCTTCAGGTGCGCGGCGAGCAGCACGGTCTTCACCGAGGCGCCCGACTGGAAGGCCAGCGCGCGCAGGCCGGGCAGCAGCTCACCGAACTCGATGGAGCGGCGGAAGACGTCGTCCGGGCCGGCGTCCGGGTCGCCCCAGGCCGCGGGCAGCTCGAACTTGGGGTTCCCGCCGACCACCTCGGCCCAGTACTTGCGGTCGTCGTCGGAGGCCAGGGCGCGCAGCTCGGCCGCCACCTGGTCGGCGAAGCGCATCCCGATGTCCCGGCGCGGCCCGACCTCACCGCCGTCGCGCATCGCCCGGTAGAGCCCGAGCAGCTCGACCCGGAGCTGGAAGAAGCTCCAGCCGTCGAGGATCACGTGCGACTGCGAGAAGCTCAGCTGCCAGCGGCCGCCGGAGAGCTTCTGCACGATCAGCCGCTGCTGCGGCGCCTCGTGGTAGTCCACCGGCGAGTTCGCCTCGCCGTCGAGGAACGCGGCCAGGAAGGCCGGCTCCTCCTCCTCGCTCAGGTGGGTGGAGTCGTGCACGATCAGCCGCGGCTCGGCGCTCTCGTGCACCAGCTGCATCGGCACCGAGTAGGTCTCGAGGTCGAACGAGGTGCGCAGGATCTCGTGCCGGGCGATGAGCTCGGCCAGCGAGGCGCGCAGCGCGTCCTCGTCGAAGGGCTCCTCGTCGGTCAGACCGATGGTCTTGACGATGTGGTAGTGCTGCTTGCCCTCGCTGGAGAGCATCTCGACGAGCATGCCGATCTGGTTCTGCGTCAGCGGGTAGGCGTCGGCCAGGCCCTCCGGCAGCAGCGCCCGGTCCTCCTCGCCGATCAGGGCGAAGGGCTCGACCCTGGTGTTCTCCTCGCGGATCTCGGTCCGGTCGGCGAGCGCCACGCACAGTCGGGCGACGGTGTGCTGCGCGAACACGTCGCGGGTGCTGGTGTTCAGGCCCTCGGCGCGCAGCCGGCCGGCGACGGCCACGGCACGCACGGAGTCACCGCCGATGTCGAAGAAGTCGTCGTGGACACCGACCCGGGGCAGGTCGAGCACCTCGGCCCAGACCTCGGCGACGCGTGCCTCCAGGTCGGTGCGCGGGGCGGTGTAGGCGTGGCCGGTCGCGTCGGCCGCGTCCGGCAGGGCCCGGCGGTCGACCTTGCCGTTGGCGGTCAGCGGGAGCGCGTCCAGCGGCACGAACGCGGTCGGCACCATGTACTCCGGCAGCGCGCCGGCGCAGTGCTCGGCCAGGTCGGCCGGCAGCTCGCCGCCGGTGACGACGACGTACGCCACCAGGCGCCGGTCGCCGCCCTCGCCGCCGGCCGCGATCACCACGGCCTCGGTCACCGCGGGGTGCGAGCGCACCGCGGAGGTGACCTCGCCCAACTCGATCCGGTAGCCGCGGATCTTCACCTGGTCGTCCAGCCGGCCGAGGAACTCGACGTCGCCGTCGGCGTCCAGCCGGGCCAGGTCGCCGGTGCGGTACATCCGGGCACCGGGGACGCCGAACGGGTCGGGCAGGAAGCGGTCGGCGGTCAGACCGGGCCGGCCGCCGTAGCCGCGGGCCACGCCGGTGCCGGCCACGAACAGCTCGCCGGTGTCGCCGGCCGGCACCGGGTCGAGGAACTCGTCCAGGATGTACACGGCCAGGTTGGGCAGGGCGCGGCCGATCGGCACCACGCCCGGGCCGGGCCGGCCGGAGAGCGGGTTGACGCTGGTGCCGACGGTCACTTCGGTCGGGCCGTACTCGTTGATCACCCGGTCGTCGCCGAGCCAGGCCACCCACTGGGCGGCCAGGGTGCCGGGCAGCGCCTCGCCGGCCACCACGACCCGGCCGGCCAGCCGGTCGGCCTGGGCACCGGTGATCTGCTGGGTGACGATCTCCAGGTGACCGGGGGTCAGCTTGAGGAAGGAGTAGGGCGCGCCGGCCAGCAGGGCCGGGCCGAGGTCGGTGAGCTCCAGGTCCTGGGGCAGCAGCCGGACCTTCTGGCCGACCAGCAGCGGCGCCCAGAGGTTCGGGACGACCAGGTCGAAGGCCACCGAGGAGAAGACGGCCGAGCCGCCCTGGCCGGCGCCGCACAGGTCGCGGGCGGCCCAGCCGAGGTGGTTGGCCAGGCCCAGGTGGGTGACCTGCACGCCCTTGGGCGTGCCGGTGGAGCCCGAGGTGTAGATGACGTAGGCGAGGTCCCGCGGGTCCAGCGCGGCCGGCTCGACGGCGGTGGCCGGCGCGGAGGCGGCCAGCAGCTCCTCGGCCCGGAGCACCGGTCCGTCGAAGACGCCCGCCAGGCCCTCGGCGTAGCCGCCGTGCGCCACCACGGCGACGGCCTGGGCGTCCGTCAGCGCGAAGCCGCAGCGCGCGGCCGGGTAGCCGGGGTCGAGCGGCAGGTAGGCCGCCCTGGCGCGCCAGATGCCGAGCAGCACCGGCAGCAGGTCGGCGTCACGGTCCATCACCACGCCTACCACCGAGCCGGTGCGGGCGCCGGCGGCGCGCAGTCCGGCCGCCACGACGTCGGCGCGGGCGATCAGCTCGGCGTAGGTGAGCTTCCGCTCGCCGGCCACCACGGCCACCGCGTCGGGCGTGCGGGCGGCCTGCAACTCGATCGCCTCCGGCACCGAGGCGATGCCGAAGTCCACGATCTCGCCGGCGTCGGGGTGTCCGGCGTCCTCGCGGGGCGAGCCGGCCCGGGCGAAGGCCGCCAGCGCGGCGACGGTGCGGTGCTCGAACAGGTCGCGCACGGCGACGTCGAAGCCCTCCCCCCGCAGCGCGCCGACCACGGAGATCGCCCGGATCGAGTCGCCGCCGATGTCGAAGAACCCGTCCTCGACACCCACCCGCTCCAGCCCGAGCACCGACTGCCAGACGGCGGCCACCACGTGCTCGTCCGCCGAGCGCGGCGCCACGTACTCGGCGCCGCCACGGACGTCGTCGCGGCCCGGCACCGGCAGCGCGGCCCGGTCCAGCTTGCCGTTCACGTTCAGCGGCACCCGGTCCAGCAGCACGAACGCCGACGGCACCATGTACGCCGGCAGCGTCCGCCCGCACCACTCGGCCAGCACCTGCGCCGACGGCGCCCCGGCCCCCGGCGCCGGCACCACGTAGCCGACCAGCCGGGCACCCGAACCGTCGTCGTCCCGGGCGATCACCACGGCCTCGCCCACCGACGGCTCCGCCGCCAGCACGACCTCCACCTCACCCGGCTCGATCCGGTAACCCCGGACCTTCACCTGGTGATCCCGACGGCCCACGAACTCCAGCACACCGTCGGCCCGACGCCGCGCCAGGTCACCACTGCGGTACATCCGCGAACCCGCCGCCCCGAACGGGTCCGGCACGAACCGCTCCGCCGTCAGCCGCGGCGAGGAGTACCCCCGGGTCACACCCGCACCCGCCACACAGATCTCCCCGACCACACCGACCGGAACGAGGTTCCCCGCCTCGTCCACCAGGTGCAGGCGCAGGTCGCTGAGCGGCCGGCCGATCGCGTTGCCGGCGTCGGCGGCGAAGTCCTTGCGGGTCAGTCGGTGGTAGGTGCTGTGCACGGTGGTCTCGGTGATCCCGTACATGTTCACCAGAGCGGTGCGGCTCAGGCTGCGGCGCTCGATCCAGGGCGCGAGCGCCGGGATCTCCAGCCGCTCGCCGGCGAAGACCACCGCGCGCAGGGCCAGCGCCTTGATCCGCGGGTCGCCGTCGCGGGCGGCCGCCACCAGCGCGCGGAAGGCGCTCGGCGTCTGGGAGAGCACCGTGACCTCCTCCTCGACCAGCAGGTCGAGCAGGTCCTCCGGCGAGCGGGTGGTCTCGGCGGAGACCACCACGACGCGGCCGCCGTTGCCCAGCGCGGCCCACAGCTCGAAGACGGAGACGTCGAAGGCGTAGGAGTGGGTCATGCTGAACACGTCCGACTCGTCGAACGCGTAGTGCTCCTGGGCGGTGCTGACGAGCCGGACCACGTTGCGGTGCGTCACCTGGACGCCCTTGGGCAGACCGGTCGAGCCCGAGGTGTAGATGGCGTACGCGAGGTGGTCGGTCTCGATCGCCACCTCGGGGGCCGTCGCCGGCAGGCCGGCGAGCAGCGCGGCCTCGGCGTCGTCGTCGAGGACGACGAGCGGGCCGTCGAAGAACTCACGGACCAGCGGCTCCAGCGAGCGGACGGTGACGACCAGTCCGGCCCGCGCGTCGGCGGCGATGTGGCCCAGTCGTCCGGCCGGGGCCGCCGGGTCGAGCGGCAGGTAGGCGGCACCCGACTTGAGGATGCCCAGCAGGCCGGGGACGAGGTGCTCATCGCGCTCCAGGCAGAGGCCGATCAGCTGCTCCGGCTTCGCGCCCAGCTCGACCAGGCGGTGGGCCAGCCGGTTGGCGCGCTCGTCGAGCTCGCGGTAGCTGAGCGTGCCGCCCTGCGCGGTGACCGCCGGCTCGTCCGGCAGCGCGTCCCGCTGGTCGGCGAACAGTCGCGTCAACGTGCCGCCGGCGGAGTCCGCGCCGGCGCCGGAACCGTCCTCGGACAGCAGCCGGGCGCGCTCCTCGGCGGGCAGGTAGATCGCCGAGGCATCCCCGTCCTCGTCGTTCGCCATACCTTCCAAGACCTCGCGGTACATGACGCTGATCCTTTCCATGCCAGCCGGACTGATCACGGCCGAGTGGCTGCTGAGGTGCAGACGGCTTCCACGGTTGTGGACGGTCAGACCGATACCGGTCTCGACCGGGGCGTTGCTGATCCGCCGCCCGGTGTCCACGACCTCGTCGTCGACCAGGTGAAAGTCGAGGTAGTTGAAGTAGACGTGCACCAGCCGGCCGCCGCCCCCTGCGCGCTGGATCAGCGGCATCGGGTACCGGCGGTGCGGCCAGAGCTCGACCTCGCGGGCGTAGACCCGCTGCACGAGCTCCCGCCAGGTGCGGGCGCCCCGGTCCATCGGGAACGGGACCGTGTTGAGGTACATGCCGGGCACCCGCTCGGCGCCGAGCACCTCGACGCGGGTGTCGCAGACCAGCCCGGAGTGGAATCCGAAGGCGTCGGTGAGCTGGCTCATCACCTTCAGGTGCGCGGCGTGCAGGACCGACTTGAGCGAGACCTCGGCCCTGGACGCGAACGCTCGCAGGGCGGTTTCGAGGTCCTCGAACGGGACCTGGCCGTAGACCGGCGTCGGCTCGGCCTCGGGGTTCGCCCCGAGCCCGGTCAGACTGAGCGGGCTGTACTCGGAGACGATCCCGCGCCAGTAGTCCTGCTGCTCCTCGTCGGCGATCGCGGCCAGTTCCCCGGCCACGGTGTCGGCGAAGCGGACGGCGGGCAGCTCGGCCGGCTCGGGGGTCCGGCCGGCCCGCAGCGCGCGGTAGGTCTCCAGGAGCTCCATCAGGACGAGGTGGTAGCTCCAGCCCTCGGTGACGGCGTGGCACTGGGTGAAGGTGAGCCACCACGCCTCGTCGCTCTCCACGTGGGCGTGGATCCGCAGCAGCGGCGCGGTGGAGAGGTCGAACGGCCGGGCCCGCTGGCCCTTGACGTACGCCTGGAGTTCGGCGACCGCCGCCTCCTGGTCGAGCCCGCGCAGGTCCGCGCTGCCGACCGGGATGGTCGACTCCGCGTGCACGACCTGCATCGGCACCGTGTAGCCGGTCAGCTGGATCGAGGTCCGCAGGACCTCGTGGCGGGCGGAGAGCAGGTCCGCCGCCTCGCGCAGGGTTTCGGCCGCGAAGGGGTCCCCGTCCTTGATCCGGAAGCTGTTGACGATGTGGTAGACGTTCCGGTCGCTGTCGGCGAGCATCTCGACGAGCATGCCGATCTGGTTCTGCGTCAGCGGGTAGGCGTCGACCGCGTCCTCGGGCAGCGCCGCCCGGTCCTGCTCCGTGAGGAGCGTGAACGGCGCGACGGTGGCCGTGGCGTCCTCCCCCAGCCTCGGCCGCAGGGCCAGCGCCTCGGCGAGCCGGGCGACCGTACGGAACTCGAAGACGTCGCGGACGGTGGCGTCCAGGCCCTCGGCGCGGATCCGGCCGACCAGCGCGACGGCGATCAGCGAGTCGCCGCCGAGGTCGAAGAAGTTGTCCTCGATCCCGACCTCCGGAACGTGCAGCGCCTCGCTCCAGATGCCGCACAGGCGGCGCTCGACGGCGTTGCGCGGCGAGACCGAGGCCACGCCCGCGAAGTGCTCCCCGCCGGGCTCGGGCAGGGCGCGCCGGTCGATCTTGCCGTTCGGGGTCAGCGGGAGCGACTCCATCGCCACGAAGGCCGCGGGGACCATGTGCAGCGGCAACCGGTCGGTGAGCCAGGCGCGCAGCTCGGTCGGCACGGGGGCCCGCTCGGCCGCCGGGACCAGGTAGGCCACCAGCCGCTTGCGCTCGCTCTCGGCGCCGGTGCCGCGCAGCAGGACCACGGCGGCGCCGACGGCCGGGTGCGCGGCCAGCGAGGCCTCGATCTCGCCCAGCTCGACGCGCTGCCCGTTCACCTTGACCTGGTCGTCGACCCGGTCGAGGAACTCCAGCTGCCCGTCGGCGAGCCGGCAGACCAGGTCGCCGGTGCGGTAGAGCCGGGCGCCCGGCTCGCCCCACGGGTCGGGGACGAATCGCTCGGCGGTCAGCCCGGGGCGACCGATGTAGCCGCGGCTCACGCCGACGCCGCCCGCGTAGAGCTCGCCCGGCACGCCGACCGGGACGAGCTCGCCGGCCTCGTCGAGCACGTACAGGGTCGTGTTGCGCACGGCCCGGCCGATCGGCACCCGGATCCCCTCGGCCTCTCCGGCCTCGTTCAGGATCGCGTGGGTGATGTCGTCGGAGCACTCCGTCGGGCCGTAGGCGTTGACCACGGGCACGTGCGGGTACCGGGAGAACCAGCGCACGCACAGCTCGGGCGGGAGGGCCTCGCCGGTGACCACCAGGCGGCGCAGCGCGGGCAGTTCCGGAGCCGGAGTGCCGGCGTCCCAGACATCGAGCGCGGCGCGCAGCACCGAGGGCACCACTTCGAGCACGGTGACGCCGTCGCCGACGGCCCGGTCGAACAGGGCCACCGGGTCGGCCGCGGCCTCGGAGCCGATGATGCTCACCGACCCGCCGACCACGAAGGCGACGAGCATCTGCCAGACCGAGACGTCGAAGCTGAGCGGGGCGTTCTGCGCGACGACGTCGCCGCCCGTCAGCTCCAGGTCCTCGACCTTGGCGAGCAGGTGGTTGCCCATGCCGCGGTGGTGCACCATCACGCCCTTGGGGCGGCCGGTGGAACCGGAGGTGTAGATCACGTAGGCCAGGTTGTCGAGCGTGGCCTGCGGGGTCGGGGCGGTCACGGGCCGGTCGGCCCACTCCTCGGCGCGGTCGAGCCCGATGATCCGCCGGCCGTCGCGGCCCGCCGGGTCGTCGGCGCGGTCGGCGATCAGCAGCCGGACGCCCGAGTCGTCGAGCAGGTAGGCCTTGCGCTCGTCGGGCAGGTGCGGGTCCACCGGGAGGTAGGCGCCGCCCGTCTTGAGCACCGCGAGCACCGCGACGAGCTGCTCGACCGAGCGCTCGGCGAGCAGGCCGACGACGCTCTCCGGCCCCGTCCCCAGCGAGACGAGGTGGTGCGCGAGCCGGTTGGCGCGCGCGTCCAGCTCGGCGTAGCTCAGCTGCTGCCGGCCGTCGCGGGCGGCGAGCGCCTCCGGGCGTTCGGCGGCGAAGCGGGTGAACGCCGCCACGGCGTCGAGGTCGACGGGCTGGCGGGCGGTGTCCGTCCACAGCTCCAGCAGGTTGCGGCGGTCCTCCTCGGGCAGCAGGGCGCCCTGCGGCGAGCCGTCGGCGTCGGCCGCGATCGCGGCCAGCACCGCGCGGTACGTCGCGGCCAGGCGGGCGGCCGCCTCCCGGCTCATCACGTGGGTGTTCGTGCTGAGCGATATGTGCGCCGGCGAGCAGTTGACGGTGAGGGCGAAGTCGTTCTGCGAGTCGCCGATCCGCGGCCCGTCACCGACCGCCTGCTCCTGCTTCGCGAAGTCGAAGTAGTTGAAGACCACCTCGAACAGCGCCTCGCCGCCGGCGTCCGGGCGCAGCCGGGCGATGGCCGGCATCGGGTAGTGCCGGTGCGTCCAGGCCGCGGCCTCCCGGTCGAAGGCCGTACGGACCAGCCGCAGCCAGGTGTCCGGCAGGGCGTCCAGTGCGAACGGCACCGTGTTGAGGTGCATGCCGTACACGCGCTCGGCGCCGGTCAGCTCCGGGCGGGCGTCGGCGACCAGGCCGAAGTAGCGGCCGGGCTCGTTGGCCAGCTGGGACATGACCTTGGCGTGCGCGGCGAGCAGCACGCTCTTGACGGAGGTGCGGGCCCGGGCTGCGACCGCCTGGAGCGCCTCGGCCAGATCGGGGAAGTCGATCCGCTGGTCGTAGGCCTCGCGCGGCCCGCGGGTGTGCGCCCAGACCGCGGGCAGGCTGACCGGTGAACGCTCGGCGATCACCCGCTCCCAGTGGGTGCGGTCCTCCTCGGAGTCCAGGGACCGCAGTTCGGCGGCGATGAAGTCGGCGTACCGCGCACCGGTCGGCTCCCCGGCCGGCTCGGCCGCGGTCTCGGCACCGCCGGCGCGCAGCTTGCGGTAGGCGGCCAGCAGCTCGGTGACCAGGGCGTGGCGGGCCCAGCCCTCGTGGGTGGCGTGCGGCTGGACCAGCGTCAGCCACCAGCCGTCCTCGCCGTCGAGGACCACCGCGACCCGCAGCAGCGGGGCGGCGGAGAGGTCGAACGGCGTGACCCGCTCGCGCTCCAGCAGGCCTTCGAGCTCCTCGCGCCGCTCGTGCACGGTCAGCGGGACCTCGGCGCCCGCGTGCACCAGCTGCATCGGCTCGGAGAAGCCGGTCAGGTGCATGGAGGTGCGCAGCATCTCGTGCCGGGCGACCAGCACGGCGAGCGCCGCGCGGAACGCGTGCGCGTCGAAGGGCTCCCGGTCCGGAACGCGCTGCGAGCCGACGCTGTGGTAGGTCGAGCCGTCCGCGCTCGCCAGCATCTCGACCAGCATGCCGGTCTGGATCCGGGAGAGCGGGTAGGCGTCCACCACGTCGGCGGGCACCTTGGCGCGGTCCTCGGCGGAGACCAGCGCGAACGGGGCGACCGGGGTGAGGGCTCCGGTCGGGGCAGTGCGCTCGGCGAGCGCCCGGCTGCTGCCGGCGACGGTGCCGTGCTCGAAGAGGTCGCGGACCTGGGCGTCCAGGCCCTCCGCGCGCAGGGCGCTGATCAGCGCGATCGCCTTGATCGAGTCGCCGCCGATCTCGAAGAACCGGTCCTCGACGCCGACCCTCGGCACTCCGAGGACAGCCGACCAGACCGCGGCGACCCGCTGCTCCAGCGGGGTGCGCGGGGCGGTGTGGGCGCGCTCCGCCGCCTCCTGGGCGTCGGGCAGGGCCTTGCGGTCCAGCTTGCCGTTGGCGGTCAGCGGCAGCGCGTCCATCGGGACGAACACCGCCGGGACCATGTACTCGGGCAGGGTCTCGGCGCAGTGGGCAGCCAGCTCGGCCGCGCCGGCCTCGCCGACCACGTACGCCACCAGGCGCAGGTCCCCGGCCGGCGAGGCGGCGGCGACCGCCGCCGCGTCCCGGACCCCGGGGTGGGCGCGCAGCGCGGCGGCCACCTCGCCCAGCTCGATCCGGTGACCGCGGATCTTCACCTGGTCGTCCAGGCGACCGAGGAACCTGACGTTCCCGTCGGCGTCCCGGCAGGCCAGGTCGCCGGTGCGGTACATCCGCGAGCCGTCGGCCCGGAAGGGGTCGGGCAGGAACCGCTCGGCGGTCAGCCCGGGCCGCTGCCGGTAGCCGCGGGCGACACCGGTGCCGACCACGAACAGCTCGCCGGCCACGCCGTCGGGCACCGGCTGGAGGTTGTCGTCGAGGACGTACATGCCCATGTTGGGCAGGGACTTGCCGATCGGCACCACGCCGGCCGGCACCGGGAGCGACAGCGGGTTGACACAGGTGCCGACGGAGGCCTCGGTCGGGCCGTACTCGTTGACCAGGCGGCCGTCGCCGAGCCACTCGGCCCACTGGCCGGCCAGCGCGCCGGGCAGGGCCTCGCCGGCCACCACGACGACGCCGGCCAGGTCGCGGGCCTGCTCCGCGGTGATCTGCCCGGACAGGATCTCCAGGTGACCGGGGGTCAGCTTGAGGAAGGAGTACGGGGCACCGGCCAGCAGCTCGCGGCCGAGGTCCGAGAGGTCCAGGCCGGCGGGCAGCATCCGCACCGGGTCGCCGGTCAACAGTGGCGCCCACAGGTTGGGCACCACCAGGTCGAAGGCGACCGAGGAGAACAGCGCCGATCCGCCCCGGCCGGCCCCGCAGAGGTCGCGGGCCGCCCAGCCGAGGTGGTTGGCCAGGCCCTCGTGGGTGACCTCGACGCCCTTCGGCCGACCGGTCGAGCCCGAGGTGTAGATGACGTAGGCGAGGTCCTGCGGGTCCGGCAGGTGGACCGCGGCCGGACGGTCCGCGCCGGACGGGGCCGGCGCGTCCGCGAGCACCAGCGGGCCCGGGAAGGCGGCGCCCAGCTGCTCGGCGTGGTGCCGCTGGGTGACGGCGGCCCCAGCGCCGGCGTCGGTCAGCACCGCGCCCCAGCGCTTGGCCGGGTAGGACGGGTCCAGCGGCAGGTACGCCGCGCCCGCCCGCCAGATGCCCAGCAAGGTGGGCAGCAGGTCGAGGCCGTGGTCCACGACCACGCCGACCAGCGAGCCGGGCGCGACCGCGGCGGCCCGCAGCCGCCCGGCGACCGCGTCGGCCGAGGCGAGCAGCTGCGCGTAGGAGAGCGTCCGCTCGCCCGCGATGACGGCCACCGCGTCGGGGGTGCGCGCGGCCTGCGCCGCGATCAGCTCGGGCACGCTCTCGCGGCCGAAGTCGGCGCTCTCGCCCCACTCCTCGACGCTCGCCGCGTCGGCCGGCAGGCAGACCGCCCGGGCGTCGCCGTCGGGGCTGGCCGCCATCGACTCCAGCACCGCGCGGTACATCGCGGCCAGGTGGTCGGCCCGCTCCTGCGTCATGGTGTGCGAGTCGGTGCGCAGCGTCAGGATGTTGTCGAGGGTGGTGACGCCGAGCGCGAACTCGGTGGCACTGGTGTTGATCCCGGTGCTCTCGTCGGTGGTGTCCTCGAGGTCCGCGCCGGAGAAGTCCAGGTAGCTGAAGAAGGCTTCGAGGACGCGGCCGCCCTCGGCCAGCTCGGTCTGGATGGCGGGCATCGGGAAGTGCCGGTGCTCCCACATCCGGGACTCGCCTTCGAACACCGCGGCGACCAGCTCGCGCCAGGTGCGTGCGGAGCGGTCGTGGCCGAACGGCACGGTGTTGAGCAGCATGCCCAGCACCCGGTCGGCGCCGGCCGTCTCCGGGCGGGTGTGGCAGACCACACCGGTCTGGAACGAGGTCTCGTGGGTGAGCTGGCTCATCACCTTCAGGTGGGCGGCCAGCAGCACGCTCTTGAGCGAGACGCCCGCCTCGCGGGCCAGGGCGCGCAGCCCCGGTTCGAGGTCGGTGAAGCGCAGGCCGGCGCGGACCTTGGCGCGCGGCGCGGTGGTGTCGCCCCGCCAGGTCTCCGGGAAGGTGAGCCGGGCCCGGTTGTCGACGATCTCCTGCCAGTACGCACGGGAGTCCGCGGAGGCGAGCGCCGCCAGCTCGGCCGCGATGGAGTCGGCGTAGCGCGCCGTCCCCTCCTCGGGTGCCGCGGGGGTCCGCCCGGCCAGGACCTGCCGGTAGCACTCGACGAGCTCGGTCAGCAGGAGGTGGTAGCTCCAGCCGTCGAGCAGCGCGTGGCTCTTGGTGAAGGTGCAGCGCCAGGCGCCCTCCTCCTCGGTGTGGACGAAGATCCGCAGCATCGGCTTGCCGGCGTGGAGGTCGAAGGCCCGGGTCTGCTCGGCGGCGACGAAGCGCTCCAGGTCGGCCCGCCGCTCCTGCTCGGAGCGGCCGGACAGGTCTGCGTACCCGACCTCGATGTCCGTCCCGGCGTGGACGACCTGCATCGGTACCGAGTAGGTGTGCAGGTCGAACGAGGTCCGCAGGATGTCGTGGCGGGCCGCCACGAGGTCCACGGTCCGGCGGAAGGCCGCCAGGTCGAACGCGACGGAGTCCGCGATGAGGAACGAGGCCACGTCGTGGTAGGAGTTGCCGGTCTCGGAGGCCAGCGTCTCGACCAGCATGCCGAGCTGGTTCTGCGACAGCGGGTAGGCGTCCACGGCCCCGGCCGGCAGCGCGGCCCGGTCCTCGGCGCCGATCAGCGCGAACGGCGCGACGGCGATCGCGGTCGCCTCGACCGTGTCGCGGCGGCGCAGCAGCTCGGCGAGCCCGGCGACGGTGCGCGCCTCGAAGATGTCGCGCACCCCGATGTCGAGGCCGGAGGAGCGCAGCGAGCCCACCAGGGAGACGGCGCGGATGGAGTCGCCGCCGTGGTCGAAGAAGCTGGTCTCGACGTCGACCTCGTCGATGCCGAGCACCTGCGACCAGACCGCGGCGACCCGCTCCTCCAGCGGGTCGCCCGGCGCGCGCCGGGCCTGCGCGGCCGCCTCGGGGGCGGGCAGCGCGGCGCGGTCCAGCTTGCCGTTGGCGGTCAGCGGGATCGCGGCCACCGCGACGAAGGCGTCCGGGACCATGTAGGCGGGCAGGAAGGCGGCCGCGCTCGCGTTCAGCACGGCGGTGTCGAGGGCCTCGCCGGACTCGCTCACGTAGTAGGCGGTGAGCAGCCGGCCGGCCGCGCCGGACACCGGGGTGACCCGGGCCTGGGAGACCCCGGGCACCGCCGCGAGCACCGCCTCGATCTCGCCGAGTTCGACGCGGTAGCCGCGGATCTTCACCTGCTCGTCCCGGCGGCCGAGGAAGTCGGCATCGCCGTTCGGCAGCCACCGGACCAGGTCGCCGGTGCGGTACAGGCGGGCACCGGGCTCGCCCCACGGGTCCGGCACGAAGCGCTCGGCCGTCTGGCCGGGCCGGCCGGCGTAGCCGCGGGCGAGGTGGCCGCCGCCGATGCACAGCTCGCCGACCACGCCGACGGGCACCGGCTGGAGGTGCTCGTCGAGGACGTACATCGAGGTGCCGGGGATCGGTCGGCCGATCGGGGCCGGGTCCTGGGCGAGCGCGCCGGTCACGGCGTACACGCTGTTGCCGACGGTCGCCTCGGTCGGGCCGTACTCGTTGACGACGCGGCCGCCGCCGAGCAGCCCGCACCAGGCCTCCGCGACGCGGGCGGACAGGCTCTCGCCGCCGACCACGAGGGTGCGGGTGAGGCCGCGGGCGTCCTCGAACTGCTGCGACAGCAGTTCGAGGTGTCCGGGCGTCAGCTTGAGGAAGGCGAACGGCGCCGCGGCCCGCAGCGCGCGGCCCAGGTCGGCCAGGTCCAGTTCCTCCGGGAACACGTGGACCGGGCGTCCGGCCGCGAGCGCGGCCCAGAGCGTCGGCACCACGAGGTCGAAGGCGACGGAGGAGAACAGCGCGGTGCCGCCCTCCGCGTCGATGTAGTCGGTGACGGCCCAGTCGAGGTAGCCCGCCAGTGCCCGGTGGCCGATCTGCACGCCCTTGGGCATGCCGGTGGAGCCGGAGGTGTAGATCACGTAGGCAAGCCGGTCCGCGGCGTCCACCCGCTCGGGGGCGGTGGCCGACCACTGCGCCGAGGAGTCCTCGCCTTCGCCGAGGGCGACGGTCGGGCAGACCGCCCGGCCGTCCAGGCGCCGCGCGCCGGCCGCGTCGGTGACCAGCGCGACGGCCTTGGCGTCGGCCAGCAGGTGGGCGACCCTGCCCTCAGGGGCCGTGACGTCCAGCGGCAGGTAGGCGGCACCCGCCTTCCAGGCGGCGAGCAGCGCGACCACCAGGTCGGTGGAGCGCGGCAGCCAGACCGCGACGACCGATTCGGGGCCGGCGCCCTGCGCCCGCAGGCGGTGGGCGAGCCGGTTGGCCCGGGCGTCCAGCTCGGCGAAGCTCAGCTCCTCGACGATCTCGCCGAGGACACCGCGTCCGGTGACGGCGGTCGCCGTGGGCGACTGCGCGGCGCGGCGCTCGAAGGCCACGAGCGCCTGCTCGGCGGTGGCCGCGGCGGGGGTGGCCGACCAGTCGCCGAGCACCAGGGTGCGCTCGGCCCCGGGGAGGTAGGCGGCCTGGGCGTCGCCGTCCGGGTCCGCCGCCATCGCTTCGAGGACCAGGCGGAACATCACGGCGATCCGCTCGGCGGCGGCACGGCCGACCATCCGCGGGTTGGCGGTCAGGAAGACGTGCCCGGCGCGGGAGGAGACGGTGAGCGGGAACTCGGTCGGGCTCTCGTCGTTGCCGCCGAAGCCGACCAGTTCGCCGTCGACCTGGTGGAAGTCCTGGTAGTTGAAGAAGACCTCGAACAGCCGGGAGCCCTGGCCGGAGTCCCGCACGATGGCGGGCAGCGGGTAGCCGCGGTGCGGCCAGAACGCCGCCTCCTGCCGGAAGGTCCGGCGCACCAGCTCGCGCCAGGTACGGGCGGAGCGGTCGACCGCGAAGGGCAGCGTGTTCAGGTACATCCCGGCCACCCGATCGGCGCCGAGCCGCTCGGAGCGGGCGTCGCTGACCAGGCCGACCCGGAAGGCGGGCTCCTCGGTGAGCTGGCTCATCACCTTGCCGAAGGCGGCGAGCATGACGCTCTTGAGCGAGGCGTCGGAGGCGACGGCCAGGGTGCGCAGCCGGTCCTCCAGGTCCGCCCACGGCGTGCGCGCGGCCACCGGGACGCCGGCGTCCGCGGCGTGGTCGCCCCATTCCTCGGGCAGGACGAAGCCGGCCGTCCGGCCGACCAGGTCCCTCCAGTACGCGCGGCTCTCCTCGTTCGCCAGGACGGTCTGCTCGGCCGCGATGAAGTCCGCGAAGCGCAGGCCGGGCGCCTCGTACGGCGCGGGCTCCACGCCGTCGCGCAGGTCGCTGTGGAGCGCCAGCAGCTCCATCAGCAGGGAGTGGTGGCTCCAGCCCTCCAGCACCGCGTGGCACTCGGTGACGGAGAGCTGGTAGCCGCCGTCGGTCACGTGGACGAAGAAGCGGAGCAGCCCGGGCACCGCGAGGTCGAACAGCGCGGCGCGGTCTGCCTTGGTGAACTCCGCCAGCACGGCGGCGATTTCGTCCTCGCCCAGGCCGCGCAGGTCGCGCACGCCGAGGCCGAGGGTCGCGGAGCCGTGCACGATCTGGAGCGGCTGCGGGTAGTCGGTCAGGTGCAGCGAGGTCCGCAGGATCTCGTGCCGCTGGGCGAGCAGCTCCAGCGCCGCACGGAACGCCGGCTCGGAGAATCCGCGCTCGTCGGTGATCGGGAAGGTCGTCGTGTTGTGGTACAGGTTCCCGATGCCCTCGCCGGCCTGCACTCCGCTGGAGGCGAGCATCTCGACGAGCATGCCGAGCTGGTTCTGCGACAGCGGGTAGGCGTCCACCGCGCCGGTCGGCAGGGCCTCCCGGTCGACACCGTCGAGCAGGGCGAACGGCTCGACGGCCGGCCCCTCCGGCAGCGCCTTGGCACGGCCGCGGGCCGCCTCGGTCAGCGCGGCGACGGTGCGGTGTTCGAACAGGTCGCGCACGGCGACGTCGAAGCCCTCCGCACGCAGCGCGCCGACCACCGTGATCGCCCGGATCGAGTCGCCGCCGACGTCGAAGAACCCGTCCTCGACACCCACCCGCTCCAGCCCGAGCACCGACTGCCACACCGCGGCCACCACGCGCTCGTCCGCCGAGCGCGGCGCCACGAACGCACCGCCACCGCGCACGTCACCGCGGCCCGGCACCGGCAGCGCGGCCCGGTCCAGCTTGCCGTTCACGTTCAGCGGCACCCGGTCCAGCAGCACGAACGCCGACGGCACCATGTACGCCGGCAGCGTCCGCCCGCACCACTCGGCCAGCACCTGCGCCGACGGCGCCTCGGCCCCCGGCGCCGGCACCACGTAGCCGACCAGCCGGGCACCCGCACCGTCGTCGTCCCGGGCGATCACCACGGCCTCGCCCACCGACGGCTCCGCCGCCAGCACGACCTCCACCTCACCCGGCTCGATCCGGTACCCCCGGACCTTCACCTGGTGGTCCCGACGGCCCACGAACTCCAGCACACCGTCGGCCCGACGCCGCGCCAGGTCACCACTGCGGTACATCCGCGAACCCGCCGCCCCGAACGGGTCCGGCACGAACCGCTCCGCCGTCAACCGCGGCGAGGAGTACCCCCGGGTCACACCCGCACCCGCCACACAGATCTCCCCGACCACGCCCACCGGGACGGCCCGGCCCTCGGCGTCGAGCAGCCGCAGACGCAGGTCCGAGAGCGGCTCACCGATCCGGTTGGGCGCGCCCGCCTCGAAGTCGGCCGCGTCCACGCGGTGGTAGGTGCTGTGCACGGTGGTCTCGGTGATCCCGTACATGTTGGCGAGCACCACGCGCCCGTCCAGGCCCATCCGCTCGGCCCACGGGGCCAGCTCGCGGACCTCCAGCTTCTCGCCGGCGAAGACCACCAGGCGCAGCGCGAGCTCGTCGAGCCGCGGGTCCGCGTCGCGGGCGGCGGCGACCAGGCCGCGGAAGGCCGACGGCGTCTGGGAGAGCACGGTGACACCGGTGGCGACGAGGGTGCGCAGCAGGTCCTCGGGCGAGCGCACGGCCTCCTCGGAGACCAGGACGAGCCGGGCGCCGTGCGCGTAGGCCGCCCACATCTCGAAGACTGAGACGTCGAAGGCGTACGAGTGGGTCATGCTGAACACGTCCGACTCGCCGAACGCGTAGTGCTCCTGGGCGGTCGTCAACAGCCGCGCCACGTTGGCGTGGCTCACCCGGACGCCCTTGGGGCGGCCGGTCGAGCCGGAGGTGTAGATCGTGTAGGCCAGGTTGTCCGGGTGGACCTCGGCCTGCGGGTTCCCGGCCGGCTCGGCCGCGATCGCCGGGGCGTCGGCGCCGTCGAGCTCGACCACCACGCCGTCGAAGTAGGTCAGCAGCTGCGGGGCCAGCCCGGCGGTCGTCACCACGATCCCGGCCCGGGCGTCGCTCAGCACGTACTCCAGCCGGTCGGCGGGCAGCGACGGGTCCAGCGGCAGGTAGGCGGCACCCGACTTGAGCACGCCGAGCAGGGCGGGGATCAGCTGCGCGTCGCGCTCCAGCAGCACGCCGACGGACCGCTCCGGCCCGGCGCCGAGGGCTCGCAGGCGGTGGGCGAGCCGGTTGGCCCGCTCGTTCACGTCCTGGTAGCCGAAGGCCTGCTCACCGACGACCAGGGCGACGGCCTCCGGGTTCCTCGCCGCGGCGGCCTCGAACAGCCGGTGCAGGCCGGTCGGCACGGCGGCGGCCGGCAGCGGCCGGGTGTCCGCCGTCAGCGCGGCCTCCGTCTCGTCCAGGAAGACGGCGGTGCGGACGGCGGCCGACGGCTCGGTGGTGCAACGGTCCAGCAGGCGTAGGAAGTGCCGGGCGAAGCGCTGGACGGTCTGCTCGTCGAAGAGCGAGGCGGCGAAGACGAAGCCGGCGCCCATCGCGCCGGTCCGCACGCCGGAGACCTGGAGGGCCAGGTCGCACTTGGCGACGCCCTCTCCGGCCTCCAACGCGGAGGCGGCGACGTCGCCGAAGGCGAGGCCCTCGGCGCGCTCGTCGTGCATCGTGAAGGCGACCTGGTACAGCGGGGTGCGCGACAGGTCACGCTGCGGCTCCAGCTCGTCGACCAGGCGGGCGAAGGGGATCTGCTGGTGGTCGAAGGCCTCCAGCACGGTGGCGGCGTTGCCGCGCACCAGCTCGTCGAAGCTCTGGTCGTCGGCCCAACGGCCGCGCAGCACGAGGCTGTTGATGCAGTAGCCGATCAGACCGCGCAGCTGCGCGGCGTCCCGGCCGGACACGACGGTGCCCACGGCCACGTCCCGGACGCCGGTGTACCGCGAGAGCAGGAGCTGGTACGTGGTCAGCAGCACCGCGAACGGCGTCGTGCCGTGGTTGCGGGCGTACTGCCGGACCCGGTTCGCCAGGTCCTCGGGAATGGTGAACTGAACCTGCCCGCCGACGTGGTCGCGCAGGGCGGGGCGGGGGCGGTCGGTGGGCAGGTCGATCGGCTCGACCCCGGCCAGCTGGCTGCGCCAGTAGGCGAGGTCGCGCTCCGCGTCGGCACTGCCCGCCCGCGAGCGCTGCCAGGCCGCGTAGTCGGCGTACTGGACGGTCAGCTCGGGCAGTCGCGGCTCGGTGCCGCCGAGCACCGCCGTGTAGGCGGCGGCGAGTTCGGTGGCGAAGACGCCGGTGGACCAGGCGTCGCAGGCGATGTGGTGGAAGACGACGGCGAGGATCGCCTCGTCGTCGGCGAGCCGGATCAGCGAGCCGCGCACCGGCAGTTCGACCGCGAGGTCGAAGGGGCGCGCGAACTCCCGGTCGAGCGCCGCGCGCGCCTCGGCCTCGCGCCGCTCGGCGGGCGCCTCGCGCAGGTCGGTCACGGCGGGCGCGGCCGGTACCTCGTCGGTCACCAGCTGGGCCGGCTCGCCGTCCACCGTCGCATAGCGGGAACGCAGGATCTCGTGGCGCGAGAACACGAATCGCCAGGCGGCGGCCAGCGCGTCCTCGTCCAGGGCGCCGCGCAGACGCAGCGCCAGCGGCACGACGTACTCGTTGCTCTCCGGATCCAGCCTGTTGAGGAACCACATCTGCTGCTGACCGTCACCCAGCCGCAGCGGGCGGGACCGGTCGGCCCGGGGGAATGCCTCGCGGCGCGCGGCCCCGGCGGCCCGCAGCCTCGTGCGGAACAGGTCCTCGCGGGAGGTGGGCTGGGTACCGCGCACCGGCGCCGGCTCGACCATGTCGTTCACGCGTTGTGTCCCTTCTGGGAGTCCGGGCCCGCGCCCTGCGCGGCGTCGTCCTGGCGGATCATGTCTTCGATCAACCGGGCCATTTCGGCGATCGTGGGCGCCTCGAAGACGTTGCGCACCCCGATCTGGAGCTGGAAGGCCTCACGCAGCCGGGCCACCAGCTGGATCGCGAGGATCGAGCTGCCGCCGGCCTGGAAGAAGTTCTCCTCGATCCCGACCGGCCCGCCCAGCAGGTCCTGCCAGATCTCGAAGACCAGTTGCTCGCCGAGGTCGCGCGGGCCGGTGGGGGCACTGGCCGTGGCCTTGGCTTCGGGCTCGGGCAGGGCCGAGCGGTCGAGCTTGCCGTTCGCGTTGAGCGGGATCCGGTCGAGCACCGTGAAGGAGGCCGGAACCATGTAGTCGGGCAGCGCCCGCGCACAGTGCGCCGCCAGCTCCGCGTCGGCGGGGGCCGGCTGCGCCGGGTCGGCGAGCACGCAGTACGCGGCGAGTTGGAGCTCGCCGGAGGGCCTCGGCACCGGGACCACGGCCGCGTCCCGCACCGCCGGGTGCTCCAGCAGCACCGAGCGGGCCTCGCCGGGCTCGACCCGGAAGCCGCGGATCTTGACCTGTTCGTCGATCCTGCCGACGAACTCCACCTGGCCGTGCACCGTCCAGCGCACCAGGTCACCGGTGCGGTAGAGGCGGGTTCCGGGGGCGCCGAGCGGGTCGGGCAGGAAGCGTTCGGCGGTCAGGCCGGGCCGGCCGTGGTAGCCGCGCCCCACCCCGGTGCCACCGACGTGGAGTTCGCCGACCACTCCGACCGGGACCGGCCGCATCCGCTCGTCGAGCACCCGCATGACCATGCCGGGCAGCGGTCGGCCGATCGGCACCTCGTCGCCGAGTACCGGATTGTCCACCGGGAACACGCAGGTGCCGACGGAGGTCTCGGTGGGGCCGTACTCGTTGATCAGCCGGCCGTCGCCGAGGGCGGCGGCCCAGGGGCGGGCCAGCGCTGCGGGCAACCGCTCGCCCGCCGCGACGATCAGGCCGTGCTCGCCCACCAGTTCGGCGCAGCGCTCGGGACCGAGCCGGTCGGTGAGCACCTGCAGGTGGCTCGGCGTCAGCTTGAGGAAGCCGAACGGACCGGCCTTGGCCAGGTGGTCGCCGAGCTCGTAGAGGTCGCCGTCCTGGGCCTGCAGCCAGACCCGCTCACCCGTGGTCAGCGGCGCCCAGACGTTCGGCACCACCAGGTCGAAGGCGATCGAGGAGAACAGCGCGCCACCGCCGGGCGCGGCCGCGACGAGGGTGCGCGCGGCCCACCGGACGTGGTTGGCCAGGCCGCGGTGGGTGACCGCGACACCCTTCGGGCGGCCGGTCGAGCCCGAGGTGAAGATGAGGTAGGCGAGCCGGTCGAGGTCGTCCGAGGCCTGGGCGAGCGGCTCGCAGCCCTCGATCACCGCCTGCTCGCGGTCGACGTCCAGCACCGTCCAGGAGTCCGAGGCGGCGGCGAACCGCTCGCCGTTCGGCCTGTCGGTGAGCAGCGTCCGGGCTCCGGCGGCCTCCGCCATCCGGGCGACGCGGTCGGCCGGGAAGGTCGGATCGACCGGCAGGTAGGCGCCGGCCGCCTTCCAGACCGCCAGCAGAGCCGCGATCAGCCGCGGCCCCCGGTCCATGGCGACGACGACCACGTCCTCGGCGCCGACGCCGGCCGCGCGCAGTCGGGCCGCCAGCCGTCCCGCGTAGTCGTCCAGCCGGGCGTAGGTCCAGACGGCGTCCTCGCCGACCAGCGCGACCGCGTCCGGGGTCTCCGCGGCGCGCCGGGCCACCAGGGCGGGCACCGAGGCCGGCGCCACCTCATCCACGGCCTCGCCGGTGCCCCAGTCGGCCACGGTCCGGGACTCGGCCTCCGAGAGCAGCGGCAGCTCGGCCAGCGCGAGGTGCGGCGCGGTCGCGGCGACCTCGACGATCCGCAGCAGGTGCTCGGTCATCCGGCGCACGGTCGCCTGGTCGAACAGCGCGGTCGCGTACTCCAGGCCGCCGACCAGCGAGCCGTCGGAGCGCAGGCGCAGGATCAGGGTCAGGTCGGTGTGGGTGGCGTGCCACATCTCGGCGAGCGACTCGACCGGCGCGTCCTCGGCGATCAGGGCGTTGAAGTCGGCGTCGTGGTAGTCGAAGGCGGCCTGGAAGATCGGGGTGCGGGAGAGGTCGCGCTCGGGCGCGAGCCGCTCGACCAGCCGGTCGAAGGGCAGCGACTGGTGCTCGAGCGCGCTCTTGACGGTCCGTCCGAGCCGGTCCGTGGCCTCCGTGAAGGACAGCTCCGGCTCCAGGCGGGCGCGCAGCACCAGGCTGTTGAGGAAGAAGCCGACCACGCCCTCGGTCTGCGGGAACTCACGGCCCGCGACGGGCGTGCCGATCGGCAGGTCCCAGCTTCCGCCGTGCCGTCCGAGCAGGGCGGCGAAGGCGGTGAGCAGCACGGTGAACCTGGTGGCGCCGACCTTGCGGGCCAGCCGGTCCAGGGCCTCGCTCCGCTCGGCGTCGATCTCCAGCGGGACGATCGAGCCGCGGGCGTCGCGGACCGCCGGACGCGGCCGGTCGGTGGGCAGGCGCAGCGCCGTGATGCCGTCCAACTCCTGAGCCCAGTGGTCGAGTTCACGCTCGGTCCGGGGGTCCTTGGCGGCTTCCTGCTGCCAGACCGCGTAGTCGCCGTACTGGATCGGCAGGGCCGGCAGCTCGGGCGTGCGGCCGGCGGCGAGCGCCCCGAGGAGCTCGGTGAACTCGCGCTCGAGGATGCCGGTCGACCAGCCGTCGGAGGCGATGTGGTGGATCAGCAGGCACAGCGTGCGGTCGGTCCCGTCCTCGACCAGCACCGCGCGCAGCAGCGGGCCGGTCGCGAGGTCGAAGCCCTCCTGCTGCTCGGTGCGCAGCACGCCGGGCACCGCCTCGGCGCCGCCGCGCACCACCCGCAGCCCGACGGCGGCCGGCGGGTCGACGATCTGGACCGGGACACCGTCGATCTCGGGGAAGCGGCTGCGCAGCGCCTCGTGCCGCTCGACCAGCAGGTCGAGCGCGCGCTGGACCGCCGGCACCCCGGCGTCGGCCGGCACCGGCAGGACGAGCCCGGACACCCACTCGCCGACGCCCGAGCGCAGCCGCTCGGAGAACCAGATGCGCTGCTGGCCGGGCGACAGCGGCAGCGGCCGGCCACGGTCGACGGGCTTCGGGCCCGGCTCCGCGGCCGCGCCCAGCAGCTCGGCCTGCGCCGCGACGGTGGTGGCGCCGAACAGCCCGCGCAGGGCGATCGCGGACCCGGACAGGTCGCGCAGCCGGGTCACCAGGCGGGTCAGCTGCAGGGAGGTGCCGCCGAGGTCGAAGAAGTCGTCGTCGAGGCCGACCTCGTCGGCGCCCAGCACGGTGCGCCAGGCTCCGGCGACCAGCTGCTCGGCCTCCGTCGCCGGGGCGCGCCGCACACCGCCCGAGCCGGCGGCGGGCACCGCCAGGGCCTTGCGGTCGATCTTGCCGGTCGGCCCGAGCGGGAGCGCGGCGTGCTCGACGAAGCTGCCCGGGACCATCGCCGGGGCGAGCACCCCGGCCAGGAAGCGGCGCAGCTCGGCTGAGCCGGCCCTCGGCGCGTCCGGGCGCAGGACGTAGTGCGCGGCGAGTCGCTTGTCGCCGTTCGAGGTCTCGTACCCGACCACCGCGGTCATCAGCACCGACGGGTGGGCGAGCAGCGCGGCCTCGATCTCGGCGGGCTCGACGCGCACGCCGTTGATCTTGAGCTGGTCGTCGATCCGGCCCAGGTACTCCAGGACCCCGTCGTTGCGCCAGCGCACCCGGTCCCCGGTCCGGTAGAGCCGGGAGCCGTCGCCGGCGAACGGGTCGGGGACGAAGCGCTCGGCGGTCATCGCCGGGCGGCCGAGGTAGCCGCGGGCCAGGCCGACACCGCCGGCCAGCAGCTCGCCGGCCCGGCCGGGGCCGAGCGGGCGGTCGGCGGCGTCCACGACCAGGACCCGCATGCCGGTGATGGGCCGGCCGATCGGCACCGGCCCGGCGAGCGCCTCGGGGTCGACCCGGTGCGCCGTGACGTCGATGGAGCACTCGGTCGGGCCGTAGGTGTTCCACACCTGGACCCCGCGCGCCTTGCCCCGCACCGCGGAGACCAGCTCCCTGGTCAGCGGCTCACCCGCGGAGAACAGCAGCCGCAGCGCGTCGCAGCGCTCCCAGCCGTCCTCCTCCAGCAGCAGCCGGAGCACCGACGGCACGACCTGCAGCACGGTGGCGCGGCGGTCCGCGACGGCCCGCAGCATGGCGGCCGGGTCGGCCTCCACGCCCACCGGCGCCAGGGCGACGGTGCCACCGCTGATCAGCGGGGCGAACACCTCCCAGCAGTGGGCGTCGAAGGTGATCGCGGTCTTCTGCAGCACCGTGTCCCGCTCGGTCAGCCCGCACTCGCGCACGACCCAGCGGACCCGGTTGGCGATGCCGCCGTGGGTGATCGCGACACCCTTGGGCTCACCGGTCGAGCCGGAGGTGTAGATGACGTAGGCGAGGTGCTCCGCCGCCGGCCGCACCTCGGGGGCCGTCACCGGCAGGGCGTCGAGCCACTCGGCCGAGCCGTCGAGGACGATCGGGCTGGCGCCCGCCTCCCGGACGGCCTGCGCCGAGGCGGCGTCGGTGATCACCAGGCCGGCCCCGCTGTCGCCGACCAGCCGGGCCAGCCGGGCCGCCGGCAGGTCCGGAGTGAGCGGCAGGTAGCCGCCGCCGGCCCGCCAGACACCCAGCAGCGCGACGACGAGCTCGACGCTCCGGGGCAGGCGGACCCCCACCACGGTGTCCGGGGTGACCCCGGCCTCCAGCAGGTGGTGGGCCAGCCGGTTGGCCCGGGCGTCGAGCTCGGCGTAGCCGAGGGAGCTCGTGCCGTCCGTCACCGCGACCGTGTGCGGCGTCAGGTCGGCCTGCTGGGCCACGAGCTGCGCGAGCAGGGCGGCCTCGTCGCTCGGCACTGGCGGGTTCATCGTGGACACTCCTGATCGGGGACTACGCGGTGGCGGCGGAGGGGTGGACTGAGGGCGTGTCGGGTGGTTCGGGCGGGACGGGGCCCGTCCGATCCACCGGACACCCTCAGCTGGCCGCGGTCTCCATGCGGCGACGCAGGCTGGCCGGGCGCATGTCCGTCCAGACCTGGTCGATGTGGGCCAGGCACTCGTCCTTGGAACCCTCGGTACCCTCGGCCCGCCAGCCGGCGGGCAGGTCGCGGTCGGCCCACCAGATCGAGTACTGCTCCTCGTCGTTGAGGACGACGCGGTAGCGGCGGAGGTCGGTCTGCTCTTCCATCGGTACTCCTGACGAACGGTCGGCTGGCGGGCATGCCGGCCGACGGACGATCGGTGAGGGACGGGAAACGCGGATCGGGGCGCCCCACGGCACCCCGCGGTACGCGCCTTCCCCGTCGAAGGAGATCCTCGGCGCGACGTCTATACCGCGTTCTATACTTCGCCTGGCCTCGGGCCGCCCGGCACCGTACGGGCCCCGCACCGGCCCGTGAACGACGACGCCGGCCCCGCGGCCGAGGGGGCCACGGGACCGGCGGGAACCGACTGCGGGAGGGTTACTCGCCCGGCAGGAAGCCGTCGACGACGACGCCCAGGGAGGCCGCCTGCGCGAGGCCGCGGATGCGGTCGGCGAGCGCGATGTCGAGGCTGCCGAGACCGAACGGCGAGTAGATCGCCCGGCGGGCCGGGTCGCGCCGGAACGCGGCCGGGTCGCGCAGGATCGCACCGATCTCGGCGTCGATGAAGTCCCGGTTGCCGCTGGCCTGTTCGGCCAGGTGCACCGAGGTCTGCTCACGGGAGACGTGGTCGGCGTCGTCCACCACGTTCTGCGCGGCGAGGATCTCCTCCACGTGCAGGTCGCGCAGCGAGACGTGCAGGACGGTCGCGTCCTTGGCCGCCGGCCCGAGGTCGAGGTGGGGCGCGGGCGCGGTGGTGGCGAGGGCGATCAGGCGCTGGTCCGCGATCGTCTCGGCCACCGAGTCGCCGATCGTCACCGCCAGACCGTACCGCCGCGCGGCCTCCTCGCCGAACTGCCCGGCCCGCTCGCGGTCGAGGTCGAACAGCCGCAGCCGGCTCAGGCTCGGGAAGGCGTCGCGCAGGTAGTACAGCACCTGACGGTTGATCGGGCCGCAGCCGATCAGGGCGAGTTCCTCGGGCTCGGCCTCCACCGACAGCGCCCGGGCACCGATCGCCGCGCTGGCGGCGGTGCGGTGCGCCGAGATCTCGGAGCCCTCGATCAGCGCCGTCGGCCGACCGGTCTCCGGGTCGTTGAGCACGATGACGGCGCTGGCCCGGTCGATCCCGCGCGCGACGTTGCCCGGGAAGGAGGCGATCCACTTCATCCCCATCGACGAGGGCTCCTCGCCGCCGCGCACATAGGCGGGCAAGCCGATGATGCGGTCTCTGGGCATGTCCGGGAAGCGGAGGAAGATCGAGTGCGGCACCGTGGTCAGACCCTCGTCGTGCCTGCGGTAGGTGTCGCCGACCGCCTCGACGACCAGGTCGCGGTGGGTGGCGAGGATCTCGCGAACCTCGGAGTTTCGCAGGATCAGCATGACGTTCCTTCTGTCGGGAACCCCGGGAACGGGGTCCGGATGTTACGACGGGTACGGCTCCGGCCCGGGCGGTCCCGGCTCCTGGACGCACCCCTCCGGGAGCCGGCGGCGGTCAGGAGTAGATCGAGTCCAGGTAGCGCTGGCCCTTGTCCGGGAAGACCACGACGACCTTGGCGTCGGGCGCCAGCCCGCCGGCGAGCTGCTCGAAGGCTGCCAGGGCCGCCCCGGAGCGCGGCCCGGCGAGGATCGCCTCCCGCTCGACCAGGCGCCGGCAGGCCCGAACAGCCGTCGCCCGGTCGATCCGGAGCCGGTGGCGCACCCCTTCGACACCCGGATCCGGCGGCATCGGATCATCGGCCTCGGCGACCAGGTGGACCGCGACCAGCTCGGTGGCCAGGCCCGACAACCGGATCCGCTCGGCGCAGCCGCGCAGGACCGCCGGGCTGTCCGCGGCGCAGATCACCAGGTCAGGCGGGCCGTCGACGCCTTCGAGGATCTCGCGTGCCGCGCCCGGGTCGGACTGGGCACGGCGCAGCGCGCTGTGCGGTCCGGGCCAGTACCCGCCGATCCGCGCCGCGAGCTCGCGGGCGGCGGCCTCCCGCGCCGACTCGTCCGCGGCGTCGCCGTCCGGCACCTCGACCTGGGCGCCGTAGGCCCGCAGCAGCCCGCCGACGGCCGAACGGACCGCAGGGCTGGCGACGCAGACCAACTCGATCCTGCGGCTACGGCAGGCCTGGGCCAGGCTGACCGCGAAGTCGACGGAGCCGGTTTCGGCCACCAGGGTCGAGCCCGCGACCATCTCGCCGCGCCGGAGCAGTTCGTCCACCGCGGCGACGGCGGAGCGGTCCTCCACGCTGCCGGTCGGGTTGAAGCCCTCCAACTTGGCGAAGAGCTGCCCGGGGAAGCCGTCGTCGACGCGCACCAGCCGTATCAGGGCGGTGTTGCCGATCGTGTCCAGAATCCCTGCGCTGAGCCCCATGGGAGTTCACCCCGTCCTCTCCGGTGGCCGTCCGCGGTTCGCGTGCGTGTCGGCCGGTCGTGTCTTATTCGCGGATGCCTGCGGCTTCGATTGCTCGTTGGCGGGTTGCGCGTGTGGTTGCTTGTGCTGCGGTGGCCAGGGTGACGAGGGCGCAGAGTGCGATGGTCTCGCTGATCTGGGTCCAGGGGATCACGGTGGTCGGGTTGGTGGTGAGTCGGTCGAGTGAGAGGTGTTGGGTGAGTGCGGCGAGGGTGGTGGCGGTGGCGGCGAGGAGGGTGCCGACGATGACGGCGATGGCTGATTCGGCTGCGGCGATCTTGATGATCTGGGTGCGTGCGGTGCCGGCGAGGGA
>NZ_JBVKDS010000028.1:0-73141 GCF_055633695.1 Kitasatospora sp. NPDC114501 | reverse complement strand
AAGGAACGGACGCTTCCTTCGGACTGCCTTCCGGCAGGCCCTCCGGGCTTCGTTCTTTCGTGTTCCCAGCTTATCAGACGTTTTCCGCTCCGTTTTCCGGAGTTTCAATTCATCCGATTTGCTTTCGCCTTTCGGCGCTCCCGAACTCTAGCAGAGTTTCTCGGTCCGTTTTCCCCGGTCGTTCTCGAATTCAGATTCGAGCCCGTTTCCGAGGGGCCGTCCCGTGGGGCAACCCGGAGAACACTACGCACCGGGTCGCCCCACGTCAAACCAGCCTCAGCCGGTGGTGAGCGAGCGTCAGACCTCGACCACGACCGGCAGGATCATCGGCCGGCGGCGGTAGTTGTCCGCGACCCACTTGCCGATGGTCCGGCGGACCAGCTGCTGCACCTGACGGGGGTCCAGTACGCCGTCGCTCGCCGAGCGGTCCAGTGCCTCCTGGAGCCTGGCGACCACCGGGACGAACGCGTTGTCGTCGATGCCGGAGCCGCGGGCCTGGATGCTCGGGCCGCCGATGATCTTGCCGTTGGCGGAATCGACCGCGACGAAGACCGAGATGAAGCCCTCCTCGCCGAGGATCCTGCGGTCCTTGAGCGAGGCCTCGGTGATGTCGCCGACCGAGGAGCCGTCCACGTAGACGTACCCGGCCTGCACCTTGCCGACGATCCGGGCGACGCCGCCCTCCAGGTCGACGCAGACGCCGTCCTCGGCGATGACCACACGGTTGCGCGGCACCCCGGTGGCGACGCCCAGCTCGGCGGCCGCGCGCAGGTGGCGCCACTCGCCGTGGACCGGCATCAGGTTGCGCGGCTTGCAGATGTTGAAGAAGTACAGCAGCTCGCCGGCCGACGCGTGGCCGGAGACGTGCACCTTGGCGTTGCCCTTGTGCACGACCTTGGCGCCCCAGCGGGTCAGGCCGTTGATCACCCGGTAGACGGCGTTCTCGTTGCCCGGGATGAGCGAGGAGGCCAGGACGACGGTGTCGCCCTCGACGATGCGGATCTGGTGGTCGCGGTTGGCCATCCGGGACAGCGCCGCCATCGGCTCGCCCTGCGAACCGGTGCAGATCAGCACGACCTGCTTGTCCGGCAGGTCGTCCAGCTGCTTGACGTCCACGACCATGTTGCCGGGGACCTTCAGGTAGCCGAGGTCACGGGCGATGCCCATGTTGCGGACCATCGAGCGGCCGACGAAGGCGACCTTCCGGCCGTACTCGTGGGCGGCGTCCAGCACCTGCTGGATGCGGTGCACGTGGCTCGCGAACGAGGCCACGATGATCCGCCGGTCGGCGTTCGCGAAGACGTTCCGCAGCGCCGCCGAGATGTCCCGCTCGTGCGGGATGAAGCCGGGGACCTCGGCGTTGGTGGAGTCCACCAGCAGCAGGTCCATGCCCTCCTCCGCCAGCTTGGCGAAGGTCGGCAGGTCGGTCAGGCGGCCGTCCAGCGGCAGCTGGTCCATCTTGAAGTCGCCGGTGGCCACGACCATGCCGGCGGGGGTGCGGACCGCCACCGCCAGGGCGTCCGGGATGGAGTGGTTGACCGCGATGAACTCGCAGTCGAAGGGGCCGATGCGCTCGCGCTCCCCCTCCTTGACCTCCAGCACGTACGGCCGGATGCGGTGCTCGGCGAGCTTCGCCTCGATCAGCGCCAGGGTCAGCTTGGAGCCGATCAGCGGGATGTCCGGGTTCTCCCGCAGGAGGAACGGGACGGCTCCGATGTGGTCCTCGTGCCCGTGGGTGAGGACGATGCCGTCGACCTTGTCGAGGCGGTCCCGGATGTAGGTGAAGTCCGGGAGGATCAGGTCCACGCCGGGCTGCTCGTCCTCGGGGAAGAGGACGCCGCAGTCGATGATCAGGATGCGGTCGCCGTACTCGAGGACCGTCATGTTGCGGCCGATCTCGCCGAGGCCGCCGAGCGGAGTGATGCGGAGGGCGCCCTCCTTCAGTGCCGGGGGCGCGCCGAGCTCGGGGTGCGGGTGGCTCAAAAGACTCTCCTCACGACGCACGCCACATGCCCGGGGTCCTCCCCCTGGAGACATATGGCGTGCGTACTCAGTGTCGTTTTCCTACTGGGTCTGTGCTCTCGCGCCTTCGGTCCGGTCCAGCGGCGGACCCTGGGGTCCGGCGAGCCGGGGCGCGCACGTCCGTGTCTGCTAGAGGTGTACCCCGCCGGAGGCGAGATCCTGCCTCAGTCGCTCGATCTCCTCGGGCGTCGCTCCGACCAGCGGCAGCCGCAGCGGGCCGGCCGGCAGGCCCTGGAGTTCCAGCGCCGCCTTGGTGAGGATCACGCCCTGGGTGCGGAACATACCGCTGAACACCGGCAGCAGACGCTGGTGGATGCTCGTGGCCTTGACCACATCACCCGCCAGGAAGGCCTCGATCATCGCCCGCAGGTCTCCCGCCACCACGTGCCCGACGACACTGACCACGCCGACGGCTCCGACGGACAGCAGCGGCAGGTTGAGGATGTCGTCGCCGGAGTACCAGGCGAGGTCGGCGCGGGCGATCGCCCAGGCCGCGGCGCCGAGGTCGCCCTTGGCGTCCTTGTTGGCGACGATCCGCGGGTGCTCGCCGAGGCGGACCAGCGTCTCGTGGCTCAGCGCGACCCCGCTGCGGCCCGGGATGTCGTACAGCATGACCGGCAGCCCGGTGGCGTCGGCGACGGCGGTGTTGTGCCGGTACAGGCCCTCCTGCGGGGGCTTGCTGTAGTACGGCGTGACGACCAGCAGGCCGTGCGCACCGGCGGCCTCCGCCTGCCGGGCCAGTTCGACGCTGTGGTGGGTGTCGTTGGTGCCGACGCCGGCCACCACGTGGGCGCGGTCCCCGACCGCCTCGACCACGGCGCGGACCAGCTGGGCCTTCTCGGCGTCGCTGGTGGTCGGGGACTCACCGGTGGTGCCGTTGACGACGAGGCCGTCGTTGCCGGAGTCCACGAGGTGCGTGGCGAGGCGCTGGGCGCCGTCGAGGTCGAGCGCGCCGTCGGCGGTGAACGGGGTGACCATCGCGGTCAGGACCCGGCCGAACGGCGTCTGGGGGGTGGAGGTCGGAGCCATGCGTCCAAAGCTACTCGTAGGCGGTGGGGCGTTACCCATGCCGGTCCAGTGTTCGGACAGGTGTAGCGCGTCGGTGCGCGGACATGGGATCCCGGTGCTGCCCGCTCGGGGGTTCGGGCAGCACCGGAATCCGTGTTCACGAATGTAGGGAGCGGCTAGAAAAGCCGCAATCCAGACATGCCAGACACTCTGCCCATATGCCTGTCGTCCCAGGTCAGGGGGCGACTCGGCCGTGCTTCTCGAAGGCCGCATGGGTGAGCGGCATGAGCCGGGCCCAGTGCTCCTCCATCTGCTCGGCGACCATCTCGATCTCGCGCTGCGGGAAGGACGGCACCGCCGAGTTCTCCCGCCGGGTGCGCAGCGACAGGAAGTGCATCAGCGAGCGCGAGTTGCAGGTCGCGTACATCGAGGAGAACAGGCCCACCGGCAGCACCGCGCGGGCCACCTCGCGGGCCACCCCGGCGGCCAGCATCTCCTGGTAGCGGGCGTAGGCCTCGCGGTACGCGGCCTCCATCGCCCCGGTCGTGGTCCGGTGCTGCTCGGGCGTGCCCTCGTGGAACTCGTACTTGCCGGGGCGGCCCTGCTGGACCAGCTTGCGCTCCTCGCCCGGGACGTAGAAGACCGGCTGGAGCTCGCGGTAGCGGCCGGACTCCTCGTTGTACGACCAGCCGCTGCGGTGCCGGTGGAACTCCCGGAACACGAAGATCGGCGCGCTGATGAAGAAGGTCATCGAGTTGTGCTCGAAGGGCGTGCCGTGCCGGTCGCGCATCAGGAAGTTGATCAGGCCCTTGGACTTCTCCGGGTCCTGCTGGAGGGCCTCCAGGGACTGCTCGCCCGCGGTCGAGACCCGGGCCGCCCAGATGACGTCCGAGTCGGCGGCGGCGCTGCGGACCAGCTCCACCGTCACGTCGCTGCGGAAGCTGGGGGCCGTCGGTTCGTCGCTCACGCGTTACTCCTTGCGGGTTCGGTGCTGTGCAGCTTGATGGCGTGCTGCATGGTCTTGCGGGCGCGCGGGGTGTCGCCGGCGTCGGCGTAGGCCACGGCGAGGCGGAACCAGACCCGCCAGTCGCCCGGCGCGTCCCGGGCCTCGGCCTGGCGGCGGGCGAACACCGCGTCGGCCGAGGCCCGGTCGATCCGCCCGCCCTTGCTGCGCTTCAGCTCGTCCACCGGCAGGCCGCCCTCGGCCTCCAGCTCGCGGGCCAGCCGCTCGCTGTCCCGGCCGAAGCGGACGGTCTGGCGCAGGAACCAGACGCCGATCACCGGGATCACGAAGGCGCAGACCCCGATGCCGATGCCGAGCGGCTTGCCGGTCGCGATCAGCTGGACGCCCTCGCCCACGCAGACCAGGGCGACCAGCAGCAGCACGCCGGACAGGACGAAGAATCCGGTACGGGAGGTCATGACGCGCTCCTGGGGATCGGCACGGTCACAGGTCCAGGAAGTGTTCGAGGCCGAAGGTCAGCCCCGGCGTGTCGACGACCTTGCGCACGCCCAGCAGGATGCCCGGCATGAAGCTGCTGTGGTGCAGCGAGTCGTGCCGGATGGTGAGCGTCTCGCCGGTGTCGCCGAACATCACCTGCTGGTGGGCGAGCAGGCCGCGCAGCCGCACCGCGTGCACCGGCACCCCGTCCACGTCGGCGCCGCGCGCGCCGGGCAGGCTGTGGGTGGTCGGATCCTGCTGCGGCGGGCGGCCGGCCTCGGCCCGGGCCGCGGCGATCAGCTGGGCGGTGCGGGTGGCGGTGCCGCTGGGGGCGTCGGCCTTGCGGTCGTGGTGCAGCTCGACCACCTCGACCGACTCGAAGTACCGGGCGGCGACCTGGGAGAACTTCATGCCGAGGATGGCGCCGATGGAGAAGTTCGGCGCGATCAGCAGGCCGAGCTCCGGGGCCTCGTCCAGCCAGCCGCGGACGGTGGCGAGCCGCTCGTCCGTCCAGCCGGTGGTGCCGGTGACCACGTGGATGCCGTGGTGCAGGCAGTAGTCCAGGTTCCCCATCACCGAGTCCGGGTGGGTCAGCTCGACCGCGACCTGCGCCCCCGCCTCGGTCAGCTCCTGCGGCTTCGACCCGCGGCCGAGGGTGGCGACCAGCTCCAGGTCCGGTGCGGCCTCGACGGCCTTGACCGCCTCGGAGCCGATCCGTCCCCCGGCGCCGATCACGGCGACACGCAGCGTCATAGCAAAATTCCTCTCACCCGGAAATCGGCGGATCAGACCAGCAGATCGGCGAGCTTGGCGGCCCGCTTGTCGTTGACCGGGCCGATCAGGGCGAGCGACGGCCGGTACGCGCCCAGCACATCACGGGCCACCGCGTGGACGTCCTCCAGGGTCACCGACGCGATCCGCTCCAGCATCTCGTCCACCGACAGGTGGTGCCCGTAGCTGAGCTCGGCCTTGCCGATCCGGTTCATCAGCGAGCCGGTGTCCTCCATGCCGAGCACGGTGGAACCGGAGATCTGGCCGATCGCCCGCCGCAGCTCCTCCTCGGTGATGCCCTCCTCGACCACCTTGGCCAGCTCGGCGCGGCAGATCCGCAGCACCTCCTCGACCCGCTTGGGCTGGCAGCCGGCGTAGATGCCGAACAGGCCGCTGTCCGCGTAGGACGAGGAGTACGAGTAGACCGAGTACGCCAGGCCGCGCTTCTCCCGGATCTCCTGGAACAGCCGGGAGCTCATCCCGCCGCCCAGCGCCGCGTTGAGCACGCCCATCGCCCAGCGGCGCTCGTCGTGCCGCGGCACGCCGGGCACGCCCAGCACCAGGTGGGCCTGCTCGGTGGAGCGGTTGAGCACCTCGACCCGGCCGGCCGTGCGCAGCGCCTTCACGCCGCGGCGGGCCTCGGCGGGGGCGGCGGTGGAGGCCGCCAGCACCGGCGCGAAGGCCTGCTCGACCTGCTTGACCACCTTGCGGTGGTCGAGGTTGCCGGCCGCGGCGACGACCAGGTGCTCGGGCCGGTAGCGGCGGCGGTAGAAGCCGGCGATCTGGTCCCGGGTGAGCGTCCTGATGGTCTCCTGGGTGCCGAGGATCGGGCGGCCGAGCGGGCCGCTGCCGAAGATCACCTTGGCGAACAGGTCGTGCACCACGTCGCCCGGGTCGTCCTCGGCCATCGCCATCTCCTCCAGGATGACGCCGCGCTCGGCCTCGACGTCCTCCGGGCGGATCAGCGAACCGGTGAGCATGTCGCAGACCACGTCGATGGCCAGCGGCAGGTCGGTGTCCAGGACCCGGGCGTAGTAGCAGGTGTTCTCCTTCGCGGTGAAGGCGTTCATCTCGCCGCCGACCGCGTCCAGGGCGGCCGAGATGTCCAGCGCGCTGCGCCGCTCGGTGCCCTTGAAGAGCAGGTGCTCCAGGTAGTGGGTGGCGCCGTTGAGCTGCGGGGTCTCGTCCCGCGACCCGACGCCGACCCAGATGCCGAAGGTCGCGGAGCGCACCGTCGGCAGGGTTTCGGTGACGACCCGAAGGCCGCCGGGGAGCACGGTGCGGCGCACCGTGCCGGCGCCGTCGACGCCCTTGAGCAGGGTCCGGGTGGTGCCGGGACGCTGCTTTACCGCCGGGGCCTGCGCCACGGGGGGTACCTCCAGAGGAAACGCACGCGCGGAAGGCACGTACGGACGAACACGTGGACAACGGGGTGCGGCCCGCACGCCGGGAGGCGTACGGGCCGCGGGGGTCAGCTAGCGGCGCTTCACTCGGAAGCGGCCTCGCCGCCCTCCTCGCCCTCGACGACCGGGATCAGCGAGAGCTTGCCGCGCGGGTCGATCTCGGCGATCTCGACCTGGACCTTGGCGCCGACGCCGAGGACGTCCTCGACGTTCTCCACGCGCTTGCCGCCGGCCAGCTTGCGGATCTGCGAGATGTGCAGCAGGCCGTCCTTGCCCGGCATCAGCGACACGAACGCGCCGAACGTCGTGGTCTTGACCACGGTGCCCAGGTAGCGCTCGCCGACCTCCGGCATGGTCGGGTTGGCGATCTGGTTGATCGTGGTGCGGGCGGCCTCGGCGGCCGGGCCGTCGGCGGCACCGATGTAGATGGTGCCGTCGTCCTCGATCGTGATCTCGGCGCCGGTGTCCTCCTGGATCTGGTTGATCATCTTGCCCTTGGGGCCGATGACCTCACCGATCTTGTCCACCGGGATCTTGATGGTGATGATGCGCGGCGCGTTCGGGGACATCTCGTCGGGCGAGTCGATGGCCTCGTTCATCACGTCGAGGATGTGCAGGCGGGCGTCCTTGGCCTGCTTCAGCGCGGCGGCGAGCACCGACGCCGGGATGCCGTTCAGCTTGGTGTCCAGCTGGAGGGCGGTGATGAAGTTGCGGGTACCGGCGACCTTGAAGTCCATGTCGCCGTACGCGTCCTCGGCGCCGAGGATGTCGGTCAGCGTGACGTAGTGGGTCTCGCCGTCGATCTCCTGGGAGATCAGGCCCATGGCGATGCCGGCGACGGCGGCCTTCAGCGGCACACCGGCGTTCAGCAGCGACATGGTCGAGGCGCAGACCGAGCCCATCGAGGTGGAGCCGTTGGAGCTGAGCGCCTCGGAGACCTGGCGGATGGCGTACGGGAACTCCTCGCGGGTCGGCAGCACCGGCAGCAGGGCGCGCTCGGCCAGCGCGCCGTGGCCGATCTCGCGGCGCTTGGGCGAGCCCACGCGGCCGGTCTCACCGACGGAGTACGGCGGGAAGTTGTAGTTGTGCATGTAGCGGCGGCGCGTCTCCGGGGAGAGCGTGTCCAGCTGCTGCTCCATGCGCAGCATGTTCAGCGTGGTGACGCCCAGGATCTGGGTCTCGCCGCGCTCGAACAGGGCCGAGCCGTGCACCCGCGGGATGGCCTCGACCTCGGCGGCCAGGGTGCGGATGTCGGTGACGCCGCGGCCGTCGATGCGGATCTTGTCCTTGATGACGCGCTCGCGGACGATCTTCTTGGTCAGCGCGTTGTAGGCGGCGCTGATCTCCTTCTCGCGGCCCTCGAACTCGGGCAGCAGCTTCTCGGCGGCCAGCGCCTTGACGCGGTCCAGCTCGTTGTTGCGCTCCTGCTTGCCCGCGATGGTCAGGGCCTGGGCGAGCTCGTCCTTGACGGCGGCGGTCAGCGCGGCGAGGACGTCGTCCTGGTAGTCCAGGAAGACCGGGAACTCGCCGGTCGGCTTGGCGGCCTGGGCGGCCAGCTGGGACTGCGCGGCGCACAGGACCTTGATGAACGGCTTCGCGGCCTCCAGGCCGGAGGCGACGACCTCCTCGGTCGGCGCGTCGGCGCCGCCCTCGACCAGCTTGACGGTCTTGTCGGTGGCCTCGGCCTCGACCATCATGATCGCGACGTCGCCGTCCGGCAGGACGCGACCGGCGACGACCATGTCGAAGACGGCCGACTCCAGCTCGCTGTGGGTCGGGAAGGCGACCCACTGGCCGTTGATCAGCGCGACGCGCACGCCGCCGATCGGGCCGGAGAACGGCAGGCCCGCCAGCTGGGTGGAGGCGGAGGCGGCGTTGATGGCGACCACGTCGTACAGGTGGTCGGGGTTGAGCGCCATCACGGTGACGACGACCTGGACCTCGTTGCGCAGGCCCTTGACGAAGGACGGGCGCAGCGGGCGGTCGATCAGGCGGCAGGTGAGGATCGCGTCCTCGGAGGGCCGGCCCTCGCGACGGAAGAACGAGCCGGGGATGCGGCCCGCGGCGTACATCCGCTCCTCGACGTCCACGGTCAGCGGGAAGAAGTCGAAGTGCTCCTTCGGCTGCTTGGACGCGCTGGTGGCCGACAGCACCATGGTGTCGTCGTCCAGGTAGGCCACGGCGGAACCGGCGGCCTGACGGGCCAGGCGGCCCGTCTCGAAGCGGATGGTACGGGTGCCGAAGGAACCGTTGTCGATCACGGCCTCGGCGTAGAACACGTTCTCTTCCACCTGGAAGATCTCCTCTTTCGTACGTTCTCCGGGAGAGCGTCCCCGCGTCACTGCTGCGGTGGGCCCCGGGCCCTCCTCGGGGAGGGCGGCAGTCGGGCCGGTCTTCGATCGAAGCCTCCGGAATGCCCCGCTCGGTCTGCGGGGGTTCCGACGGCCACTACCGAGGACCGGCGCCTCACGGCTGCCGGGCCGGGAAGGGCGGTCCGCGTCTGGACGCTCTCTCGGATGCGGGCGGCTTCCGTTTGAAGCCTTCGTCCCGCGGGGGGTTCGGGTCCTGCTGCCCGGGTGGCGCGCTGGTGCGCCATCACCCGGCATGCCCACAACCCTACGGTGCAATCCTCGGCCACCTGGGGAGGTGCGCGCGAGTTGTTATCTGCGGGCGCCGCGGTTCAACCACCGCGGCATACGCGCGAGGGGCGGCTCCCCGGTGTGGGGAGCCGCCCCGAGCGGCGGTCTTAGCGGGCGCCGCCGGCGGCACCGCGGCGGATGCCCAGGCGGTCGACGAGCGTACGGAAGCGCTCGATGTCCTTCTTGGCCAGGTACTGGAGCAGGCGACGACGCTGGCCGACCAGGATCAGCAGGCCACGACGCGAGTGGTGGTCGTGCTTGTGGGTCTTGAGGTGCTCGGTCAGGTCCGAGATGCGACGGGAGAGCATGGCCACCTGGACCTCGGGGGAGCCGGTGTCGCCCTCCTTCTGGCCGAACTCGGCGATGATCTGCTTCTTGACGTCAGAGGCGAGAGCCACTGCAACTCCTTCGGGGTCTACCGAGCGGTCCTGGTCGACAACACAGGACTCATCGAGAACTCGGTGTCGCGAGCGCGGCCCGCACTCCGCGGCCCACGAGGGACGGTGGACGGACGGCTGCGCTCGGAGGCCAAGCGTACCAGTGCCGCCCACCCGGCCGTCCGGCGGGCCGGGTGGGCGGCACTCGGGGTGGCTGCCCGGGTCAGCTGGTGGCGCCGCGGACCAGCCGGTAGATGTCCAGCACGGCGAGCGCCAGCGGGACCAGCGAGATCAGGGTGAGGCTGTCCACCAGGTCCAGGATGCGCCCCCAGAACGGGGAGACCCCGAGCCGCGGCACCACCAGGGCGATCGCGGTGAGCAGCGCGGCGCCGAAGGCGATGGAGCCGGTCAGCCAGATCGTCCGCAGGTCGAGCTCGGTGGTGGAACCGGCCACCCGCAGGAAGAACTGCGGGGTGTGCAGGGAGAGCCCGACGATCAGCAGGCTCAGGCCGAGCAGGCCGGCCACGGTGAGGCTGAGCACCTGCGCGGTGTAGCGGAACAGCCGGGCGCGCAGCATGGTGGTCAGGCCCAGGGCGAGCGCGAGCAGCTCGGGGAAGGTCTCGTCGGTGAAGCCGAGGACGGCGCAGGCGCCGACCACGACCGCGGCGCAGCCGCCGACCAGGCCGACCAGCACCTCGTGGCCGCGGCGGGCCTGGTGCGCGATCTTCTCGTACTGGACGGCCTCGGCGCGCTCGGCCTCCTCGTCGTAGTCGCGGCTGCGGGTGCGGGTCTGGCCGGGGGCGCTGAAGCCGACCGGCAGCCGGGCGAAGCGGGCGGAGAGGCTGGGCAGGAAGCCGACCACGGCGACGGCGGCGACCCCGGTGACGGCGGCGATGTGCCCGGCCGGGGTCTCGGGCAGCAGGACGGCCGCGAAGGTGGCGAGCGCGCCGGCGGTGGAGACCAGGGCGGCGGCCACGAACACCGCGTCCCTCTCCGGCAGCAGGCCGGCCAGCAGCACGGCGACCACCAGGACGGCGACGCAGCCGGCCAGGAACTGGAGCCGGCCGGGACCGTCCCACGGGTGGGCGACGGCGATGAGGCCGCTGCCGCCGATCATGGCGTGCGGCAGCGCGCCGAGGCCGAGCGCGACGGCCGCGTGGGCGTCCTGGTAGACCCGGGCGCGCACCCCGGCGAGCGCGGTCAGCACGACGGCGGTGACGCCGGCCAGGACGCCGGGCAGGCCGTGCATGTCGTGGCGCAGGTCGGAGAACCAGAGCGCGAAGCCGAGCAGGGTGAGCAGCACCCCGGCGCCGATCAGGCCGAAGCCGCGCATCAGCTCGGCGGTCCAGAACCGGCGGTCGGCCTCGACGGCGCTGGCGATCGCGTCGGCGACGTCGTCGTAGACGGCCGGCGGGAGCGACTCGGCGAAGGGCCGCAGCGCCAGCAGGTCGCCGTCGCGGACCTGCTGGGCGGCCAGCGGCAGCCCGCTGTCGAGCACCGTGCCGTCGCGGCGGACCAGGTGGAAGCCGGTGGGGGTGCCGTCGGGCTGGCTCTGGTTGGCCAGCCGCAGCACCTCGGGATAGACGTCCGCGAGCGGGACGTCCTCGGGCAGGGCGACGTCGATCCGGCGGTCCGGGGCGACGACGGTCACCCGGCAGTAGCCCGTCGCGGCGGCGCTCATGCGCCCACCTCGCAGCGCTCGCCCATGAGGGCCCCCACCTCGATCCTTCGACGCACTTGGCGCTCCCCCTTGTTGACGGTGCCGAGGCACGGCGGCACTCGGTGTTGCTGTGGAACCGGCCCGACCGGGCCGCGAGTTGGCGCGGCGTTACCCTACCCGTTCGGTTCGTGTCCGGTGCCGGTGCGTACCGGGCCCTGGCGGGCGGTGCGGGAGCGACCGTTAGGATCGGCGCCTGCGCAAAGGTACGGGGGCTGCGCTGGGTGGGGCGTCCTCAGCCACCGGATTCCCGTACGGACCGTACGCATATCGCATGAGGGCTGATGCCGAAGTGATCGATCGACGCCGCGGGGTGGATGACACATGGGTGTGATCACGGTCAAGCGACCGGCCAGGGCGTATCCGCCCACCGTGCCGGACGAACCGGTGGAGCTGGTGAGCCCGCCCGAACTGCCCCGGCAGGGCGGCGAGGACTGGTTGATGAGCCTCCTGCCGATGATGGGCATGGGCGGCTCGGCGGTGTTCTTCTTCTCGCCGGGCGCCGCGGCGCCGATGAAGATCATGGGCGGTCTGATGATCGCCTCGACGCTCGGCATGGCGCTGGCGCAGATCGTCCGGGCCCGCAAGGGCGGTTCGACCGCGATGGCCGACGAGCGGCGCGACTACCTGAAGTACCTCCAGCAGACCCGCCGCCAGGTGCGCCGCACGGCGGAGCGCCAGCGCGGTGCGCTGCTGTTCCTGAACCCGGCGCCGGACCAGCTCTGGTCGATCGTCGAGGACGGCCGGCGGCTGTGGGAACGGCGCACCGGGGACGGCGACTTCGCCCAGATCCGGGTGGGCCTCGGGCCGGTGCAGCTGTCCACGCCGCTGGTGGCGCCGCAGACCGCGCCGATGGACGAGCTGGAGCCGCTGTCGGCGGCCGCGATGCACTCCTTCCTGAAGGCGCACGGCACCCTCCAGGACCTGCCGCTGGCGGTCTCGCTGCGGGCCTTCTACCACATCACGGTGTGCGGGGACCCGGACTCGGTGTACGGGAACGTGCGCGCGATGATCGCCCAGCTGACCACCCTGCACTCGCCGGACGACCTGATGGTGGCGGTCGCGGCCGCGCCCGGTGCGGCCGAGGAGTGGGAGTGGACCAAGTGGCTCCCGCACAACCAGCACCGCAAGGAGGCCGACGGCGCGGGCTCGCGCCGGCTGTTCGCGAGCGACCTGGGCGACCTCGAGTACCTGCTCCAGGACGAACTGGCCGGCCGCCAGCGCTTCGTGCGGGAGGTGGCCCCGCCGGCCGACCAGCCGCACCTGGTGGTCGTCATGGACGGCGCCGGGGTGCCCCACGACTCGCTGCTGGCGAGCCCGGAGGGCGTGCAGGGCGTGACGGTCATCGAGGTGGTGCCGGGCGAGGTCGACGAGCCCAGCGGGCACCTGATGATCACGGTCGGCGCCGAGGAGCTGGTGCTGCGCTCGGCCTCCGGCGCGACGTACACCGGCAAGCCGGACCTGCTCTCGGTGTGGCAGTCCGAGGCGCTGGCGCGGCAGTTGGCGCCGTACCGGATCTCGGCCGGCGGGGACGACGAACCGCTGCTGTCCAACCTCGACTTCACCGACATGATGGGCTCGGGCGACCCGGGCTCCTTCGACGTGGCCCGCAGCTGGCGCCCGCGCGCCCAGCACGAGCGGATGCGGGTGCCGATCGGTGTCGGCGCCAACGGCGAGCACGTCTACCTGGACATCAAGGAGGCCGCGCTGGAGGGCATGGGCCCGCACGGCCTGTGCGTGGGCGCGACCGGTTCCGGCAAGTCGGAGCTGCTGCGCACGCTGGTGCTGGCGCTGGCGATGACCCACTCCTCGGAGATCCTGAACTTCGTCCTCGCCGACTTCAAGGGCGGTGCGACCTTCTCCGGCATGGCGGACATGCCGCACACCTCCGCGGTGATCACCAACCTGGAGGGCGAGCTCACCCTGGTCGACCGCATGCGCGACGCGATCGAGGGCGAGCTGCACCGCCGCCAGGAGCTGCTGCGCTCGGCGGGCAACTACGCCAACATCCACGAGTACGAGCGGGCCCGGGCGGCCGGCGCGGCGCTGGACCCGCTGCCCTCGCTGGTGCTGATCATCGACGAGTTCTCCGAGCTCCTCAGCGCCAAGCCCGACTTCATCGAGATGTTCATCCAGATCGGCCGGATCGGCCGTTCGCTGGGCGTGCACCTGCTGCTGGCCTCGCAGCGCCTGGAGGAGGGCAAGCTGCGCGGCCTGGACACCTACCTCTCGTACCGGATCGGTCTGCGCACCTTCTCGGCGGCGGAGTCCCGGGCCGCGATCGGCGTGCCGGACGCCTACCACCTGCCGCCGGTGCCGGGTGTCGGCTACCTCAAGTTCGGCGAGGACGTGATGGACCGGTTCAAGGCCGCCTACGTCTCGGGGCCCTACCGGGCGCCGGGGCAGCAGCGGTCGACCGGCGGGCGGCGGGTCAACGCCCGCCCGGTGGAGTTCACCGCGGCCTTCGTCGACCTGCCGGACCAGGTGGAGGAGGAGGTCGCGCCGCAGATCCCGGAGCAGGACGACGCGCTGGTGGACACCGTGCTGGACGTGTTCGTCCAGCGGATGTCCGGCCAGGGCCCGGCCGCGCACCAGGTGTGGCTGCCGCCGCTGGAGGAGGCGCCGACCATGGACCACCTGCTGCCGCCGTTGCAGGTCGTGCCGGAGCGCGGACTGACCGCGCCCGGCTACCCGGCGGGCCGGCTGCGGGTGCCGATCGGCATCGTGGACAAGCCGCGCGAGCAGAAGACGGACATCCTGGAGGTCGACTACGCGGGGGCGGCCGGCCACGGCCTGATCGTGGGCGGCCCGCGCTCCGGCAAGTCGACCGTGGTGCGCACCACGGTGGCCTCCTTCGGCCTCACCCACACCCCGCTGGAGGTGCAGTTCTACCTGCTCGACTTCGGTGCGGGCAGCTTCCAGTCGCTGGCCGGGCTGCCGCACGTCGGCGGGGTGGCCGGGCGCCTGGACGTGGACAAGGTGCGCCGGATGGTCTCCGAGGTGCACGGCGTGCTGAACCGGCGCGAGGAGCTGTTCCGGGTCGCCGGGATCGACACCATCGCCACCTACCGGGCCCGCCGGGCGGCCGGCCAGCTGCCGGACGAGGCCTTCGGCGACGTCTTCCTGGTGATCGACGGCTGGAACACCTTCAAGCAGGAGTTCGAGGGCCTGGAGCCGGTCATCGGCGACATCGCCCAGCGCGGCCTCGGCTACGGCGTGCACCTGGTCATCACCGCGGCGCGGTACGCCGAGGTGCGCCCGGCGCTGAAGGACCTGCTGCAGAACCGGACCGAGCTGAAGCTCGGTGACGCGATGGAGTCCGAGGTCGACCGCCGGGTGGCGCAGAACGTCCCGCCGCTGGCCGGGCGCGGCATCACCCCGGAGCGGCTGCACTTCCTGTCCGGCCTGCCGCGGCTGGACGGCTCCTCCACGGTGGACGACCTCCAGAACGGCGTGGCCGGGCTGGTCAGCGCCATCGACGGGGCCTGGAGCGGCCCGCGCGCCCCGCAGGTCCGGATGCTGCCGGCCGTCCTGGACGGCCACTCGCTGCCGAAGGGCTTCGAGCACCCCGAGCGCGGCGTCGCCTTCGGCGTGGACGAGGCGGAGCTGGCACCGGTCTTCGTCAACTTCGAGACCGACCCGCTGTTCATCGTCTTCGGCGACACCGAGTCCGGGAAGTCGGCGATGCTGCGGATGCTGATCAAGCAGATCACCGAGCGCTACACCCCGGACCAGGCGGGCATCGTGGTGGGCGACTACCGGCGCGCGCTGCTCGGCACCGTGCCGCCGGAGTACCTGGTGGAGTACGCGGCCGCGCAGCCGGCCATGGCGGCCATCGTCGACATGCTGCGCGGCGCCTGCTCGCGCCGTCTGCCGGGCCCGGACGTGACCGCCGAGCAGCTGCGCAACCGCAGCTGGTACAGCGGCAAGGACATGTTCGTGATCGTCGACGACTACGAGCTGGTCTCGACGAGTTCGGGCAACCCGCTGGCCCCGCTGGCCGAGTTCCTGCCGTTCGCCCGTGACATCGGCCTGCGGGTGATCGTGGCCCGCAGCGCGGGCGGCGCCGGCCGTTCGCTGTACGAGCCGGTGCTGCAACGGATGCGCGAGCTCGGCGGCCAGGGCGTGATCCTCTCCGGCAACCGGGACGAGGGCGCGCTGCTGGGGGCGGTCAAGCCGCAGGCGCTGCCGCCCGGCCGAGGGGTCTACGTGTCACGCCGCGTGACCAGCGGACAGATGGTCCAGACGGGCTGGCTGCCGGTGGCGTAGCCGCGCCGGTCGTCACGGACTGTGATCGAAGGGGTCGGACTCATGGAGTCCGGCCCCTTCGGCGTCCCAGGTTCCGAAACGTTACCTAGTTCTTTCCGGACGGGGGCTGCGGTTCCCGTACCCGGCCGGGGGGATTCCGGGCGTTTCGGGGGCACCTGGCGTGTCGCCGTCCACCCGAAGCACTACCTTTGAATCCCAGACCCGTCCCGTTTGTTCACCTTCGATTCAATCGGGATGTGGCTCAGGTAACAAGTCGGACAAAGCTCGCAATGACCGAACGTGATCATCGGATCGCATGCCTATGCGGTTCTACGCAACGGATTCCGAAGCAGTTCCGACGTTGACGCGATCAATACGCCCAAGGTTCCATTGCGGCCCGGGAGCGACTGGAACCGGACACCGAGCAACCAGCCAGCGGAGGCGATACCGCTCCCACTCCAGCACCGCACAGAGCCGATCGGAAGCCACATGACCGACACGCTTCGCCCGCCACAGACCGCGGCCGCCACGGCGGCCGAGGCGGCCGCGCCCCAACAGCTCAAGCGCTCGATCGGCGTGGTGGGCGGCACCCTGCTCACGCTGTCCTGCGTCACCCCCGCCTCGACGCTCTTCGTGATCGTGCCGGAACTGTTCTCCAGCATCGGCAGCGCCACCGCCCTGGCCATCGCGATCGGCACGGTGCTCTGCGTCGCGGTCGCGTTCTGCTACTCCGAGCTCGGCACCCTGATCCCCAGCGCCGGCGGCGAGTACGCGATGGTCGGCACCCTCGCCGGGCGGCTGATGGGCTGGCTGGTCTTCGTGCTCTCGCTGATCGTGGTGATGATCGTCCCCTCGGTCATCGCCCTCGGCACCGCCGACTACCTCGCCCCCGTCCTGCACCTGGACAAGGCCGTGACCGGCGCCGCCGTGATGCTGGCCGCCACCCTGGCCGGCCTGCTCGACCTGCGCGCCAACGCCTGGATCACCGGCGTCTTCCTGGTCCTGGAGGTCGTCGCGGCCGGCGTGGTCTCGGTGCTCGGCTTCGCCCACGCCAACAGCGACGCCCCCAGCCTGCTGCACGGCGTGGTCGCCGGGGACGGCGGCACCACCACCACGGTGAGCGTGGGCGCCATCGTCGGTGCGCTCGGCATCGCCCTGTTCATCACCCAGGGCTTCTCCACCGCGGTCTACCTGTCCGAGGAGCTGGAGAACCCCCGCCGCACCGTCTCGCGCACCGTGCTGTGGACGCTCGGCATCTCCTCCGCCGTCATCCTGGTCCCGGTCGTCGCCATCACCGTGGGCGCCCCCGACCTCCAGACCCTGGCCGCCGGCGACATCTCCGGCATGGTCACCGCCTGGAGCAACTCCGCGGTCGGAACCTTCATCAGCCTCTGCGTCGCGCTGGCCATCATCAACGCCGGCATCGTCATGGTCATCCAGAACTCCCGGGTGCTGTTCGCCTCCGCCCGTGACAAGGCCTGGCCGGAGCCGGTCAACAAGGCCTTCGGCACCCTCGGCCGGTTCGGCTCGCCGTGGGTCGCCACCCTGGCGGTCGGCCTGCCCGGCGCCGCGCTCTGCTTCGTCAAGGGCGAGCTGCTGAGCAGCATCACCGGCGTCGCCGTCACCGGGATGTACCTGCTGGTCGCGATCGCCGCGCTGCTCTCCCGCCGCGCCCACCACAAGCACGCCGCCGCCTGGCGGATGCCGCTGTGGCCGGCCGTCCCGGTCGTGCTGATCGCCGTCCTGGTCTACGTGATCACCCAGCTGGACACCGAGCCCCTGCTGTGGACCGGCGGCATCACCGCCGCCGGCGCCCTCTACTGGCTGTTCTACCTGCGCCCCCGACAGGACACCCACTGGGTGATCAGCCTCCCCGAGGACCAGCAGGACTGACCCCCCGTCCCCCACCCCCTCCCCCACACAGCGGTGCCCCGGGCCTCCCCCAGCCCGGGGCACCGCTGTGCGCGCGTCCTACTTCCCCGCCTTCCAGACCGGGTCTGCGGCGATCGCCCTCAACTGGTCGAGGGTGAGCAGTTGACGGTCACCCGGGCCCTGGGCGACCAGGACCGACATGCCGTCCGGATGCAGGACGTTCACCCCCGGCGGCTTGCCCTTGCCGTCCGGGGCGCCGCTGGTGAGCACCCGGCTGCCGTCCGGCAGGGTGACCGCGTCCTTGAACGCCCGCTCCCCCGGGTTGTCCACGTACTTCGCCCAGTTCTCCACCCGCAGCACCACCGAGCCGGTGTTCCCGCCCTGGGCCAGCTGGAAGGTGGCCGCCAGCGCACTGCCCGTGCGGCCGGTCACGGTCACCCCCGGGGGCAGCAGCCGGGCCAGGGCGGCCTCCCGCTCCTCCAGGGACAGGCCGGGGTCGACCGCTTCGACGTCGATGCCGTCGTACTGGACCGCCGCGACGACCCGGTCCCAGGACTTGTCGGTGACGATCGCCCTCAGCTGGTCGAGGGTGAGCGGCGGGTTGGGGCGGCTGTCCGGCGCGCCCTTCTCCTGGGGCGCGTTCCACTCGCTCAGGGAGATGCTCCGGCCGTCCGGGCCGGTCAGCGTGGCGCGCCACTCCTTGGTGTCGGCCCGGCTGTCCGGGTACTCGTACCCCTGCTGGAGCAGGAGCCGGGAGCCGTCCGGCAGGGTGGTGACGGTGCAGGAGTCGACCCGAGCGAGCTCGGGGTCCGACGGGCAGCCGGGCACCTGCGCCTGCCGGGGCCGGTGCTTCTGGATGCCGATCTGGATCAGCGACCTGCCCTGGCCGTCGTCGAAGACCAGGTCCGCCCCGGCGAAGGTGCCGTTCATCCGTTCGTCGTCGGTGCCGCGGCCCTTGGCCTCGGTGGTCTCGCCCTTGGGCAGCAGGGCGCGGAAGGCCGCCAGGACCTCGTCGCCGGTGACCACGGCGGTGGTCGGGGCCGGGGTCGGGGCCGAGGACACCGCCGCCGTCGGCGTGGCCGCGGGGCTGCCGCCGCCGGCCGCCGGGGCGGCGGCAGCGTTCACCGTGCCCGGGTCCTTCGCCCCCGGTGAGCTCAGGTACACCGCGCCGGAGCCCACCAGGGCCAGCGCGGCCGCGCCGCCCACCACCGCGGCGGCCGAGCGGCGGCGCCAGCGGCTCCGGCCGCGCCGGTAGCCGCCCGCGACCAGGTCCGCCTGCGCGGTCTGCTCGGCGCGGAAGCCCTCGCCCGTACGGGTGAGGGCATAGAGAAGATCGTCCTCGAACTTGTCCGGTTCGGACATGGGGTGTTCACCGTCTCCTTGCGTCGCGGGTTGCGAGAAGTGCCGTACGGGCGGGGCGGGCGCCGGCCTCAGCGGGTGGCGAGCTCGGCCAGCGAGTCGCCGAGCAGGGTGCGCAGCCGGGCCAGGGCCCGGGTGGTGCGGGTGCGGACGGCACCGGAGGAGACCCGCATGGCCTCGGCGGTCTCCTCGACGCTCCGGTCCTCCCAGTAGCGCAGCACCAGGACGGCGCGGTCCTTGGGCGGCATCCGGCCGAGCGCGTCGAGGAGGGTCAGCCGCAGGGTGCTGTCGGAGTCCCGCCCCTCCGGCTCCGGCAGGGCGTCGCTGGGGCGCTCGCCGCTGGAGCGGCGGCGCTGCTGGGCGAGGAAGGTGCGCACCATGACGGTGTGGGTGTAGGCCGCCGGGTTGTCGATCCGGCCGCGGCCGGTGAAGGCACTGCGCCGCCACAGCACGTACATCCGGCTGAGGGCCTCCTGGACGAGGTCCTCGGCGTAGTGGGTGTCGCCGCTGGTGAGCAGGCAGGCCGACCGGTACAGGTGGCCGGTCCGGCCGGAGACGAGTTCCAGGAACTCCGCGTCCTTGGCCTCCCGGCCCGCCCCGCTCCACCTCATGCGCCCTGCTCCCCCGCGGTCCGCCCGTCCTGACACTTCATCGATGCGGCGGGCGGGCGGCGGTGTTACAGGGTTTCAGCGGATCCTGGGGCGAGCCGGTCCCCGCCGTGCGGGCGCCCGGCGGCACCGGGCGCAGGTCGAGCGCGTGGGCCGGGTGTCGGCCGGGCGTCGGATCCGCGGGTCAGCCGGCGGACTTGCGCCGGTGGTCGCGCAGCACCACGCCGCCGCCGATCAGCAGGGCGACCAGCAGCGCGCCGATGCCGACGACGTACGTCGCGGTGCGGCCGTCGCGGTCGGCCTGGGTCTCGCCGAGGCCCACCGGGCGCGGCACGATCGGCGCGGCGGCGAGCTGCACCGGGGCGTCCGGGGTGGGCACGAGGGGCGCGTCGACGGGCGCCTTGGTGACGGCCTTGACCGGGTCCACCACGCCCCAGCCGATGAAGGTGTCCGGGTCGCGCTGGGTGCGCTGCGCGGTCTGCTCGATCCAGGCCCGCACCTGGGCCGCCTTCCAGCCCGGATGGGCGCCGATCAGCAGCGCGGCCAGCCCGGAGACGTACGGGGCGGCGAAGCTGGTGCCGTTGTCCACGCACTGGCCGCTCCCGGGCACGGTGGACAGCATGTCGACACCGGGCGCGGCGACCTTCACGAAGGCGCCGTACTGGGAGAACGGCGCGCGCTCGTTGTTGCGGTCGGAGGCGCCGACGGCCAGCACGGTCGGGAAGGCGCCCGGATAGGTGTCGCCCTCCTTGCCGTCGTTCCCGGTGGAGGCCACGACGACGGCCTTGTTCTCCTCGGCGTACTCGACGGCGGCCTTCAGCTCCGCGTAGCCGCCGAAGCGGGCGTCGCCCGCGCCGCGCACGTCCTGGGAGATGTTGATGACCCGGGCACCGCCCTTGACCGCCTCCCTGATCGCCACGGCGAGGGTGGAGACGTCGCCGTTGCCGTCGCTGTCGTTCTGCCGGATCGCCAGGATCCTGGCGTCGGGGGCCAGTCCGACGAAGCCGGTCTGCTTGCTGACGCGGGCGGCGATGATGCCGGCCACCTTGGTGCCGTGGCCGACCGGGTCCTCGACGGACCTGCCCTTGACCGGCTCCTTGGTCTCCCGGTTGACCAGCAGGTTGGGGCCCTCGATCACCTTGCCGTCGGCCAGCTGCGGGTTCCGGTCGTCCACCCCGGTGTCGATGACCGCGACCGTCACGCCCGCGCCGGTGGTCCTCCCGTCCTGCCACAACTCGTTCAGCAGCAGGCGCTGCAGCGACCACGGCACGGTCTTCACGTCGGGCGCGTTCTTGGGGCAGTCGCCGGCCGCGGCGAGCCCGGTCCCGTTGTCGGCGTACGCCGGGGCGGCGAGCGGACCGCCCAGCACCGCGAGCGCGGCCAGCGCCGCGGCCGCCTTCCGGTACCCGTGTCGGGACACCCTGCCACCCCTCATGTCGTCCACCCGTGCCGCGCGTCGGGGGCGGGTGCCCGGAATCCGGGTACCCGCCCCCTGCCGTTCCTCAGTCAAGGAACCCGAACGTCAGCCCCAGAGCTTGGCGTTGGCGTCCTCGGTCGTCTTGTAGCTCTGCGCGGCGTTGTCCAGCGAGGTCGCGATCTGCGAGCAGACCTGCTGGAGGTCGGCGGCGCGGGAGTCCCACTGCGCCTGGTGGGCCTGGTAGCCCTGCTGGGCGGCACCCTGCCAGCTGGCGGCGATGCGGGTGACCTGGGACTTGAGGTCGTTCAGCAGGTGGTCGATGCGGCCCGCCGAGGCGCGCACCTCCTCCGCCGCGTGGTGAACGGTCTGGAAATTGACGAGGATGTGGTCGGACACGTTGTCTCCCTAGGCGAGGGTGCGGAGCGCCACGCGGTCAGTGGCGGGCGCCCCGCAGAGCGGTGGATCGGACAGAACGGCGGTCGGCGCAGGTGCGGCGATCAGCGCGAGTGCGGTGATCAGCCCTGGGCCGAGGAGAACATCGCCTTCTGCTCCTCTTCGGTGCTCGCGTAGTGCTTGGTGGTCAGCTCGATCGCGTGCTTGATCGCGGTCAGCGACTCCTTGAGCTTCGCGATGTCCTCGTTGACCTTGTTCTGCAGGTTCGTGTAGGCCGTCGCGGCCTGGCCCTGCCAGCCGCTGGTGATGCCGGAGACCGTGCTGATCAGCTTGGTCCGCTCAGCCTCGATCTTGCCGATGGCCTCTTCGATCTGCTTGGCGAAAGCCAGCATCTCCTGCGCAGTCATCGTGAACTGACCCTGAGCCATGCTCCACCGTCCCCCATGAGACAAACATTTGCGTGCACGGACGGCCCTGCGGGCCGACCGCCACATCACCGGTGTGATGTCCAGCAGCACTGTAGTCGGCACACGCAGCTCGCCCAACACCGATCACCGAGTAGTTACCAGACCATGACACTGGTGCCAATTCGGTTACGGTGCTTGCCCCGTCAGGCGTTCTGCGGCTGGACGGCGCTCTTCGCCGTCAACGGCGGTCCGGCCGGAACCAGGTTCGACCACTCCTTCGGTACCGGCAGCGGCTGGACGCCCTGGTAGCCCAACCGCGCCTGGTTGGCGCCGGGTTCCTCCTGCTGCTGCCCGGGCTCCTGGGACGCCCCGGGGGTCGGCGTCGCACCGGGCTGCGGCGCCGGCGGCTTCGGGGCGCCGCTCTGGCCGGGCTGCGGCGAGGCGGCGGGCTGCCGGCCGCCGTCACCGTTGGACGGGACGGAGTAGCGCAACCCGGTCTCGGTGATCAGGAAGTCGGTTCCGGAGCCGGCCGTCGAGTTGTCCAACGAGCGGTAGAACAGCCCGTGACCGGGGGTCACGTACGCGGCCCCGGCGCCGTTGTTGTACGGCGCGGGGTACGAAGTCCCGGCCCACACGCTGCGCTTGGCCGTGGCACCGTCCTCGGCGACACCGTCGTAGGTGCTGCACACGACCATCCGGGCGTCCTGGCGGTCCTGCCAGTTGTTCACCGGCGCACCGGCCTTCAGCGGCCAGTCCGGCGGGGTGCCCTTCAGCCGGACGTCGCCGCCCCACTGGGCGTTGTCGGCCGGGTTCATCTCGTCGCTGCGCGGCTTCTTGTCCGGGTCGTACTTGTAGAGCATCTGGTACGCCGGGTTCTGCCGGATCAGCTCCGCCTGGAACGGGGTGACCAGGTAGAGCTGGTCCCTGCCGACCACGTAGTGGCGGTCCTGGTAGTGCACCAAGCGGCCGATCCGGCGGTCGGCCGGGTTGCTCAGCTCCACCTTGGAGTTGGCGCCCTGGCTGTCGGCGATCCCCTCGACCTGCGGGAAGGTGATCGGGGTGGCGTTCACCAGGGTCTCCAGCCAGTCCCGCTTGACCCGCTGCGGCACCGCGTTGGGCCCGAACACCGCGGTGATCAGCGCCTTGCGCTCCTTGTCGTCCGACTGCGGGGTGCCGATCTGGTGCTTGCGGCCCTGCGCGTCGACCAGGTACACCGCCGCGCCCGCGGTGGCCGGCTGGCCCGGCGCAGGCGCGGCCGAGACCTGCTGCTCGTCGGCCTGCTGCACCAGCATCAGCTGGTCCGGGCCGAGCATCCGGTCCTTCGCCGCCAGCGCCACCGCGTCCGCGCCGGCCGCCACGAACACCGCCTGGTTGACGGTCTCCTGCTTGTCGTCCGAACCCGGGCGGTCGCACACCGCCCACTTCATCGGCTTGCTCGCGTTGTCCGTGGTCGGCAGCTTGTCCGGCGCGTACGGGATGCCGATCGTCGGCCCGTGGTTGGGGTACCGGTCGAGCACCCCGTCGTCCACCACCACGACCTTGGCGCCCGCGGGCAGCACCAGCCGCGCCGAGGACATGTTGAGCACCTGGTGCAGCCGCTTGGTCTTGTTGTCCTGGTCGAGGAGCACCACGTAGCGGGTGGTCGACTGCTTGCCCTGGATGATGTTCTTGCCGTCGTCCCACTTCACCGGCGCGCTCGGCTTGAAGACCCCCCAGAGCCCGAACCCGGCCACGACCACCGCCCCGGCCAGCACACTCGGCAGCACCGCCTTCACCGGACGCGGCGCGTCCTCGTCGCTGCCGCCGCCGGCGGGCAGCAGGAAGGCGCCCACCGTGCGCTTGCGGGCGAAGGTGTACGCGTTCAGCTCGTCCCGGCGCGATGCCATACCTCGTCGTCCCCCTTGTCAGACGTCGTCGGGCGTTGTCAGACCGACCGCCCCCGTGGTCACCCGCCGGGCACGAACCGGCGCGAACCCTCTACGATGCGGCAGCAGACGGTGAGTACGGTACGGGTACGGTCCGCGACACAGCCAGCCGGGCCGCGACAACGGATCAGAGAGGGCCACCGGGGGATGCCAAGCCAGACCGCTCCAGGACGCCGCCGCAGCGCGGGCGGCGGGAGGTCGCGACGGGCCGGCCGGGCTCAGCGCGGCGCGCCGACGACCGAGACCGGAACCGGGACCGCCCGGCCGCAGCCGACCGGCGGCGGGGGCGGCGGAGCCGTCCAGGTCCGGGTCAACCCCCGACCGGGGCTGCTCGGCGGGCGGCTGAAGCTCCAGCAGCTCGTCCTGGTCGAGGTCGCGGCGGCGCTGGTCGCCGTGGGCTGGACGATCAGCCGCCCGGTCGCGGCCGGCTTCGGCGCGGTCGCGCTGGTGCTGCTCGTGCTCGCGCTCGTCCCGGTGCGCGGCCGCACCGTCCCGGAACTGCTGCGGGTCCGCGCCGCCCTCAAGTCCCGCCGCAAGCAGGCCAGGACGCTGCTGCCGCCGGCCGGCACCGACCCGGCGCTGGCGCCGGCGCTGGAGCTCGAACCGGGGCTGCGCACCTGCACCCACGCCACCGAGGCCGAGTTCGGCGGCCGCCCGGTCCGCCGGGAGACCGGCATGGTCGGCGACGGGACCTTCCTCAGCTCGGTGCTGCTCGTCCAGGCCAAGGACCAGCCGCTGCGCCCGGTGCGCACCGCGCTGCCGCTGCCGCTGGACGTGATCTGCTCGGCGCTCACGGTGGACGACATCACCCTGGAGTCGGTGCAGCTGGTCCAGCACACCCAGCCCGCCCCGGCCCCGCACCTGCCCGAGCAGTCGCTGGCCGCCCGCGCCTACCGCGAGCTGCCGGACGGCACCTCCACCCCCGGGCTGCGGCTGACCTGGATCGCCCTCAAGCTCGACCCGGAGCGCGCGGCGACCGCCGTCCGGGCCCGCGGCGGCGGCGAGGAGGGCGCCCGCAAGGCGCTGCAACGGGTCACCGACCAGCTGGCCGGCCGGCTGAACAGCGCCGGCTTCAACGCGACCGTGCTGGACGAGCGCGAGCTGATCGCCGCGCTGGCCATCTCCACCTGCGCCAACCCGATCGCGGTGGCCGGCCGGCAGGGCACCGGCAGCGGCGGCGGGACCACCCGCCGCACCCAGGAGGGCAACCGGTTCTGGCGGATCGACGACCGCTGGCACACCACGTACGGGATCTCCCGCTGGCCGCAGCTGAGCCGCCCCGGCGGCGCCCCCGGCCGGGTCGCCGCGCCGGACCTGGTCAACCTGATCACCGGGTCCCCGGCCCTCGCCAGCACCTTCAGCCTGACCGCCGGGCACGGCACCGGCGGCTCGGTGACGGTCAGCGGGCACCTGCGGGTGACCGGCCGCAGCGAGAGCGAGGTCGGCCAGGTCGGCCGCCAGGTGGAGACCCGGGCCCAGAGCACCGGGCTCGGTCTCGTCCGGCTCGACCTGGAGCAGGCCCCCGGCATGCTCGCCACCCTGCCGCTCGGAGGGGCTTCCTGATGGCCTACCAGACCTATCCCACCGTCGGCCCGCAGCCGGGCACCGAGCAGCGCCGGGCCCGGCCGCGGATCCTGCCCGGCTTCGGCCTGCGGGGCCCGCGCCGGGAGAAGCACGTGCTGGAGTCGGCCGACCTCGCGGCGCTGGCCTTCCCGGTCGGCGACGACGGCGTGGTGATCGGCGTCGACCCGCAGGGGCTGCCCGCGGTGCTCGGCCTGTTCCGCCCGACCTCGTACGACCTGGTGCTCGTCGGCGGCATGTGGACGGCACAGGTCATCGCGCTGCGGGCGGCCGCGATCGGCGCCCGGGTCGCGGTGGAGACCGCCCGCGGACAGCTGTGGGGCCCGATGGCCCAGGCGGCCGGCGGCGGGCAGCCGTGCGTGACGATCCACCAGGTCGGCCGGCTCGGCCCGCAGGGCGCCTCGGTGGCCTCGCCGGTGCTGGTGGTGCGCGACCTCGGCGCCCGCCCGCCGCGCAGCCGGCTCTCCGCCGCGCCCTGGCAGACCACCCTGACGCTGCTGCCCTACCTGGGCCCGAACGCCTCCCGGGTGCTGAACGCCGCCGACCTGGTCGGCGTGCAGCGGATCTCGCCGCAGGAGGCCGAGCTGACCGGCCGGGTGCTGTCGCTGCCGCCGGAGGACGTGGCCGCGCTGCCCACCCTCGGCGACGACCTCACCCTGTGGGCGACCCGGATGCGGCGCCAGTACGTACGGGCCGTGGCGGGGCAGGCCGAACAGCAGGTGCTCGGCGGGCCGCGCCGGATGGACTGAGCGGCGGCTCGCCGCACCGGGCGGGCCGACGGGGATCCGAAGCCGCCTTCAACGGGGGTTGCCGTAGCGCCTAGTCTTTGATGCGGCAACGGCACCGCTGAACAAGCGGCGGCGAACACGAGGGAGCCAGAGTGAGCAGCGATCGGGACGGCGTCTACGTCGGCGACAACGCGGCGGAGGACGACGACGACTGGTCGGACGCGCCTGACTACACTCCCCCGTCCTGGTACGTGCAGACCGAGCCGGCGGCTCCGGGCGCGGCCGGTGCGGCTCCGGGCGCGGCCGACGCCCAGGCGCCCGCCGCCGCTCCGGCGCAGGCCCAGCAGGCTCCGGCCCAGCAGTCCGCCCCCGGGGGCGCACCGGCGCAGCAGCACGGCCAGGCCCAGGCCCAGGCCCAGGCCCAGGCTTCGGTGCCCGGCCAGGGCGCGGCGCCGGCGGTTGAGGCCGTGCCGGCCGCCGCCCCTGCTCCGACGCCCGCACCTGCGCCCGTGCCCGCCGCGCCGGTCCCGACGGTGCAGGCCGAGGCGCAGCACGTCCCGTTCCCGGCGGCCGCCCCGACTCCGCCGGCCGCCGAGCAGCCGCAGGCCGGTGCCCCGGCCTGGGCGGTGCCGGAGGCCGCGGCGCAGCAGCCCGGACAGCCCCAGGCCGCCCAGCCGCAGCCGTACCCGGCGACCGCCGCGACCGCGCAGCCGGGGCAGCCCGGGCCGACCGCCCAACCGGTCCAGCAGGGGCAGCCGGTCCAGCCGGTCCAGCCGGTCCAGCCGCAGAACTTCGCGCAGCCGCCGGTGCAGCAGGCCCCGCCGCAGCACCCCCAGGACCCGCAGGGCCCGTCGGCGGCCTGGGACCCGCAGGCCGCGTGGGCCGCGCAGCAGGCACAGCTGGCACAGCAGGCCGCCGCCCCGCAGCAGACCGGCCCGGTGCCGCAGCCCGGCCCGGTGGACCCGCGCCAGGGCGGCTGGCCGCAGCCGGCCGCGTACCAGCAGCCGCCCCAGCCGCACCCCGGCCCGCAGGCCCAGCCGACGCAGCCCCAGCCCGGGCAGCCGCAGCCGGGGCCCGGACAGCCCTGGCAGCAGCCGCAGTCCCCGCAGCCCAGCGCGTTCCAGCAGGCCGCCGCCCCGCAGCAGACCGCGCACGGCGCGCCGCTCGGCTACACCGCCGCCGTCGAGCTGTCCTCGGACCGGCTGCTGCGCAGCCAGCCCAAGCAGCAGCGCCAGCAGCCGCGCTTCCAGTTCGGCGGCAAGGCCGCGGCGGCCGAGAAGGCCCGCAAGCTGGAGATCATCCGCACCCCGGTGCTGAGCTGCTACCGGATCGCCGTGATCAGCCTCAAGGGCGGCGTCGGCAAGACCACGACCACCACCGCGCTCGGCGCGACCCTGGCCAGCGAGCGCCAGGACAAGGTGATCGCGATCGACGCCAACCCGGACGCCGGCACCCTGGGCCGCCGGGTCAAGCGCCAGACCGGCGCGACCATCCGCGACCTGGTGACGGCCATCCCGCACCTGCGCAGCTACATGGACATCCGTCAGTTCACCTCGCAGGACCTGAACTCGGGTCTGGAGATCCTGGCGAACGACGTCGACCCGGCGGTCTCGACCACCTTCAACGACTCGGACTACCGCCAGGTGATCGACGTGCTGGGCCGCCAGTACCCGATCATCCTGACCGACTCCGGCACCGGCCTGCTGTACAGCGCGATGCGCGGGGTGCTGGACCTGGCCGACCAGCTGATCATCGTCTCCACCCCCAGCGTGGACGGTGCCTCCAGCGCCTCGACCACCCTCGACTGGCTCTCCGCGCACGGTTACGCGGACCTGGTGCAGCGCAGCATCACGGTGGTCTCCGGGGTGCGCGAGACCAGCAAGATGATCAAGGTCGAGGACATCGTCGCGCACTTCCAGACCCGCTGCCGCGGCGTGATCGTGGTGCCGTTCGACGAGAGCCTGGCGGCCGGCGCCGAGGTCAACCTCGACATGATGCGGCCCAAGGTCCGGGAGGCCTACTTCGAGCTGGCCACCCTGGTCGGCGAGGACATCGTCCGGGCCCAGCAGGCCGCCGCCCAGCAGGCCGGCTGGCAGCAGCAGGCCCAGGCGCAGCCGGGCTACCCCGGCGGCCAGCCGCAGCCGTACGCCGACCCGCAGCAGCAGCCCCAGGCCTACCCGCAGCAGGCCGGCCAGCCCGCCCCCGGGGCGCCGTGGGCCCCGCAGCCCGGCCAGGCCCCGCCGCCCCCGCCCGGCTACGGCTACCCCCAGCAGCCCGCTCCCGGGGCGCCCTGGCCGCAGCAGCCGGGGCCGGGCTACGGCTACCCGCCGCAGGCCCCCCAGCAGTGAGACGACGGAAGGGGCCCACCGACACCAGGTCGGTGGGCCCCTTCCGTCGTCCCGGCGCCCGGAGGCCGCCGGTCAGACGCCGTCGGTCAGCTCGCGGGCCCGCTTGACGTCGTCGGCCATCCGGTCCAGCAGCGCGTCGATGGAGTCGAACTTCTCCATCCCGCGCAGGTAGGCCAGGAAGTCCACGGCCACGTGCAGCCCGTACAGGTCCAGGCCGACCCGGTCGATGGCGTACGCCTCCACGGTGCGGGCGGTGCCGTCGAAGGTCGGGTTGGTGCCGACCGAGATCGCCGCCGGCATCCGCTCGCCGTCCGCGGTCAGCCAGCCCGCGTACACGCCGTCGGCCGGGACCGCGCTGTGCGGCACGGTCTCGACGTTGGCGGTCGGGTAGCCCAGCTCGCGGCCGCGCTGCGCGCCGCGCACCACCACGCCCTCGACCCGGTGCGGGCGGCCCAGCACCTCGTTGGCGCCGGCCATGTCCCCGGTCTCCACCAGCCGGCGGGTCAGGCTGGAGGAGAACGGCTGGCCGTCCCCGGCCGTGCCGCACACCTGGAGGTCGATGACCTCGACCTCGAAGTCGTCCGCCCGGCCCAGCTCGCCGAGCAGCGCGACGTCCCCCGCGGCCCGGTGCCCGAAGCGGAAGTTGGGGCCCTCGATGACGACCCGCGCGTGCAGCGCGTCCACCAGCACCTGCCGCACGAAGGTCTCCGGGGACTCCTTGGAGAACTCCGTGGTGAACGGCAGCACCAGCACCGCGTCCACGCCCAGCTCCGCGATCAGCTCGGCGCGGCGCGGGTGCGGCGCGAGCAGCGGCGGGTGGCTGCCCGGGCGGATGACCTCGCGCGGGTGCGGGTCGAAGGTCACCACCACCGACGGGATGCCGAGTTCGCGGGCCCGCTCGACCGCCCGCCCGATGATCAGCTGATGCCCGCGGTGCACCCCGTCGAACGAGCCGATGGTGACGACGCTGCGTCCCCAGTCACCGGGGATCTCCTCCAGGCCACGCCAGCGCTGCACCTGACCGCTCCTTGTTCCCTACGGCGCGTACCCTCTGTACGCTCAAACGCTCAAAACCCGAACCCCTATAGCGTGCCATGCGCCTGCCCCGGCTCAGGCACCGGAATACGGGTTGAGCCCATCGAGGGCTCCGCAGGCCGCCCGGACACCGTCCGTTCGGCCTCGGCGGCGGCGTACTGCGGGTCCCGTCCGGCCGCCGCCAGAGCCCGCATCCGGGCCAGCCGGGGGCCGTCCGGAGCGGTCGGCGCGGCCCCGGACGGCCACCGGGCGAGCAGCCGGGCGAAGGCCGCCGACCGCCCGGCGCAGCGCACCAGCAGCTCGTCCGCGCCCGGCAGCCCCGGGACGGCCCGGGCCAGCACCGCCCGGGCCCGGGCCGGGTTCTCGGCCGCGCAGTGCTCGGCGAGCCGCTCCACGACGGCGGTCAGCACCACCGGGTCGGCCTCGGCGGCGAGCAGGGCGTCCAGCAGCTCGCAGCGCAGCGCGTCCGCCGCCGGGTCGGCCACCGGGACGGACAGCACCTCGGCGAACGGGCGCCGGACGGCCGCGCTGCGGGCGGCCAGCGCGGCGTCGAGCAGCGCCCGCAGCTCCGTCCGGCCGGCCGGGTGGACGCCGGCGGCGCGTCCCAGCCGGCGGCCGAGGTAGTCGACGGCGACCGGACCGGCCGCCACCGGGTGGGTGCGCAGCAGCCGGGCGGCCAGCTCGGCGCCCCGCCGGACGGCCGCCGGGGCGGTGGCGTCGGCGAGCACCCGCAGCGTCTCGGCGGGGGCCGCGCCGGGGACGGCCGACCGGTCGGCGAGCGCGGCCAGGACGGCCTCCGGGTCGCTCTCCAGGGCCGGGGCGAGCGCCCGCGGGGTGAGGAAGGCGTCGCCGCCCGCCCGGAGCCGGGCGAGCGCGGCCGGCAGGTACTCGGCCCTGGTCGCCGGATCGCCGACCAGCAGCGCCAGCGCGGCCCCGTGCAGGCCGGGCTCGTCCTCGCGGGCGAGCAGGGTCAGCGCGGTGTACCGCAGCAGCTCGGCCCCGGCACCGGAGGCGTACGGGGCGGTCCGCAGCGCGTGCACGGCGGCCGCGACGTGCCGTTCGGGCCGCCGGTCGTGGCTCCAGCGGTCCACCGCCCGGCAGAGCGCGGACGGCTCCTCGGCGGCGAGCACGGTGAGCAGCGCGTCCGCCCCCGGGTGCGCGGCGGCGGCCAGCGCGTCGGCCAACTCGTCCAGGGCGAGCCGCCGGTGGGCGTACAGCAGGTCGTGGGCGAGGCCGGCCACGGTGCGGCCGGGGCGGCCCGGCAGGCCGCGCGGGTCCCCGAACCAGGCGCAGAGCGGCGGGAAGACCGCGACCGGGTCGGCGCGCAGCCGCTCGGCCACCACGGCGAGGAAGCGCTGCCCGGGGCCGTCGGCTGCCACCAGGCGGCGCAGCAGGGCGAGTTCGTCCTCGACGGGCAGGCCCAGGCCGGTCCAGAAGGCCGGGCCGAAGCGGCCGAGCCCGGCCGCCGGGAGCGCCACCGCGCCCGCCGCGCCGGCCCGTTCGGCGATCCGGTCGGCCAACTGGCCGAGCAGCGCCCGGTGTTCGGCCGGGTCCGGGCTGGCGGCGAGGCCCTCGGCGAGCAACCGGGCCGCCCACCAGGAGGGTTCGCTGCCCGGCGGGCGCAGGTCCAGGGCGCGCCAGATCCGGTGCAGCCACGGGTCCAGGGCGCCGGCGCCCCAGGTCTCGGCCACCCGGCGCAGCGCGGCGGCGACCGGGCCGATCCGGTGCCGGGCGACGGCGTGCGCTTCGGCGGCCGGCTCCCCCGTCCGGTGGTCGCCGGGGTCACCCGGCCGGTGGCCGTCCGGGTCCTCCGCCCGGTGGCGGCCGGGCTCCGCCGCCTCGTCGGCGGGCCGGGGCGGGGTGTCCTCGGCCTCCCCGAGCAGCTGCCGCAGCGCCGCGTCCAGGTCCAGGTGCCGGCCCTGCAGCCAGTCCGCGAACTCCCCGTGCGCGAAGCGGAATCCGGGCCCGGCCGGGACGAACAGGCCCTCGGCGAGCACCGCCGCGGCCCAGCCGCCCTCGGCCGGGAACAGCTCCTCGAAGACGGTCCGGTCCAGGCCGCCGCCCGCCGGGCCGCCGAGCATCCGCCGGGCCGCCTCGTGCACCCGCCCGGCGACCACCGCCGCGAGCCGGCGCACCCGCCGGTGCCGGGGCCCGTCCGGCCGCGGCGCACCCCGGCGGTGGGCACCGGGGCGGCGCGGCCGGGCGTCCTCCAGCCGCTGGGCCACCCGCAGGCAGCGCAGGTCCAGGAAGGCCTCGAACAGGTCGCCCCGGCGCACCGGCCCGTCGTGCAGCCCCTGGGCCCACAGCTCCCCGGCCAGCCGGACGGCCAGCGGGTGCCGGGCGTCCTCGGCGGCGGCCGGGCGGCCCGGCGGCAGCCCGTACCGGCGGCGCACCCGCTCGGCCGCCTCGGGGGGCAGCGGGCCGAGCCGGTGCCCGGCCAGGCTCGGCCCGCCCGGGCCGCGGCCGTCCATCCGCACGGTGGGCGCGCTGCTCAGGTCGCCGTCCGGGTGCGGCTCCGCCGTCCGGCGGGGGCCGGCGGCGCCGCTGCCCCAGGTCTCGGCCGCGAGCCGCTCCCACAGCTCCTCCCCGCAGGCGGTCACCAGCCGGGCGCCGCAGCCGGTCAGCCACTGGCCGGCGCCGCGCAGCCAGCGCGCGTCCACCGGCAGCGGGGCCTCCTCGGGGCCGTCCAGGACCACCAGCAGCGGACGGCCGGCCGCCGCGCACAGCGCCGCCACCGGTTCGGCCGCGGGCGCCGGGGTGCCGAGGCCGGCCGCCGCGGCGGCCAGTGCCCGCTCCACCGGCTCGGCGAGCGAGCGGTCCCCGGCGCGCAGGTCGGCGCCGCGCAGCCAGAGGGTGGGCAGCGGCCGGGCGCCGCCGTGCCGGTGGGCGGCCAGCGCGGCCAGTTCGGTGGTGCGCCCGCTGCCGGGGGCGCCGACCAGCACGGTGACGGTCGCGGCCGGCTCGTCCCCGGTCAGGCCGTCCGGTCGGTCCACCCGGTCGGCGGCCAGCCGGGCCACCCGGCCCGGTCCGGCGCCGGCGGCCGTCACCTGGGCGGCGGCCAGCCGCAGCACCCCGGCCAGGTTGAGCGCCGGGCCGTAGCAGGGCACCGCGGCCGCGTTGCGCGCCAGCAGCCCGGCCAGCGCCTCGGCGGCCTCCGTCCCGCCCACGGGGCCCGCCCCGGCCGCCACGGTCCCCACCGCCACGGCCGGCAGCGCCCCGCCGTGCCAGGGCCCGCGGACGGCGGGCGCGGCCAGCGCGACCACCGCCCCGCTGCGGGCGTCCAGCACCGGAGAGCCGGCCGGCACCGCGACCCCGCCGACCACCGGCACGTCCAGCAGCAGCACCCCGCCCAGCCGGTGCCCGCCGTACGCCGCGCCGGTGACCCCGAGCAGCCCGCAGCGCAGCACGACCACCCGCTCGTCCTCCGCGGCCAGCGCGGGCAGCAGCACCTCCTGCCCGGCCGCGACGGCGGCCAGCGGCAGCGGGGGCACCGGCAGCCCGCCCGCCGGCCCGGTGCGCAGCAGCGCGAGCCCGTGCCCCGGCAGCGGCAGCACGGCGTCCGGGCCGAGCACCCTGGTCCGCCCGCCGGGGGCGTGCAGGACGATCCGGTCCAGTCCGGCGACGCCCTCGTGCGCCGTCAGCACGCTCCCCTGCGGGTCGGCGACGAACCCCAGGCCGTGCAGCCGCCCGTCGAGGTCGCGGATCCGCAGCAGGCACCGCCCCGGATCGCCCTCCGGAAACCCCGGCATCTCGTGCCCCTTCGGCCGTCGCTCGCTCGCCGCCGGGAGCCTGCCCGCCGGGGCGGCGACCCGACCGCACCCGCGCCGCCCACCACCGGCGTTCACTCCGCGCGCTCCCCCGCGCGGGTGAAGCGGCCCCGGGAACGGCGGAGCCCCCGTCGGGATGACTCCCGACAGGGGCTCCGAACAGCGGCGGGGCCGTCAGCCGACGAAGACCGCGACCGGCTTCGCCTGCCCGCCCTTCTCCTCGACCAGCGCGAGGAAGCGCCCGTCCGGCCCGAACACCGCGATCGGCCCGTCCACGCCCATCCCGGGCGCCTTCAGCCGGGAGCCGTGCGACAGCTTCTCCGCCGAGGCCTCGTCCAGGTCCCAGCGCGGGAAGGCGGCCGCCGCGGCCTGCCCGATCGGCAGCACCTGCAACCCCTCCGGGGACTCTCCGGTGACCGCGGCCTCCAGCTGCTCCAGGGTGTGCGCCGACTCCACCCCGTACGGCCCGACCTTGGTGCGCCGCAGCGCGGTCAGGTGCCCGCCGACGCCCAGCCCGGCGCCCAGGTCCCGGGCGAGCGCCCGGATGTAGGTGCCGGAGGAGCACTCGACGGTGACGTCCAGGTCGATCACCGGCGTGCCGTCCTCGGCGACCGCCGCGCGCTGCCCGTGCACGGTGAAGGAGTGGATCGTGGTCGGCCGGGCGGCGAGCTCGAACTCCTCGCCCTCGCGCACCCGCGCGTACGAGCGCTTGCCGTCGATCTTGATCGCGCTGACCTTGGACGGCACCTGCATGATCTCGCCGGTGAGCGCCGCGATCCCGGCGTCGATCGCCTCCCGGGTGACGGCGTCGGCCGGGGCCGAGGAGGTGACCTCGCCCTCGCGGTCGTCGGTGACGGTGGTCTGGCCGAGCCGGATGGTCGCCTCGTAGGTCTTGGCGGTGAGCATCAGGTGGCCGAGCAGCCGGGTGGCCCGCTCGACGCCGATCACCAGGACGCCGGTGGCCATCGGGTCCAGGGTGCCGGCGTGCCCGACCTTCCGGGTCCCGGCCAGCCACCGCAGCTTGGCGACGACCCCGTGCGAGGTGATGCCCTCGGGCTTGTCGACGATCACCAGGCCGTCCGGGCCGGTGCCTTTGCGCTTCATCGGGTTCTTTCTCTCAACAACATCAGCAGAGACGATCAACGTACCGGTCGCAGGGCGCGCCGGAATCGCTCGACCACCGCGGCCACGTCCTCGCGGACGCTGAATCCGGCCGCGAAGACGTGGCCCCCGCCGCCCAGTTCGGCACAGGCCGCGGCGACGTCCACCGCGCCCTTGGACCGCGAGGAGCCGCGCAGCGTGCCGTCCGGGTCCTGCTTGAGCACCAGCGCCACCTCGGCCTCGGCCGGGCGGCGCAGGACGTCGATCAGCCCCTCGATCTCCTCGACCGTGACGCTGAACAGCGCGAGGTCCTGGTACGGCACCCAGGTCCACACCAGGCCCAGCCCGTCCGCCGCCTCCGGCTCGTAGACGGCCCGGTCGAGCGCGCCCGCGAGCACCTTGAGGTAGCCGAAGGAGGAGGTGTCCCACAGCTGCCGGGAGATCAGGTCGTGCCGGATGCCGGTGGCCAGCAGCCGGCCCGCCAGCTCGTGGGTGGCGGGCGTGGTGGCCCGGTACTTGAACGACCCGGTGTCGGTGGCGACACCGGTGTAGAGGCAGGTGGCCAGCTCCTGGTCGAGCTCGACGCCGAGCCGGCGCAGCAGTTCGTCGACCAGCACGGCGGTGGCCGGCGCGGTCGGATCGATCAACTGGTGGGTGCCGAAGCCCGGATTGGAGGCGTGGTGGTCGAACACCACCAGCACGGGCGCGGCGAAGGCCTTGTCGTGCAGCAGGCCGAGCCTGCTCTCCGCGGCCACGTCGAAGCAGAGCACCAGCTCGGGCTCGTCCGGCACCTCGGCGGCCGGGACGATCAGGTCCTGGCCGGGCAGGAAGGCCAGCGACTCCGGCACGATCTGCGGGTCGTCGCCGAAGGACACCCGCACCTGCTTGCCGAGCGCGCGCAGCGCCAGCGCGGCCGCCAGCGAGGAGCCCAGCGCGTCGCCGTCCGGGCAGATGTGGCAGATCAGGTCGATCGAACGGGCCCGTCCGATCTCCGCCACCACCTGCTGCCAGACCAGCTCGAACCCGCTCTCCTCGCTGCGCGGGGCCGGGAGCGCCGCGAGGGCACCCTCCACCGTGCTGGTGGAGGACGCCCCCGTGGTCGATCCGGCTCGCGAGGCGGCCCGGGCCGGCTCACCCGCCATGACTACTCGTCCTCGTCGTCACGCTCGGACGCCGGAACCCGGTACGGGTCCGCGTCGCCGGCGTAGCTCGCCCCCGCGGCCTGGGTACGCACGGCGGCGTCCGAGTTGCGGGCCCGGTCGAGCAGGTCGTCGATGTTCCGGGCGTTGTCCGGCAGCGCGTCCGCGACGAAGGTCAGCGTCGGGGTGAAGCGCACCCCGATCTTGCCGACCTCGGAGCGGATCACGCCCTTGGCGCTCTCCAACGCGGCCGCGGTGGCCTCGCGCTCGGTCTCGTCACCGAAGACGGTGTAGAAGACGGTGGCCTCGCGCAGGTCCCCGGTCACCCGGGTGTCGGTGATGGTCACGAACCCCAGCCGGGGGTCCTTGATCCGCCGTTCCAGGGTCTGGGCGACGACCACCTGGATGCGGTCGGCGAGCTTGCGCGCCCTTGCGGTGTCGGTCACGTTGCCTCCTCGTGCAGTGGGCCCGGTACCCGGGCGAGCTGCGCACCCGTCGGGGCCCATGCCCCAAAGTACCGGCCCGCGCCCGGCCTTGCGGGCGCTCTCGGTCCTGATCCGTGTGAGAACGGCGACTTCCGTCGGCCGGCTCCACGGTCCTCATTCGTCGTCGTCGTTGTGGTACCGCCTCCTCGCGGAGAGGAGCTGTACCTCGGGGCGGCCGGCGACCAACCGCTCACAGCTGTCCAGGACCTCGGTGACGTACCCGGCTTCGCCGGCCACCACCGCGAGGCCGATCTCGGCCCGGCGGTGCAGATCCTGGTTCCCGGTCTCGGCAGCGCACACGCTGTACTTGCGCTGCAGTTCGGCCACGATGGGCCGCACGATCGAACGCTTCTCCTTGAGCGAGTGGACGTCGCCCAGCAGCAGGTCGAAGGTGAGTGTTCCCACGAACATGTGTGACAGGTCTCGCCGACCTGGAAGGCCTCGGGGAGCAGCCCGCAACCGGGCTGACGCCGTTGTGTCTGACTACTCCCGGACCCTACACAGCGAGACCGGGGCCGGTCGACGGAAATACCACCCGTCGACCGGCCCCGGCTGACACCGACTAGGCGCGCGGCTTCTCGCGCATCTCGTAGGTCTCGATGATGTCCTCGACCTTGATGTCGTTGAACGACCCCAGGGTGACACCGGCCTCGAAGCCCTCGCGGACCTCGGTCGCGTCGTCCTTGAAGCGGCGCAGACCCTCGATGGTGAGGCTCTCCGCCACGACCTTGCCGTCGCGCAGCAGGCGGGCCTTGGCGTTGCGGCGGATGATGCCGTCGCGGACCAGGACACCGGCGATGTTGCCGAACTTGGAGGAGCGGAAGACCTCGCGGATCTCCGCGGCGCCGAGGCGCACCTCCTCGTACTCCGGCTTGAGCATGCCCTTGAGGGCGTTCTCGATCTCCTCGATCGCCTGGTAGATGACCGAGTAGTACCGGACGTCCACGCCTTCCTTGTCGGCCGCGGTACGCGCACGGCCTTCGGCGCGCACGTTGAAGCCGATGATGATGGCGTCCGAGCCCATCGCCAGGTCCACGTCGGACTCGGTGATGGCACCCACACCGCGGTGCAGGACCCGGAGCTCGACCTCCTCGCCCACGTCCAGCTTGACGAGGGCGTCCTCGAGGGCCTCGACCGAACCGGAGACGTCACCCTTGATGATGAGGTTGAGCTGCTCGATGGAGCCGGCGGCGATGGCCTTGTCCAGGTCCTCCAGGGACACCCGGACCCGACGCTGCGCGAAGGCGGCGTTGCGGTCGCGGGCCGAGCGCTTCTCGGCGATCTGACGGGCGGTGCGGTCCTCGTCGACGACGATGAAGCTGTCGCCGGCGCGGGGCACCGAGGTCAGGCCGAGCAGCAGCACCGGACGGGACGGGCCGGCCTCGGAGAGGTTGTTGCCGTTCTCGTCCAGCATCGCGCGGACACGGCCGTAGGCGTCGCCCACGACGATCGAGTCGCCGACGCGGAGGGTACCGCGCTGCACGAGCACGGTCGCCATGGCGCCGCGGCCCTTGTCCAGGTGCGCCTCGATGGCGATACCCTGCGCGTCCTGCTCGGGGTTCGCCCGCAGGTCCAGCGAGGCGTCCGCGGTCAGGACCACGGCCTCCAGCAGCTGGTCGATGTTGAGGCCCTGGCGGGCGGAGATGTCGACGAACATGGTGTCGCCGCCGTACTCCTCGGCCACCAGACCGAACTCGGTCAGCTGACCGCGGACCTTGGTCGGGTCGGCGCCCTCGACGTCGATCTTGTTGACGGCGACCACGATCGGCACACCCGCGGCCTTGGCGTGGTTCAGCGCCTCGACCGTCTGCGGCATGACACCGTCGTTGGCCGCGACCACCAGGATCGCGATGTCGGTGGACTTGGCACCACGGGCACGCATGGCGGAGAACGCCTCGTGACCCGGGGTGTCGAGGAAGGTGATCGGGCGCTCTTCGCCGTTCACGATGGTGGCCACCTGGTACGCACCGATGTGCTGGGTGATGCCACCGGCCTCGCCCGCGACCACGTTGGACTTGCGGATCGCGTCCAGCAGGCGGGTCTTACCGTGGTCGACGTGACCCATGACGGTGACGACCGGCGGGCGCGGGGCCAGCTGGTCCTCGTCGCCCTCGTTGGCACCGAAGTCGATGTCGAACGACTCCAGCAGCTCGCGGTCCTCGTCGTCCCGGCTGACGATCTCCAGCTGGAAGCCCATCTCGCCGGCCAGCAGCTCGAGGGTCGCGTCGGAGACCGACTGGGTCGCGGTGACCATCTCACCGAGGTTGAACATGACGGAGACGAGCGCGGCCGGGTTGGCGTTGATCTTCTCCGCGAAGTCCATCAGCGAGGCGCCGCTCGACAGGCGAACGGTCTGGCCGTTGCCGCGAGGCAGCATCACACCGCCGACGGACGGGGCCTGCATGGCCTCGTACTCCTGGCGCTTCGCCCGCTTCGACTTGCGGCCACGCGCCGGGCGACCGCCCGGGCCACGACCGAAGGCGCCCTGCGTGCCACCACGGGCACCCGGGCCGCCGGGACGACCGCCGAAGCCGCCGGGACGCGGGCCGAAGCCGCCGCCGCCACCGGGGGCACCGCCACCGGGACGCGGGCCGCCGAAGCCGCCGCCACCGGCCGGACGCGAGCCCGGACCGGCCGGACGACCCTGGAAGCCGGGACGGGCGCCACCGGCACCCGGACCACCCGGACGGCCACCGGGGCCACCCGGACCACGGCCACCCGGACCCGGACGCGGGCCGGCCGGACGCTGCGGCATCATGCCCGGGTTCGGGCGCGGCATGCCGGACGGGGTCGGGCCGCCGGGACGCGGCGCGGCCGGACGGGGCATGCCGTCGGGACGCGGAGCACCACCCGGACGGGGGGCACCGGCACCGGGGGCACCGGCGGGACGCGGACGGTCGCCACCCGGACGGGGGGCACCGGCACCGGGGGCACCGGCGGGACGCGGACGGTCGCCGCCCGGACGCGGCGCACCGGCACCCGGGGCACCGGCGGGACGCGGACGGTCGCCACCGGGACGCGGCGCACCGGCACCCGGGGCACCGGCGGGACGCGGACGGTCGCCGCCCTGACCGCCCTGACGGCGGTCGCCGGGACGGCCCATGCCGGTGGCGCTACCCGAGGTGAACGGGTTGTTGCCCGGACGCGGGCCGGCCGGACGCGGGCCCGGACGGGCGCCGCCGGAGGCCTGGCCACTCGGGCGCGGGGCCTGGGTGGACGGGCGCGGGGCGTCGCCGGCCGGAGCCGGCGAGGAGAACTCGGCCGCGGGCGCGGCCGGGGCCGCCTGAGCGGCGGGACGCGCGGCCGGGCGCGGGCCCGGAGTCGGCGCGCCCGGCTTCGGGGCGGCAGGGGCTGCGGCCGGCGCGGAAGGCGCGGCGGCAGCCGGGGTCGGACGGGGACCAGGCGCCGCGGCGGGGCGCGGACCCGGGGTGGGAGCCCCCGGCTTCGGGGCACCCGAGCCGGCGGCGGGGGAGGGCGCCGCGGTCTTCCGCGGGCCCGGCTTGGCAGCGGAGCCACCAGTGGGGGCCACACCAAGCGCGTCAGTCAACTTGCGCACGACCGGCGCCTCGATCGTCGAGGACGCCGAACGAACGAACTCGCCGAGCTCGGTGAGCTTGGCCATGACGGCCTTGCTCTCCAAGCCAAGCTCCTTGGCGAGTTCATAAACCCGGACCTTAGCCACTTCACTCCTGTCTATGAGTCCGGGGGTCTCGTCCGCCGGACTGTCGCTACTTCATGGGCGTACCCATCGCGTACTCATCGCGTACTCATCGAGTGCTCATCGCAATCTCGACCTACTTCCACATCGCGAGGTACCTGACTGGTGGCACGGCGCGCGGCTGCCCGAACGCTGTGCTTGTTGCGGTGGTTCTCCGCCGCGCGAGCGGCGGCCGTCGCGGGAGGCGGCCCTGCTAGGGGGCTTCGCCAGCCCGCTCCCCGATGAACCCGCGGAGCCGCTCCGTGTCGAGCGTGCCCTGGAGCCGGAAGGCCCGGGGGAACGCCCGACGGCGGACCGCGAGGTCGAGGCAGGCCGGATCGGGGTGCAGGTGAGCGCCCCGGCCCGGGAGTGTGCCACGGGGATCAGGGACGCACTCGCCCTCGACCGCCGTGACACGCAACAGCTGGTGCTTGGCCGCGCGCTTGCGGCAGCCCACGCAGGTGCGCTCCGGGCGTGCTCGGACGGGCGTCCGGCCAGACGAAGGCAAGTCTACCCCTCCGAGGCGACATGGCGCCGCCCGTCGGTCCCGGAGGACCGACGGCGACACCTACGACAACACTGATTACCGGGCCTGCGATTCCTCGGACTGCCCCTCGGTGTCCGGCCGGATGTCGATCCGCCAGCCGGTCAGACGGGCGGCCAGGCGGGCGTTCTGCCCCTCCTTGCCGATCGCCAGCGACAGCTGGTAGTCCGGCACGATCACCCGGGCGGAACGCTGGGCGGCGTCCACGATCTCCACACTGGTCACCCGTGCGGGCGACAGGGCGGCGGCCACCATCTCCCGGGGGTCCTCCGACCAGTCGACGATGTCGATCTTCTCGCCGTGCAGCTCGCCCATCACCGCGCGCACCCGGGAGCCCATCGGGCCGATGCAGGCGCCCTTGGCGTTCAGGCCCTGGCGGCGCGACCAGACCGCGATCTTGGTCCGGTGGCCGGCCTCACGGGCGATCGCCGCGATCTCCACGCTGCCGTCCGCGATCTCCGGGACCTCCAGCGCGAAAAGCTTCTTGACCAGGCTCGGGTGGGTGCGCGACAGCGTCACCGAAGCGCCGCGCACACCCCGGCGCACGGCCACCACGTAGCACTTCAGCCGGGTGCCGTGCCGGTAGTCCTCGCCCGGGACCTGCTCCTGCGGCGGCAGGATGGCCTCCAGCTTGCCGATGTCGACCAGCACGTTCTTCGGGTCGTTGCCCTGCTGGACGACACCGGTGACGATGTCGCCCTCCTTGCCCGCGTACTCGCCGAAGGTCTGGTCGTCGGCGGCGTCGCGCAGGCGCTGCATCATCACCTGGATGCCGATGCTGGACGCGATCCGGCCGAAGCCGTTCGGGGTGTCGTCGAACTCCTTCGGCTCGACGCCCTCGTCCAGCTCCGCCGGGTCCTCCATGGCCCACACGGTGACATGGCCGCTCTTGCGGTCCAGGTGCACCCGGGCCCGGCGGCGCGAGCCCTCGGTGCGGTGGTACGCGGTGAGGAGGGCGGACTCGATGGACTCGACCAGCAGGTCGAAGGGGATGTTCTTCTCGTTGACCAGCGTGCGCAGGGCACTCATGTCGATGTCCACGGCTACGCCTCCTCGTCTTTCGTCACGTTCGTCATGGTCGTACGGCACCCGGGGGTCACTCGGCGCCGTCCTCCCCCTCGTCGAAGTCCGCGGCCTCGTCCAGGAGCTCGTCGTCCTTGCGGTTGAACTCGACCTGGACGCGCGCCCGGTCGACCTCCGCGTACGCCAGACGGCGCTCCTTCGGGCGGCCGCGGCCCTTCACCGGCTGCACCTCGACCAGGGCGCCGTCCTCGTCCGCCTCCAGCACCCGGGCGACGATCTCCCCGCCGTCCACCAGGTGGATCCTGGCCAGCCGGCCCTCGGCCCGCTGCCAGTGCCGGGGCAGGACCAGCGGACGCTCCGCACCCGGCGAGCCGACCTCCAGCAGGTACGCGTCGTCCCCCATCAGGTCCGACTCGTCCAGGGCCGCACCGACCACCCGGCTGAACTCGGCGATGGCGTCCATGTCCACACCGCCGTCGGTGTCGACGTCGATCTGCACCTGCCGGCGGCTGCCCGCCCTGGTGACCCTGACGTCCTCGAGGTCCAGGCCGGCCTGCTCGGCCAGCGGCTCCAGCAACGCTCGCAGCCGGTCGGTGTGGGTGGTGCTCATCCGGGTGGACTCCTCGGCCGCGTCTGCTGTTGTCAGAAGGTCGCCCCGCACCCCCGGTGCCACACCGGATCACGGCAGCTCGGCCCAAAGCCTATCCGGTCAAGACCCCAACCACCGATTCCGGACCGCCGCCCACCGCCCGCACGCCACCCACTGCGAGCAAGCTCACACCCGGCACGGCATCCCCGGACCCGGCCCGGGAACGTGGGGATTCTGTAATGATTCACGCCAACGAGGGCAGCGGGGAGGCCGTCCTCCCGTACCCGTCCGGAGTGACCCCGATGCAGCCGCCCAGCCGACGGACCTTCCTGGCCCTCGGACTGCTCACCGCCCTCACCGCGTGCACCGCCGACCCCCACGGCGCCCGGCCGGCCGGCCCCACCCCGACCCGCGACCCGGACGCCCCCGCCCGGCTCCGCGCGATCGCCGACACCGACCTGCTGCTCGGCGCCTACGACGACCTGCTCGCCGTCCCGGGCGCCCAGACCGCCCTCCTCCAGCCCCTGCGCGACGACACCGCCCAGCACCGCGCCGCCCTCGCCCAGGGCCTGCCGACCGCGAGCCCCTCCCCCACCGGCACCCCGGTCCGCTCCCTGCCCACCCTCCCCGAGCTGGCCCTCATGGAGCGCCGGACCGCCGAGTCCCGCCTCAACGGCTTCGACGAGGTCAGCCCGGCCCTCGCCCGGCTGCTCGCCGCCGTCTCCGCCTCCAACGCCCTGCACGCCGCGGCCCTCGGCGACCAGACCCCCGTCCGGACCCCCGACGGCCGCACCGAGGCCGCACCGGCCACCAGGACCGCCGCCGTCCCCGCCCTGCAGACCGCCCTCGGCGCCGAACACGCCGCCGTCTACGGCTACGGCGTGGTCGGCGCCCACCTCCCCGACGACCCCCAGCGCGCCGACGCCCGCACCGCCCACGCCGCCCACCAGGCCCAACGCGACGCCTGGCAGCGCCTCCTCACCACCTTCACCGCCGCCCCCACCCCCGCCGCCGGCGGCTACCAGCTCCCCTTCCCGGTCGCCTCCCCCACCGACGCCGCGAAACTCGCCGTCCACCTGGAGACCCGCCTGACCACCGCCTACGCCGACCTGGTCACCGCCCTCCCCGCCCCCTACCGTCCCCTCGCCGCCACCGCCCTCCGCGAAGCCGCCCTCCGCGCCCGCCACTGGGGCGCCCCGGCCACCCCCTTCCCGGGCCTCCCCGCCTGACCCCATGCCCCCGGCGGGCGCGCGGGGCGAAGCCCGCACGCCCGCCCCGCCCCCGAACCCCGACAATGGACCCATGTCGGGAGCCGAACCCACCATCACCGTCCCCAGCTGGCTGACGGACACCGCCACCGCCACCCACGGCGACGCCGCCCGCCGGTGGCTGGCCACCCTGCCCGCCCGGGCCGCCACCCACCTCGCCGCCTGGAACCTCACCCTGGAACGGGTCCTCGACCCCGGCGGCAGCCTCAGCCTCGTCGCGTACGTCCACCGCGACGACCTCTCCCCCGCCGTCCTCAAGATCGGCCTGCCCACCCCCGAGACCGACCACGAGCACGCCGCCCTCACCCACTGGGCGGGCCGGGGCGCCGTGCTCCTCCTCGACGCCGTCCCCGCCGAGGGCGTCCTCCTGCTCGAACGCCTCCACGGCGAGATCCCGCTGCGCTCCCTCGCCGAGCCCAAGGCCATGCTGGAGGCCACCAGCCTGCTGCACCGCCTCTGGACGGAGCTTCCCGAGGGCCACCCCTTCCCCGCCCTCTCCCAGCGGATCGCCACCACCGCCGGCCTCGCGGAACACCCCCGTCCGGCGACCGCCGAAGCACGGCAGCTGGTCGCCGAGGCCCTGGACACCGCGCGCGACCTGGCCGGCTCCGCCACCGAGTCCTTCCTCCTGCACGGCGACTTCCACCACGGCAACGTCCTGGCCGCCGACCGCGCCCCCTGGCTGGCCATCGACCCGCGCCCGCTCGCCGGCGAACGCGCCTACGACCTAGCCCGCCTGGTCCTGGACCGCGCCGACACCCTGCTCGGCTCCCCCGGAGCCCCCGCCGCCGTCCGCCGCAGGCTGGGCCGGCTCTCCGAGGCCCTCGAGGTCGACCAGGACCGCCTCCGCGGCTGGACCCTCTTCCGTGCCGTCGACCTCGCCCTCCGCGCCCTCGGCGCGGACCGCCGCGAGGACGCCGAGCTGTACCTCGAGTTCGCCAACTCCCTCTAGCCCGAAGCCCCTTGCCCTTCGCTCCCGGACCCTTGCCCTTCGTTCGCAGGCGCTCGGGCCGCTACGCCCCGGCCCCCCGCAGCGGCAACCGGGCCCCCATCACCGCGTACAGCCGGTCCGTCGCCGGGAACCGCACCGCCCGCGCCAGGTCCCGGTACCCCAACCCCCGGTACAGCCGCCGCGCCGGTGTCTCCGCGTCGATCGCCGACAGGATGCTCCGGTCGAGTCCCGACCGCTCGCACAGGGTCCGGATGAGCCGTGACCCGACCCCGTGCCCCTGGAACTCCGGCAGCACGTGCAGCTCGGTGACGGCGAACACCCCGTCCAGCCAGTCCCCGTGCCCCTTCGCGGCCAGGTAGGGCTCGATCACCGTGCTCCACCAGTGCTCCCGCTGGTTGGGCATCCCGTAGCCGAACCCGACCAGCCGCCCGCCGCTCATCGCCCCGAGCGCGATCACCCCCGGCTGCTGGGCGTGCCGCCCCACGATGTGCAGCCGTACCGCGACCTCCTCGGGCGTCAGCCCGAACGCCACCGCCTGGACCTCCAGCGCCTGCGGCGCCCAGGCCGCAAGGTCGATGGCCTCGATCGTCACCCCGGTCAGCTGATCCATGCCCCGGACGTTACTACCAGCGGCCCCGCGGCGCGGCCGAAGATCCCGACAGCCCTTCGCGCAGCTTGCTCGACCCGCGCGGAACGGCGTCCTCGGCCCGCTGGGGACAGCGCGCTCAGAACAGCACGCTCATGAACGCCCCGACCTCCTGGAACCCCACCCGCCGGTACGCGGCCCGGGCCCGCAGGTTGAAGTCGTTGACGTACAGCGACACCACCGGCGCCACCTCCCGCAGCGCGACATCCAGGACCGCCGCCATCCCCGTCTCGGAGAGGCCCTGCCCCCGGTGCTCCGGAGCGACCCAGACCCCCTGGATCTGGCAGGCCCCCTCCGTCACCGCCCCGATCTCCGCCTTGAAGACGACCTGCCCGTCCTCCCCGAACCGCGCGAACGACCGGCCGGTGGAGACGAGTTCGGCCACCCGGGCCTGGTAGAGGAGCCCGCCGTCCCCCGCCAGCGGCGACACCCCCACCTCCTCGGTGAACATCGCCACGCACGCCGGCATCAGCGCCTCGACCTCGTCCCGCCGCACCCTGCGCACCAGCGGGTCCGGCGCGATCTCCGCCGACGGCACCGCGGTCGCCAACAGCGGCTGGTGCGCCCGCACTTCCCGGGCCGGCCCCCAACTGCGCTCCAGCAGCGCCCAGAAGGACGCCGTGGCCGCCGCCGGCCCGACGATCGAGGAGCAGCGGCGTCCCTGTCGGCGGGCCCGCTCCGCGAACGCCGCGACCGCCACCGGACCGGCGTTGACCAGGACCAGGTTCGCCCCGGCGTAGCAGAGCGCGTCCAGCACCCCGTCCGCGTCGTACCAGCCCCACAGCTCCCCGCCGAGCCGCCACGGGTCCAGCCCGACGGCCTCGACCCTGGTCGCGACGAACGCGTTGGCGACCGGGTCGCGGTGGAGGATCTCCAGGGCGCCCGGGAGGTCCGGCGGCTCCAGCACCCGGGTGGTGGCCAGGGCCCGGGCGGCCTGGAAGGAGCTCGGGAGCATCACACCTCGATCGAGCATCGAGACAGCACCTCACTGAGACGACTCTGGCCGCACCCTACTCCGTGGCCCCACCCGGCTACGGCCGCGGGGCCGTCCGCGAACGGACGGCCCCGCCTCCGGAAATCACCGCGCGGGCGTTCCCGCGCGGTCAGGACAACCTACGGCTGTCGGAACACGCCACGCGGGGTTCGCTCCCCGCGACCGGTCACTCCCCCGCGACCACGGTCGGCGCCCCCGCCTCGACACCCGCCTCCTGCATCTGCTCGGCGAGCTTGAGCGCCTCCTCGATCAGGGTCTCGACGATCTTCGACTCCGGAACGGTCTTGATGACCTCGCCCTTGACGAAGATCTGCCCCTTGCCGTTGCCGGAGGCGACCCCGAGGTCGGCCTCGCGGGCCTCGCCCGGCCCGTTCACGACGCAGCCCATGACGGCCACCCGCAGCGGCACCTCCATGCCCTCCAGCCCGGCGGTGACCTCCTCCGCGAGCTTGTAGACGTCCACCTGGGCGCGCCCGCAGGACGGGCAGGAGACGATCTCCAGGCCGCGCTCGCGCAGCCCGAGCGACTCCAGGATCTGGTTGCCGACCTTGATCTCCTCGGCCGGCGGGGCGGAGAGCGAGACCCGGATGGTGTCGCCGATGCCCTCGGCCAGCAGCGCGCCGAAGGCGACCGCCGACTTGATGGTGCCCTGGAAGGCCGGCCCGGCCTCGGTCACGCCGAGGTGCAGCGGGTAGTCGCACGCGGCGGCGAGCTGGCGGTAGGCGTTGATCATCACGACCGGGTCGTTGTGCTTGACCGAGATCTTGATGTCGCGGAAGTCGTGCTCCTCGAACAGCGAGCACTCCCACAGCGCCGACTCGACCAGCGCCTCCGGGGTGGCCCGGCCGTACTTCTCCATCAGGCGCTTGTCCAGCGAGCCGGCGTTGACGCCGATCCGGATCGGCACGCCCGCGTCCTTGGCGGCCTTGGCGATCTCGCCGACCTTGTCGTCGAAGGCCTTGATGTTGCCCGGGTTCACGCGCACCGCCGCGCAGCCGGCGTCGATCGCCGCGAAGACGTACTTCGGCTGGAAGTGGATGTCCGCGATGACCGGGATCTGCGACTTCTTGGCGATGATCGGCAGCGCGTCGGCGTCGTCCTGCGAGGGCACGGCGACCCGGACGATCTGGCAGCCGGACGCGGTGAGCTGGGCGATCTGCTGGAGCGTGGCGTTGATGTCCGAGGTCACGGTGGTGGTCATCGACTGCACCGAGACCGGGGCGTCGCCGCCGACCGGGACGTTGCCGACCATGATCTGCCGGGAGTAACGGCGCTTGGCCAGCGGCTTGAGCGGCAGGGACGGAATACCGAGCGAGATCGCGGTCATGTGCGCAGGGTTCCCCGGGGTTGAGGTGTGGTCGACCGCCCGGCCGTGACACGGCCGAGGCCGGGCGCGCTGTGATCGCGCACCCGGCCTCCACGGTACGGCACCGCAACGGCGCCCAGCACACCCGCCGTACCCGAACGTCCTAGCCGATCTTCACCGGGTTCACCAGGTCGGCGACCATCACCAGCAGGGTGAAGCCGATGAAGACGCTGGCCACCACGTACGCCACCGGCATCAGCCTGGCGACGTCGAACGGGCCCGGGTCGGGCCGCCGGAACAGTCGTGCGAAGCGGCGGCGGACCGCCTCCCAGGCCGCGCCGGCGATGTGCCCGCCGTCCAGCGGGAGCAGCGGCAGCATGTTGAAGAGGAAGAGCGACAGGTTGATCCCGGCCAGCAGGTTCACGAAGACCGCGATCCGCTGGGTGGCCGGGATGTCGAGCGAGATGACCTCGCCGCTGACCCGGGCGGCGCCGACCATGCCGATCGGCGAGTCCGGATCGCGCGGGGCGTCGCCGACGACCGCGTTCCACAGCCCGGGGATCTTGCCGGGCAGGGCGATCAGCGACTTCACCCCGTTCTCGGTCATGTCGTACATCCGGTCGAGCGACTGCCCGAAGCCCAGCTGGACCACACCACTCGCGGGAGTGAATCCGAGGAACCCGGCCTGGACGGTCTGGCCCCTGACCGGGACGTTGTCGTCGTCGTACTTCTGGACGTCGTTGACCGCGATGGTCGGGGTGAGGGTGTGCTGCTGCCCGTCCCGCTCGACCACCACCGGCACGGTCCGGCCGGCCGACCTGCGGATGTCCTCCTGGAGCTGGTCGTAGGTGCGGATCCGGTCGCCGTCGAAGGAGAGGATCCGGTCGCCCGCCTTCAGCCCGGCCTGGGCGGCCGGGGTCTGCGGGGCGCCCTCCGGGCAGCTGTCGGTGGGCTGGCCCGCCTTGACCACGCACTGGGCGACGGTCTTGACCGTCGGCACGCTCATCTGGACGCCGAAGCCCATCATGACGGTCAGGAAGAGCCCGAACGCCAGGATCAGGTTCATGAACGGCCCGGCGAACATGACGATCATGCGCTTCCACGGCTTGCGGGTGTAGAAGAGCCGGCTCTCGTCGCCCTCCTGGAGCTCCTCGTAGGAGGCCTCGCGGGCGTCCTCGATCATGGTGCGCCAGGGCGAACTGCTGCGCTTGGTGATCCGGCCGTCATCGCCCGGCGGAAACATCCCGATCATCCGGATGTACCCGCCGAACGGGATCGCCTTGATGCCGTACTCGGTCTCGCCCTTCCGGCGCGACCAGAGGGTCGGGCCGAATCCGACCATGTACTGCGGCACCCGGATGCCGAACAGCTTGGCCGTGGAGAGGTGGCCGAGTTCGTGCCAGGCGATCGAGATCAGCAGCCCGATGACGAAGACCAGGATGCCGACCACCGTCAAAACCGTTGCCACCGCTGGTCCTCCGTCATGCCGCTCCGCTCATCGTCTCGTCCTACCGCAATCATGGCCGCCGACCGGCGTCGGCCGGTCGTCAACCGGCCGCCAGCTCGCGGGCCCGGGCGCGCGCCCAGTCCTCCGCGTGCAGGACGTCCTCCACCGTCAGGGAAGTTCCCGACGACGGACCGCCGTCCCGCTGGCCGTGCTCGGCCACGACCTTGGCAACAGTGTCCACGATTCCGGTGAAGGCGAGGCGGCCCTTCAGGAACGCCTCCACACACTCCTCGTTGGCCGCGTTGAAGACCGCCGGGCTGGTACCGCCCAGGGTGCCCACCTCGCGGGCCAGTTCGACCGCCGGGAAGGCCTCGTCGTCCAGCGGGAAGAACTCCCAGGTGGCGGCCTTGGTCCAGTCGCAGGCGGGGGCGGCGTCCGGCACCCGGTCCGGCCAGCCCAGGCCCAGCGCGATCGGCATCCGCATGTCCGGCGGGCTGGCCTGGGCCAGGGTCGAACCGTCGGTGAACTCGACCATCGAATGCACCACCGACTGCGGATGGACCACGACCTCGATCCGGTCGAACGGCACGTCGTACAGCAGGTGCGCCTCGATCACCTCCAGGCCCTTGTTCACCAGGGTGGCCGAGTTGATCGTGACGACCGGGCCCATCGCCCAGGTCGGGTGCGCCAGCGCGTCCTGCGGGGTCACCCCGGCCAGCTGCTCACGGGTGCGGTCGCGGAACGGGCCGCCGCTGGCGGTCACCACCAGCTTGCGCACCTCCGCCCGGGTGCCGCCGGCCAGCGCCTGGAACAGCGCGGCGTGCTCGGAGTCCACCGGCACGATCTGGCCAGGCTTCGCCACCGCCTTCACCAGCGGACCGCCGACGATCAGCGACTCCTTGTTCGCCAGCACCAGCACCCGGCCCGCCGTCAGCGCGGCCAGCGTCGGCCGCAGGCCGATCGAACCGGTGATGCCGTTCAGCACCGAGTGGCACTCCAGCGCGGCCAGCTCGGTCGCCGCGTCCGGGCCCACCAGCACGGTCGGCAGCGGACGGCCCGCCGACTTCGCGGCCAGTGCCTCGCGCAGCGCCGGCTCGGCCGCCGGATCCGCCACCGCCACGGTGTGCACGCCCAGCCGCACCGCCTGCTCGGCGAGCAGCTCCACCCGGCCGCCGGCCGCCGACAGGGCGACCACCCGGAAACGGTCCGGGTTGCGGAGCACCACGTCGATGGCCTGGGTGCCGATCGAACCGGTGGACCCCAGGATCACCAGCTCCCGGGGGCCGGAGGGGTCCGCCACGGTGGGCGTGAAGCGCAGCTGCGGGTGGGCGAGCGAAGTCATGCGCCCATTGTGTCCTGTTCGCGTGTGTCCTGTTCGCGGCACTCCCCAGGACGACCTCCGGCCCTTCGGACTACCGTCGGAACATGCGTACCGTCATCGCCGGGGGCCACGGACAGATCGCGCTCCAGCTGGAACGGCTGCTCGCCGCCCGCGGCGAGCGGCCCGCCGGGATCATCCGCCGCCCCGAACAGGCCCAGGACCTCGTCGACGCCGGCGCCGAGCCGCTGCTGCTCGACCTGGAGGCCGCCACCGCCCCGCAGCTCGCCGAACTGCTGACCGGTGCCGACGCGGTGGTCTTCGCCGCCGGCGCCGGACCGGGCAGCGGCGCCGCCCGCAAGAACACCGTCGACCGGGACGCCGCCGTCCTGCTCGCCGACGCCGCCGAACTCGCCGGGGTCCGCCGGTACCTGATGGTCTCGGCGATGGCCGCCGACGCCGAGGCGCGCCACCCCGCCGACGAGGTCTTCGAGACCTACCTGCGGGCCAAGGGCGCCGCCGACGACGCCGTCCGCGCCCGGACCGCCCTGGACTGGACGGTGCTGCGCCCCGGGCGGCTCACCGACGGCCCCGGCACCGGCCTGGTCCGGCTGGCCCCCTCGGTCGACCGCGGCGCGGTGGACCGGGCCGACGTGGCCGCCGTCCTGGCCGCCCTGCTGCACGAACCCGGCACCGCCGGACTAACGCTGGAGCTGGTCGCCGGGAACGCCACCGTCGAGGAGGCGGTCGCCGCGGCCGCCGGGCACGACGGCTGAACCGGCGCGGGGCGCGGACGTGAACGCGTACGCGAACGCCGTACGCGGGGAGGGGCGCGGACGCGAGGAGGGCCCGGTTCGGCGAACCGGGCCCTCCCACTGCTGCCGCCGCGCTGCTACGGCACCGCTACGGCCTCGCTACGGCATCGCTCAGAGGTCGAGGCCGGTCAGGACCATGACCTTCTCGACCGTGTAGTCGGCCATCGCGTACTTGACGCCCTCACGGCCGACACCGGAGTCCTTGACGCCGCCGTACGGCATCTGGTCGGCGCGGTAGGACGGCGCGTCGCCGATGATCACACCGCCGACCTCCAGCTCCCGGTGGGCGCGGAAGGCGGTCTGGAGGTCGTGGGTGAACACGCCCGCCTGGAGGCCGAACGCCGAGTCGTTGACGGCCGCGAAGGCCTCGTCCACGCCGTTCACCCTGTGCAGCGACAGCACCGGGCCGAACACCTCGGCCTTGGCCAGGATGGCGTCCCCGGGCAGGTCGGCCAGCACGGTCGGGGCGTAGGTCGCGCCCTCGCGGGTACCGCCGGCGAGCACCTTGGCACCCTTGGCGACCGCGTCATCGACCCAGGACTCGACGCGCTTCGCGGCGTTCTCGTCGATCAGCGGGCCGACGTCGGTCGCGTCGTCGCTCGGGTCACCGGTGACCTGCGCCTTGACCTTGGCGACGACCTTCTCCGCCAGCGCGTCGTACACCGAGGCGTCGGCGATGACCCGCTGCACCGAGATGCAGGACTGGCCGCCCTGGTAGTTGGCGAACATCGCGATCCGGGTGGCCGCCCAGTCCAGGTCGGCCTCCGAGGACCAGTCGGCCAGCACCACGGCCGCGGCGTTGCCGCCGAGCTCCAGGGTGCAGTGCTTGCGCGGCACCGAGTCCATGATCTGGTAGCCGACCTTGTCCGAACCGGTGAAGGAGATCACCGGCAGGCGCTCGTCCTGCACCAGGGCCGGCATCCGGTCGTTCGGCACGGTCAGGATCGACCAGGAACCGGCCGGCAGGTCGGTCTCGGCCAGGATCTCGCCCAGCACCATCGCCGACAGCGGCGTCGCCGGAGCCGGCTTCAGGATGATCGGGGCGCCGACCGCGATCGCCGGGGCGACCTTGTGGGCGACCAGGTTCAGCGGGAAGTTGAACGGGGCGATCCCCAGCACCACACCGCGCGGGAAGCGGCGCACCACCGCGAAACGGCCCACGCCGCCCGGGTCGGTGTCCAGCCGCATGGTCTCGCCGTTGGTGCGGCGCGCCTCCTCGGCGGCCCAGCGGAAGACCGACACCGCGCGGCCGATCTCACCGCGGGCCCACTTGATCGGCTTGCCGTTCTCGGCGCTGACCAGCTGGGCGAGCTCCTCGGTGCGCTCGGTCAGCCGCTTGGCCACGTGGTCCAGGGCGGCGGCACGCTGGTGCGCCGGGGTGGCGGCGAACACCGGCAGCGCGGCGACGGCGGCGTCCAGCGCCTCGTCGACCTGGGCCTCGGTCGGGATGCTCACCTTGCCGACCAGACGGCCGTCCCAGCTGTTGTGCACCTCGAAGTCGGCGTCGCCGCTCGCCCGGCGGCCGGCGAGCCAGAAATCGTACGTGGTGGTCACCGTGGTACCGGCCCTCTCCTCGTCTGTCCTACGGCCCACGGACGTGGGACCCGGATCTGAGGGTAGGCGGGGCGGCGCGCGGACCGGATTGGCCGACTAGGAGCGTTCGCCCCCGAGGCCACTCCACCGCGTCCTACGGGAGCCGCTGTTCCTCCCCGGGGGCGGCCGTTCCCCGCCGGGGCCTCACTCCTCGCCGGAACGGAGTGCCAGCCACAGCTCCATCCGGACGTCCGTGTCGTCCAGCGAGCGGCCCAGCAACTCCTCGACCCGGCGCATCCGGTAGCGCAGCGTGTGCCGGTGCACGCCCAGGTCGGCCGCCGCCGCGTCCCACTGGCCGTGCCGGGACAACCACGCCCGCAGCGAGGCCACCAGGTCCCCGCGGGCCGTCCGGTCGTGCTCCCGCAACGGCCGCAGCAGCCCCTCCGCGAAGGCCGTCACCGCGTCCTCGCCGAGCAGCGGCAGCAGCGACCCCGCGCCGACCTCCTCGTGGTCCACCGACCGGCGGCCACCGCGCAGCGCCACCGCCAGCGCCCGCTCGGCCTGCGCGTGCGCCGTCCCGGCGTCCTCCAGCGCGGCCGGCGCCGAGACGCCCAACGACAGGCCCTCGTGCTCCTCCACCACGCCCAGACAGGCCCGGTGCACCGCTCCATTGTCCAGCGCCAGCACCATCAGCCGCGGCCCGTGCGCACCGTCCTCCCGCGCCACCAGCAGCTTCTCGCCCACCCGCGCACCCGCCTGCTCGGCCCGGTCGCCCAGCTCCCCGAGCGCCTCCGCGGCATCCGCGCCGGCCGGCCCGGCCCCGGCCACCAGAACCCGTATCGTCCCCTCCGGCAGGCCGCCGAACAGCCCCACCGCCACCTGCCGGGCCGTCGCCACCTCACCCGCCAGCACCATCCGCAGCAGCGCCGCGCCCATCCGCTCCTCGGCCTGCCGCAACTCCCGCGAACGCTCCAGGGTGAGGGTCAGCAGCGCCACCGCCGCGTTCAGCACGTACCGCTCGGTCGGCGTGATCCGGTCCTCGGTCCCGACCGCCAGGAAGCCCCGGGCTCGCCGGTCCGCCCCCAGCGACTGGACCACCACGTAGTCCTCGTCCGCCGTGTCTATCCCCGGCGCGCGCCCCTGCAACGCCGCACTCGACGGCGCCGGCCGCCGACGCAGCCGGTCCACCTCCGCCGCCAGCCGCCCCGCCCGGCGCGCCGCCCAGTCCGGAGCCACCACCGACAGCGCGCCCGACCCGTCGTACAGCGCCGCCCAGCCCCCCAGCCGGGCCGCCAGCCGACGCACCACCGCCGTCGTGCCGTCCTTGCCGAGCGCCGCCCGGGTCAGCTCCTCCTGCGCCTCGAAGCTGGTCGTCACCGCCTCGTACTGCTCCGCGGCCAGCGCCGCCGACACCACCTTGCTGATCGCGATGAACGGCGTCGGCTCCGGCACCCGCAGCAGCGGCAACCCGCGCTGCGCCGCCGCGTCCACCAGCGGCTGCGGCACCTCGGTGTGCGACAACCCCACCCCGAGCCCCAGCCCGACCACCCCCGCGTCGGCCAACCGGTGCACGTACGCCTGCAACTGCGCCGCCGTACGGCCCAGCTTGATACCGGTGGTGAGCAGCAGCTCGCCACCCTCCAGGAACGGCGTCGGGTCGTCCAGCTCACTGGTGTGCACCCAGCGGACCGGCCGCTCCAGGTGATCCGCACCGGCGAGGACCGTCAGGTGGAGCGACGTGTTGCGGACGACGGAGGCGAGTGTGGGGGGCATGGCACCTTCGGGGGATCGACCTGACCGCGCCGTTGCGGCCGGGCGAGGAGAGGGACGTGGGACTGGTGAGGGTCTCTCCCCTTCATTATGGACGCTCCGGACAACCCGCACTGCCGAATCCACCTCGAAGGCGACTTCCCGGCGGCCCCGCCGTCAGCCCACCGTCAGTCCGCCGTCAGTCCCTGAGATCCACCAGCAACGGCGGCACCTGCTCCCCCGACACCGCCGTCAACGACACCACCGCGTGCCCCGCCGGCAACGCGTGCGCCAGATCCGACGGCGACCACCGCAACCGCTCCACCTCCCGCGTCGTCACCGACTCCGTCCGCGCCGTCGTCCCCGACAACGCCTTCCGCCCGACCCGCCCGGCCCGCCGGATCATGCCACCGGAGGTGTCGGGGGTGTGGGTGACCTCCGTCTCGTGGACAACGTGCGTGCCCCACGCTTCGGAGAAGAACTTCCCGTCCCATGGGGCGATCCCGGGGAAGACCATCCGGCAGCCCACGGCCCCGAACAAGGGGGTCCTCAGCGATTCCGGCAGATCCATCAAGGTACGAAGCAGCAGTACCGCGCCCGCATTGGCACCCCGCATCCGTTGGAGACCGCGAACGGTGTTCGCATCCAGCGCGGCGGACGCGTCGTCCACCACCAGTCCGGCGAACAGCGAGCGGTCCCTACGGGCGGCCGCCGCTACGACGAACTGTCCCACGACGAGACGGGAGAGGATCCGGGCGGCCTCAGGGTGGCTTCGTTCGGGCAGCTTCACCCGAACCCGGAGCGGGTGATCGAGTGCGCGCATGGCAAAGGGCAGACGACCCGTGCCGTCCGTGGCGAATGCCCCCTCGAAGGCCGGACGGTCGAGCAGTGCCAAGCGATCCGCCAGGAGAATCCCCGGGTCATCGGCACGTTCCTGCTGCCGCTGCCGGTACTCGAGGTCCCGCTCGTAGACCGACAGCTGGCCCGCTGCCCGAAGGGCCTTGACGAGCGGTTCCATCACCTCCGGCTCCCCGGAAAGCAGCGCCCGCAGTTCACGAACTCCCGGATAGCGTCCATAGGCGGTGCTGAACGGTCCGACTACCTGCTGAAGCGTCGTCCGGGTACTCTCCGCGCGCGCGATCAGCTCGTCCGGCAGCAGCGCGTCCGCGAGTCTGGCGGCTGCCTCATCGGGATCCTGCGTCGCTCCGTACAGGTCCAGCCCGTAGACCGACCCGGGCTCGCCCGGTGCGATCACCACGTCGTACCAGTCGTCCGGGCCGAGGTCCGAGTCCGCTGCCCCGACCACAACGACGCATGCCGTCCCGGCCAACGTCTGAAGGCAGAGAGCTTCCGTGACGGGGCGGGCGAGTCGAGCCGTCTTGCCGGTTCCCGCAGGACCGACGGCCAGTAGCGATGTCCCCAGAACGGCGGGGTCCAAGGCGAATCCGGTCGCCCGGTGGCCGTGCGGGTTCTTCACCACGTCCTGCGTCGTACCGAGCCGCACCTGTTGCAGCAACAGGTCATGCCTGGCCTGCCTGGTCACCAGGTCCCGGGTCTCCGAAGGATGCGAGAAGGCGGCGGCACCCCGGGCGAGCACCTGGTCGACGAATGCGGGAAGGAAGGCAGCATCGGCCTGGGCGGACTCCCAGGCCCGTTGGATTCGGACGTAGTCGACATCCCCGGCCTTCGCGTGGTCCAGTTTCTCGGCCGCCGCCGACGCTCCGCCCGATCGCTGGGCAAACCAAGGGTCGGCAACGGACGAGGCATCGGCGCCGACCACGGGCCTGGCCGTAGCTGGGCCTTCATGGGTGATTGCCCGGGCTAGGACTGGAGCGACGTTCTTCCGCCACCCGGAGCGCGTGAGGAACCGGCGGCCGACCTCGCGCCACCGTCCGGTGCGCCAGAACACCGCGGCCGCGCAACTGATGGTGATCAGGTTGATGAGGACCTGGACGGTGTTGAACTGTTCCGGCGACGTCCCGGCGAACCATCCGAGGAGCCCCACCACCCATACGAGCACGAATGTACCGATGTAGTAGGTCGCGACGGTGGCGACGAGGTTCAGGGCTGCACGCCACAGCAGCTGCCCGGTGGGTACCTTCGCTTCCTCCGCCTCGGTGGGATCGGTCCATTTGTAGCCCTGGCGGAAGATCCCGGGAGCCGCCTCCGGTCGAGGAAGCGCCACCCACGCCGGAAGGTCGAAGGCCCCGTCCGCACCCGCGGCGGGCCGTTGGTGGGGCACCGCCGTCGGGGGTCTGGTGGTGGTGCGCTCGCCGTGGTGGTGTGCCCCGTCCTGTGCCATGTACGGCCCCGCTCCCTCGCCCGCCCGGCCCGACCGCCGTCGGTGCCGCCATACCCATGCCGCCGTACCGGCGACACGCCCGCGCTCAGGGTAGTGGAGCGTGGCCTGCGGGTAGTCGTGCCGCCCGCGCTGGCCGTGCCGGACAAGTCGGGCGGCGCACTGCTACCGAGTGGCGCGTGCCGGGGTGGGGAGGGCGGCCGTAGCCTGCGAAGCACCGAGCCGAGAAGTCTGGAGAAACCCCATGAGCGCCGCAACGCCGCTCCCGCAGGAGCGCCGCCTGGTCACCGCGATCCCCGGTCCGAAGTCGCAGGAGCTGCACGCCCGCAAGCTGGGTGCGGTGGCGGCCGGTGTCGGCACCACCCTGCCGGTGTACGTGTCCCGTGCCAACGGGGGCGTACTGGAGGACGTGGACGGCAACTCGCTGATCGACTTCGGCTCCGGCATCGCCGTGACCAACGTCGGCAACAGCGCCGAGGCCGTGGTGGCCCGGACGACCGAGCAGTTGGCCAACTTCACCCACACGTGTTTCATGGTGACCCCGTACGAGGGTTACGTGGCCGTCGCCGAGCAGCTGAACGAGCTGACCCCGGGTGACCACGAGAAGCGCACCGCGCTGTTCAACTCGGGCTCCGAGGCCGTCGAGAACGCGGTGAAGATCGCCCGCGCCTACACCAAGCGCCAGGCCATCGTGGTGTTCGACCACGGCTACCACGGCCGCACCAACCTGACCCTGGCGCTGACGGCGAAGAACCTGCCGTACAAGCAGGGTTTCGGTCCGTTCGCCCCCGAGGTCTACCGGGTGCCGGTCGCCTACCCGTACCGCTGGCTGACCGGTGCGGAGAACGCCGCCACCGAGGCCGCCGCCCAGGCGATCGACACCATCAACAAGCAGATCGGCGCGGAGAACGTCGCCGCGATCATCATCGAGCCGATCCAGGGCGAGGGCGGCTTCATCGAGCCGGCCAAGGGCTTCCTGCCGGCGATCGTGGAGTTCGCGAAGGCGAACGGCATCGTGTTCGTCGCGGACGAGATCCAGACCGGCTTCTGCCGTACCGGCCAGTGGTTCGCGTGCGAGGACGAGGGCATCGTCCCGGACCTGATCACCACCGCCAAGGGCATCGCGGGCGGTCTGCCGCTGTCGGCGCTGACCGGCCGCGCCGAGATCATGGACGCCGCGCAGACCGGCGGCCTGGGCGGCACCTACGGCGGCAACCCGGTGGCCTGCGCCGCCGCGCTGGGCGCCATCGAGACCATGAAGGAGCAGGACCTCAACGGCAAGGCGCGGCGGATCGGCGAGATCATGCTGGGCCGCCTGCGGGCGATGCAGGAGAAGTACGAGATCATCGGTGAGGTCCGCGGCCGCGGCGCGATGATCGCCATCGAGCTGGTGCTGCCGGGCGGCAAGGAGCCGAACGCGGAGGCCACCGCGGCCATCGCCAAGGCGTGCCACGCGGAGGGCCTGGTCGTGCTGACCGCCGGCACCTACGGCAACGTGCTGCGCTTCCTGCCGCCGCTGGTCATGCCGGAGCACCTGCTGAACGAGGGCCTGGACATCCTGGAGGGCGCGTTCGCCGCCCTCTGAGCGGTGTCGCCCGTCAGGTGGTGAACCCCCTCCGGAGGGTTGTCCGGACAGCGCTGAACGGCCCGTGGGGACCTCTGGTCCGCACGGGCCGTTCGGTTTGCGGGCGCGCCGCGCGGGCGGTCCGGGCATGATCGTCGGGGCGTCCGGGAGGTCGCCCGGCGCAGGGTGAAGATGATGTGCGGAATCGCTGAAGGCGCTCGGCGCGGAAGGGGTGTTGACGTAGTGTCATCACAGATGGACAGCGAGCCTCAGCCATTGGCGCGGCCGTCCGCGGGGCCCCTTCCGGGGCCTCTTCCGCGGGTGCCGCACGAGGACGACCAGGCCGGCCCGGGAGGGTCGGCGCACACCGAAGGCCGATCGACCGACCGTCCGCCCCACACCCCCCGGGACGCGCGGAACGGCGATCATCAGAGCCGCCCCGGAGCTCTCCCCCCTGCTCCGGGGCGGCTGTTCGCCGTCCTGGGCCGGGCGGCGCGGTCGGTGGCCGTGCCGGTGGTGGCGGCGGTGCTGTTGCTGGTGGTGTCCTGGCAGGTCGCGGCGGACGGGCCGCTGCTGGGCGTGGACCGCTGGGTCCGCCGGGCGGTCCGCACGGCCCACCGGGAGTTCCCGAACGCGCTGCTCGACCGGCTCGGCCACCTCCTGTCGGACCTGGGCAGCGGTGTCCCGGCGGTTCCGGTGCTGCTGCTGGCGGGCGCGGTGGCCGCCTGGCGGGGGCGCCGGGCCGGGGCGGGGCGCTGGTGGCCGCCGTTGCCGGTGGCGGCGCTGACGGCGGGGCTGATCCCGCTGCTGGTGGTCCCGGCGAAGTCGGCGTTCGCCCGGCCGGGGCCGCTCGGGGAGCCGCTGACGGCGGGCCAGTGGGGCTGGTACCCCTCCGGTCACACCGCGACCGCGACGGTCTCGTACGGGGTGGCGGCGCTGCTGCTGGCCCGGGTGGCGGGGCCGCTCGCCGCCCGGGGGCTGGCGGCGGGTGCGGTGCTGCTGTCGCTCGGGGTGGGCGCGGGGCTGGTGTGGAGCGACTTCCACTGGCTGTTGGACGTGGTGACGAGCTGGTGCCTGGCCGTCCTGGTGCTGTGGTCGCTCGCCCGGTGGCTGCCGCGGCCGGGTGCCGGGGGGCGTCAGGCCTCGGGGTCCTCCTCGTTGCGGTGAACCAGGCCGGGCTCGCCGTTGTCGCGGTGCCACTCGATGACGAGTTCGTCGCGGGCGCCGAAGCGGACCAGGTGGCGCCCGACGACGTCCTCCAGGCCGGGCAGGTTCTCGCGCTCGCCCTCGACGGCGAGCAGCAGCGCGTCCGGCCGCGCCTCCAGGGTGGCGGTACCGGCGCTGAAGATCATCGTGCCGCGGCCGGTCTCCTCGGAGTAGACGGCCTCGATCTTGCGCCCCATGTGGGCGGCGAGCTGCTTGGCGTAACGGCCCGGGCGGTCGGTGGCGACGCGGGCTTCGGAGCGGGGCATGGGCCCTCCAGGGTCAGGGAAGGGAACTTAGGGTTCCCTCACTAGGCGCAACGCTAACCCAGATGCTGAGCTAAGCTCAACATATTTCCGCGACCGACCTCCGCCGCCGGCCGCGGGCCCCGGACCGGCGGCTACCCTTGGGCGGACGCCAGCCGAGGAGACCGCCGATGACCACCACGCCGACCGACGAACCGGCGGACTCCTCCCCCGGCCCCCGACCCGGCACCGCGGGCACCCCCGAGACCTCCGGCGCCTCCGGCACCGCCGCCGAACTGGCCGACGCGATGACCAGGGCGATCAAGCGGATCCGCCGTCAGACCGGCTGGCGGCTGGAGCCGTACGGCATCACCCCGGGCCAGGCCCGGGCACTGCGCACGCTCGCCCACGTGCCCGGCTGCGAGACTCCCGACCACGCGATGCGGCTGAGCGACCTCGCAGACAAGCTGCACATCGCCCCGCGCTCGGCGACCACCGTGGTCGACGCGCTGGAGGAGGCCGGCCTGGTCGAGCGCAGCCCCGACCCGGCCGACCGGCGGGCGGTGCGGATCCTGCTGACCGAGGCCGGGCGGGCGGCGGTGGAGCGGATCGGGCAGGTCCGGGACGAGGTGGCGCAGGAGTACTTCGGCGAGGTCAGCCCCGCCGACGAGGAGGTGCTGCTACGGGTGCTGCGTTCCGCCGAGGCCCGCTTCCTCGCAGCCGGGCCACCGCGCCGCTAGCGGCCCCCGGACGCAGCGCGGTGATCCCGATCCCGGCGATCACCAGCAGCGCGGCCGCGGCGGCCGTCGGGCTGATCCGCTCGCCGAGCAGCAGCCAGGCCGAGGACATCCCGAACACCGGGACCAGCAGCGAGTAGGGCGCGACGGCGGTCGCGTCGTAGCTGCGCAGCAGGAAGCTCCAGGCGACGAAGCCGAGCAGGGTGGAGACCAGCCCGACGTAGCCGATCGCCCCCAGTCCGGCCGGGGTGATGTCGCGCAGGGCGCGCAGGTCCGCCTCCGGCCCCTCGACCAGCAGGGACAGGGCCAGCAGCGGCAGCGGCGGGACGGCGCTGACCCAGACCATCCAGCGCAGCGCGTCGGGCGGCGCGGCCCTGCGGGTCAGCACGTTGGCCAGGCCCCAGGCGACGGCGGCCAGGACGACGAGGGCGAAGGCCCCGAGCGGTCCGCCGGCGCCCTGGTCCCAGGCGCTCAGCGCGATGCCGGCGAAGGCGACCGCCAGGCCCGCCAGCCGCCGCCCGCCGGGCCGTTCGCGCAGCAGCACGGCGGCGAACAGCACGGTGAAGCCGGCCTGCCCCTGGAGCACGAGGGAGGAGAGCCCGGCCGGCATGCCGGCGTGCATGCCGAGGAAGAGCAGCCCGAACTTGACCACCCCGAGGACCACGCCGACCGCCACCACCCAGCGCCAGGCCACCCTGGGCGGGCCCACGAAGAACACCGCCGGCACCGCGACGACCGCGAACCGCAGGGCGCAGAAGAGCAGCGGCGGGAAGCTGTCCAGGCCGACGTGGATCAGGACGAAGTTGAGGCCCCAGACGGCGGCCACCAGGACGGCCAGGGCGATGTGGCGCGGGCTCATGCCGCCCGGGCTGCCGGTGTTTCCCATGCTGCTCGTGGTGCCCGTGCTGCCCGTGCCGGGCTGGCCGCTCGGGGCGGCGGCGGTTGTCGCGGTCATGGGTCGAGCATGGTGGCGCCGGACCGTGTAGCACCAGCGATGAATGCTGAAGGGGACACTTTAGGATCACTTCATGATGGATCTGGGGCGCCTGCGCGCGCTGCACGCGGTGGCGGTGCACGGTTCGGTCGGCGGAGCGGCGGCCGCACTCGGCTTCACGCCCTCGGCGGTCTCGCAGCAGATCGCCAAGCTGGAGCGGGAGACCCGGACGGTGCTCCTGGAGCGGCAGGGCCGGGGCGTGGTGCTGACCGACGCGGCGCGCGAGCTGGCCGTCACCGCGCAGACCGTGCTGGGGCTGATGGAACGGGCCGAGGTGCGGCTGGAGGAGCAGCGCGGCCAGGCCGTCGGGCGGCTGCTGGTGGCCGCGTTCCCGTCCGGTGCCCGCGGACTGATGCCCGCGACACTGGCCGATCTGCGGCGGCGCTGCCCGGAGCTGGACGTCCGGCTGCTGGAGCGCGACCCCTACCCGGCGGCCGAGCTGGTGGCCCGGGGCGAGGTGGACCTGGCGCTGGTGCAGGACTGGCCGACCGTGCCGCTGCCGGTGCAGGAGGGGGTCTCCCGGATGGACCTCGGCACGGACCCGGTGGACCTGCTGTTGCCCGCCGACGACGGGCTGGCCGCGCTCGACCCGGTGCCGGTGGAGCGGCTGTGCGGGCAGCGCTGGATCAGCGTGCCGCCCGGCAACATCTGCCACGACTGGCTGGTCCGCACCCTGCGCGAGGCCGGCGAGGAGCCGGACGTGCGCTACCAGGTCGGGGAGTTCGAGACGCAGATCGCGCTGGTCGCGGCCGGGCTGGGGATGGGCCTGGTGCCGAGGCTCGGCCGGGGCCCGCTGCCGCCCGGGGTGGCGGCCCGCCGGGTGACGCCGGAGCCGAGCCGCCGGGTGTTCGCGCTCTGGCGCTCCCAGGCCTCCCGGCGGCCGGCCATCACCGAGGCGCTGGCCTCCATGCGGGAGTGCTGGGGGCGGCTTCCGGTCTGAGCGGGCGCCTCCTGCCGGCCTCGTACGGGCTCGTTCGGGCTCGTAAGTGCTTCAGCCGGCGAAGCCGATCACCAGCCACATGAAGCCGACCCCGGCGACGGTGCAGAGCAGGGTGCTGCGCGAGGGGTGCGGGCTGTGGGCCTCCGGGAGGATGTCGGAGGTCGCCAGGTACAGCAGGAAGCCGGAGAAGAAGCCCAGGTAGAGGCCGAGCAGGTGCTCGGAGATGGTGAACGCCAGGGTGATCGCCGCGCCGGACACCGGGGCCAGCGCGTCCGCGGCGAGCAGGGTCAGCGCCCGCCGCCGGTTGTTCCCGTACAACCGGGTGATCGTGTACGTGTTGAAGCCGTCGGCGAAGTCGTGCGCGACCACCGCGATGGCCACCACCGTGCCGACCGTGGTGCCGGCCTGGAAGGCGGCGCCGATCGCGAAGCCGTCCATCACGCTGTGCCCGACCAGGGCCAGCGCGGCGGTCAGCCCGATGCCCTGGCGCCCGGCGGAGTGGTCGTGCCCGTGGTGGCCGTGGGAGTGGGCGGCGTACTCGCCCTCGTGGCCGCGGTGGATGGCGACCGCGCGCTCGACCACGTGGATGGTGAGGAAGCCGGCCGCGAACATCAGCAGTGCCTGCGGTACGCCGTGCACCTCGCCCGGCGCCTGGTGGATCGCCTCGGGCAGCAGGTCGAAGGCGACCACGCCGAGCATCAACCCGGCGGCGAAGCCGAGCACCAGGTGGCGGCGGTCGCGGGTGCGCTGGGCGACGAAACCGCCGACCAGGGTCATCAGGAACGCCGCGGCGGCGACCAGTACCGCGGTCATCGGATCGGCTCCGCCCCAGGTCCGGCCGGATGGCCGGGGCCTTGGTCGGGTGGTCCGCCGAACGCTCTGCCCATTCCTCTCCCCCTGGGATCCGCCCGTGGCCGGGCCGATCGCCGACCGTACCGGACGCCCGTTCGACGGTGATCACCCGGGGTGCCGGGACCGGGCCGGGAGCCGTTCCCCCAGCCTCGGCCCGGGCCCACCGGGGCGCCCGCCGGACGGGCCGCCGACTGGGCCGCCGGAGTGAGGCCGCCCGTCGGCGCGGCCTGTCGGCGGGCGGGTCAGCCGCCGGTGGCGAGCGGCAGGCCGAGGTGGGTGCGGGCGAGTTCGCGCACTCCGTCGCCGTCGATCAGGTGGATGTGCCGGTGGCGCTCCCCGGCGGTGAGGTCCAGCACCTCCTCGGTGAACCGGCCGGTGGTCAGCCGCAGGCCGCGCTCGGCGGACTCCTCCCCGACCGCCTCGGCCAGGGTCTCGATCTGCTCGGCACCGATCGACGCGGCGTCCCGGGAGGCCCAGACCACCCAGCGGCCGGGCAGCGCCGTCCCCGGTGCGCCCTCGCCGGTGGCGACCAGCCCGGCCGGGCCGCGCAGCCGGACGCTCCACTGCGCGATCCCGCCACGGGTCAGCAGGTCCCGCACCAGCTGGGCGAACTCGTTGGCGGACAGGTCGGAGGCGGCCGGCACCGTGACCCCGGCCCGGGCGGCCGGCTGGACCCCGGCCCGGGCGTACGGGTCCGGGGTGACGGCGGCACCGAGCCCGCGCAGCCGCACCAGCGCCTCGTCCTGCTCGGCGTCGGCGTAGACCCCCTCGTCGTCGCGCTCCTCGTACGGGGTGCCCGGCGGCAGCAGCCGGGTGCGGGCCAGGGCGTCGCGGTCGGCGTCCACACTGACCAGGCAGAGCGGCTCGGCCGCGGCGGGATCGCGCAGCCAGCCGTTGAGCACGACACCGGCGAGTATCTCGTCGGTGTCGACGGCGTCGGCGGCCTGCAGGGCGCGCAGGGCGAGCCGGGCGACCAGCCGCAGGTAGTCGGTGGCCCGGTCCGCGGGCGGGCGGGGTACCGGGAGGATGTCGCCGTCCGGGGCGAGCCGGTAGCCGACGAGCGAGGGCACCAGGTCGAGCGGGGGCAGGTCGAGGTCCAGCACGGCGGTGCGGGTGAGCGGGCGGAAGACCGCCCGGCATGGCGCGGGCAGGTCCTGGGTGGCGGTCTCGGCGGCGGCCAGCGCCCGTTCCAGCAGCGACTCCACGGCGGCCGGCTCGGCCAGCCGGTAGGCGCGCCGGCACTCCTCCAGGCTCTCGTTGTACTCGCGCACGGCGCGGGCCCGGGCCTCCTCGGCGGCCTCGTGGGCGCGCCGGGACTCGTCGGCGGCCGGGCTGCCGGCCTCGGCCCGCCGGGTGCGCCACTCGCGCAGGGCGCGCTGGTGGGTGAGCCGGGCCTGGGCCAGCTCGCGCTGGTAGCCGGAGTCGAGCAGCCGGCGGGACGGGCCGCTCTCCGGGTCGGCCGCGGCCGGCTCGGCGGGCGCGAAGTCCTCCCAGCGGGGCTCGGACTCCTCGACCGTGTCGGGGCCGTCGGCCGGGTAGGGGCGGGGCTGGTAGTGGCGCAGCTGGCTCTCGAAGTCCATGGCCGAGACGGGCAGCGCGGCCCGCCGCAGCAGGTCGGCCAAGCGGTCGTGCTCGGCCTGGACGGCGAGCGTGCGGTGGTGGGTCAGGGCGGCGGCCCGGGCGTGCGCCGCCACGGCCTCGTCCGGATCGGCCTCGCCGGGGCCTGCGGGGCCCGGGGCGGCGGGCCCCTCACCGATCGGACCGCCACCGATCGGACCGCCACCGATCGGACCGTCACCGGACGGGCCGTCACCGGCCGTGCCGCCGCTGGGGCGGCCGGTGGCGGCACCGTCCGGCGCGCGCTCCTCCTCGGCCCCGAGGTCTCGGAAGACCGAGGCGAGGAAGCCCGGCCGGGGGAACTGGACGGTGGCGGTTCCCTCGGACTGGCCGTCTGCTGAGTACTGCATCGGTCGTCGTTCCCCCATGCTCGTCCGGCGCCTGCCCGGGGCGATCGGCGAGCCTGAGGACCCGCCCCTGCCGGACATTGTCCCCCGAACGGGCGCAGCGGTCAGCCAAGCCGCTCAGTTGGTCCGGGTGTTGGTCAGGTGCAGACCGATGTAGCCGACGTAGATCCGGCCGCTGCCGGAGCAGTCGTCCAGGTAGTGCAGCCGGGGCGCGGTGCGGCCACCGCCGATCCGCAGGTGCGCGCCCATGAACGCGCGCCGGGAGGAGTCGACGCATTCCGGCACCGGCAGCATCCGCTCGCGCTTCCACTTGGTGTGGCTGAACACCGTCCGGGACTCCCCGCGGACCGCCTTGCGGGGCGGGAAGCGGCGGCAGCCCTCAGGGGTGCGCTCGCACCACTGCTTGAAGTCCCCGCCGGCCGCACCGCGCACGGCCGCCTCGGCGTACTCCTGAAGGGCGGTCAGCCCGTCCCAGGCGAGCCTGGCCCAGCCGGCGCCGGTGCACTGGAGCTCGTCCAGGGCGAGCGCGTTCTTCTGGTCACCGGTGAAGGTCACCAGGGGGAACTCGCCCAGTCTGGCCATGAGTTCGGTGAAGGTCTCGGGCGTGCCGCAGCGGTCGGGGGGCTGGGCGGCCGGGTGCGTCCCGGCGCCCGGCCCGTTGCCCGGTGCGACGCAGTGCCGCCCGGTCAGGGCGCGGGTTCCGGAGTGGAGGCGGCCGTCACGGATGTCCCGGCCGTCACGGCCCTGCCCCCGCTCGCGGTGTTCGCGGCGCTCCAGGCGCAGGGTGTGCCGGACCCGCTCCAGCTCGTCGGCCCTGGCCTGCTGCTCGACGCGGTCCTGCTGCTCCTCGCGGGCGAGCGCGGCCAGTTCGTCGCCGTGGTGCGCGGCGGCCCGGCCGGTGGTCCGTTCCGCGGCCTGCTCGGCGTCGTGCTCGGCCGTCCGACCGACGGCCTGCTCCGCGACCTGTTCCCCGGACCGTTCCGTGGCCCGCTCGACGGACTGAGCCGTGGCCTGTTCCGCGGCCTGTTCCGCGGTCTGTTCCGCGGTCTGGCGGAGCTGCGGCGGCGGGACGCGCAGCACCGGGACGGCCGCCAGCGGCGGCGGCAGCGGCTGTTCGGCGGCCAGGCGGCGCGGCTCGCGGGCGAGCAGGCCGGCGGCGCGGCGCAGGTCCTCTTCTATTCGGCCCCGGGCGAGCACCGGATGTCGGGCGCTGTCCTGGCGGGAGGCCGGGTCGACCTCGGGGAGGTAGGTGCGCACCGCCCCGCCGTAGACGGTGTGGTACTCCAGTGCGACGTTGAACCCGATGCGGGCGCCGGGGTCCAGCACGTAGGCGGTGGCGAGGCCGGGCAGTTGCTGGCAGAGCGGGGCCACCACGTCCTGCACCCAGCGGTCGAGCGGGAGGTTCACCGGGACGCTGGCCACCACGGTGGGCAGCCTGCGCTCGGGGTCGCACAGCTCGTCGATCAGGGCGTCGACCTCGTCGGCCGTGATCACCCGGGGTGCGGAGTGGACGGCGGCCGGGCCGTCGGTGGCGTCGAGCAACGGGAGGAGCGAGCGGGCGAGTTCGGGCACCGGTACCCGGCACGGGGTGCGCACGCCGCTGCCGGTGCTGTGGGTCTCGGCCTCCAGCCGGACCCAGGTGGGGCCGTCCGTGGCGGTGGCCAGGGTGAGGGTGAGCTGCTGGGTGCCGTGCGGGGCCGGGGTGCGCAGGCGGCGGCGGTCGTAGCGGCCGGCGTCCGGGTCGCCGCGCAGCGGACCCTGGTCGCGGTCGAGCAGGACGCGCTCGCCCAGGCGTAGGCGCTCGGTGGTGGGAGCCGGTTCGGCGCTCCGCCCGGCGGGGGCGGGACCGGCCGGCGGGGGCTCCTCGAAGCCCTCCTGTTTCAGCCAGGAGGCCAGCTGTTCGTCGGCCAGGGCGACGGCCTCGGCGTGTGCCAGGGCCGTGGTGACCGTCATCCGGTAGGGCGTCGCGGGACCGCGGGCACCGGGCAGGTCGCCGGCGGCGTGCGAGCGGACGCGGTTCGGGGCGGGGCGGTTGGCGAGCGGATGGTTCGGAGCCGGGCGGTTCGCGGTCGAGTGGGTCGAGGTCGGACGGTTCGCGGTCGGGTTCGTCCCGGTCGGGTTCGTCGCGGACTGGGGATTCGAGGTCGAACGGTCTGAGGTCATGCGCATGCCTCCGCGGTGCGGGGTCGGGTCCTGTGTCCTCCATCGATGGTTTCGTCCGGTTCTGCCGGAACCTTGCCCAGGAAACGCCACGGCCCGGAGCGGAAGTTCCAACTCCGGGCCACGACACTACGTTCGGGTGAATCTACTCAAGCGGACTTCCGCGTGGCGCGGGCCCTGGTCTACGGGAAACGGCCGGTCACGGGCCTTCCGACGGACCGTCCGACCCTCCGGGCCCACGGGTGCCACCCGCCCCCGTGGTCAGACCGGCACCTCGACGTAGGTGCGGCCGGCCGGGACCGCCACCGCGGTACCGCCGGTCGCCTCGGCCAGCCAGGTGTGGAACTCCGCCACGTCCGGCTCCGGCACGCCCACCTCGATCCGTACCCCCGTGGCCTCGTAGGCCAGGTCGCTCACCGCGTACCCGGCGGCCCGCAGGTCGTTCTCCACCCGCCCGGCCCGGACGTGGTCCACCGTCACCGCCAGCAGCGCGACCGGCCGGCGCTCCAGCAGACCGATCTCGTCCACCGCCTCCGACACCGCGTTCCCGTACGCCCGCACCAGGCCGCCCGCACCGAGCTTGATCCCGCCGAAGTACCGGGTGACCACGGCGACGGTGTCGGTCAGCCCCCGTCGGCGCAGCACCTCCAGCATCGGCACCCCGGCCGTGCCGCCGGGCTCGCCGTCGTCGCTGGAGCGCTCCCGGTGCTGCTCGTCGCCGACCACGAAGGCGGTGCAGTTGTGCCGGGCGTCCCAGTACTGCTTGCGGATGCCGGCGATGAAGGCCTGCGCCTCCTCCTCGTCGGCGACCCGGGCGAGGTGGCAGATGAACCGGGACTTCTTGATCTCGATCTCGTGGCTGCCGGCCCGCCGGATGGTGAGGTAGGGCCTGGCGGTCGGCTCCGGCGTGGCGGCCATGGCGCGGGGGTCCTCCCGAGGACGGCGAAGGCTGACGGCGCACGCCCCGGGACACCGGAGCGGCACCGCCAGCCTAGTTGGCGCGCGGCGGGAGGGATCAGCGGCCGGGACCGACGGCCCGCCGCAGGAGGGATCAGCGGCCGGCCAGGGCGTTCAGCCGCTCGCGGTCCAGGCCCGTCAGCGCGGTGACCTCGGCGAGGTCGACGGCGCCGCAGTCCAGGCCGCGCAGCAGGTAGCCGCTCAGCGCCCGGGCGGTGGCCGGTTCGTCCATCACGTCGCCGCCCGCCTTCGCGACGTACGCGGCCAGCCGGGCGGCGGCGGCCGCCAGGCCCTCGCGGTAGAAGGAGTAGACCGCGGTGTAGCGGGTCGGCAGGTGCGCCGGGTGCATGTCCCAGCCCTGGTAGTAGGCGCGGGCCAGCGAGCGGCGGACCAGGCCGTGGTGGAGCTTCCAGGCGGCGTGCACCTGCTCGGTGGAGCCGGCCGGGACGACGTTGGTCGAGCCGTCGGAGAGCCGGACCCCGGTGCCGGCCGCGGCCACCTGCATGACCGCCTTGGCGTGGTCGGCGACCGGGTGGTCCATGCTCTGGTGGGCGGCGCTGACGCCGCAGGCGGCGCTGTAGTCGAAGGTTCCGTAGTGCAGGCCGGTGGCGCGGCCCTCCGCGGCCTCGATCATCCGGGCGACGGTGGCCCGGCCGTCCGGGCCGAGGATCGCCTGGGTGGTCTCGATCTGGATCTCGAAGCCGATCCGGCCGGCGGGCAGCCCGGCCCGGGCCTCGAAGTCCTCCAGCAGCCGGACCAGCGCGGTGACCTGCTCGGCGTAGGTCACCTTGGGCAGGGTCAGGACCAAGCCCTCCGGCAGGCCGCCACCGGCCAGCAGGGTGGCCAGGAACAGTTCCAGGGTGCGGATGCCACGGGCCCGGACGGGCGCCTCCAGGCACTTGATCCGGATGCCCAGGTACGGCGGGGCGCCGCCCTCGGCCACCGCCGCGGCGACCAGCTCGGCGGCGCGGACGGCGGCCGCGTCCTCCTCGGTGTCGGGGCGCGGGCCGTAGCCGTCCTCGAAGTCGATCCGCAGGTCCTCGATCGGCTCGCGCTCCAGCTTGGCGCGGACCCGGGCGTGCACGTCGGCGAGCAGTCCGTCGTCCGCGACCCCGAGGGCGCGGGCCAGCTCGGCGGGGGTGGCGGCGTGGCGGTCGAAGGCCTCCAGGGCCCGGCGGCCCCACTCCCGCACGGTGTCGGCGCCGAAGGCGTCCGCCGGGACGTAGACGGTGTGCACCGGCTGCCTGGTGCCGGGCTCGCCCGGGTAACGGCGCGCCAGGTCGGCGTCGACCGGGGCGAGCAGCACCTCCACGGCGGCACGGGCCGCGGAGGAGAAGGTGGCCCCGTCCGTCGGCCCGTGCCCGTCGACCCCGACCCGTGTCATCCGCACTCCTCCATGACGAACCAGCGCTTCAACATTTTGTTGAGGCGAAGGTAGCTCCGGCGGAATCGGGCGTCAATGGCCACCCGGGCCCCGGACGGTGGCGGCTGGGGGCGGTCCCTGCGGTCAGTCCCTCCCGGCGGCGGCGTAGCGCTCGTTCAGAGCCGGGTAGAGGTCGGCGACCTCCTTGGGATGGACCGAGCCGTTCGGGCCCTTGCCGGTGACACCGAACTCCCTGGTCAGCCAGTCGGCGAGACGCTGGGCGTCGGGCTGGTGGGTGTGGGCGTCCATGTACGACAGCAGCGCCTCGTAGGCGAGGTCGAGATCGAGGTGCGCCGGTACCGGACGGGCTTCGGACACCTCACCGGGAACGAGCTCATCGACCGGCTCCGGGGACGGCTCCTCGGCCACCGGTACGGCGTTGAACCACGGCGAGGTCGCGCGGGGCGCCGGGCCGACGGGGGCGGTCGGGGCGGCAGGGACAGCGGGGGCGGCAGGAGCCTGGGGTCCTGCGGGAGGAGCCGGGGTGGTTGCGGCATCGGGTCGGTGGGCGCCGGTGCGGGCCTGTCCGGCCGCCCAGACATCGACCTCGTCTCCGCGCTGCGTCGGGACCTCGACGGGCTCGCCTTCCGGCTCGGCCTCGACGCGCCGACGCACGGCGGCCAGCTTCACCAGCACCGGTGCGGCCACCTCGACGGGTACCGGCGGGACGGTGGCCTGGGCCGGGGCCTGGAGCTCGGGCTCCGGCTGGAGTCGCTGCGGCTGCGCCGGGGCCTGGGCCGGCACGGGCTCGGTCCGGGGGGTCGACTCGGGCCGGGGTCGCGGGTGCTGGACCGGATCCGCCTCGACCGGGGCGATCGCCGCGGCGGCCCGGCCCTCCTGGAGTTCCGGCTCCGGGGAGCCCTGCTCGGCGGCCTCCACGGCCCCGGCCCCGGCCACCTCGACTTTCGCGGCTTCGACCTTCGCGGCCTCGACCTCACGGCCGTCGTCGTCCAGCCGGTCGAGCAGCGCCGGGTCCAGCGGCACGCCGAACTTGGCGAGCTTGAGCGGCAGCAGCGCCTGGATCGGCGCCGAGCGACGCCAGCCACGGCCGTACCGGAAGCGCAGCTGCGCCCGGTAGACCAGACGGTTCTGCTCGAGTCGGATGACCTCGTCGTAGGAGCGGAGCTCCCAGAGCTTCATCCGCCGCCAGAGCCGGAAGGTCGGTATCGGGGAGAGGATCCAGCGCATCACCCGGACCGACTCCATGTGCCGGTCCGCCGTGATCGCCGCGATCCGGCCGACCGCGTGCCGCGAGGCCTCGACCACGACGACGAAGAGCACCGGGATGACGGCGTGCATCCCCATGCCGAGCGGATCGCCCCAGGAGGCGGCCGCGTTGAAGGCGATGGTGGAGACGGTCAGCAGCCACGCGGTCTGCCGCAGCATCGGGAAGGGGATCCGCAGCCAGGTCAGCACCAGGTCGAGTGCGAGGAGCACCACGATGCCGGCGTCCACGCCTATCGGGAAGGCGTAGGAGAAGGCGCCGAAACCCTTCTGCTCGGCCAGCTCGCGCACCGCGTTGTACGAACCCGCGAAGCCGATGCCCGAGATGATGCAGGCACCGGCCGCGACCAGGCCGAGCAGGCCCCGATGGGCCTTGGTGAGCGTTGGGCGTGCCATTACGTCTATCAACCCCTGGATGTCGGCTGCTGCCGTACGCTGCCACGGCTGCCGGGTCCCGCTGGTCGGGCCGCCGGACGGCTGAGCAACCTCCGGGCTCGGCCCCCCGGAGTTTACTCGTACACGTGTTTAAGCGTTTCCACAGCCTGGGGTGTCACAGTGCGGTGGCCCGGCGCCGGCCTCCGGCACCGCGTGGAGCTGCGCCGGAGGCCGAGCGGACCGTCAGCGGGTCTGCTCCGCCGTGCCGTTGAGGTAGGTCAGTACGGCCAGCACCCGGCGGTTGGCGTCCTCGTCGGGGGCGAGTTCGAGCTTGCCGAAGATGTTGGCGATGTGCTTGGCCACCGCGCCGTCGCTCACCGAGAGCCGGGCGGCGATCGCCGAGTTGGAACAGCCCTCGGCCATCAGTTCCAGCACCTCGCGCTCGCGCGGGGACAGTCGAAGCAGCGGGCCGGGTCGGCGCGAGGTCGTCTGCATCAGCTTGGCGATCACGTCCGGATCCATCGCCGTGCCGCCCGCCGCGACCCGGCGGACCGCGTCGATGAACTGTCCGGCGTTGAACACCCGGTCCTTCAGCAGGTAGCCGATCCCCCCGGTGCCGTCGGCCAGCAACTCCCGCGCGTAGAGCTGCTGGACGTGCTGCGACAGCACCAGGACCGGCAGGCCCTGGATCTCCCGCCGAGCCTTGAGCGCGGCCTGTAGGCCCTCGTCGGTGAGTGTCGGGGGCAGCCGGACGTCGACCACGGCCACGTCCGGGCGGTGGGTCAGCAGCGCCTCCAACAGTTCGGGACCGGTCTCCACCGCCGCGGCGATGGTGAAGCCGTGCGCTTCCAGCAGCCGGATCAGGCCTTCGCGAAGGAGGTAGAGGTCCTCGGCGAGGACAACTCGCACGGCAACTCCAAGGTGATGGTGGTGGGTCCGCCCGACGTGCTGTCGATGGAGAGGACACCGTCGAAGGTACCCAATCGCTTCTCGATCCCGCGCAGCCCCGTCCCCCGCGAAGGGTCCGCCACCCCCATGCCGTCGTCCGTCACCGTGACCCGCAGGCGGCCGGCCCGGTGCAGGATGTCCACCCACACCTGGTCCGCCCCCGAGTGCTTGGCCGCGTTGGCCAGCAGCTCGCTGATGCTGAAGTACACGGCGGCCTCCACCGGGGCCGGCGGCCGGTCCGGCAGGCTCACGCACACCTCGGTCGGCAGCGCGCTGTCCAGTGCCAGGGCCCGGACGGCGTCGCCCAGTCCGCGCTCGGCGAGCACCGGCGGGTGGATGCCGCGGACCAGGTCGCGCAGCTCCTGGAGGGCCCGGGCCGAGGACTGGCGAGCCTCGGCGAGGAGCTCCCGCGCGGCCTCCTGGTCGGTGTCCATCAGGTGCTCGATGGTGCCCAGTGTCATCCCGATCGCGACCAGTCGCGCCTGGGCCCCGTCGTGCAGGTCCCGCTCGATCCGCCGCAGCTCGGCCGCCTGGTTGCCCGCCGCGTCCGCCCGCGTCTCGGTCAACTCGGCCACCCGCCTGGTCAGCTGGGCGTGCGTCGCCCGGCCGTCCTGGTCCAGCACCCGGCGGGCCGCCTCCGCGTACATCCGCACCGCGAACGGTGCCACGAGTGCGCCGACGGCGACCATGGCGGCCCCGAGCACGACGCTCAGCAGGACGGACACCATCCGGCCGTTCAGCGGCCCCACCCCGTCCGCCGGCACCGGCCCCGAGAGGATGTAGCCGACGCCCAGCCCGAGCAGCACGGCCACCGGCCCGACCAGGGCGACCACGAGGACCGGGTTCACCACCATCCAGAGCAGCTCGGCGCGAGTGGTCCGGTCCCGCAGGCCCCAGTGGACGATCTGCGCGTACTTCGCCACCGTCCGCGAGCGGTGGTAGGTGTAGCCCGTCCACCAGTGGCCGCGGCCGTCCAACTCCAGCTCCGGACGGGGCTCGTACGTGGCCGGCAGCCGTATGCCGAACCAGCGCTCCAGCTGACCTCGGGTCCGGGCGGCCACGCCGCGGACGAGGAACGCCGCCACCACCGAACCGCCGAACGCCGCCACCAACAGCGCGGCGATGATCACCGGGGAGTAGTTCTGGAGCATCTGGGCCGCGATCACCCCCGAGAGAACGGCAGCCGCCACCGGCAGCGCGACCCCCGGCACCGCGCTCAGCAACACCACGACCAGTCGGATCAGCCCCTCACCGCCGGCCGCGAGGGCGGCCCGGGCCTGCGCACGTACGGACGTGCCGCTCGTACGACTCACTGTTGTCACGGGAAGCTCCTGATGCCGGTACCGATCGTCCACCATCAGTGTTCACGAACCGCCCGACACCCGCACTGGCCATGGCACCCCAATTCCGGGGTGGAGCTAGGACCACCTGCTGGTGGACGAAGTGACACCAGCGAGTGAGATGATCCGGAAACGCGAAGAACCCCCACCCGGAAACCGGATGGGGGTTCTTCAGCAATGATTGTTCGGCGGCGTCCTACTCTCCCACAGGGTCCCCCCTGCAGTACCATCGGCGCTGAAAGGC
>NZ_JBVKDS010000027.1:0-75152 GCF_055633695.1 Kitasatospora sp. NPDC114501 | reverse complement strand
GAGTCCTTGCCGCCGGAGAACAGGATCACCGGGCGTTCGAACTCCCCCGCGACCTCGCGGAAGATGTGCACCGACTCCGCCTCCAACGCGTCCAGATGGGACAACGCGAACGGACCCCTTGGACTCCGGGTCCGGGCGTCCGTGCGGACCGGACTGTCGGTCACGGTGGTCATGCCAGGCCCCTCTCGGCGAGCAGCGCGTACACGGCGGACGCGGACTCGGGCGCGCTCTGGTGCTGGGACTCGACCCGCAGGTCCGGTGTCCGGGGCGCCTCGTACGGGTCGTCCACGCCGGTCAGGCCGCTGAGTTCACCCGCCGCCTGCCGGGCGTACAGGCCCTTCACGTCGCGTGCCGAGCAGACCTCCACCGGGGCCGCGACATGGACCTCCAGGTAGGCGGTGCCCTTCGCCCGGTGGCGCTCGCGCACGGCCTCGCGGCTGTCCGCGTAGGGCGCGATCACCGGGACGAGCACCAGCACGCCGTGCGCGGCCAGCAGTTCGGCGACGAAGCCGATCCGCTGGACGTTGGTGTGGCGGTCCTCGCGGGAGAAGCCGAGGCCGGCCGAGAGGAAGCCGCGGACCTCGTCGCCGTCGAGCACCTCGACCCGGCGGCCCGCCGCCCGGAGGCGGCCGGCCAGCTCGTGCGCGATGGTGGTCTTGCCGGCGCTCGGCAGGCCGGTGAGCCAGACGGTGGCCCCCTGCCGGGCGCCGTCCACAGTGCCGGTGGTCATCGCTCAGCCCACCGGGAGCGCGGTGGCCAGCGAATTCGCCGCCTGGAGGCTCAGGTTGAGGCCGGCCGCGGCCGGGTCGTCGGACCAGGGCTGGATCCGGGCGCTCGCGGTGAGCCGGTTCAGCGCGGCGACGGGCGTGCTGCGCGGGGCCAGCCGGCCCGCCCGCCAGGCCTCGCGGAAGGCGATCGCGGCGCCCTTGCTGTTGCGGTGCGCCACCCGCAGGGCGGGCACGAAGTGCACCCGGCCGCCCGTCTCCCCCAGCCGTTCGACGAGCCCGTTGTCGCTGGCCGTGACGACGTCGGGGAAGCCCTCGGCGGCCCGGAACAGCTCGGTCCAGACGGCGGAGTTGCCGCCGGCGAAGAAGGTCACCTCGCTGGCCGCGGCGTGCTGCGCGTAGCGAACCTCGTAGCGGTACTGCCGGGCCCGGGCCACCACTCCGCTGTCGAAGGGCAGCACCCGGCCGGTGATCGCCGCCCGCTCGGCGGTCAGCTCGGCGTCGAGGACCTGGAACCAGTCCGGCAGCGGCCGGGCGTCGTCGTCCAGGAAGGCCAGGACGTCGCCGGTCGCCTGCTCGGCGGCCAAGTTGCGGCTGGCCGCGGCGCCGATCCGGCGCGGGTTGCGGATCAGCCGGACGGCGAAGGGCTGCTCCGCCTCGTCGACGCGCAGCGGCCGGTCGGAGGCGTCGTCGACGAGGATCACCTCGTGGACGATCCCCGTGTCACAGCCGGCGACGGCGGTCAGCAGGTGCCGGATGTCGGACGGCCGGTTGCGCGTGGCGACGACGACCGAGACCCGCTTGCGCGGCGTTGCGTTGCTGCTCATCTCCGAGCTCCCCCTGTGTTCTTGGTGCGGTGCTACTCGTGCGGTGCTACTCGTGCGGTGTTCTGCGTGCGGTGTTCTGTGCGGGTTCAGGCCGTACCGGCGGCGGCGAACGGGTCGAGCACCTCGTCGACCTCGGCGAGCAGGTCGCCGAGGGTGGCCCGGTCGTCCTCGGCGGCGGGCGCGGTGTCGATCCGGATGAGCCCGGCGGCCTGCCGGGCCAGCCGCTCGGCGGTCGCCGCGTCGGCGGCCCGCACCAGTACGTGGCCGCAGCGGTCCTCCGACCAGCGCAGCTCGTGGACGGTGTCGCCGACGTCCACCTGGACGTCCACCTGGGTGACGCCCTCGGCGGCCTCGGCCGCCTCGATCCCGGTCACCGCGGTGACGACGCCGGGCTCGGCCACCAGGAAGCGGATCGCCGCGGCGCCCTCGGCCGGGTGCTCCCCGGGCAGCGGGTCTGCGTCGGCCGCGAGGCGGTAGGCGGCCTCCTCCAGGTCGACCCCGTGCACCAGTCGGACGAGGTCGTTGATGCGGTCCCCGCCGCGGCGGCTGTGCGCCTCCACGACCCGGGGGCCGTCGGCGGTGAGGATCAGCTCGGTGTGGGCGGGGCCGTCGACCAGACCGACGGCGTCGAGCACGGCGGTCACCAGGCTCCGGACGGCGGCCGACTCCTCCTCGGTGATCGCGGCGGGCACGACGTGGCCGAGCTCCACCACCCCGCCGCCGGTGTCCTTGCCGGTGACGGCCACCACCCGGTGGCAGCCGTCGACCGAGAACGTCTCCACGCTCAACTCCTCGCCGAGGAGCAGCTGTTCGACCATGAACTCGTCGAGGCCGAACTCCTCGCGCCAGGCCCAGGCCAGGTCCACCTCGTCCACCGACCCGATCTTGCGGACACCGAGGCTGCCCGAGCCCATGGTCGGCTTGAGCACCGCCGCGCCGTGCGTCCTGACGAACGCGCGCAGTTCCTCCCGCCCCGGGTTGGTCAGCGTCGGGACGGGCCCGATGCCCTCCGCGTTGAGCAGCGCCCGCAGGGCGGGCTTGTCGTGCAGGAGTCGGGTGGTACGGGCGCTGTTGCCGGGCAGCGCCAGGGCGTCGGTGAGGTGGCCGGCCACCGCCTGGGCGGCCTCGGTCTGGGTGAACACCCGGGCGACGGGCTGGTGTTCGTGCAGGGCGCGGACGACGGCGGTGACGGTCGGCACGTCCTGGTAGTCCAGGAGCAGCAGTTGGGCGCAGTGCGGCAGCACCGCGGGGTCGAAGGCCGACGGCTTCTGGACGTGCACCACCGCGAAGCCGAGGGCGGCGGCCTTGCGGACGATGCCGGCCTTGCCGCCGAGGACGAGGATGCGGGTTGCGGACACGGGGGCGGTCACCTCTGGACGGTCGGTACGGGAGCGGCGGGAGCGGCGGGGGCCGGGGCCGCGGCGGACTCCTGCAGCGCCTGCCACACGGCGGCGGTGTCCTGCGGCAGCGCGGCGGTGCCGGCCGCGGCCGGGGTGCGCGGGTTGAGGCCGGCCAGGTACCGGTGGAGGTCGAGCCCGACGAACTCGGACAGCCGGTCGCCCTCCTCGCCCCGGCACAGGGCCTGGTAGTCGATCACCAGTCGGCGCCCGGCGGGCACCTGCGGCTGGAACGCGAGCCAACGGGCGTTCCATGACGTCCATTTGGCCACCGCCGCGGCCTGGCTCTCCGGCTTCCACGGCCGGTCGCCGGTCCACCGCAGCATGGAGCGGGCGGCCTCCTGCGGGTGGCGCACCAGCATGACGTACCGGGCGTCGGGCAGCGCCTCCTCGATCCAGGGCAGGTGCAGCAGGTACTCGTTGTACTTGTCGCCCCAGTGCGGCAGGCCCTCGTTGCTCTCCAGCAGGATGCGACGGGCCAGCGCGACCGGGTCGGTTCCGGCCTCTCCTTCGGCGACCTCTCGGGCCGCCGTCCGCAGGCTCCGCTCGACCCGGGCGCGCCAGGCAGCTACGCCCGCGCCGTCCGGCGGGCGGCGGTCGAGGGCGTGCAGGATCTCGTCCGTCCGCAGGTGGCGGTCGGCCAGGTCGTCCTGGCCGAGCCAGCGGTGGAGCAGGTACGGCAGCTTGCCGTTGACCGTGAAGTGGCCTCCGGCGTCGTGGAACGCCAGGTTCATGGCGTAGGCCAGGGCCGTGGTGCCGCAGCGCTGGGCGCCCAGCAGGATCACCGGTGACGTCCTCACTACCGGACCTCTCTCACTGTCGTGTCGTGCTTCCGCTCGATCCCGGCCGCCATCTCCCGCAGCAGCCGCATGCACTCCGTGCTCGCCTCGAAGCCGCCGGCCGTGAACGACTCGCCCCAGGGCTCGTCGCGCTGTTCCGGGGTCAGCACCCGCCCGATCCGCCAGTGCGTCTCCAGCGAGAGCCAGCCCTGGTAGCCGTCCTCGGCCAGCGTGGCGAGGATCGCGGGCCACGGCAGGTCGCCGTCGCCGAGGCGCACGTAGGCGTTGCGCCCGTCCGGGTCCTTCACGTGGACGTGCCTGATGCGCTCCCGGCCGGCCTTGTAGTCGTCCGGGAACGGCGCCGGGTCCCAGCCGCTGAAGACGCTGTTGCCCGGGTCCCAGAGGATGCCGAGCCGGTCGTCGCCGAGCGCGTCCAGGAACTCCAGGGTGTGCCTCATGGTGGGGCTGTTGGTGCGCTGGCCGGTCTCCACGATCAGCGGGACGCGGTCGAACGGCACCCCGTCCAGCACCTCGCGGGCGGCCGCGGCCGCGGCGCGCGGGTCCGGGTCCCCCTCGCGGTAGAAGGTGAAGATCCGGACGAACGGCGCACCCAACAGCTCGGCCCGCCGGACCGAGTCCACGACCAGCTCCCGCACCTGCGCGATCCCGGCGTCGGTCCGCGGCAGCGCGCACTTCAGCGCGGGCGGGTCGAAGCCGACGACCTCCAGTCCGTGGGCGGCCACGGCGTCCCGCACGGCGCCCAGCCGCGCGTCGTCCATCAGGTGCGGCGGCACCTCGCCGGCGGACCTGATCTCCAGGCCGCCGAAGCCGAGCCGGGCGGCCTGCGCCGCGGCCGCGTGGATGTCCTGGGACAGTTCGTCGTTGATGACGGCGAGTTTCATGAGAGGGCCTCCGCCCCCGCCTCGGGGGCCGTGTCGGTCGGGTACCAGCTCCGGATCAGCGCGACGTCCTCGGCGAGCGAGGCCTCGGCCTTGGACTCCACGGTGACCGCGCGCACCGCTCCGGCGGCGGTGAGCACCGCGCGGGTCTCGGCGGCGCACGAGGCCGCGAGCGGCCGGTGCCGCGAGGTGCCGGGGGCGCTCCAGTCGAATCCCTTGACCTGCGCGTAGGAGGTCCAGGGGGCGAGCGTCGCGGCCGCGGCCACCGGATCGGGGTGGATCCGGGCCAGGCCCATCGTGTCGAGCAGCACCCGGCTGCCCGCCCGCTCGACCAGCTCGACCAGCTCCGGCACCGAGGCGTAGCCGTGGTGGGTCTCCACCAGGACCAGCTCCGGGCCGCCCACCAGCTCGGAGAGTTCGCGCACCTGGGCGAGCGTCGTCCCGATCCGGTCGGCGGCCAGGCAGCCGGCCGCCGCGAACACCTTCACCGGCACGCCCGGCTCCAGGAACCCCCGCTCCTCCCCGGTCAGGGCGGCGCCGTCACCGAGGACCGTCCCCACGCCGACGAAGCACACCTCGACGCCCGCCGCCCGGAGCCCGGCCAGCCCCTCCCGCTGCCAGCCGTGGCCCTTGCCCGCCCGGACGTCGACCGCGGTGCCGCCCAGCGAGCGGACGAGCCGCGCCAGCTCCGTGGCGCCGAGTCCGGCCGCCGAGCCCGAGGAGAGGCCGACCATGGTCGTCATGCCGTCACCACCGGCTGCCGGGCGACCGCCGCCAGGATCTCGGTGACCCCGCGGGCCCCGTCCAGGTGGCAGCGGCGCGGCCGCTCGCCGGTCGCCGCGGCCTCGGCCATCTCCCGGTAGACCTCGCGGCGCAGCGCGGCGGTCGGCTCGGTCGGCCAGGTCTGCTCGTCCCCGCCGATCTGGGTGCTCACCGTGCCGTCGGCGATGCACAGGCCGCGGTCGGGGCCCAGCACCTGTAGCCGCTCGGTGCGCAGGGCCGACTCCGCGGTGATCGTGAAGGCGAGGGTGGCCCCGGTGTGGAACTCGACCAGTCCGGTCGCCCGGGTGTCGATGCCCGGCGTCACCTCCCGGGCGGGGGCCAGCCGGACGGCCTCCGGGCGCCCCATCAGCTGGCAGGCCAGGTCGAGGTAGTGCACGCCCAGGTGCGCGGCGATGCCGCCGAACGCGGAGGCCGGGTCGCTGCGCCAGCCGGCCCGCCGGTAGTGGGCCGGCGGCCGGAACCGCGAGACCTCCAGGACGGCCGTCACCGCCGGGTCCGCCCAGCTGGTGGCGAGGGCGACGTCGGGCAGCCGCATCCGGTGCTGGAGCATCACCCCGATGGGCCGACCGGCCCGGGCCGCGGCCCGGGTCAGCACGTCGAGCTCCTCGACCGACACCGTCGGCGGCTTCTCCAGGAGCACCGCCTTGCCCGCCGCCAGCGCCTCCAGCGCGAGCTGCGCGCGGCCGCCCGGCGGGACGCACAGCGCCACCAGGCCGATCCGCGGGTCGGCGAGCATGCCCGGCCAGGACCGCGCCCGGTCCAGCGTGCCGGTGTCCGCCGACGGGTCCTGGTCCAGCACGGCGACGGCGTGCGCCTCCGCCAGTCCGTCCAGGGCCGCGGCGTGCTGACGGCCGGCCACGCCGAAGCCGACGATTCCCACTCCGAGGCTCATCGCGCGTCACCCGCCGTGGCGAGGGCGCGGTCGGCCGTCCAGCCGAGCTGTTCGACGACCGCCGCGGGCACCGGCACGCCGTGTTCGCGGGCCCTGGCCTCGGCCCGTTCCTCCTGCTGTTCGGGCAGGTGGACGGCGGGCGCGCCCTGGGGGTAGCCGGCGGTGATCGCCGACGACAGCACCCCGAGCAGTTCGTCCACCGGCGGGTTGCCGAAGGCCTCCGGGGACAGCGCCAGGAACAGCTGCGAGCAGTCCATCGACCGCTCCGGCTCGGCCCGCTGCTTGTGCACCAGCGGGCTGACCGTGCCGCCGGCCAGGATGCCGGCCAGCACCTCGGTGATCACGGCCACGCCGAGCCCCTTGTGACCGCCGAAGACGGGTACGGCTCCGCCGCGGTCCAGTTCCTCCGGATCGGTGGTGGGCCTGCCCCGGCGGTCGACCAGCCAGGTCGCCGGGACGGGCTCGCCGCGGTGCGCGGCGTGCCGGACCTTGCCGCTGGCGACGGTGCCGGTGGCGAAGTCCACGACGAGCGGCCGCTGTCCGCTCCGGGGGACGACCATGCACACGGCGTCGTTGCCCAGGGTGGGGCGCCCGGCACCGGGGGCGGCGACGCTGGGCCCCGAGATGTTCAGCACCAGGCCGACCACGCCGTGCCGCACGAAGTGCTCGCGGTAGGCGGCCAGCATGCCGATGTGGTTGTTGCCGCGGACGGCGACCGCGGCCATCCCGTTCTCGGCCGCCCGGCGGGCACAGTCGGCGGCGGCGAGTTCGGCGGCCACCTGGCCGAAGCCCCCGCGGGCGTCGAGCACGGCGACGGGGCCGTCCTGGGAGATCCACTCGGGCTCGGCGGCGGGGTCGATGCCGCCCTTGCCCAGCCGGTCCAGGTACATCGGGAGCAGCCCGACACCGTGCGAGAAGTGGCCCCGCACGTCCGCGTCGACCAGGACCCGGGCCACCAGGGCGGCCCGGTCGGCGCCGACGCCGGCAGCCGTCAGGGAGCCGATCGCGGCCTCGGTCAGGGCCTCGGTCCCGAACCGGACCGCCGGCTCGGCGACGGGCTCCGGGCGCGGCGGCCGGTTCGGGTGCACCACCCGGTCGGCCGCCTCGGCGGCCCCGGCCTCGGCGGTGACCAGCAGCACCGCGCTGCCGCGCCGGGCGGCGGTCCGGGCCGCCTCCGCGGCCGGGCCGGCGTCGGCATCCGACCGCACGCCGGTCGCGTCCACGACCGTCACCGCCGGGATCCGGCCGGCCGGCCCGGGCTGCCCGGGCCGCACCACGGCCACGCCCGCGGGCCGGGCCGGGGCGACCCGGCGCGGCCGGCCGGCACCGACCGCGATCTCGCCGTACTGGGCGCGGCGCGCCCCGGCGAAGACGTCGACCAGGGCCGTCGCCGACGCCGGGTCGTCGGCGAGGACCGCGACGATCTCACCGGCGGCGACGGTCACGCTCAGCCCCGGGACCAGGATGCGCTCGGAGCCCTCGGGCCCCTCGGCCACGATCAGGTCCGCCACGCGCAGTACGGGCACGCGGCCCACCGCTTCGGTCATTGCGACTCCTCGAACAGGCACGGACGGGCTGGTCAGGACGCGTTCTTCGGCTCGAGGAACTCCAGCCGGTTGCCGAGCTTGTCGAAGGCGTAGAAGCGGTCGTGGCCGGGGAAGTTGTCGTCCCAGGTCACCTCGTGGTCGCACTCCTCCAGCCGCTTGGCGAGGGCCCGCAGGTCGCGGACGAGGATGCCGGGGTGCGCCTTGCGGGCCGGGCCGAAGTCCTGCTCGACGCCGAGGTGGACCTCCAGGCCGCCACCGCGGAACCAGCAGCCGCCGCGCGCGGCCAGCACCGGGGGCTTCTCCAGCTCGGTCATCCCCATGACGTCGCCCCAGAACCGCCGGCACAGGTCCTCGGCGCCGGGCGGGATCGCCAGCTGGACGTGGTGCAGGCCGCCGAAGGCGAACTCGGGAAGGTTCTCGTTGCTCATGGTGTGTCCTCGTCTGTCTCTGATGGGTTGCCGGACCGTCGGGTCGGTCCTGGTCAGTCGGTCGTGGCGGTGAGCGCCTCGTGCCGCGCGGCCATGCCGTCGCTGCGCACGGTGAAGGAGAGCTTGCGAACGCCGTCCTGGGCCCGCTTCAGGGCCTCCTCCTGGGTCCCGCCCACCGCGCAGACGTGCGCGGCCCGGGCGAAGGAGCCGGTGACGCCCTTGAGCCGCTTGCCCGGCTCGCGCAGGACCTCGACGTCGACCACGCCCTCCACGGCGCGGGCCTCGTCCTCGCCGGCGATCTCGACGATCTCGCCGACGGCGTCCGGGCAGGCGTACCAGATGGCGGCGGCGCGCGGCCCCTCCCGGTCGGCCGCGAGCGCGGCCCGGACGTCGTCCAGCACCGGCAGGCCGACGGCCTGGCGGGCGACCACCTCGATCAGGTCCACCCCGGAGATCCGGGCCCACAGCTCGGGGATCTCGTCGCCGGCCGGGCGCAGGTGGGTCTCGACGATGTTCACCGCGTCGGCGGCCACCAGCACCTCCGTGTGGGTGACCCCGCGCCGCACGCCCAGCGCGCGCAGCATGTCCCGGACGGCGGCGGCGATCCGCTCCTGGTCGGCGGCGGGCAGCGGGGCCGGGACGACGTGTCCGACCTCGACGAAGTGGTCGTGCTCGGAGATCTTGCGGGTGATGCCGACGACCAGGTGCTCGCCGTCCTCGCTGACGCTCTCCACGCTGTACTCGTCGCCGCTGAGGAAGGGCTCCACCAGCAGCTCGGCGGAGTCGAGGTCACCGGCCCCCTCGGCGCCCCAGGCGAGGGCGCGCTCGATGTCGCCGGGGCCGTCGATCCTTGTCACGCCCTTGCTGGCGACACCGCGCACGGGCTTGCAGATCAACGGGTAGCCGACCTTCTCGGCGACCTCGAGGATGCCCCGGGCGTCGTGCACGGTCTCCGCGAGGACGTCGCCGACCCCGGCGTCGGCGAGGGCCCGGCGCATGGCGCACTTGTCCGCGACGGCCCGGACGGTCTCGGCGCTGTGCCAGTCCAGGCCGAGCGCCACCGCGATCGCCGCGGTCTTCTCGGTGTCCTTCTCGGTGAAGTTGGTGAGCCGGTCGACCGGGTCGGCCGCGTGCACGAAGCGGGCGGCGGCCACCCACTCGTCCACCGGGGCGTCCTCCCGCAGCACGATCAGCCGCTCGATCTTCTCCCGGCTGCGCAGCCGGGGCACGACCTCGGGCCGGCAGATGACGGTGGTGCGCAGGCCCGGCATCGCGGCGCGGGCCCGGTCGGGCAGGTCGCGGCCGCCGCTGACGATCAGCAGGTGCATCGGGTTCGGGGTGTCGGACATGGGTTCCTCCGTACGGGGTGGGTCAGGAGCCGGCGGCCGCGGGCACCGGCGCGGTCTCGTCCACCGGCTGCTCCGGCCGGGGGCGGGTGCCCACCCAGCTCAGGGCGGCGGCGAGCGGGAAGGTGGCGGCCAGGATCAGCCAGCCGGCCGGACCGGTCCGGGAGAGCAGCCACAGGACGACGGCCGGTCCGGCGATCTCCGCCATCGAGAAGCCGACGTTGAAGAAGGAGAGGTAGCGGCCCTGGGCGGCCTCCGGCGACATCGCGAAGGAGATCTCCCAGGAGGAGGCCGAGTGCAGCAGTTCGGCGACGGTCAGCAGCAGCAGCGCGGCGACGAGGGCGGCGGCGGCTCCGGCCGGCAGGCCGACGGCACCGCTGAGGGCGAAGGCGAGGCAGGAGGCCGTCAGCAGCGCCGCGGACCGGTTGGTGGCCCGCCGGGCGCTGGCCATGTCGTCGATGTGCTTGGTCACCCGCACCTGGAAGAGCACCGTGATCACCGTGTTGGTGGTGACCAGCACCGTGATCATCCAGATCGGGGACCTGGTGTGCTCGGCGACCCACAGCGGCAGCACCGTGATCAGGATGGCGTCGTGCAGGAACAGCACGCCGTTCGACGCGGTCGCGGCCACGAACCGCCAGTCCCGGATCGGCGGGACGACCGCGACCGCGGGCTCGTCGCCGTCCCCGCCCTTGGCGACCGGCCGGACCTTGGGGAGCATGCCGATCAGGGTGAACACGAACAGGAAGCTGATCGCGTTGCCGATGAACAGCCAGCGGAACAGGGTCACCGAGTCGGTGGTCAGCGCGACGCCGGCGATCGAGAAGCCGACGGTGAAGCCGAGGTTGCGCAGCGCCCGGATGAAGCCCATGGTGCGGTTGCGCTCGGCGCCGACGATCAGCTGGCCGACCAGTGCCTGGTTGAGCGGCTGGCCGGCCCGGTCCATCACGAACAGCAGGCAGGCCGTCACCACGAACTGGCCGAAGCCGTGGACGTTCAGGTAGGCGAGGTAGCCGACGAACCGCCAGAGGCAGACGATCATCAGCATGGCGCGCGGGCCGAACCGGTCGGCAAGCCGGCCCATCGGGACGGCGGTCAGCAGGCCGACGACGCCGGCCAGGGCCATGCCGACGCCGAGCTGGGTCTCGGTCAGCCCGGCGAACCTGGTGAAGTAGAGCGCGGAGCCGGCCAGGAACATACCGGTGCCGACCGAGCCGACCAGCGCGTTCACGGCGATGATCCGGGACTCCCGGGTGGCCGGCATGGCCTTGGTCAGCCGGCTGCCCCAGCCGGTGGAGCCGGTCGGCTCCGTGCTGGAGCCGGTGGTCGAATCGGTCACGGTCGTTCTCCTCGAAGGTCGTCGCGGTCGGCGGGACGGGCCGCCGCCCCTGCGGGCCGCCACTGGGCGCGCCAGTGGCGGACCAGCCCGTCCCACGTGCCGGTCGCTCCGGACGGCAGGTAGGTGCGCCGGATCGCCTGTGGCGCCGCGTGCCACGGCTCGGCGGGCGAGCGCACCGTGCCGAAGGCCAGGACGTCACCGGGCAGGCCGGGTTCGGCCGGGATGCCGCCGTAGGGGTAGGCGAAGAGCCGGGCGGGGCCCGGCCCGTACCGGGCGGCGATGTCCGCCAGGGACGCGCGCACCTCGTCCTGCGCCTGCTCCGGCGGCAGCCGGTCGAGGTGCGGGTGGGTGCGGGTGTGCGCCGCGATCAGGTGGCCGTCGTCGGCCAGCCGGTCGCACTCGTCCCAGGTGAGGTAGTCCTCCCGGGGCCGCCCGCCACGTTGCCCGAGCAGGCCGGTGCAGACGAAGAAGACGGCGCGCACGCCGAGTTCGCGCAGGATCGGGCGGGCGTGGACGAGGTTGTCCCGGTACCCGTCGTCGAAGGTCACCAGCACCGTCGGCCGGTCGGGCCGGACGGGACCGGACGGGGCGAGCAGGTCGTCCGGCCGGTACGGGTCGAACCCGGTCAGCACCCGTTCCATGCCCTCGGCGAACTCCCGTGGCGTCAGGGCGGTGTAGTGCCGGACGTCCGGGTGGACGTGGTGGAAGTACAGCGCCAGGGGCGTGCCCGGGGCGCTGCCGGTCGCCGGCTGGTGCTCCGCCGCGACACCGGGGACGAACGGGGCGCCGGTCGGGTTCACCGGGCACCTCCGGCCGGCTCCGGACGGGCGCCGCACTCCGCCAGGACCTCGGTCATGGCCCGTTCGATCTCCGCGGCCAGCCCTTCGATCCGGTCCGGACGCCAGTGCCCGGTCGAGTACTTCAGGCTCACCTCCAGCTCGCCGCCGACGATGTCGCCCTCGACCATCAGCAGGTAGCGCTCGCACTGGCGCGGGGACCGCTGGGCGCCGTGGTCCTCGTCCGCCGGCCGCAGCACGGCGCCGGGGGCGCGCTGCTCCAGCCGCAGCAGGTGGCCGCGGAAGTTCAGCCGCACGGACGGCCGCGGGCGGGCGTTCAGCGCGTCGCGCTCCTGCGGTACGGGCGAGCCGAAGCGCAGCGCGTCGAAGCCGTGGCGCCGCGGCGGCAGGTCGGCCAGCGCGGCCAGCGCGGTGCGCAGCGCGGCCGGGCCGCCGCCGGACCACCGCAGCACCGCCGGGAAGGTGCTCTGCACGTAGCCGACCGTGCGGGACAGGTCCAGGTTCCCGACCGGGACGTCCCGGCTGTGCGCGTACACGTCCACGCCGTGGACCGGTTCCCCGGTCCACCGGGCGAGCCCGCCGACCAGGCAGCCGAGCGTGAAGTCGTGCGGGGCGATGCCCTCCTCGGGCAGTGCGTGGGTGACCAGCCGGGTCGCCTCGGGGCCGAGGCGGAACCGGTGGACGCGCAGGCTCGGGAGCGGGCCGGGGCCGTCCGAGTCCGGCGTCAGCGCGGCGAATCCGCCGGTGCCGGCCGTCCAGGCCGCGGCGTCCTGCCGGGCCTCGGGGCTGTCCAGCCAGGAGCGCAGCGCCGTGCCGATCGCGCGGGGGCCGGCCGTGGCCGGCTCCGGGGAGGTGCCGGCGAGCAGCGCCTCCAGGTCGTCGACCAGCAGGCCCATGGAGACGCCGTCCAGGACGAAGTGGTGCACGGTCAGCAGCAGCCGGGCGGTTCCGTCGCCGACGTCGACGTGCAGCAGCCGGAACACCCGGCCGTCGGCCAGGGACATCGAGGTCTGTGCCGAGGCCAGGGCGGACTCCAGCCGTGCGCGGCGCCCGTCGGCGGGCACCTCCCGCAGGTCGACGCGCTCGACCACGCGCGCGGGGTCCGGCGCGGTGAGCACGGCGGTGCCGTCCGGGTTCAGCGCGGTGCGCAGGGCCGGGTGGCGGCGCAGCAGTTCGGCGGCGACGGCGGTGAGGCGGTCGGCGTCCGGGCTCGGGTCGACGGTGAACAGGGCGTTGAGGCAGAAATGGTCCGGCTCGACCCACCGGCCGTCGTGGAGCCAGCGCCGCTGGGCGGGCAGCAGGTCGAGCGGGCCGGGCGGCTCCTCCTCGACCGGCGGGAGCGGCGCGCCGCGCCGCCCGGCACGGTCGACGGCGCGGCGCGCGGTGCGTCCGGCCAGCAGGTCCGCGGGCTGGAGGGCGAGCCCGCGCGAGCGCATCCGCGCGCAGACCCGCATCGCCATCAGCGAGTCGCCGCCGTGGGCGAGGAAGTCGTCGTCCGGTCCGAGCGCGGGGGCCTGCAACAGCGTGCGCAGCAGCCGGACGGTCTCCTCCAGGGGCGTGCCGCCCGGTCCGGCCGTCTCCTGGGGGGCGGTGAACCGGGCCGTGGCGGCCGCGGCCGCGGCCCGGCGGTCGATCTTTCCCGAGGTGGTCAGCGGCAGCCGGTCGAGGACGGCGATCCGGCCCGGCACCAGGTAGCCGGGCACCCGGGCGCGCAGGCGTTCCCGGACGGCCTCGGGGCCGGGGCCATCCGGGGCCGGGGTGATCGCGGCGGCCAGCAGGTGGCCTCCGGTGCCGTCGTCCAGGGTGAAGGAGACCGCCGAGGTGATGCCCGGCAGGTCGAGCAGGTGCCGGTCCACCTCGTCCAGTTCGACGCGGTGGCCGCGGATCTTGACCTGGTTGTCGATGCGGCCGAGGAAGTCGAGGTTCCCGTCCGGGTCGCGGCGCACCAGGTCACCGGTGCGGTACATCCGGGCGGCCGGGCCCTCGAAGGGGTCCGGCAGGAAGCGCTCCGCGGTGCGCCGGGGGTCGTGGAGGTAGCCGGCGGCCAGCAGCGGGCCGCCGATCCACAGCTCGCCGGGCTCGCCGGGGGTGACGGGCTGCCGCCGGTCGTCCAGGACGTGCAGGCGCCGGTCGCCGACCGGGCGGCCGATCGGCAGGCCACCGGCCTCGGCGAGCTCCGCGTCCGGGGGCAGGAGCAGGGCGGTCGCGGTGATCACGGTCTCGGTGGGCCCGTACCCGTTGACCAGCACGGTGTGCCCGAGCGGGGTGCGCCGGTGGGCCCGGGCGTCGGCCGCGGTCGCGCTCTCGCCGCCGATGACGGTCGTCCGCACCCCCGCGAAGCCGGGCCGGTCGACGCCGTCCAGCTCGGCGCAGAGCATCCGCCAGTACGCCGTGGGGAGTTGGAGGACCGTCACGGCGAGCGTGCGGAGGAGGTCCGCGAGCGCCCCGGAGTCCGGGACGCCGCCGCCGTGGAAGGCGAGGGTGCCGCCGGCGGCGAGGGTGGGCCAGATCTCCTCCTGGGCGACGTCGAACCCGATGCTCGCGAACTGCAGGACGGTGTCGGCCTCCGTCAGCCCCAGCAGGTCGACGACCGCGTCGACGTGGCCGGCCAGGGCCGGGTGCCCGACCAGGACGCCCTTGGGCGTGCCGGTCGAGCCGGAGGTGTAGATGACGTACGCGGGGTCGGCCTGCGCGAGGGGCTCGGCGCGCTCCGGGCTCAGCCCGGTGACGCCCGTGCCGTCGATCAGGGCGACGGCCCGGGAGTGCCGGAGCAGGTGGTCGCGGCGCTCCGGCGGGGTGGCGGTGTCGACCGGCAGGAACGCGGCGCCGGCGAGCCAGGCCCCGAGCATGGCGACGATCGCACCGGGGCCGGAGGGCAGCCGGACGGCGACGACGTCCCCGGGGCGCACCCCGTGCGCCCGCAGCTCGTCGGCGCGGCCTTCCGCCCGCTGCCACAGTTCGGCGTAGCTGACGGTGGTGTCCGGGGTCCGCAGCGCGGTGGCGGCCGGGTCGGCGAGGACGCGGGTCCGGATGAGCCCCGGCACTCCGGTGGGCGTGGTGGTCATGGTCGGGGGCCTGTCAGCGGGTCGTTGCACGGTCATGAGGGGGTGGTCCCGGTGGTGGCGGCGGGCCCGCTGGGGTCGAGGAGCAGCCTGGCCCCGGCGAGCAGTTCGTCCCGGTAGGCGCGGTGGCGCTGCACCATGACGGTGAGGTCCGCGGTCGCCAGGTCGGCCGGCAGGTCCCGGCTGGGGCGCAGCTCGCGGCCGCGGGCCCGGAAGGCGTCGACGTACGGGTCGTGGAAGACGACGTCCGCTCCGGCGCCGAGCAGTTCGGCGGCCAATGGCTCGGCGGGCGAGTGGCGGATGTCCGCGACGTCGGGCTTGTAGGTGACGCCGAGCAGCAGCACCCGGGCGCCGCGTACGGCGATCCCGTGGCGCGCCAGCAGGTCCCGGGCGCGGGAGGCGACCCAGACCGGCATCGAGTCGTTGATCCGCTGGGCCTGTTCGGCCATGCGGAAGGGCAGCCCCTCCTGGGCGGCGCGGTGCACGAGGTAGAGCGGGTCGACGGGGATGCAGTGGCCGCCGACCCCGACGCCGGGGCGGAAGGGGGTGAACCCGAAGGGCTTGGTGGCGGCCGCGTCGATGGTGTCCCAGACGTCGACGCCGAGCCGGTGGCAGATCTGCGCGAACTCGTTGATCAGGGCGAGGTTGACCTGGCGGTAGGTGTTCTCCAGGATCTTCGCGGCCTCGGCCTCACGGGGGGAGCGGGTCACGTGGACCTGCTCGGTCAGCTCGCGGTAGAAGCCGGCCGCCCGCGAGCGGCACTCGGCCGTGAGCCCTCCGACGACCTTCGGGGTGTTGTGGAAGCCGAACCGCTGGTTGCCCGGGTCGACGCGCTCCGGGGAGAAGGCCAGGTGGAAGTCCTCGCCCGCCACGAGACCCGACTCCTCCAGGGTCTCGCGGATCACCCCTTCGGTGGTGCCGGGGTAGGTGGTCGACTCGATGATCACCAGCTGGCCCGGCCGGAGGTGGTCGCGGACCGTGCGGGTCGCGGAGAGCAGCGGCCCGAGGTCGGGCACCCCGTGGGCGTCCACCGGGGTGGGCACGCAGACGGCGATCACCGAGCACTCGCTCAGGTACGCCGGGTCGGTGGTCGCGTCCAGCAGGCCGGAGACGGTGGCGAGTTGTTCCCCGGTCACGGTGTCCACCGGCGGGCTGCCGATGTTGACCTGGGCCACCAGGAAGTCGTTGAGGTCCAGTCCCCTGGTGCGGTGTCCGGCCTCCGCCGCGGCCACGGCGAGCGGCAGTCCGGCGTAACCGATGCCGATGACGGCGACCTCGATGGTGCGGGTGCGGTCCAGGACCGCGGCCCGTCCGCGGCCGGGGGCGAACCGCGCCACGGAGACCGGTGGCGCGCTGTCGATCAGATCCATCTCGGGCTCCTCAGCTCCTCGGGAAACGGTGGGATTCGCGCGGGTGGGAGGACCGTGCGCGCTACCACCAGCCGTTCTCGTTGGGCGGGGTGGTGCTGCCGCCCGTCTGCGCCGTGGCGGGCTGGCCCGTGGCGGCCTCGGCGGCCGTGACGCTCGGGCCCGTCCCGGGCTGGACGGTGGCCGTGGCGGTGGCCGTCGTCACCCCGGCGACGGTGAGGGCGAGGACGGCGGCGGTACACAGACGGGCACGTGCAGACATGGGTATCCCCCGTACGGTTTGTCAGGAATTCGAGAGCGAGTCGGTTCCCGGCGTTCGATCCGCCGGCCCCTGTCCGAACTCGCACCACCAATCCTGTGGGACGGGCCGACGTGGATCAACGAATCGGAGCGGCAGCAACCCGTCATGACGGAGCTTTGCCACCCACCCGGTTTGTCTCACGATCCGAGACGAACGGGGGTGCGAACAGGGGCGAACCATGATGAATCACCCGCTCCGGAACGCAGAAGGGGCGGGCCACCGCAGTGGCCCGCCCCTCCCCCTTCGCCGGTCGCGTCAGTCCAGCATCCCCAGCTCCGCGATCCGCATGGCGGCCTGGAAGCGCGTTTTCACGCCAAGTCTGTCGAGCAGCGCTGAAACGATTCTGCTGAAGGTGCGTGGCGAGATGCCGAGCTGACGGGCTATCGCCTCGTCCTTGACCCCGTCCGCGAGCAGCCGGACCACCACGAGCTCCTGGCCGTCCAGCGCGACGGCCTGCCGCTCCGACGCGTGCGGCACCGGCGCGTGCTGCACCGGCGTGGCGTTGTGCCAGCAGTAGTCGTAGAACGCGTGCAGCGAGGCGACGAGCTCCTTCCCGTGGATCGCGAACGCCCCCTGGCTGCTGTCCTCCGGGTTGATCGGCAGCACGGCGAGCTCGTCGTCGAAGAGGATCATGCGCAGCGGCAGGTACTCGGCGACGCGGACCCCCTTGCCCGGCCGGGCCGCGTCCGCCAGGTACGCCGCCATGTACGGGACCGCCGCGGTACGCCGCTGGTACAGCCCCTCCACGACGATGCCCCGGCCCTCCATCTCCTTGTCCCGGAGCAGCATGTCGTCGATCAGCTCCTCGGGCGGCGGCCCGCCGGGGTGCATCGCGCGCAGCCGCGAGCGGACCATGCTCCCGGCGTCGTCCAGGAAGGCGTTGACCAGCGCCGGCGTCGCCAGCTTCTCGACCTCCACCGCCTCCCGGCGCTCGTCCCGCAGGTCCGGGAAGCCGTGCACCACGGAGGAGATGGCCGTACGGATCCTGGCGACGTGCTGGAGGTGCGCGGTGACCAGCCGTTCCTCCGCCGAGAACAGCCGGGACAGCGCCGCCTCCGGATCCACGGTGACGAAGCCGCACGGCGCACCGGGCGACGGGGCCAGCAACCCGCTGGCACTGAGCCGCTCGCACGCCTCCTCCGCCTCCCCGACCGAACACCCGGCCTCCACCGCCACCTCGTCCAGCGACCAGACGGGATTGCGGTAGATCAGCCCGTACAGCTTCCGGTCCGCCTGCGCCACATCGTCGACACCACGCACTGCTCTCCCCCTGTTTCCTTCCGCCCTGACTCCAGGCCACGTCCCGGCACCCGACCCGGGAAACACGTCCTGCCCATGGCCGCCGCCGACAAATGGACCGGAGACCCGGCAGGCACATCCCCCCCTCACCGAAGAACGGAACCCCAAGGCCGCCCGAGCATAACCGTCCACACCCTCGGACGGCGGCTCCCGGGGTATCCGGATTCGGGCCCGAGGCCTCCCCGATCACCGGAATCCGGTAGGAATCCGGCATCACACCGCCCGCCCGCGCGATTCCTCCGGCGGCGGCCATTCCCCGCAGCCGCAGCACACGCGCCCACTGCGGCCGAACGGGCGCCAGGGGACGGGTCGTTCCCCTGGAACGCGCACCGCGGGCGACCGCCGGCGCGGCGCTGTCCGGAAGCCCCGCTCCCGGCCGCATCCGCCCAGCCCGCGGCATTCGACACGAAACACCGCCAAGGCCCCGACTCGGACCTGCCGCCCGAAAGCGGAATTCGCCCCGGCCGCGGGTTCCGCGCGAATTCCCACGCGACGGTCCGGGGATTGACCTGACGGGAAACAATGGGCTTCCGCGCATATTCCGGACCATCCGATTCCCGGAGAACGGCAAAGGCCGGGGGCGGAAGCCGGTCGCGGGCCGAAACCGCGTCAGACCCCGCACCGAGGACCCGCGGGGCCCGGGCGGGCCCTGGAGGCCCCCGACGGGCGCGTGGAGGGCCCGCCGGGCACACGCGGACCGCCGAGGCCGCCCGTGCGCCGCCCAGGCCTCCTCGCGACCCCGCACGCTGACGGTCGAGCACCTGCGCACCGCCGGGGCCCCCGCGCGCGGGCGCCCGCCGGCGAAGCGAGGGCCACCCCACAGGGCGGTGTGACCCTCCTCACGGAAGAGCCCGCCCCGACCCTCCGGACCCACCGGGACCCGCAAAACGCGAAATCCCCCCGGGAGTTGCCTCCCGGGGGGATTTCGCCGACCGGCCGGAGCCGATCCGTTGGGTGGAGCTGAGGGGATTCGAACCCCTGACCCCCTCGATGCGAACGAGGTGCGCTACCGGACTGCGCCACAGCCCCAACGAGAAGAAACTCTAGCACCTTTCGGAGGGGGTCTGTGACCACCCCCCGGATCACGCCGCTGGTCGGGGGGCGGCCCAGGGCCCTTCGGCTACTCGTTGGCCGCGCGCGGACGCGGCTCGGGGGCCTCGGGGTCTGCGTACTGGTCGAAGAGCGGGGTCCTGCGGGGCTCGGCGGGGCGGCCGGCGGTCCAGGTACCGGGGGCCGACAGGTCGAGGCCGCGGGAGACCCTGGGCGCGACCGGGGCGGTCACGTAGGTCGGCAGCGGGACGGGCACCGGCTCCCAGGAGTCCGGGCCGGCCGCACCGCGCTCGCGCATGCCGTCGACCCACTCCTCGTGCTCGGTCGCCTCGGCCACCGCGGAGGCGGAGGGCACCGAGACGGTGGCCTGCTCCGGGTCGGCCGCCAGCCGCAGGTGCGGACGGCGGGCGGCCCGCTCCTCGGCGGGGGCGGCCGGAGCCGGTTCCGCGCCAGCGGGGGCCTCGGCCGGGGCCCCGCCGGGAGCCTGGGCCCCGGCCCGCTGCTGCTCGCGCTTGCGCAGCCGCTCGGCCGCCTGGGCGGCCCGGACCCGGTCGAGCTTCACCTCGTACCGCTGGCGCTCCAGCTTGCGCAGGTGGCCGATGTACAGGGTGAGGAGGACCGCCGGGACCGCCGGCACCCAGAGGAAGGCCAGTCCGGCCACCGCGGCGACCACCGCGCCCAGCGCGAAGGAGAGGAACAGGGCGGTGACCATCCGGCGCCGGCGGGCCAGCAGCTGCGCCCGTCGCTCGGTGCCCGCCCTCGGCTCGGGGACGGGCCGCTCGGCCGGGCGCTGCGCCGGGGGTTCGGGCTCCCGCGCGGGGTCGCCGGAGGCGGTCGCGTCCCGTTCGGGAGGACCGTCGTCGCTCTGTTCGCCGTCACGCGGTTCGTCGCCCAGGGCCCGGGCTGCCCGCCGCTCCAGCGCCGAACGCCCGGCCAGCAGGCGGATGGCGGTGCTGAAGCGTTCCGTCGGGCGCGCCTCGTTGAGTTCGTCCTGCCTGCGGAGCCACATCGGCACCAGATAGGCGGCCCAGGCCCCTACGATGACGGCGTAGATAAGGCCGCTACTGCTCACGATTCACACCGTACGGGCGCCGGGGAAGGCCTGGCAGCAATTTGGCACGGCGTGTCGTGTGATCAAGCTGATTCTCCGACTATTTTGCCGCTATTTGTGGGGGTCCGGTGCCCCGTCGATGCCATATCGATATTTCATTCGAACATGTATTCAATTACTGGCCCCTCGCCCGGACCTGAGCGTCCGCCAGCGCTCCAGCATCCCCTCCGGGACCTCCTCGGCGGTCAGCGCGTACACGAGGTGGTCCCGCCAGTCGCCGTCGATGTGGAGATAGCGCGGCCGGATTCCCTCCGAGCGGAAGCCCAGCTTTTCCACCACGCGCCGGCTCGGGCCGTTCTCCGGGCGGATGCAGACCTCGATCCGGTGCAGGCCGAGGGTGCGGAAGCAGTGGTCAACCGAGAGCGCCACGGCGGTCGGGATGATGCCCTGGCCGGCCACCGACTCGTCCACCCAGTACCCGATGTTCGCCGAGCACATCGACCCCCAGGTGATCCCGCCGACCGTCAACTGGCCGACCAGCCGGCCCTTGTGGACCACGACGAAGGGCAGCATCCGGCCGGCCGAGGCCTCGCCGCGCAGGAAGCGGACCATCTGCCGGTACGTCGGCCGGGGCCCGGCCGCCTGGCCCGCCGCGCCGGGCGGCACGGTGGCCTCCCAGCGGCGCAGCCAGTCCCGGTTGCGGCGGCTCACCTCCTGCCACTCGCGCTGGTCGCGCGCCCGGATCGGGCGCAGCACGACGTCCCCCTCGTGGAGCTCTACCGGCCAGCCGGCGTTCAGTGCCCTCTCCTGGATTCTGGAGCCCCGGGTGCCGGGGCGTCGGTCCGGGGGTGGTCCCCGCCGCGAAGCTGGTCGACGGCGTGGGCGAGCAGCGGCTCCAGGACGGCCAGGCCGTCCTTGACGCCGCCGGTCGAGCCCGGCAGGTTGACGATCAGGGTACGTCCGGCGAGCCCGGCGAGCCCGCGGGAGAGCGCCGAGGTGGGCACCTTCTCCCGGCCGTACGCGCGGACGGCCTCGGCGATGCCGGGGATCTGGCGGTCGATCACCCGGGCGGTCATCTCGGGGGTGAGGTCCATCGGCGAGATGCCGGTGCCGCCGGTGGTCAGCACCACGTCGTAGCCGGCCGCGACGGCCTCGCGCAGCACGGCCTCCACCGGCTCGCCGTCCGGGACGACCCGGGGGCCGTCGGCGGTGAAGCCCATCGCGGTCAGGCCGGCCACCAGCAGCGGGCCGCCCCGGTCCTCGTAGACCCCGGCCGAGGCCCGGTTGGACACGGTGACGGCCAGTGCCCTCCCCGCCGCGCCCGTCACGCGTCCACCTCCGGGGCGAACCAGTCGCCGCTCTTGCCGCCGGTCTTGCTCAGCACCCGGACCGACTCGATCGTGGCACCCTTGTCCACCGCCTTGACCATGTCGACGACGGTCAGCCCGGCCACCGCGACGGCGGTCAGCGCCTCCATCTCGACGCCGGTGCGGTCGGCGGTCTTCACGGTGGCGGTGATCTCCACCGCGTCGTCCGCGACGGCGAGGTCGACCTTGACGCCGGAGACCGCGATCGGGTGGCAGAGCGGGATCAGGTCCGGGGTCTTCTTGGCGCCCATGATCCCGGCGATCCGGGCCACCGCGAGGGCGTCGCCCTTGGGCACGCCCTCGCCGCGCAGCAGCTCGACCACCTGCGGGGAGACCCGCACCCGGCCGGCCGCGACGGCGGTGCGCGCGGTGGTGGCCTTCTCGGAGACGTCGACCATCCGGGCCGCGCCCTGGTCGTCGACGTGGGTGAGGCGGTCGCCGGGGGGAGGTGTCGTCACGGGTAACTCCAGGGGCGCGCAGGTGGAATACCGCGCTACCGTACCGTTCCCGGGCCGCCGGGGCCGATCAGGAGTCCAGCAACACCACGTCCACCTCGCTGCCGGCGGGCAGTTCGGTGGTGTCCTCGGGGACGGTGATCAGACAGTTCGCCCGGGCCAGCGCGCCGACCAGGTGCGACCCGGCGCCGCCCACCGGCTCGACCGTGCCGTCCGCCGCCGAGTAGCGGCCGCGCAGGAACTGCCGGCGGCCGGCCGGGGAGCGCAGCGCCGCCGGGCAGAGCGCGCGGACGACCGGGCGGTGCACGTCGGAGGCCCCGAGCATGGTGCGGATGACCGGGCGGACGAAGAGCTCGAAGGAGATGTAGGCGCTCACCGGGTTGCCGGGCAGGGCGAGCAGCGGCACCCCGGGCGCACCGCCGATCCGGCCGAAGCCCTGCGGCTTGCCGGGCTGCATCCGCAGCCTGCGGAAGTCGACGTCGGCGGCTCCGCCGTAGGTCTCGAAGACCTCCTTGACCACGTCGTACGCGCCGACGCTGACCCCGCCGCTGGTGACGATCAGGTCGGCACGGCCGAGCTGCTCGTCCAGGACGGCGCGCAGCCGGTCCGCGTCGTCCGGGACGGCGCCGACCCGGTAGGCGATGGCGCCGGCCTCCTGGGCGGCCGCGGTGAGGGTGAAGCTGTTGGAGTCGGCGATCTGCCCGGGGCCGACCGGCTCGCCGGGCTGGACCAGCTCGCTGCCGGTGGACAGCACCACGACCCGGGGGCGCGGGCGGACCTTCACGGTCGGGCGGCCGATCGCGGCGAGCAGGCCGAGCTGGGCGGGGCCGAGCCGGGTGCCGGCCTCCAGCACCCGGGTGCCGGCCGCGACGTCGCTGCCGCGGCGGCGGACGTGCGCACCCTCGGCGACCGGGCGCAGGACCCGGACCTCCTCGTCCGGGACCGGCGCGGTCATCGCGGCGGCGGCCACCCCGGTGCCGGTGCCGCCGTCGGTCCACTCGACCGGGGCGACGGCCCGGGCGCCGGGCGGCAGCGGGGCGCCGGTCATGATCCGGGCGGCCTGGCCGGGGCCGACCCTGGGCAGCTCGTCGGCGCCGGCGGCGATGTCGCCGACCACCGAGAGCACCGACGGGTAGGTGTCGGTGGCCCCCTCGGTGTCGGCGGTGCGGACCGCGTAGCCGTCCATCGAGCTGTTGTCGAAGGGCGGCAGGTCGCCGTCGGCGATCACGTCCTCGTCGAGCCGGCACCCCTGGGCTTCGAGCAGTCGGAGCTCGATCGCGGGCAGCGGGCCGACCGCGGCCAGCACGTCGGCGAGGTGCTCGTCCACGGTCCAGAGGCGGGGGGCCGCCGGGGCCGGGTCCGCTCCGGCGTCGCAGCAGGCGCTGGGCGTGGTGCTGTGCTCGGTGGACCCGGTCATCGGCGACTCGCTCTCTGTCGGTGGTCGGCCCTGCGTCAGGCCTGCATCTCGGAGCCGACGAACTCCCGCAGCCAGGAGCGGAACTCCGGGCCCAGGTCCTCGCGTTCGGCGGCCAGACGGACGATAGCGCGCAGGTAGTCGGCGCGGTCGCCGGTGTCGTAGCGGCGGCCCTTGAAGAGCACGCCGTGCACCTGGCCGCCGTCCGCGGCCTCACGGTCGGTCAGCGCGCGCAGGGCGTCGGTGAGCTGGATCTCGCCGCCGCGGCCGGGCGGGGTCTCCCGCAGCACGTCGAAGACCAGCGGGTCGAGGACGTAACGGCCGATCACCGCGTAGTTGGACGGGGCCTCTCCGGGCTCGGGCTTCTCGACCAGGTCGGTCACCTGGAAGACGTCCTCGCCGAAGCCGTTGGCCTTGACGGCGGCGCAGCCGTAGAGGTGGATCTGGGAGGGCTCGACCTCCATCAGGGCGACGACCGAGCCGCCGAGCTGCTGCTGCACCTCGATCATCCGGGAGAGCAGCGGGTCGCGCGGGTCGATCAGGTCGTCGCCGAGCAGGACGGCGAAGGGCTGGCCGGCGACGTGCTGCTCGGCGACCGAGACGGCGTGGCCGAGGCCCTTCGGGTCGCCCTGGCGGACGTAGTGCATGTTGGCCAGCTCGACGGACTCGCGGACCCGGGCGAGGCGCTGCTCGTCGCCCTTGCGGACCAGCAGCTCCTCCAGCTCGTAGGCGCGGTCGAAGTGGTCCTCCAGGGCCCGCTTGTTGCGGCCGGTGACCATCAGTATGTCGGACAGGCCCGCGGCGGAGGCCTCCTCGACGACGTACTGGATCGCCGGCTTGTCGACGACCGGGAGCATCTCCTTCGGGGTGGCCTTGGTCGCCGGGAGGAAGCGGGTGCCCAGTCCGGCCGCGGGTACCACGGCCTTGGTTACCGGAACTCGGGAGTTGGTCGTCGTCATGCGTTTACCTTACTCAGGCACGTTTTCGCCCGACCGAGCGCAGGCGGACGGCTAGGACAGCACGTCGCGGTGCCCGGCCGCGGTGGCTGGCGTATGGGTCGCGACCGGCTGGGCGAGGGGGTCCCTGCCGACACAGGCCGACAGACTACCGGTCTTTCCCGAAGGGTCACGATCGGCATCCGCTCCGTGATCGGCCGGGCGGGCGCCCCGTCCGGGGCGGTCGGGGCGGGGCCGATCGGCCTCCCCGGCGGGCTGGGCGGAGAGCCGCCAGCAGTCGCCGCCGGCCGCCCGGGCCTCGGCGAGCGCCGCGTCGGCGGCGCGCAGCAGGACGGCCGCGTGGGTGCCGTCCTCGGGCAGCACGGCGATGCCGGCAGCGGCGGTCAGGCCGTTGCCGGCGGCGGGGCGGGACTCGCGCTGACCGGAGGACCAGTCCAGCAGCAGGTGCCGGCGGACCGACCAGACCAGCCGCTCGGCGACCTGCGCGGCACCCTCGGCGCCGGTGTCCGGCAGCACCACCAGGAACTCCTCGCCGCCGTAGCGGCCGAGGGTGTCGGCCCGGCGGATCTCCATTGCGAGCCGCTGGGCGAGGTCGCGCAGCACCGCTCCGGCCCGGCCCCGGCCGTGCTCGGCGACGACCGCGTCGAAGCCGGTGATGGCCAGCATCAGCACGGCGAGCGGGCGCGGTCCGTCGGCCTGCTCGGTGTGCTCGGCCCGGCGGGCCCGTTCGATCTCCCGGTCCAGGGTGAGCTGGAGGTGGCGGTAGTTCCACACGCCGGTGAGCGGGTCGCAGGAGGCGGTGCGCTCCAGTTCGGCGCAGCGCTCCTCCAGTTCGGCGATCCGCCCGCGCAGCCGCTGCGCCCCGGCGGCGGCCCCGGCCCGCGCCCGCCGTCCGCGCAGTCCGAGGACGGTGGCGCCGGCCAGCGCGGGGAGGCTCAGTGCGGCCAGGGCCTGGACCAGCAGCGGGGTGGTCAATGGGGGGTGCCCCTTCGCGTGTCAGGCTCTGCGCGTCGACGGTGCGCAGGCCAGGAGGATCGGATGAACGAGGATCGGTTGCCCAACGAGAAGAGCGGCCTGAGGACACGGCTGCTGGCGCGACGGCGCGACCTGGCCGCCGAGGAGCGCGCGGCGGCGGCCGACGCGTTGGCCGGCCACGCCGGGGAGCTGGCCGCCGCGGGCGCCACGGTGGCCGCGTACGTCTCGATGGGCGCCGAGCCCGGGACGCGGCCGCTGCTGGACGCGCTGCTGGCACGCGGGGTGCGGGTGCTGCTGCCGGTGCTGCTGCCGGACAACGACCTGGACTGGACCGAGTACGCGGGGCCCGACGCGCTGACCCCGGCCGGGCGCGGGCTGCTGGAGCCGGTCGGCCCGCGGCTCGGGCCGCGGGCGGTGACGGAGGCCTCCGTGGTGCTGCTGCCGGGCCTGGCGGTGGACCGCTCCGGGCTGCGGCTGGGCCGGGGCGGCGGCAGCTACGACCGGGTGCTGGCCCGGCTGGCGCGGGCGGGCGTGCGGCCGGTGCTGGCGGTGCTGCTGTACGAGCACGAGCTGCTGGAACGGGTGCCCGCCGAGCCGCACGACCGGCCGGTGGACCTGGCGGTGCTGCCCTCCGGGGTGCGCAGGCTCGGCTGAGGTGAGGATGGGGGCCAGGACGGCGGCGGCCCCGCTCCCTCGGGGGGAACGGGGCCGCCGGTCGGACCGTACGGGCGTCAGCCGGTGGTGAGCACCAGCCGGTGCTTGGTGGCCTTCTCGACCGCGTCCGGCGAGTAGGCCCAGGTCAGCAGCTTGCCCTTGAGCCAGAGGTCGGTCTGGTCGTTGTAGTTGTCGTGGAAGGCGTGGCCGGAGGCGCCGCCGACGTTGACCCAGCGCGAGGAGTCGAGGTCGTTCAGGTCGACCACCATGCGCATCGACGGGATCCAGTCCACCTGGTAGCCGGCCGCCGCGTTCCAGCCGGCCGCGTCGACCGCCGCCGAGCCGCCGGAGAGCCGGTACGGGCCGCGGTTGAGCAGCCGGTGCACCACGCCGGAGGCGATCGAGGAGTTGTCGGTGCCGAGGGTCTGCTCGCGCAGCTCCAGCTTGTGCAGGCGGCCCCAGCTCCAGGTGGAGACGTCCTTGCTGAGCAGCGAGGTCAGCTCCTGGCGGGCGTTCTTCATCGCCTCCTGGAGCAGGTTGTCCAGGCCCTTCTGCTCCTTGTGCTGGTCGTCGATGTACGTCCACCACGAGCTGTCGGGCTTCTCCAGCTGCTGGCGCACCACCTCGGTCCAGCGGTCGCCGCCGTCCGGCTGGGCCTTGCCCGGCTCGCGGGTGCCGCACTCGGTGACGATCTTGGTGGCGCTGTCCGGCTTGGTGGGGTCGTCCTGCTGGCGGACCAGCAGGCAGTTGTCCTTGGCCCGCAGGTCGGCCGGGAACTTCTGGCCGAACGCCAGGATCAGCAGCTGGCGCCAGACGCCGTTGTAGTAGGCGGCGGCGGCCGAGTCGGCGTCCTGGTGGAAGTTCCAGTCCTTCAGCAGGTCCTGGGCCTCGCGCACGTACGGGTCGCTGATCGGCTGCTTGAGCAGCAGCGGGACCAGCGTCTTGGCCATCACGCTGGTGTTGTCCAGCTGGAGGGTCTGCATGTCGTCCGGCGAGATCTTGCCGTTGTTCCTGAGCAGGCCCTCGATCTGGTCGGTGATCTCCTTGGCGCGGGTGCCGTACTCCCAGTCCTTGGTCAGGCTGTACTTGTAGCCCGGGTCCACCACGGCCTGGTTGGCGGTGACGATGTAGCCGGCCGAGGGGTTGAGGCTCCAGGGCAGCGCGGTGAAGGGGATCGGGTCCTTCCACTGGTACGCGGAGTCCCAGCCCGGCGCGGGGAGGGTGCCGTCGCCCTTGCCGCGGACCGGGATGGTGCCCGGGGCCTGGTAGCCGATGTTCTTGGCGTCGGCGTAGATCAGGTTCTGCGCGGGGACGGTGAAGTCCTTGGCGGCGGCGCGGAACTCGTCCCAGTTCTTCGCCCTGTCCAGCTCGAAGACGGCGTCCATGGTCTTGCCGGGGCTGAGCGCCGTCCACTGCAGGGCGACGCCGTAACCGCTGGTGCCCCGGTCGGGGGCGGACTGGCCGTTGGGGGCGTACTTGCCGACGTTCTGCTGCTCGCTGCTCTGGTCGGAGATCAGCGGGGCGCCGGTCTGGGTGGTGCGGACGGTGATGGTGCGGTCCTCCCCGCCGGCGACCTTGATGGTCTCCTTGCGGAGGTCGAACTTCACGTCCTTGCCGTCGACCTGGTACGTCTCCGGGCCGGTGACCTTCTCCAGGAAGAGGTCGGTGACGTCGGCGCCGAGGTTGGTGAAGCCCCAGGCGATGTCCTTGTTGTGGCCGATCACCACGCCGGGCATGCCCGCGAAGGTGAACCCGGAGACGTCGAACTGGCAGGCCGGGGAGCTGGTCCGGCAGTGCAGGCCCATCTGGTACCAGACCGAGGGCAGGCCGGGGCCGAGGTGCGGGTCGTTGGCCAGCAGCGGCTTGCCGGTGGTGGTGTGCGAGCCCGCGACCACCCAGGAGTTGGAACCGATGCCCTGGCCGGGGCGGCCCAGCAGCTGCGGCATCGAGTCGACCCGGTCGGTCAGGCCCTGAAGCATCGCCTTGGTGGTGGCCGCGCCCTGGGCGGTGGCGGTGCCGGCGGGCGCGCCGGACTGCGGGGAGCCGTCGGCGGGGCGGTAGTTGTCGCCGGTCACGGTGCCGGTCTTCACGATGGTGCCGTTGCGGGCGAACGGGTAGTCCGGGTACAGCTCGGCGATCTTGTCCGGGCCGAAGTCCTGGGCCAGCAGCGAGCGGTCGATCTCCTCCTGGAGGTTCCCGGAGAGGTTCCAGGCCATCGCCTTGAGCCAGGCCACCGAGTCGACCGGGGACCACTGCTCGGGCTGGTAGCCGCTGTTGACGACGCCGAGCAGGCTGTACTCCAGCGAGGCCTTCGCGCCGCCGGGGTGCTCGGCGAGCCAGGCGTTCACGCCGTCCGAGTAGGCCTGGAGGTACTTCTTGGTCTCCGGCGACAGCTTGGTGTCGAACTCCTTCTGCGCCACCTGCCGCCAGCCCATGGTGCGGATGAAGGCGTCGGTGTCGACCTGGCCGTCGCCGAACATCTCGGAGAGCCGGCCCGCGGTGATGTGCCGGCGGACGTCCATCTCCCAGAAACGGTCCTGCGCCTGGACGTAGCCCTGGGCTCGGTACAGGTCCTCGCTGGTGTCGGCGTACAGCTGCGGGATGCCGTTGGCGTCCCGCTTGACGTCGACGGGGGCGCTCAGGCCCGCCACCTTGACACTGCCGTCGACCTCCGGGAAGGAGGCGCGGACCGCGGAGACCCCGCGGTAGCCGCCGTAGCCGGCACCGGCCACCAGCAGCACGACCAGCACGATCACGATCAGACGGGCGCGCCGGAACTTCTTCGAGCGGGGCATCTGGGTCCTTGCGGTCCTGACTTCGGGGCGGGCGGGCGTGTCCAGGGCCTGCGGCCGTGACAGGGCACCACATTAGGCCGAGTCGGCCGGGCACCGTGAACGGGGGACCAAGCTAAAGATATGGCAAAATGTTAGACTGCGTAACGATCCGCAAGGGGAGCATTGACGACTTCTTAACGGGTCACCCCACAGCACCACCAGACACCCCGTCCGCCCCTGCCTGCCCGAGGTGCCCCTGCGTGAACGTCTCCCATCTGAACCAGCTCCTGCTTGAGTCCTCCGTGATCCTGCTGTTCGCGGTGGGCGCCGTCCGCCTCTCCACCCGATCAGGGCTGCCCAGCCTGCTGATCTACCTGGGGATCGGCGTGGCGTTGGGCCAGAACGGGATCGGCATCACCTTCAACAACGCCGAGCTCACCCAGGTGCTCGGCTACGCGGCACTCGTGGTGATCCTCGCCGAGGGCGGCCTCAAGACCAGCTGGCGGGAGATCAAGCCGGTGATGCCGGCCGCGACGGTGCTCGCCACCGTCGGCGTCGGCGTCAGCGTGTTCGCCACCGCGGCCGGCGCCCACTGGCTGGTCGGCCTGGACTGGCGGACCTCACTGCTGCTCGGCGCCATCGTCTCCTCGACCGACGCGGCCGCCGTCTTCTCGGTGCTGCGGATGGTCCCGCTGCCGCACCGGCTCACCGGCCTGCTGGAGGCCGAGTCCGGCTTCAACGACGCGCCCGTGGTCATCCTGGTCGTCGCCTTCGCCACCACCGGGGAACTGGACTCCTGGTACGTCCTGATCGCCACGATCATCGCCGAGCTGGCGATCGGCGCCGCGGTCGGCCTGGCCGTCGGCCGGATCGGCGCGTACGGGCTCAAGCACGTCGCGCTGCCCTCCTCGGGCCTCTACCCGATCGCCGTGATGGCGCTCACCGTGCTCGCGTACGCCGGCGGCGCGCTGCTGCACGGCTCCGGCTTCCTCGCCGTCTACATCAGCGCGGTGATCCTCGGGAACTCCAAGCTGCCGCACGGCCCGGCCGTCCGGGGCTTCGCCGACGGGCTGGCCTGGATCGGGCAGATCGGCATGTTCGTCCTGCTCGGGCTGCTCGTCACGCCCGAGACCATGGGCGACGCGGTGGTGCCCGCGCTGGTGGTGGGCGGGGTGCTGGTGTTCGTGGCCCGACCGCTCTCGGTGATGGCCTCGCTGACCCCGTTCAAGGTGGCGGCCCGCGAGCAGGCGCTGCTGAGCTGGGCCGGGCTGCGCGGGGCGGTGCCCATCGTGCTGGCCACCATCCCGGTGGTGTCGAACACGCACCGGGCCGAGGACGTCTTCAACATCGTCTTCATCCTGGTCGTGGTCTTCACCCTGCTCCAGGGGCCGACCCTGCCGTGGGTGGCCAAGCGGCTGCGGATCGACGAGGGCGACATGGGCCAGGACCTGGGCATCGAGTCCGCCCCGCTGGAGAAGCTGCACGGGCACCTGCTGTCCGTCGCCCTCTCCCCCACCTCGAAGATGTCGGGCGTGGAGATCAGCGAGCTGCGGCTGCCCAAGGGGGCGGCGGTCACCCTGGTCGTGCGCGAGGGGAACTCCTTCGTGCCGGACAAGGCGACGGTGCTGCGCGGCGGGGACGAGCTGCTGGTGGTCACCACCGACGAGGTCGGCGAGGCGGCGGAGCGGCGGCTGCGGGCCGTGGACAGGGGCGGCAAGCTCGCGGGGTGGCTGAACGGGCGGTGACGGGAGCGGTGACGGCGGGCCCTCCGCGGGCGGTGTGCCGGGGAGGGCCGGCGGGCCGGGACGGCCGGCCGGGAGGGCCGGCGGGTCGGGAGGGCTGGCGCCGTCTACGCGCGTAACTGTATGCTGGTTCGACCACGTCGTATAGACACCGCTAGACCACCCCCAGCATCTGCCTGACGCAGAGTTGGCGCGACCGCTCGGCGGCCGCGGTCCGGCCCCCGGCCAGCACGCCGGACCGACCCGGTATCTACCCCGGTCGACGCGCGAGAGGACGACTCTCGGCGCCGTCGGGGCTCCACCATGCCCTGCCGCGCTACCAGGCAGCAGGAAGGACCGACCGTGACGGCGCGCCGAACGGTCGACACCGCCGCGGACCACGCGGCCACCCCCGCAGCTCCGGCCCCCGCCCGCGTCGGGTACGGCGAGCTGCTGCGCACGCCCGGGGCCTGGACGTTCCTGTCCCCCGCCCTCGTCGCGCGACTGCCGTACGCGATGCTCAGCATGGGCATCCTGCTGCTCGTCACGCAGACCCACGGCTCGTACGGCACCGCCGGTACGGTCACCGCGGTCGCCGCCGTCGCCCAGGCCCTGATCGGGCCGCAGACCGGGCGGCTCGCCGACCGTTACGGCCAGGCCGCGGTGCTCGTCCCGACCGTCCTGGTGCACGCGGCCTCGGTCGGCGCGCTGATCGCGCTCGCGCTCGGCCACGCGCCCGCCTGGAGCCTGTTCCTGGCCGCCGTCCCGGCCGGGGCGAGCGTGCCGCAGGTCGGCGCGATGGTCCGGGCCCGCTGGGTGGCCAGGTTCACCGCGGACGGTGCCTCCGAGTCCTCCGCGGCCCGGGTGAGCACCGCCTTCGCCTTCGAGTCCGTGACGGACGAGTTCACCTTCGTGATCGGCCCGATCCTGGCCTCCGGCATCGCCGCCCTCGCCAACCCGGCGACCGCCCTGGTCGCCGAGGCCGCGCTGACCCTCGTCGGCGGCCTGGCCTTCGCCGCCCAGCGGGGCACCGCCCCCGCCCGGATCGTGCCGCAGCCCGGCACCAAGCGGGCCTCGGCGCTCGCCTCCCCGGGCGTCCGACTGCTCGCCGGGACCTTCCTCGGGGTCGGCGCGGTCTTCGGCGGCATGCAGGTCTCGGTGAACGCCTTCGCCGACTCGGTCGGACAGCACGACGCCGGCGGCACCGTGTACGGGATCTTCGCCGGCGGCTCGATGCTGGCCGGCGTGCTGTACGGCGTGATCGCCTGGCGTCGGCCGGTGCAGCAGCGGATGCTGATCAGCTACGCGCTGCTGGTGCTGGGCTGCTCGGTGCTGTGGGCGATGCCGAACCTGGTCGCGCTGACCGTCGCCGGGCTGGTCTGCGGGCTGGCCATCGCGCCGACCCTGATCAGCGGCTACACCCTGGTCGAGACGCTGGTCGCGGACGGCGCCAAGACGGAGGCCTTCACCTGGCTGACCGGCGCCATCGGGCTGGGCCTGGCCGTCGGCTCGATGGCGGCGGGCCAGCTGATCGACGGGCACGGGCCCTCGACCGGGTTCCTGGTTCCGGTGGCCGGAGCCGGGCTGGGGCTGGTCGCGCTGTTCTCGCTGCGGCACCTGCTGGTGGCGCCCGAGGAGGGGGCCGGCGTCGGTGCGCGGACCGCGGAGAGCGGGCGCACGATGCAGCTGGCGGGCGTCACCGAGGGCTGAGCGGACGGTGACCGGCGGGCGTTCCGGGGCCGATCTCACACCGGGGTCGCTGGACTGTTCCAGCGGAATGCCGCATCATTGACCATCGTTAGCACTCATCAGGCGAGAGTGCCAGGAGGAAGACAAGTGCCCACGTACCAGTACCAGTGCACCGAGTGCGGCAACGGCCTGGAGGCGGTGCAGAAGTTCACCGACGAGGCGCTGACCACGTGCCCCGACTGCCAGGGACGGCTCCGCAAGGTCTTCTCGGCCGTGGGTGTCGTGTTCAAGGGCTCCGGCTTCTACCGGACCGACAGCCGCTCCTCCTCCAGCAGCTCGGTGAGCTCCGGATCGTCGTCGACCACCTCGACGTCGTCCGCCGCGTCCACGCCCTCCTCGACGTCGTCGAGCTCGGGCTCCTCGGCCCCGGCCTCGTCCAGCCCGGCTCCGGCCGCGAGCTGACCTCGGCGCCGGGCACCGGCCCGGACGGACCGCAGACCTCGGAAAGGCCCGTCGGCCCCGCTTCCACGCGGGGACGGCGGGCCTTTCCGCGCTCCCGTCCCGGGCGCGGGCTGCCACGTCTTGACTCCTCCTGTCTTCTCAGATGGGTCGGAATCACCCGGACGAGGGAGTGGAGTCATCCCCAGGGCGGGGTTTTCCACAGGCCTGGGGAAAGCGCTTTCCGACGAAGCCGGAAACGCTCATCGTGTGGGCATCCGGTCCGCGAGGGGCCGGTCCGCCGACCGTCCGGAGGTGCGTCGATGACGACCGCGAGCTTCTCCTTCCCCCTGCCACTGCCACTGCCGTTGCCCGCGCCCGCCGTGCCGCCCCGGCAGGAGCTGCCGAGCTTCCCGCCGATCCGGCGCGGGTGCGGCGGCTGGCACCGCTGGCGCAGCGCGGTGCGGCGGCGGGCCGGGGTGCCGGTCCTGGTGCTGCTCGCGGTGGCGGCGGCACTGGCGCTGGGGCCCGCACGGGCCGGGCTGCCGCCGCCCCAGGGCGGCGCACTGGGCCGGACGGGTTGTCAATCCGGGGCTGCGGAAGATCACCCGTAACCGGAGGGCGACTTCGTCGTTCGAGGCGGCATGAAGGGCTTCAAGGAATTCCTGCTGCGTGGAAATGTCGTCGAACTCGCCGTGGCCGTGGTCATCGGCGCGGCTTTCACCAACATCGTCAACGCCTTCGTCAAAGGCGTGATCAATCCGATCGTCGGCGTGTTCGGGACGAAGGACCTCGCGTCCTACAGTTCCTGCCTCAAGGGGCCCTGCGAGGTGAGCCCGACCGGTGAGGTCACGTCCGGAATCCTCATTCTCTGGGGATCGGTGCTCAGCGCCGCACTCCAGTTCCTGATCACCGCGGCGGTCGTCTACTTCGTTCTGATCGTGCCCATGAACAAGCTGGCGGCCCGCCGCAAGTCCGACGTCGAGAAGGCGGCGGAACTCGAGGCCAAGGAGGTCAAGCTGCTGACCGAGATCCGCGACGCGCTGGTCGCGCCGCTGCGCTGACCGGCGGGCGCCACGCCCCCGGTCCCCGCTCCCCGCTCCTCAGTCCCCGTGGTGCGGCGGGCGCTGGCTCAGGTACCAGTCCAGCCCCCGTCCACCGCTCTCCCCCGCTCCGGGGCGTCCCCCGCCCCAGCCCGCGTCGGTGTCGTCCCCGGACTGCTGGTCCAACGGGTCCCGGAAGACCAGTCGGGCCTTGGCGGCCGCGGCCTTCCCGGGCTCCTGCGCCCGGCCCCGGTCCCGCACCTGGCGACGGTCCTCTTCCTGTCCCTGTCCCTGCTCGCTCACGCTGTCCACTCCGTCCGTTCGTCCGTCCCCTCCAGCCTAAGAGCCCTTGGCACGCCTCGGGCCCCGGTGCGGAGCGCTCCGCGCCAGGGCCCGGATGAGGGCTCGGCCAGGGGCCGGCTGGTCCGTCAGGCGGCTTCGAAGCCCGCGTGGTCCGCGATCTTCTTCAGCTCGGCCAGCGCGTGCTTCTCGATCTGCCGGATCCGCTCACGGGTGAGACCGTGCTGCTTGCCCACCTCGGTGAGGGTGCGCTCGCGGCCGTCCTCCATCCCGTAGCGGGAGCGGATGATCGAGGCGGTGCGGTCGTCCAACCGCCCGATCAGGTCGTCCAGTTCCTCACGGCGGAGCATGACCATCACGGCGTCCTCGGGGGACGTGGCCCCGGTGTCCTCGACGAGGTCACCGAACTGGGTCTCGCCCTCGTCGTCGACCGACATGTTGAGGCTGACCGGGTCCCTCGCCCAGTCCAGCACGTCCTTGATCCGGGCCTCGGTGGTGTCCAGCTCAGCCGCGATCTCGGCCGGCTCCGCCTCGCGGCCCAGCTCCTTGGACTTCTCCCGCTGCACCCGCCGGATCCGCCCCAGCTCCTCCACGAGGTGCACGGGCAGCCGGATGGTGCGGGACTGGTCGGCGATGGACCGGGTGATCGCCTGCCGGATCCACCACGTCGCGTACGTGGAGAACTTGAAGCCCTTGGCGTAGTCGAACTTCTCGACCGCGCGCACCAGGCCGGCGTTGCCCTCCTGGATGAGGTCCAGCAGCGGCAGGCCGCTGCGCGGGTAGCGACGGGCGACGGCGACCACGAGCCGGAGGTTGGAGCGGATGAAGACGTCCTTGGCGCGCTCGGCGTCGGCGGCTATCGCCTCCAGCTCCTCGCGCGTGACGCCGTCGGGGAGTCCGCCCTCCTCCAGCAGGTGCTGGGCGTACACGCCGGCCTCGATCCGCAGCGAGAGCTCGACCTCCTCGGCGGCATCGAGCAGGGGCGTCCTGGCGATCTCGTCGAGGTACATGCCGACCAGGTCGCGGTCGGCCTCGAGGTTGGTCGGGCGGGCCGCGCGACTCCGGTCGGCCCTGTCGCGAACGACGGCACGGGTGGCCATGCTTGCTCCCTTTGCTGGTGTTGCCGAGGTCTGCCTGCCTGCCTCGTGAGGGCAAGAAGTGCGGGCCCTGGGGCCTCACACGTAACGATCCAACGAACATAATCCGGACAACATTCCCAAGTCACTCAGATTCTTCCCGGTGATGCAGTATGCTGCCGGTTTTCACCCCGGTTCTGGACACTGGGTGACCGGCCGGACACGTCCCGTGCCATCGGGCGACCGATTCGGGAGCGATTTCTTCACCCGGCCCACACCCGGCCACCGCCTATCCGTTGAACCCGCGAACGGCCGCCGACGTTCCCCGGGCGCGCCGATTCCCCTCGCACCCCGCTCCGGTGCGCGCAGGTCCTCCGCATAAAAGATGCCGAATCGCTATCACTCCGGCTCTTGCTCGGCGCGGGACACTGGGAAGGTGTCAGCCATGCACCTGACCAACAGCACGAAGCTCCTCACTGCGCGTAACCGCAGTCTCCTTCGGGACGCCGCAGTCGCGCTGTGCTGTGCCGCGCTGTTCGGCCTCCTGGCGGCCCTGGTCACCGGCCGCTGGCGCCCACTGGCCGACTTCGACCAGGAGTGGGTCGGCGACCTGCACACCTATGCCCGGGGACACCCGATCTGGACGGCCGCGGTGCAGACGCTCTCGGACATCGGCGGCACCGTCACGATGCGTGCGCTGCTCGGGATCGCGGCCGGGTGGCTCTGGTTGATCGGCGCACGGGTACTGGCCGGCTGGGTGGCCGCCCAGGCCCTGGTCGGCTGGGGCGCCCAGTGGGCGCTGAAACTGGCCTTCGAGCGCCGCCGCCCCTCCTTCACCGACCCGGTCTCGCACGCCGGCGGCCCGGCCTTCCCCTCCGGACACGCCATGGCCTCGGCGATCGCCTGTGCGGTCCTGGTCGGCCTGCTCTGGTACCGGGTCCGCCGACGCGGCCGGACCGCCGCCTGCGTGGTGGCGGCGGCCACGGTGCTGACCATCGGCTGGACCAGGGTCGCGCTCGGAGTGCACTGGCCGAGCGACGTGCTGGGCGGCTGGCTGGCCGCCGGGATCGTGCTGGGCACCGTGACCGCGGTGATCCAGGCCTGGCGCCCCGGCGCGCTGGCCCGGGACGTGCGGCGGGTCAACTGGCGCACCAGGCCCCGGGTGCAGCGGGTCGTCGTGTCGGCCGGGCAGGCCCCGCACACCGCCGCCCCGCTGGACGAGGACGGGCCGCGCGGCCCGCGGGAGGAGCCCCTGGGCGACCGGACGGACCGGCCGCGCCGCCCGGGGCACCCCAGGGCCGCCCGCTGAGGATCCGTCACCCCGTCGCCGCGGTTCCCCGGCTGTCCGACGCGTCCGCCCCGACCTGGAACGGTGCTCCGGCACGGTCCCGTCGAGCCCGGGAGCGCCGTGGCCACGGCCCTTCAGCACGAGGTCCGTTTCATGATCACTCCGCCGTCTCCCCCTCGGGAGGCGCGCCACCCCCGGCGCCGGTCGCACCGGAAATGCCGCAGGCCCCCCTGCCTCGTGCGGGCGGAGGGCCTGTGACCTGCGTGTTCGTTGTGCCCCAGGCAGGATTCGAACCTGCGACACCGGCTTTAGGAGCACAGGTGTCGCTTACATGCCCTGACCTGCAGCGAAGCGGGGCCAGTCCCGCACTCCGGATCCTTACCGTCGCCACCCGCAATTCCCCGTGGTTCCCCGCCCGTCCTGGCACGACTGTGGCACAGGAGGTGCTCCCTGCTATGGCAGCTGACAGAACGCCACCGTTGCGTCGTCACCGGACTTGAAGCGTGGCCACCGGAGCCCCTCCGGGTCCGTGGCCTCGACCTTCCGAACCGCCGAGATGAGCCCGTCAGCCCCAGCCTCCCGGAGCGTCGCGAAGGCGTCGGCCCACGATGCGGCACCGTACTCGGTGACGAGTCGCGAGGTCCCATCGGACAGGACGGCCACCGCCCGAATGTCGGCCAGCGGGACGGCGCCCGTCAGTGCGTGGCGTGCCGCTTCGCCGCTGGAGGCAGCGACCCAGTAGCCGTCCACGGTGTTCCGGGTGAGCCGCTGGGCCTCGACCATCCGACGGACGGCCGCCGTGTGCTCCGGAGTACCAGTCGCGAACTTCTCCGTCTCGGCGCGAAGTTTGGTCACCACGGTGTCCACCCGCAGGTCGGTAACCACCTGGTAGTCGTCGGCCCGCTCGAAGACGATCGGCGAGTCAGCGAGAACGAGGTAGTCGAAGTGGTCGGCGCCGGCCCGCAGGATCGAGACCGTCGCCGACGGCGTACCGGGGTTGCCGAGATCGCATCCGGGGTGGAGCGCGGCGACCTGGTCGAGCGCCTGCGCCAGCCCGTCAGTCAGTGGCCGGCTGGGCTCGGCCAGCGCGGCCATCAGTTGGCCGCCCAACTGCGCGACGTACCACGGAACACCGTGCTGGCATCCGGTGTCGAGGCCGACCGTGCTCAGGCCGTCCAGGACCACGGCGAGCGTGGGCGTGGCCGCCACCCAGTCTTCGTTGGCATTCGTGCCACCGGGCGCGGTGGCGATCGAAACACGCATCTGTCAGCCCTCGTGTCGGTAGATCGGAGTGATCCTGCTGCTCTCCAGAACTTCCAGGGTCTTGGGGTCGTAACGGCAGGAGATGAGCGTGGAGAAGCGCTTCGTCCTCACCTCGCGGTACAGCTCGCCGAGGTGGTTCTCCAGGAAGTGCACAACGCCGTTCGCGCCGATCGCGTGGATGCCCGCGACGTAGAGGAAGGTCCCCTTGCCGTCGAGGCGAGGAAGCCGAGCGAGATAGCCGACGTCCCCGGCCGTGCCGTCCACGTCGAGCGGGGATCGGTACTCGGTCTCGGTGTGCAGGTCCACTAGGTGCCAAGCCGTGTCCTTGCGGAACCGCAGATTGTCGTCTCCTTCGAGCACCTGGGCCACGATCGGGGACAGTCGCGGCCCGCAGATGACGACCAGGTGCTCGCGGTTGAGGTTCACGATGCCGGACGGCGGAATGACCTCGTACTGGGAGTCGAGCTTCAGACCCGTGAACAGCTTCCGCAGGTGCTCGTAGTTGTTCAGGTCTTCCCTGGTCACGACCTCGCTTGGGTTCTCGTCCAGAGACTTCCCCGCCTCGTACTTCCCGCCGAGCGCCACGGTCATCGGGCCGAGCCCGAAGAAGGCCCGCTCCGGCGCGGGGCCGGCCGACGCGAGCTGACCGACGCGCCCACGGCTTACGCCAAGCAGGGCAGCGATCTCGGTCTGCGACATGCCCGACGCCGACGCCTCTTCGATGGCCTCCCGACGAACGCGGGACAGCTCGACTACCCGGCTCTGATAGTCCGCCATCAGCGCAATCGCCGCCTTGGCCCGGTCGATCGGGACGGCCACGTTGGCCACCCGCTCAAGCTCCTCGTGCATCGTGATCCCTTCACTGCCTAGGGGGGCAAAGCAAGAGTACCGCGAGGGGGACTTGACGCGCAGGCAGGCGCTGCCTACCTTGGGTATCAGGAAAGCGCGAAACCCCCCCTAAGCAATCCTGGGAGCGGGCTTCTCGCCTTGCTGACCTGCACAAACAAGCCCGGAGGGGTGGGGTGACATCCCCCTGAAGGCAGCGCTCGTTCCTTGACAACTCCATAGGTCCCGCCAAGAACCCCGCGAAGGGAGGTGTCTGGGGAGAGGCGGTGGCAGACCAGGCGGACGGCCCGTAGCGGGCCCCTGCGGGGGTGAGGGTGCGACTCCCTCCCCGTCCACGTGCAGCACGCCGCGCATCCCGCGCCGGCGGTTGCTTCCTAGGCCCGTAGGTGGGCTGGCGCGCCTTCCTTGGCCGGAGCGCGCCAGCCCCTCACGGGCCTACTCACCTACTGGAAGAGGTAGACCCGTGAAGTCGATTGTTGCAGGCCAGCACGCCGTGGACTCGGAGGAGTTCGCGGAGCTGGCGCTGGGCGTGGACGAGGAACTGTTCACCGGGGTGCTCGGTGAGTCGGCGCTGGAGTACCAGGCCCGCACCGACGTGGCGCTGGCGGTGCTGGCGGACCTGCGCCGGGAGGACCCGGAGCTGGCCACCTACGCCGAGCGGCTGCTGAGCATGGCGCCGGTGCCGCTGCGGCGCCCGGCCGTCATCCGCCGCACCGCCGGCGTCGGGCGGGTGGCGGCGTGAGTGTTCACCGTTCCGGCGGGCGTGTTCACCCGGTTCTCACCGAGGTGCCCACCGAGGCCCAGATCCGCCGTACGTCGCTCGTGATCAGCACCGGAACGTGGGTGCTGACGGGGGCGGTGGTCGCGGTGAGCATGTCCACCGCCGCCCCGTTCATCGATGCCCATTCACCCGGCTACGGCACCGGCCCCGTAATGGCGGTCGCCGGAGACGGGTGCTTCATCCTGAGCCTCCAGGCGGACAGCGTCCTCTCCCGCTTCGGCGTGAAGCCCGGACGCTGGCCGGCCCTCTTTAGGTGGGTCACCGGACTGGCGACCGTGTGGCTCAACATCGGAGCCGCCGCGCTGGAAAATGACCTGGTCGGCGTGGTGATCCACCTGATCCCGCCGCTTCTGCTGCTGCTCGTCGCCGAGGCCGGACCGGCCTACCGCCGGGCCCTTGCCCGACTCGCGCGTCGGCCGCAACCGCCGCTCCGCACCCGCCCCGCGACCATCCCGAAGGCCGCCCAACAGGTGGTGAACACCTCGCTGTTCACCCTCCCGCAGGCACCGTTCACCCCCGGCCCGCAGCCCGCCCCGATTCCGCCGGCCGCCCCCGGAATCGAGGCCCGGGGTTCGCTCCCGGCAGGTCCGGTGGAGATGGTGAACATCGAGCCCCTTCACCCGGTGCTCACCCCCGTTCACCCCGCCCCGGCCGACACCGCCGAGGCCTTCACCGCTCCGGCCCCGGACACCTCCGACAGCGTGATCGACGGCCCGGCGTACCCGGTCGATTCGGTCCCGGTGAACACCCCGGAGCCCGAGGCGTTCACCGCCGAGGACGAGGTAAACACCCCTGCCGATGAGGTGAACACCGGCACGCAGGAGCCCGCCCGGCTGGACGGGGCCGAGGCCGCCCGCGTGATCGAGCAGTGCTGGCGCGACGGTGTCACCCAGCGCGAGGCCGCCCGCCGCTCCACCCGCTCCCCGGCCTACGTCAGCGTCGTATACAAGCGGCTCGGCGAGCAGGACGGCGGCGCGGGCAGTACGGCCTTCGCGGCCTGAGCCCATCCCCTGACCTGCTCCGCTGATCCTCAACAAGGAGACCACTGTCATGTCCGTGACGGAAATCCGGGTGGTCAGCTTCGGCTACCTGCACGGCGCCCCGCCCGAGGCCCACCTGATCCTCGACCTGCGCCGCCACTTCCGCGACCCGCACGTCAACCCGGCCCTGCGTCACCAGACCGCGCACGACCTGCCGGTGCGCCGGGCGGTGCTCGCCACCCCGGGCATCCGGGAGCTGATCGCCGGTGCCGCGCTGCTGGCCGACTCGTTCGACGCCGGGCCGTCCGAGGCGCCGCTGACCATCGCGGTCGGCTGCGCGGGCGGTCGGCACCGGGCCGCCACCGTCGCCATGACCCTCGCCACGCGGCTGTCCAAGACCGGCACCCGCGTCCGCCTCACCCACCGCGACCTGGCCAAGCCGGTCGTCGACCGCTGAAACGGAGCCCCCATGACCAGCATCCGAGCCGCCAGGTTCGCCGCCGCCTACGCCCTGCTGCGGTCGGCGGCGGACGTCGCCGACCACTGGGTCCAGAGCGACCACCAGGCAACCACCAAGGGCGGGCCCGGGGCGCAGGGCCATCGGGCATGCGCCGCCCACGTCGCCACCTACACCGCCGTCCAGGCCGCCGCCCTGCTGACCGGCACCCGACTGCTCGGCGTCCGCCTGCGGCCCGGTCCCGTCGCCGCCGCCCTCGCGCTCAGCGCGGTCACCCACTACGTCGCCGACCGGCGCGAGCCCCTGCGCCGCCTGGCAGACGCCACCGGCAAGGGCGCGTTCGTCCGGCTGACCGACCACGGCATCAACGGCGGCTACCTGCTCGACCAGTCGTGGCACCACGCCGCCGAGACCGTGGCCGCCCTGGTCGCCTCCGCCTGACCGGTGCTGACGGTTGCCTGTCCCCTCCCGGCCCTTCGTGGGTCGGGAGGGGGCGGGGAGTCGGGACAGCCCCGGCCCACAGGGAGGCCTGCGATGACCATGAACACCACGACGCCGAACAGCGGTGGGAACAACGCCGGCGGCACCAACAGCGGCATCCGCAACGGGTTCGGCTCCGGGGCGACGTTCGCCCCCGGGCTCAACATCAACATCAACAAGACCTCCGGCGGCTCCGGCGGGGCCGGTGCTCCGCAGATGGGCGCCGCCGCGAACCCCGGCACCGGCGTGGGCCGTACCTCGCCCCTGGCCCTGCCGGAGCCCGCGTTCTACTCCACCACCGACGTCCGCTCCTACTGCGAGGGCCTGCGCGCGTTCGGCGCCTACTCCGCGATCGAGGTGGAGGTGGCCGCCGAGATCCTCAAGGCCGCGCTGGAGCAGGCCCCGGGCGCGCCGGGCGACCACCTCTTCCAGCGCAAGCGCCGGGCCCGCGCCGTGGCCCAGAAGCTCTCCAAGGCCGCCGACGCCCTGACCGACGCGGCCAAGCTGGCCGCCGCTGCCTACGCCGCGTTCGAGCGCGAGTACGCCGAGGTCATGGCCCCCCGCCCGTCCCAGCAGCAGCACCGTCCGTTCCAGTTCTGAGAGGAGCACCACCGTGCCGAAGAAGGACACCGACCCGGAGGTGCAGCACCGGGAGAACTTGGAAGGCGCCAGCACCGGCAAGGGCGTCGCCGCGTGGCTGGCCCACCGTGCCAAGCCCTACACCCCGCCGTGGATCCTGGCCGGCGCGACCGGTGTGGCCGGGAGCATGGCGTGGGTGCCCGCCCACGACTCCGCCGGGTACGCGGTCGGCCTGACCCTCGGCTCGGTCGGCCTCACCGCGGCGACCGCGTGGGCGGGCAAGACCACCTCCCCGCAGCGGCGCCTGCACTCGGCCGTGACCGTCGCCGCCGCGTCCGGCTGGTTCACCGCGACCGCGCTCGGCGGTTGGACCGACTTCACCTTCGGCGCGTTCTGGCTCGGCGGCAGCATCCTCGCCCTGTCCTGGAACGTGCGGCAGGTGCTGCGCCGGAATCCCGACGCGGTCGCGGCGGCGAACGACGCGGACGGCTCGCTGCTGGAGAAGGTGAAGCTCGCCGGAGCGAAGATCAGGAAGAGCGAGGTGGAGCCGAACCGCGTCACCTCCGAACTGGTCCTTCCCGCAGGCGAGATGACCAACGACGACGTCACCCGGGCGCTGCCGAACATCGCCTCCGCCCTCGACGTCGCCCCCACCGCCGTGCGCTACCTGCCCGACCCCGACTCCGCCCGGCGCGGCAACCTGGTCGTGGTGCCCCGGGACATGCTCGCCGAGGTGGTCGAGTGGGAGATGCCGACCAACGTCGGCGGCTCGATCGCCGAGCCGCTGGTCATCGGCCGCTACGACGACGGCTCCCCGCTCCTGCTCTGGCTGCCCGGCGACCCGGAGACCGGTCGCAACGGCACCCACCTGGGGATCTTCGGCATGACCGGCTCCGGCAAGGGCGACGGCGCGCTCAACGTCCTCACCGAGATCATGGGGCGGCGCGACGTCATCGTCTGGCTGTCCGACCCCAAGAGCTTCCAGGACTTCGGCCCGCTGCGGCCCGGCCTGGACTGGGCCGTGGAGGGCGGAGCCGACACCGAGACCATGGTCAGCGCCTTCCAGGCCGTCATCCCCGCCCGGACCCGCTGGCTCGGCGCCCACGGCTACCGCCAGTGGGTGCCCGCCGCCGCCGAGCAGCAGAGCGACCCCGGGCACTCGTGCCAGAAGGGCCGCGCCTGCGGCTGCGAGGGCATGCCGTTCCTGGTCGGCTGGTTCGAGGAAGCCGCCGCCACCATCCGGTTCATGGGCGACGAGGGCTTCACCGAGATCGCCCAGCTCGCCCGCGCCGCCGGTGCCGCCCTGGTCATCAGCCTCCAGCGGCCCAGCCACGACCAGATCAGCACCAGCACCCGCGCCAGCCTGCCCAGCGCGCTCGTGTTCGGCCTGGACGCCCGGGACGAGGGCATGGCCCTGCCCGCCCCGGTCCTGGACGCCGGCGCCCACCCGGGCGCGTGGGCCAACCGCCGTCCCGGCTACTGCTACCTCGTCACCCCCGGCGTCGAAGAGCAGCGCTACAGCTCGCCCGGCCGGACCTTCCGCTTCACCGGCCGGGCCGCCCGCGTCATGGAACAGCTCGCGGCGTGGGCGGTGCGCAACGGCGCCAAGGTCGACCCCGTCACCGCGAAGGCCGCCGCCAGCGTCGCCGGCAAGGCCTACACCGAGCGCCACCACCAGGACACCACCGACCAGGACGGGGACAGCGTGTACGCGGACGGCGACGGCGGCGAGCAGGACGACACCGGCGCCGAGCGGCGGGTGGACCCCGAGGACGAGGGCATCGACCCGCAGGCCGAACTGCCCCCGGTCCCCGAGACGCTGGTTGGCTTCACCTTCGGCGCCGAGTCGAGCGCACCGACCTTCACCCCGGAGGAGGCCCGGGCCGCGATGGACGCCATCGTCGCCGAGTTCGAGCAGAACGGCACGATGGTGATCGGCCCGAAGGACGTCATGGAGCACGCCGCCCGGTTCGGCCGCACCCGCCCGTGGGTGAGCGGGGAGTTCCGCCGCCTGATCGAGGACGGCCGACTGGTGCCCTCCGCGCAGAAGGGCCGCTACCGGATCGTGCCCTCCCCGGCGCTGGTCTGACACCCCTGACACCTGACATCCCCTGACACCCATTCCCCTAGGCAGACGCGGGTGTCAGGGCCGCCTGACAGCGGCCCTGAAACCCGCTGACACCCGCCCCTGACACCCCACGCACCGCCCCAGCACCCGCCCGGAAGGGAGGCACTGCCATGCCCCCGAACACCATCCGCCCGCTCGCCGCGACCCACCTGCGCGAGGCCCTCAAGGCCGCCGCCGACCGCGAGCCCGCCACCGCCCTCGCCGCCCTCATGCACATCGACCCGGACTCCTGGACCGCGATCCAGCAGCGGCTCGCCGTGCTCGGCACCAACCTGCTCGACGTCCTCGCCCACACCACCTCGGGAGGCCCCCGATGAGCACCACCAGCGACCTGATCACCACCGCCGTCCTCATCGGCCCCGGCGCACTCCTCAGCCTCCCGATCGTTGCCTCCCAGCGAGGCGCCACCGCCGACTCCACGGTCGTCCGCCGCGCCCTCGCCCTCTCGGCCGCCGAGCGCGCCGCCCGCACCACCGCCACCGGCGACGCGGCCCCGCCCGACGGCGGCGAGGGCGCCCCCGCCCCGGCCGTCGCCGCCCCGGCGCCCCGCCTCTCCAACGTCCACCAGCTCCCCAGCACGCGCATCTTCCGCGCCGCCTGACCAGAAAGGCCTGCCCGTGTACGACGACGACCCGGACGAGTTCGCCAACGAGGGCATCAAGGACTGGGCCCCGGGCGAATGCGACAACTGCCCCGGCGGCGAGCCGACCCGCGTGCCGTTCGGGCTCATCTACTGCGCCTGCCAGATCGGGCAGGGCGCCGACCCCGAGAACTGCGCCTGCGGCCCCGACCACGACTGACCTAGCCCGGAGACAGAGGACTGCATGACCGAGATCTTCGAGACCCTGCGATACACCGCCGACGTTGTGTGCGTCTGGAACGGCCACGTGCTCCTGATCGAACGGGGCTGGCCGCCGCACAAGGGCCAGCTCGCCCTTCCCGGCGGGCACGTCGACCCCGGCGAGACGTCCCGCAACGCCGCCGCGCGCGAACTGCTGGAGGAGACCGGCATCCGCGTGGCCGCCGAGGAGCTGACGCTGATCGGCATCTACGACGCCCCCGAGCGGGACCCGCGCGGCAGGTACATCAGCGTCGCCTACCGGATCGAGGTGTCCGACGACCCCCGCGCCCGAGCCGGGGACGACGCCACCGCCGTGGCATGGGTGCCGCTGACGGACCTGCCCGACCTCGCCTTCGACCACACCGTGATCGTGACCGACGCCCAGCACCGGCGGCCCCCCAGTCCCCGCCGCACCACGCTCTGATGCCGCCCGGAGCGGCCGGCACTCCCGGCCAGGACCCCGGCCGCTCCGGTTCCCCCGCCCCATCGAGACGAGGAGAACCCCCAGCATGACCCAACCGACCACCATCCGGGGAGAGCACCCGCTGTCCATCGCCCTCTTCCTGGCGACCTTCGGCGTCCCGGTGATGCCGCTGCGAGCCGGGAAGGTGCCGTTCGGCAACTGCCCGCGCTGCACCGGCAACGCGTGCGGCGGCCGGCCGAACATGAAGACCCCCGGCCCCTGCAACTGCCCGCTGCCGTGCCACGGCTGGGCCGCCGCCACCACCGACCCCGCCGTCATCAACTCGCCGGAGTGGGCGCGGGCGTGGCGGGAGGCTGCGGCGGTGGCCTACCACCCCGGCGGCGCCGACGTGACCGTCGTCGACCTCGACGACGCCGACGCCGTCGCGTGGGCGCACGAGACCCTGCCCGCCACCCGGACCGTGCCCACCACCCGGGGCGAGCACTGGCTCTACCGGGGCGCCATGCCCTCCGCCAACGCGGTCCGGCCCGGCGTGGACATCAAGTCCGCCATGGCCTACGCCCGGTGGCTCGGGCCTGGTACCGGCACCATGACGGCCTTGCCGGACACGGTCCGCGCCCTGCTCGTGAAGGAGGCCGTCCCGGTCCGGCCGGCCTCCGTCGCGGTGCCCGCACCGGCCGGTGGGGGGACGTGCCCCCACCGCACCCCGACCTTCTTGGCCCGTGGGATCTTGATGGCCGAGCAGCGCATCACCGAGGCGTGCAGCGCGGTGCACGCCACGGTGTTCGCGACGTTCCTCGCGGTGCTCTCGACGCACGGCCGGTGTGGGTGCCTGACCGAGGCGCACACCGCGCGGCTGTTCGCCGCCGCGCAGGCCAAGGGCGAATCGCCCCGGCACTGCGCCGACGCGTGGGCCAACGCCCTCGTCCGGCTGGGGTTGTGACCGTGGCCGAGGACGAGAAGACCCCGGCGCGGGAGATCATCGCCGACTACGCGCAGGCCCATTTCCGGTACTTCCGCACCGCCGACGGGGCCGTGTATGCGCAGCGCACGGGCCACCCGGTGGCCCGACCGATCCGCTCGCAGGGCACGACCGGCAGCCACCGCCAGGAACTCATGGTCGGCCTGTACCGGGACGGCGTGGGCGTGTTCAACGGAACCGCGATCAAGGAGGCGTTGGACCTGATCGAAGCGCTCGCCCTGTCCGAGGACGTGCAGCCCGTGCACATCCGCGTCGCCCCCGGGTTCGGCGGGGCCACCTGGCTCGACCTGGGCCGCGCGGACGGCCTGTCCGTGCGCATCCACCCCACCGGCTGGGACATCACCGTGCCCGACCCACGTGAGGTGTGCTGGCGGCGCACCCAGCTCACCGGCGAACTCCCGCTCCCGGTGAAGGACACCGACGGCAAGGGCATCGACCTGCTGCTGCGGCTGTGCAACTTCGCCGACGCCAAGGCCGAGTGCCTGGCCATCGCCTGGCTGATCGGCTGCCTCGGCCCCTCCGTGCCCGTGCCCGCGCCGTTCCTCACCGGGCCGCAGGGCGCCGGCAAGTCCACCGGTGGCCGGATGCTCGTGCGGATCATCGAGGGCATGAGCGGTGACCTGCGCCGGGCCCCGAAGGGCGAGGAAGACCTGATCTCGGCGGTCGCGGCCGGCTGGGTCACCGCCCTGGACAACCTGAGCCACATGGGCCCGGATCTCTCCGACGCCATGTGCTGCATCGTCACCGGCGCCGAGTCGGTCAAGAGGGCGCTGTTCACCGACGGGGACGTGCACCGCTCCTCCTACCGGCGGCCGCTGCTGCTGACCGGCATCGACGTTGGCGTCATCCGCCCCGACCTCGCCGAACGCCTCCTCCCACTCCACCTGGAGCGGCCCCGCGTGAGGCGTACCGAGGCGGAGCTGTGGGCCGAGTACGCGGAAGTGCTGCCCATCGTCCTCGGGTCCCTGCTCGACCTCACGGTCAAGGTCCGCGCGGCCGAGGCGGAGACGCCCACCGACCTGCGCATGGCCGACTTCGCCCACCTGTGCGCGCAGCTCGACGCCGCGACCGGCTTCGGGGCGCTGGCCGCCTACCGGGCCAGCCTGGACGACCTGAACGACGACGTCATCGAGGGCGACCTGTTGGCGCAGACCGTCCTCCAGCACGCCGAGACGATCGAGCCCGGCGGCGCCCAGCGCATGACCTCCACCGAGTGGCTGGCGTGCCTGGGCCGCCTCTACAGCGGCGACGAACTGCGGCCCCTGCCCAAGGGCTGGCCGACCACCGGAAAGGTGCTGTCCGACCGTCTCAAGCGCCTCCAGCCCACCCTCGCGGCCCGGGGGGTCCTCATCGACACCGGCCGCACCTTCGAGGGCCGCTACCTCGAAATGGCCCGCCCGGCCCCCGTCCCCCCGCACGAACAGCTCCGGGTCACCTGACCGCGCGGACAAGCAAGAAGAGCACCCGGCTCCGCTCCGCCCGAGCGGGTGCTCTTCTTGCTGTTCGGCGAAGCCGCCCGAAGGACGCGCCGCGAAGCGGCTCCTCATTTCGCTTTGCGGCGAGCGCCAACTACTCCAGACACCCCTCCCTTTTTTCCTAGGTAGGAAGACCCTGCGTCATGTGCGTCATGAGAGCCGAAAGACGGCCCCTGACCTGCACGAAAGACCATGACGCAGAGGACGGCCGCTGCGTCATCCCTGCGTCATGTGCGACATGGCCAGCGTCATTCGTGACGCAGCCCATGACGCACCCATGACGCAGCCCCCAATCCCTGCGTCATGCAAAACCCCAGGTCAAAGCCACCGCATGACGCTGCTGACGCAATGACGCAGAAATCCCCACCTCGGACAACCACACGCCGCAGGACCCCGCATCACCCCACCCCCCGGAAGGCCCGATCCGCACAGGAGGACATCTTGGCCAACCACCGGGCCCCGGCCCTGCCGGAGCAGTTGCTGAGCGTCCGCGAAGTCGCGGAGGTTCTCGGCACCTGGAAGACCAGCGGCGAGCGCTTCCCCCGCCGGCTGATCGAGGAGCGCCGGATCACTTTCGTCAAGATCGGGCGCCACGTCCGCATCCCGGCCTCCGCCGTCGCCGAGTTCATCGCCTCCAACACCGTGCAGCCGATCACCGCCCGCCGCTCCACCACGAACAGGAACGCCGCCTGATGGCCAACAAGAAGAACAGCCGCCGCCGTTTCGGCGCCGTCCGACAGCTCCCCTCCGGCCGCTGGCAGGTCCGCTACCGCGACCCGCTCACGGGCGCGCTGCGGCCCGACGAGAAGACCTACGCCACCAAGACCGACGCCGAGGTCAGGCTGAGCCAGCTCGAAGCCGACATCTCCCGCGAAAAGTGGGTCGACCCGGACGCCGGCAAGGTGAACTTCGGCGAGTACGCCCTCCGCTGGCTCAAGGAACGCAAGCTGGAGGAGACGACCCGGGAGAGGTACGAGACGGCGCTTCGGCTGCACATCCTGCCCACCCTGGGCCCGAAGTTCATCGTGCAGATCACCCCGCAACGGGTGCGAACCTGGCGGACCCATCTGCTGGAGTCCGGCGTCGGTGAGCCGACCGTGGTCAAGGCCTACCAGATGCTCCGGGCCATCATGAACACGGCCCTCGACGATGAGCTGATCAAGCGCAACCCGTGCCGGATCAAGGGCGCAGACACGTACGACGTGCCCGAGCGGCCGGTCCTTTCGGTGGCCGAAGTGTTCGCTGCGGCCGACGCCATCGCGCCCCGGTGGCGTGCGCTGGTCCTGGTCACTGCGTTCACCACGCTGCGGTTCGGTGAGCTGGCCGCCCTCCGTCGACGGGACGTCGACCTGGACGCCCGGCTGCTCCGGGTGCGTCGGAACCAGGCGGAGCTGTACAGCGGGAAGCTGTACGACAAGGCGCCGAAGAGCCGCGCCGGTTTCCGTCCGGTGGCTTTCCCGGCCTCGATCGTGGACGCCCTCCGGCATCACCTGGAGCACTACGCCGGGCAGGGGCCGAACGGCCACATGTTCATCGGACCGCGTGGAGGGCGCCTTCGTCGGAGCAACTTCCGGGACGACTGGAGTGCCGCGAAGGCGAAGGCGAAGATCTCGGCTGATGTGCACTTTCACGATCTGCGTCACACCGGGAACACGCTGGCCTCGCAGAGCGGCGCGAGCACCCGGGAGCTCATGACCCGCATGGGGCACAGCACGGCGCGGGCCGCGTTGATCTACCAGCACATGACCAGCGACCGCGACCGGGCCATCGCCGACCGGATGGGCGAGATGGTCGAAAAGGAGCTGGAGAAGGAGGCCCCGCCGGACGGATCTGGCACGGACGTGGCACAGGACGACTAGCGGCCCGAAACGACGAAGGCCCGGGCCGGAGGGATTGCCCCTCTGGCCTGGGCCTTTTTCGTCTTCTGTGGTGTGCCCCAGGCAGGATTCGAACCTGCGACACCGGCTTTAGGAGAGCCGTGCTCTATCCCCTGAGCTACTGAGGCGCGGCCCGGGTGCTCCCAGGCCGCTCACAGCGTACCGGATCGGGCGTGGGGCACGGGGTGACGGAGGGGGTACGGGCGGCCGACGGGGTGTCAGGGCCGGTCAAGTAGCCTGCCGGGCAGGGTGGGATCCGCCCCGGCACACCGCGCTAAGGAGACGAAGGCCCGATGAGACCTGCTGTGCACCCGGTGGGCCGGTTGTTGGGGCAGGTCTGGGTGTGGCCGGCAGTGGTCATGCTGGCCGTGGGCGGGTACCGGCTGGGGACGCCGGACCTGTGGCGGGACGAGATCGCGACCTGGACGGTGGCCACCCGCTCGCTGGGCGACCTGCTGCGCCTGCTCCAGCACGTCGACGCCAGCAACGGCGCGTACTACCTGCTGATGCACGGCTGGACGGCGGTGTTCGGCGACTCGACGGTCTCGCTGCGAATACCCTCCGTGCTGGCGATGGCCGGGGCAGCGGCGCTGGTGGCGCTCACCGCCCAGCGGCTGTTCGGCGGCCGGGTGGCGGCGGTCAGCGCCGGACTGCTGCTCGCGGTGCCCCCGGAGATCTCCCGCTACGCCCAGGAGGCGCGCTCCTACGCGCTGGTGACCTGTGCGATCGCGGCGGCCTCGTACTTCCTGCTGCGCGCGCTGGAGCAGCCGACCTGGCGGCGCTGGGCGCCGTACTGCGCGGCCATGGCGCTGGCCGGTGCCGGGCACCTGGTCTCCTTCAGCACGGTCGCCGGGCAGGTGGCGCTCCTGGCGCTGCACCTGTGGCGCACCCGTCCGGCGGCGGACCGGCGGCTGCTGTGGCAGTACCCGCTGGCGGTCGCGGTGGCGGTGCTGCCCGGGCTGCCGGTGGTGCTGCTGGGCAGCCGGCAGTCGGACCGGCAGCTGGGCTGGATACCGACCCCCTCCATGCGCGGCCTCGCCTACTTCGGCGAGCGGCTGTTCGGCTCGGAACTCGTCTTCTACGCCTTCGTCCCGCTGGCGCTGCTGGCGCTGGCGCTGCCCGGTCGGCGGATCCAGGCCTGGCAGGCGCTGCTGCTCGCGGAGCTGCCGGTGGTGGGCGTCTGGCTGGTGTCCCGGCTGGGCGACACCTCGTACTTCCTCGGCCGGTACCTGCTGTTCACGGTGCCCGCCTGGGCGGTGCTGGCCGGCGGCGGCGCCGGGGCGGTGTACGGCGCGGTGACGGCCCTGGCCCGGCGACGCGGCCGCCCGGCCCGGGGAGCCGTCGCGACGGCCGGGCTGCTGACCGTCGGGCTGCTCGCGGTACCGGCCGTGGCGGCGCTGCCGGAGCAGCCCGCGGTGCGGTACGTGGGCTCGCACAACGGCTCGGAGGAGCCGTTCAAGGCGGCGGCCCGGGAGATCTCGGCCGGCTACCGCGCCGGGGACGGACTGGCGGCCCCGCTGGGCGACCAGTCCTGGGCGATGGCCTGGCCCGGCGTCAGCTACTACCTGCCCTCGGACGTACGCCCCCATCCGGTCTTCGTCGCGCAGAGCGCCGACGACGCCGAGGAGCTCTCCCCGACCCCCTGCCCGCGGCCGGAGGACTGCCTGGGCGGGGCGTCCCGGGTCTGGCTGGTGGTCCTCGGCGACACCGCGGACCCGCTGGGCACGATGCCGACGGACCAGGCGCAGGTGCTCCGCACCCGGTACGGCGCCCCGGACCGGGTGACGCCGCTCGGCGGGCTCACCCTCGCGCTGCTCGACCGGGACGCCTAGACCTGGCGGAAAAGGAGGAAGGGGAGCCGGTGCGGACCGGCTCCCCTTCCTCCTGTGTTCGACGGCTCGACGCCTCAGTGCCCCAGTGCCTCAGCGCGTGCCTCAGGCTCGGTGCCTCGGCGGCTCACAGGGTGCGCAGCAGTCGGGACTGGATGGACGGCGGGTTCAGGTCCGACTGGAGGGCCACCGGGACCTCCAGCCTGTCCGCGCCCGCGCCCACCCGCAGCACGCCGACCTCCTTGCCGGCCGGCTCGGTGTGGCCGATCTTCGAGGTGTCCAGGGTGATCGTGCCGGCGATGCCGGGGAAGCCCGCCACCACCAGGTCCCTGGTCGCGACGAGCGGGACCTTGCCGCCGAGCCCGTCCTCCACCGAGCCGACGACGTCGCCCTTCTTCACCACGGTCTGACCGGTCACGCCGTTCTGCGCGGCCTGGATCTGCTTGCCGCTGACCTTCAGCACGGTCGGCAGGATGCCGTCGCCCGGGTTGGGCGAGGTGGCCGGCTGGCCCAGGGTGACGCCGAGGATCAGCCGCTTCACGCCGCCGATCTCCTTGTACGCGGCCCACATCAGGCAACCGCCGGCCGGGGTGCTGGAACCGGTCTTGACGCCGATGACGCCGGTCTTCGGGTTGATCAGGTTGTTGGTGTTGGGGATCTTCACGTTGTTGAAGTTGGTCTCCGAGGTGGAGACGATCTGCCGGAAGATCTCGTCCTGCATGACCTGCTCGGCCAGCTTCAGCTGGTCCTTGGCGGTGGACTTGGTCTCCTGGTTGAAGCCCGCCGGGTCGGCGTAGATGGTGTTGGCCATGCCGAACTTGGACGCGGTGTCGTTCATCGCCTTGACGAACGCGTCCTCGGAGCCGGAGTGGTAGCGGGCGAGCAGCCGGGCCACGTTGTTGGCCGAGGGCAGCATCAGCAGCTCCAGGGCCTGGTACTCGGTGAGCACCTGGCCCTCGGTGAGCGTCACCCGGGACTCGTCGGCGTTGCCGGACTCCTGCGCGGCCTGCTTGTCGACGATGATCTTCGGGCCGCTCTCCCCCTTCTTCAGGGGGAACTTCTGGAGGATCAGGTAGGCGTTCATCACCTTCGTGACGCTGGCGATCGAGGCCGGCGTCTCCGGGCCCGAGCTGCCGAGGCTGCCGACGCCGACCACCTCGGCCGCGGACTGGCCCTTGGCCGGCCAGGCGAGGTCGAGCGGGTCGCCGGAGAAGCTGTAGCTGCCGGCGGCGGTCATCTTCGACTTGGGGTCCGGCAGCGGGCGCAGCAGCTGGGCCACCGCGAGCGCGCCGAGCACCACGGCGAAGAAGACCGTCCAGATGGTCACCCGCTTGAACGCGCGTTGCAGCGGCGAGACCGGGCGGGCGTTGAGGGAGGCCAGGACCTCCATCGCCTCGGCGGTGGTCTCCGGCGAGGGCAGCGGCTGGGGGGCGGGCAGCGGCTCGGGCTTGGGCAGCGGCGGGACCGGCGGCACCGGCCGCGGGTCGGGCTCCGGCAACGGCTTCGGGCCCGGTACGGGGGCGGGCGCGGGGGTCGGCTTCGGCAGCGGGGCCGGACCGGGGGCCGGCTCGGGCTCAGGCTCGGGGACGGGCCCGGGCGCCGGGCGCGGCTCGGGCTTCGGCTCCGGCACGGTGCCGGCCGGGAGGGCACGGCCGGCGGAGGCCGCGGAGGAGCCGGAGGCGCGCGGCGGCGCGGGCTTCTCCAACTTGTCGGCCTGACCCGACGGCTGACCGGACTGCCCGTTCCTGGTCAGTGCGAGGGTCACGGCGCCCTTGGCGGGAGCGTCCTCGGCGCCGGTGTCGTCGGCGCGCTCGGCGTCCTCGGTGTCCTCCGGGTGGTCGTCGGCCCCGGCGTCCTCGGCGTCCTCGGCCTCATCGGTCGGGTCGGCCTCATCGGTCGGGTCGGCCTTTCCGGCCGGCTCGGACTCCGAGGTCTTCTCGGACTTCCCGGCCTGCCCCGTCCTGTCGGCCTCGTCGGCCTTGTCGGACGCTTCGTCGGCCGCCTTCACGGCAGGTGCGGCCGCGTCCTCGGAGCCGGTCTCCCCGGACGGCTCCGCCGCCTTCTCCCCGGCCTTCTCCCCCGCCTTCTCCGCCACCGCGACATCCGTCCGGATGGCGAGACGCGGGTCCGCGGCGACCGGACGCCCGGCCGGCCCGGTCACCTGCGCCGCCGCCGGCGAGGACTCCTTCTCCCTATCCCCACCATCGGAACTCCCGTTGCCGGCGGCCTTCACCAGCTCCTCGGGCAGCCGCAGCGCGGTGGTCTTGCTGTCCACCGGCAGCCGCAGCATCGTCGTCCGGCTGTCCACATCCCGGACACGGAGCTGCACGGTCGAGCCGCCCTTGGGCGCGGCTCCCGGAGCGTCGGCGGACGCCGCCGCATCCGTCTCGTCGGAGGTCTCCGCGGGGCTGTCCGAGGAGGTGTCGGAGGTGGTCCCGCCGGTCGCCCCGGCAGCGGCCGCGGCTGACGGACCGTCGGCCGCCGGGCCGGAGCCGCCCTCGGCCGGCTCGGCGGCGTCGGCCGCCGCACCGGTCCGTTCGCGCTCGCGGTCCCGCTGCCGCTCGCCGCCGTCCCTCAGCACCCTGTCGGGGGACTCGCCCACGTATCCCAGCCTCCTCAACGCCCCGCGGGGCACCGGCGAACCCGATTTCGGGAAGCCGACGCCCCGCCCGTGTACCTGTACAGTCTCCGCCACCGGCGGCCGTTCCGGCCGCGCACACCCCGCCCGACCGGCGCTTATTGTCGTCCCCCGGTCGCGCTGCGGTCTGTTCACCAGTCAGACGCAAGGCCCGCCGCCGCCGGTTCCGCGCCTTCACCGCAAGGTCACGATTCGGAGGCGTACTCGACAAGCCCGTGTGAGAGGCGTCACCCTGTCTCTCATCCACGCGGGGAGGCTTGGATGGGCAAGAGCCGCAGAACTGTTCCCGAGGAACTCTTGCTGCTCGCTTTGGACCCGACCACGGGTACCACGGCGCAGCCGCAGACCCTCGACCTCGGACTCGCCGGGGCGCAGCTCGTCGAGCTGTCCCTGGCCGGACGGATCGTACCGGAGGGAGACCGGATCGCCGTCGTGCTCGCACGACCGACCGGCGACCCGACCCTTGACCACGCACTGGAACTGCTGCGCCGACGCGGCAGTCCGGTCCGCGCGGCGCACTGGATCGGCGGGCCCCGGCTGGGGCTGCGGCAGACCTACCTGGCTCACCTGGAACGCTGCGGCATGGTCACGGCCGTGCCGGGCCAGGTGTGCGGGGTGCTGCCGACGACCCGGTACCAGGCGTCCGACGACTGCACCAACGCCGCGATCAAGCAGCGGCTGGACACCGCGATCCGCACCGGTGTTCCGCCGGACCCGCGGACGGCCGCGCTCGCAGCACTCGCCCACTCGGTCGGGCTGGGCAAGCACCTGTACCCGGGCAACGAGGGCCGTTCCTCGCGGTCGAGGCTGCGCGACCTGATCCGGTACGACCCGCTGGGCGGGATGGTCGCGCACGCCGTGATGGACGTGCAGAACGGCCTGCCGGCACAGCAGAACCGTTCTTCCCAGGGCCCCGGGGCCGCTGCCGGACGCCCCGGCGCCCGTACGGCGGGCCGGGGTTCGGGCGGCCGGGTCCCCGTCTCCAGGGTCGGCGTCCGCTGACCGGGGAGACCGGGAGGGCCGCGGAGCGCCGCGGGACCGCGGAGGCAGGGAGGACCGCCCCGGCCGGGGCGGTCGGGACGGCCCGGCGGGCAGCCACCACGGCGCCCGACACCACCGGCCGCGCACCCGGCAGCGCACGCCGCCCCGCTCGCACCGCCCGAGGGCGCTGAGCGACCCGACGCACAACCGGTGGCACCGGTGCCGGGCACACCACCGGCACCACCGCTCCGGACGCACCACCAGCACCACCGGCAGCACCGGCACCACCAGCAGCACCACCAGCACCGAGGGGCGGTCGCCCCGCGACGCGAGTCGCCCGGCGACCGCCCCTTCGCCGTCCCCGGACGCCCGGCAACCGCCCGCCCCCCGCACGTACCGGGGGCAGGTGCGGGCCGGTCCGGGGACGGTTTCCGCAGTACCTGTCCGAGTCGCCGAGCCGCATTACCACCTGGGATCTTTCGCTGTCTCGCGGAAGCACTTTTCCGATGATCTGTTCTACCGCGCTGCTGTGATTCCCCGGCGCCGACCTGGCCCAAGGTGACATGCTGCTCCAAGTCAGGGGGGTTGGTCCCAATGTCCGAAGTGTTCCGAGGACTGCAGTTCCAACGAGCACCAGAGGTCCGGCCGGAGGTCGAAGTGTCCGCCAACGTCAATCCCACCGTGCGCCGCCGACGCCTGGGTTCGGAGCTGCGCAAGCTCCGCGAGGGCCTGGGTATGACGGCGGAGGAGGTCGCCGGTCGGCTGATGGTCTCCCAGTCGAAGATCAGCCGGCTGGAGAACGGCCGCCGCAGCATCAGCCAGCGCGACGTGCGCGACCTCTGCGACGTCTACAAGGTGCCCGACGACCAGCTGCGCGCCAGCCTGATGGAGATGGCCAAGGAGTCCCGCCAGCGCGGCTGGTGGCACGACTTCAACGACATGCCGACCCCGTACAGCGTCTACATCGGGCTGGAGGCCGAGGCCTCCTCGATCCGCGCGTACGAGTCCTCCTTCGTCCCCGGCCTGTTGCAGACCGAGCACTACGCCCAGGCCGTGGTCGAGGGCACCCAGCCGGACACCGACGCGGTCGCCGTGCAGCGCCGGGTGCAGGTCCGGATGAAGCGTCAGGAACGCATCCACGGCGAGAACCAGCTGGGCAGCCTGTGGACCGTCATAGACGAGGCGGTGCTGCGCCGCGAGGTCGGCAGCAAGGCCGTGATGGCCCAGCAGCTGCGGCAGATGCTGGAGCTGAGCCAGCGCCCGAACATCACCATCCAGGTGATCCCGTTCTCGCACGGTGCCCATCCCGGCATGACCGGGACATTCTCACTGCTGGAGTTCCCGGAGTCAGCCGATTCCACGGTTGTCTACTTCGAAGGTGTGACGAGCGATCTCTACCTGGAGAAGGAGGCGGACGTGCGCCGCTATACCGGTCTGTACGACTACCTGAGGGCGGCCGCGCTCGGTGTCGCGGAGAGCCGGTCGCTGATAGCAGACATCGAGAAGGAATTCCACGAATGATCACCCCGTCCGAGTACGGAACCCGTTGGCGCAAGAGCAGTCACAGCGGCGGCCAAGGCGCCTGTGTGGAGATAGCCGCCCCAGGCGCGGGGGAGGTCGCCGTCCGGGACTCCAAGGACCCCCGCGGACCCCAGCTGCGCTTCTCGACCGAGGCCTGGAACGCCTTCGCCTCGGCTGCGGCGGGCGGCGCCTTCGGCGAGCTCCCCAGCTGACTCACCCACCCGGTTTCCGTACCCGGACCAGTTGCCCGTAGCGGTGTCCGTCGCCCCCCTCGCCGGCGGCCGGCGCTACGGGCAACTCCCTTTCGAGGGGCACCGGTCCGGCTCCGAGGGCCCCGTTTCCTCTCAGGGGCACCGGTCCGGCTCCGAGGGCCCCGTTTCCTCTCAGGGGCTCCGGTCCGGCTCCGCGAGGCCCCGGTTCAGCCCGTCACCGGGTAGCGGGCGGTCCAGTTGACGCCCTCCGCGGTCCGCCGGTCGTGCAGTTCGGCGCCGTGCACCAGCTCCAGCACGAAGTCGTCGGCGAGTTCGAGGATCACCCCGCGCCCTTCGAGCCCGGCCAGCAGGCCCGGCGGCAGCGCGGTGTCGCCGTGCAGCGCCCCGAGCAGGTTGCCGCAGATCGCGCCGGTGGAGTCGCTGTCCCCGGAGTGGTTGACGGCGAGCAGCAGGCCCGAGCGCACGTCGTGCGCGACCAGGGCGCAGTAGACCCCGATCGCCAGCGCCTCCTCGGCCACCCAGCCCTCCCCCAGCGCCTCGACCCGGTCCGCGGACGGCTCGCCGGCCCGCACCGCGTCCAGGGCGGCCCGCAGCGCCGCGGTGGTCTCCTCGTGCGCCGGCCGCTCGGAGAGCAGGGCGAGCGCGAGGTGGACGCCCTCCTCCAGGGTGCCGCCGCGGGCGACGGACTGGACGATCACCGCGAACGCGCCCGCCGCGAGGTAGCCGGTGGGGTGGCCGTGGGTGAGCACCGAGCACTCCACCGCGAGCTGGAACACCAGGCCCGGCTCCCAGGTGGTGAGCAGCCCGAAGGGCGCCGCCCGCACCACCGTGCCGCAGGCCTTGGAGTGCGGGTTCTTGGGGGCCTCCAGGGTGCCGAGCCGCTCGGCGTCGGCGCCGCTGAGGCCGGACAGGCAGCCCTGTCCGGGGGCGCGCTGGGCGTACAGCCACTCCTCGCGGCCGAGCCAGCCGAGGTCGGGGCGGCGCTCGTCCGGGCCCCAGTCGCGCTGGGTGGCGGCCCAGCGCAGGTAGGCCAGGTGCAGGTCGGTGGGCGGGTGCCAGCTACCGGTGTCCCGGCGGATGTGGGCGCGGATCAGCCCGTCGACGGTGAACAGGCTGAGCTGGGTGTCGTCGGTGACGGCGCCGGTGCGCCCGTACGCGGGGACGTAGCCGGTGACGCCCTGGGGGCCGTGCTGGGCCCTGATCTTCTCCAGCGACTCGAACTCGACGCCGGCACCGAGCGCGTCGCCGATGGCACCGCCGAGCAGACAGCCCCGCACCCGGCTGCGGTAGTCCTGCTGCTGGGCGCGTGACCACAGTGGCATCACGACGGGGCGCCTTTCCTCGGGTGTGGGGGGCCGCGCGACGCTCGGCCGGGCGCGCGCCCTCGCACTGTATTCGAAGAGCCGATCGAATCGGCCCCGTCCCCCGGAGTTGGGTGCCCCCGGTCCCGGCCGCCGTACGGGCGGCGGCCGGGACGCCGCGGTCTCAGTCCAGCACCGGCAGCAGCTCCGGCAGGTGTCCGTCCGAGGCCAGCGCCGCGGCCCGCCGCTCGGCCGGCACCTCGCCGTAGGTGGTGGTGCGCTGGCGGTGCGGGCGGCCCGCCGCCTCGGCGATCGCCTGGAGGTCGCGCACCGACTTGTAGCTCCCGTACGCCGAGCCGGCCATCCGCGAGATGGTCTCCTCCATCAGCGTGCCGCCGAGGTCGTTGGCGCCCGAGCGGAGCATCTCGGCCGCGCCCTCGGCGCCCAGCTTGACCCAGCTGGTCTGGATGTTGGGGATGTGCGGGTGCAGCAGCAGCCGGGCCATCGCGACCACCGCGCGGTTGTCCCGGGCGGTCGGGCCGGGCCGGGCGATGCCGGCCAGGTAGACCGGGGCGTTGGTGTGGATGAACGGCAGGGTGACGAACTCGGTGAAGCCGCCCGTCCGTTGCTGGATCCCGGCGAGCAGCCGCAGGTGGCCCAGCCAGTGCTTCGGGGTGTCCACGTGCCCGTACATCATCGTGGACGAGGAGCGGATGCCCAGCTCGTGCGCGGTGGTGACCACCTCGACCCAGGTGGCGGCCGGCAGCTTGCCCTTGGTGAGCACCCAGCGGACCTCGTCGTCCAGGATCTCGGCGGCGGTGCCCGGGATGGTGTCCAGGCCCGACTCCTTGGCCCGCTGGAGCCAGTCCCGGATCGACAGCCCGGTGCGGGTCGCCCCGTTGACCACCTCCATCGGCGAGAAGGCGTGCACGTGGATGCCGGGCACCCGCTCCTTCACCGCGCGGGCGATCTCGAAGTAGGCGGTGCCGGGCAGGTCCGGGTGGATGCCGCCCTGCATGCAGACCTCGGTGGCGCCCACCTCCCAGGCCTGCGCGGCCCGGTCGGCGACCTGCTCCAGCGACAGGGTGTAGGCGTCCGCGTCGGTGCGGCGCTGGGCGAAGGCGCAGAAGCGGCAGCCGGTGTAGCAGACGTTGGTGAAGTTGATGTTCCGGGTGACGCAGTAGGTGACGTCGTCCCCGACCGCGTCCCGGCGGACGTCGTCGGCGATCCGGCACAGCGCGTCGAGGGCCGGGCCGTCCGCGTGGAAGAGGGCCAGCGCCTGGTCGTCGGTCAGGCCCGTCGGGTCGTCGGCGGCCACCGCCAGGGCCTCCCGGAGGTCCCCGGCCAGCCGCTCGGGGGCGCCCTTCGCGAGCACCTGCTCGCGCAGCACCTCCCAGTCGCCGTACACGTCCTCGAAGTCGGCCCGGCGGTCGCCGGTGCGGCCCTCGGTGTCGATGGCGGTGTGCAGGTCGGTGCGCCCGTACGACTCCGGCAGGTCCTCGGGCTCCTGCCAGGGCAGGCCGCGGACCACCGCGTCCGGGTTCGCCAGGCCGGTGGCCGGGTCGGCCAGGGCGCGGACGTGCGGCAGCACCCGCGGGTCCAGCCAGGGCTCGCCGCGGCGCACGTACTCGGGGTAGACGGCGAGGCGCTCGCGCAGTTCGAAGCCGGCCGCGGCGGAGCGCTCGGCCAGCCGCTCGATCTGCGGCCAGGGGCGCTCGGGGTTGACGTGGTCCGGGGTGAGCGGGGAGACCCCGCCCCAGTCGTCGATGCCGGCCGCGATCAGCCGCTCGTACTCGCCGTCCACCAGGTTCGGCGGGGCCTGGAGGCAGGCGGCCGGGCCCATCAGGTGCCGGGCCACCGCCACCGTGGCCACCAGCTCGTCCAGTTCGGTGTCCGGCATGCCGCGCATGGCGGTGTCCGGCTTGGCCCGGAAGTTCTGCAGGATCAGCTCCTGGACGCCGTGGTAGGCGCGGGAGACCCTGCGCAGCGCGAACAGCGACTCGGCGCGCTCCTGGTAGGTCTCGCCGATGCCGATCAGCAGGCCGCTGGTGAACGGGACGGAGCTGCGCCCGGCGTCCTCCAGCACCCGCAGCCGGACGGCCGGCTCCTTGTCCGGGGAGCCGAAGTGCGGGCCGCCGGGCTCGCTCCACAGCCGGGTGGCGGTGGTCTCCAGCATCATGCCCATCGAGGCGGAGACCGGCTTGAGCCGCTGGAAGTCCGTCCAGCCCAGCACCCCGGGGTTGAGGTGCGGCAGCAGGCCGGTCTCCTCCAGGATGCGGATCGACATGGCGCGCACGTACGCGATGGTGTCGTCGTAGCCGTGCGCGTCCAGCCACTCGCGGGCCTCGGGCCAGCGGTCCTCGGGCTTGTCGCCGAGCGTGATCAGGGCTTCCTTGCAGCCGAGTTCGGCGCCCCGGCGGGCCACCTCCAGCACCTCGTCCGGGGACATGTACATCCCATGGCCCTCCCGGCGCAGCTTGCCGGGGACGGTGACGAAGGTGCAGTAGTGGCACTTGTCGCGGCAGAGCCGGGTGAGCGGGATGAAGACGCTCTTGGAGTAGGTGATGACGCCGGGCCGGCCGGCCGCTTCGAGGCCCGCGTCCCGGACCCGGGCGGCACCGGCACAGAGGTCCACCAGGTCGTCGCCTCTGGCCTGGAGCAGCACGGCGGCCTCGGTCACGTCGAGGGCGACGCCGTCCCGGGCGCGGCGCAGGGCGCGGCGCATCGCGTTGGCGGTCGGCGGGGTGCTGGCGTCCGTGGCGGTTCCGTCCATGGCGTGACCCTACGCCAGCGGGGGGACGCGGGGAGGAGCCAACCCTGAGACCGTCTCAGGGTCGCGTACCCGAGAAGGTCGGCCCGATCTGCCCCCACAGGGCGATGACGGCGGCGGCGCGGCGGCCTCTAATGGAGGGGCAAGGCCAATCGGACGTGTTCGCGGAGGAGTTGAGGACGCCATGACCAATGAGAAGACGGCGGGGGACGATCTGGACGGCGGTGTGCCGTACCGCTCCCGGCGGCGCGTCCTGATGCGCGCCGGGGTGCCGGTGGCGGTGGTCGCGGTGATCGCCGCGGGGGTGGGGCTGGTCCCGGCGCTGGCCGCCGACGGCGCGCCCGACCTCCCGGCGCTGTCCGCGGAGCAGCTGGTCGCCAAGGTGCTCGGCTCCGAGGCGCAGACGCTGTCCGGGACGGTCTCGATCAGCACCGACCTCGGGGTGCCGGGACAGCTGCTGGGCGCGGCCGGCGGCCTCGGCGCGGCGGCCGGCGGCCACGGCGGCGGGGACTCCGCCGCGGACCCGCAGTCCAAGCTGCTCGGCCTGCTCGGCGGGGACCAGAAGCTGCGGATCGCGGTGGACGGCCCGGACCGCCAGCGGGTGGACGTGCTGGAGAACATGGCCGGCTACACCCTGGTCCGCAACGGCGACCAGGCCTGGGCCTGGGACAGCTCGTCCAACAGCGCGGTGCACATGACCGGGCGGGCCGCCGGCGAGCGGCAGCACGCCGGGGCGCCGCTGTCCGAGCTGCCGACCAGCCCGCAGGAGGCCGCCAGGCAGCTCCTGGCCGGGAGCGCCGGCACCACCTCGGTGACCGTCGCCGGGACGGCCAAGGTGGCCGGGCAGAACGCCTACCAGCTGAGCGTGAAGCCCACCCAGTCCGGTTCGACCCTCGCCGAGGTCCGGATCGCGGTGGCCGCCGAGAACGGGGTGCCGCTGTCGGTGGCGGTGAAGTCCGTCGACGGCAGCACCGTGCTGAACGTCCGCTTCACCCAGGTGTCCTTCGCCAAGCCGGCCGACCGGACCTTCGACTTCACCGCGCCCAAGGGCGCCAAGGTGACGGAGCAGAAGGCGCGGGACGCGGCCGAGGGCGCGCCGGGCGAGGCCCGGGAGCACCGGGGCGCCGAGGCGGCCGAGGGCGTCGACGTGATCGGCGAGGGCTGGACGACGGTCGTCGCCACCAAGCTGCCCGGCGCGGTGGACGGGGCGCCGAAGGGCGACGCCAAGGGCGGTGGGCACGGGGACGGGGCGGCGCGGTCGCTGAACCCGCAGGCGATGGTGAAGTCGCTCGGCAAGCCGGTCGCCGGCGGCACCCTGGTCGGCACCAAGGTGCTCAACGTCCTGCTCACCGACGACGGCCGGGTCCTGGCCGGCGCGGTGACCCTGCCGGTCCTCCAGCACGCCGCCGGGGTGAACTGACGGATGACCAAGGCTCCCGTAACGGGGGACGTTACGGAGTCGGCCGGGGGTACGGGCGCCGCGTCGCGCCCGGCCCCCGCGCCCGTTCCATCCGCCTCCTCCGCCGCCCCCGCCTCGCCCTCCCCCCAGGATGCCGCCTCGCCCGCGTCCCGGGGCGCCGCCGGTCCGCCCGGTTCCGGCACCGACGACGTCATCCGGACCCGCGGCCTGACCAAGCGCTTCCGCGGCGGCCAGCTCGCCGTGGACGGCCTGGACCTGGCCGTGCCGCGCGGCTCCGTCTTCGGCTTCCTGGGCCCCAACGGCTCCGGCAAGACCACCACCATCCGGATGCTGATGGGCCTGATCGCCCCCACCTCCGGCGCGGCCACCGTCCTCGGCGAGTCGATGCCGCAGTCCGTCGCCACGGTGCTGCCCCGGGTCGGCGCGCTGATCGAGGGCCCGGCCCTGTACGGCTTCCTCTCCGCGCGGGACAACCTGGTGCGCTTCGACGCCGCCGACCCGACCGCCGACCCGCGCACCCGTCGGCAGCGGGTCGACGCGGCGCTGGAGCGGGTCGGCCTGAGCGCCGCGGCGGGCAAGAAGGCCCGCGCGTACTCGCTGGGCATGAAGCAGCGGCTGGGCCTGGCCTCCGCACTGCTCCAGCCGCGCGAGCTGCTGGTGCTGGACGAGCCGACCAACGGGCTGGACCCGCAGGGCATGCGGGAGATCCGGACGCTGGTCCGGGAGGTCGCGGCGGAGGGCACCACGGTGTTCCTCTCCTCGCACCTGCTGGACGAGATCGAGCAGGTCTGCACCCACGCCGCGGTGATGTCCCGGGGCCGGCTGGTGGTGCAGGGCACCGTCGCCGAGCTGGCCGCCCGGGCGCAGGGCCGGCTGGTGGTCCGCACCCCGGACGTGGCGCGGGCCGCGGAGGTGCTGGCGGCCCACCGGGTCACCGCGCTGGTGCCCGGCGAGGGCCGGGTGGACGGCGAGCCGGGCGCGCTGGCCGAGGAGGCGCTGCCCAGGCTGTGCGCGGCGCTGGTCGAGGCCGGGGTGCGGGTGCACGGGTTCGGGCTGGAGCGGGGCACGTTGGAGGACGCCTTCGTGGCGCTGACCGGGGAGGGCTTCGATGTCGCGGGCTGAGGCGCGGACCGAGCCGCGTACTGGGGCGCCGGCCGGGACGCGGGCCGGGACGCCGCCGGTCGGCACCGGTCGGCGGCCGCGGACGGCGGCCGGGTTCCTGGCGCTGTTCCGCAGCGAGCTGCACCTGACGTTCCGCCGGATGCGCACCAAGGTGCTGCTGGGCATCCTGGCGGTGCTGCCGATCCTGATCGGGGTGGTGGTCAAGCTCAACACGGACGGTCCGCACGAGGGCGGCGGCGGTCCGAGCTTCATCGCGCAGACCACCCAGAACGGGCTCTTCCTGGTCTTCACCGCGCTCGCGGTGGCGCTGCCGGTCTTCCTGCCGATGACGGTCGGCGTGGTCGCCGGGGACTCGGTGGCGGGCGAGGCGGCCGCCGGGACGCTGCGCTACCTGCTGGTCGCCCCGGCCGGACGGACCAGGCTGCTGGCCGCCAAGTTCACCGCCGGCCTGGTGTTCTGCCTGGCCGCGACGGCGGCGGTCGCGGTGACGGCACTGGCCGCGGGCGCCGCGCTCTTCCCGCTCGGCCGGGTCACGCTGATCTCCGGGGACACCATCGGGCTCGGCGACGCGCTGCTGCGCGCACTTCTGGTGGCCCTGGTGGTCGCGGCCTCACTGGCCGGGCTGGTGGCGATCGGGCTGTTCGTCTCCACCCTCACCGGCAGCGGCATCGCGGCGATGGCCGCCACCGTCGGGCTGGTGGTCACCGTCCAGATCCTGGACGCCTTCCCGCAGCTGGACGCCGTCAGCCCGTTCCTGTTCTCCCACTACTGGCTGAGCTTCGCGGACCTGCTGCGGGCACCGATGTACTGGGACGGCGTGCTGAAGGACCTCGGCCTCCAGGCCGCCTACGTCGCGGTGTTCGGCTCGGCGGCGTGGTCCCGCTTCACCAGCCGGGACATCAGCGCGTGACGGCCGGCTCCGCCGGTGCGGGCTGCGGCGCCACCGCCGCCCGCACCGCGCGGTCGGCCCGCACCTGGCGCAGCGCGTCCCAGGTGAGCAGCGCGAGCGCGGCCCAGACCAGGGCGAAGCCGGCCCAGCGGGCGGGCGGCATGGACTCGTGGAACACCGCGACGCCGATCAGGAACTGGAACACCGGCGCCAGGTACTGCAGCAGCCCGAGCACGGTCAGCGGCACCCGGACGGCGGCCGCGCCGAAGAACAGCAGCGGGATCGCGGTGATCACCCCGCTGAGCATCAGCAGCCCGGAGTGCCCCCAGCCGTACGAGCCGGCCACCGTGTGCCCGAAGGTGCCGCGCCCGGAGACCTCCAGGTAGACCAGGTAGCCGAGGGCGAACGGGAACATGAAGGCGCTCTCGGCCGCCAGGCTCTCCAGCCCGCTCAGCCCGACCTGCTTCTTCAGCAGGCCGTAGGTGGCGAAGGAGAGCGCCAGGGTCAGCGCGATCCAGGGCAGCTGCCCGTACGCGACGGTCAGCACCACGACGGCGGCGGCGCCGATGCCGACCGCCGTCCACTGCACGCCGCGCAGCCGCTCCTTGAGCACCAGGACGCCGAAGCCGATGGTGACCAGCGGGTTGATGAAGTAGCCGAGGCTGGTCTCGACGACGTGGCCGGCGTTGACGGCCCAGATGTAGACGCCCCAGTTGACCGAGATCACGGTGGCCGCGCCGGCCAGCATCGCGAGCCGGCGGGGCTGGCGCAGCAGCGGGCGTATCCAGCCCCAGTGCCGCTGGGCGATCAGCAGCAGGACGACCGCGACCAGGGACCAGACCATCCGGTTGGCCAGGATGTCGTCGGCGGCACCCGGTTCCAGCAGCGGCCAGAACAGCGGGAAGAGGCCCCAGATGCCGTACGCGGCGACCCCGTACCAGAGGCCCCTGCCGTTGTCCTGCTGGTCTGTCTCCGCCATGGCCGAGTGCCCTCCCGCGCGCGTGTGTCGAGGCGACGGTAACCGGCGGGAGGGGCGGCTGTCATCTCCGTTTCCGCATTTTGGTCATGACACCGTTTGAATGCTGGACTTTCCGCGGCGCCCGGGGGCCCGGAGCTGCGGCGATTCGGGCATCTGCCGGCTGCGACGGCTCAGGCGTTCAGGGCCTCGCGGACGGACTCGGCCAGCGGGACGGTCGGACGGCCGATCAGCCGGGCCAGGTCGCCGGGGGTACCGGCCAGCTCGCCGCGCGCGATGCCCGCGTCCACGTCCACCAGGACCTCGGCGAAGCCCTGCGGCAGACCCGCGCCGACCAGCGCGTCCAGGTGCTCGGCCGGGGTGACGTTCCGGTGCTCGACCGGCTTGCCGGAGGCCTTCGCCAGCTCGGCGGCCAGCTCGGGCAGGCTCCAGGCGGCGTCGCCGCTCAGCTCGTACACGTTGCCCTCGTGCCCCTCGCCGAGCAGGACGGCGACCGCCGCGGCCGCGTAGTCCCGGCGCGGAGCGGTGGCGATCCGGCCCTCGCCGGCGCTGCCGAGCACCGTGCCGCGCGCCACCGTGCCGGCCGCGTCTCCCAGGTAGTTCTCGGTGTACCAGCCGTTGCGCAGGAACGCGTACGGCAGGCCGGAGGCGAGGATCAGCTCCTCGGTCGCCTTGTGCTCGTCGGCCAGCCGGAAGGTGGCCGCGCCGGGTGCGCTGGTGTAGGCGAGCAGCGCGACCCCGGCGGCCTCGGCGGCCTCCACCACGGCCCGGTGCTGCGGGATCCGGCGGCCGACCTCGCTGCCCGAGACCAGCAGCACCCGGTCGCCCTCGGCGAAGGCGCCGGCCAGGGTTTCCGGCTGGTCGTAGTCGACCACCCGGACGGCCACGCCGCGCGCGGCCAGGTCGGCGGCCTTCTCGGCGGAGCGGACGGCGACGGCCACCTCGCTCGCGGGAACCTGGGCCAGCAGGCCCTCGACGACGAGACGGCCGAGCTGGCCGGTGGCACCGGTGACGACGTACATGGTGTGCTCCTCAGGGATTGCTACGGGGTTCTGACCTCGGAACTCACCCTACGGATGGCACTAACCTTTCGAAAGTACGCACTTCAAAGTAGGGTACTGACATGGAGGTAAGCGAGCTGAAGGCGGGCGGGCCGCCGCCCGCCGACGTCTTCGACCGGATGTGTCCGTCCCGGGGCGTGCTGGAGCACGTCACCAGCCGCTGGGGCGTGCTGGTGCTGGGCGCGCTGAACGAGCGCGGCTACCGGTTCAGCGAACTGCGCCGCAGGGTCACCGGGGTCAGCGAGAAGATGCTCGCCCAGACCCTCCAGACGCTGGAGCGGGACGGCTTCGTACTGCGCGAGGCGCACCCGGTGATCCCGCCGCGGGTCGACTACAGCCTCACCCCGCTGGGGCGGGAGGCGGCGGAGCTGGTCGCCGCGCTGGCGCACTGGTCGGAGCGGCGGGTGCCCGAGGTCGAGACGGCACGCCAGGAGTACGACGGGCGCGCTACCGCTCCGCGATGAGGGCTTCGAGCCCGTCCAGGACCCGGGCCAGGCCGAAGGCGTAGGCGTGGTCCGGGTCGTACGCGCCGCCGTGCGCCTCGCCGGCCGCGGCACCGACCCGGGCGGCGACCGGGTAGCGCTCGGGGTCGAAGACCCGGGCGAGCAGCTCGGCGTTGGCGGCCCACCACTGCTCGTCGGTCATCGCGCTGTCCTGCCGGGCGGCGCGCTCGTCGGCGGCCATCCGGGCGCAGGTCTGGACGAAGCCGAGCAGGTGGGTCAGCCCGGCGTCCAGGTCGACGTCGGACAGCCCGGTGCCCTCGAAGGCGCGCAGCTCGTACTCGTACTTGGCCATCAGCCCGGGCCCGAGTGGCGGGCGGCTAGTGGAGACGGCGGCCACCCACGGGTGGGCGCGGTGCAGCGCGCGGTTGTCGTCGGCGACGGCGGTGACCCGGGCGCGCCAGCCCTCGTCGGCGGGGGTGCTGCGGGGCATCGTGGCGTAGACGGTGTCCAGCATCAGGTCGAGCAGCTCGGCCTTGCCGGGCACGTAGGTGTACAGCGCCATCGGGGAGAGCCCCAGCTCCTGCGCGACCCGGCGCATGGTGACCGCGTCCACGCCCTCGGCGTCGGCGAGGGCGATCGCGGCGGCGGCGATCTCACCGGTCGAGCGCGCCTGCCGGGGGCCGCGCCGACCGGGCTTCTCCTCGGCGGTGAGCCCCCAGAGCAGGGCGAGGGTGCGTGCCGGATCTCCGGCGCTGCTGCGGTCGGTGGCCATGGGGCCATCGTGTCACGCACCGGCGGGGGCCTCGACGGTGCGGGCGGCTACCGTCTCACCATGACCAGCCCGACCGATCCGCCCAGCCCGACCGGCCTGCCCAACCCGACCGGCCCCGAACCGCTTCCCGGCACGGCCACCGCGCAGACCCTCCGGCCGCGAGTGACCTGCCGCCGGTGCCACCGGCCGCTGCACGACCCGGAGTCGCGGATGCTGCGGCTGGGGCCGGAGTGCCGGGACCCGGCGGAGCGGGTCGCGCGGTTCGACGTCGAGCAGGATCCGCTGCCGGGGGTGGGTTAGGGGCGGCCGGCCTCAGCCTCTTCCGAAGAGGCGGCGCAGTCGGCCGGGGCGGGGCACCTCCCCCGGCACTGCCGCCTCGGGTCGCTCTGCCGTCGCCGGTTCCGCCCCCGCCGCCTCCGGTTCCGCCCCCGCCGCCTCCGTCCCCGCGTCGGCGACGTCCTCGCGGGCCGTCAGGTGCCGGGCCAGCGCGCGGTCCTCGTCGGTCATCCAGGGCGCGGCGAGCACCAGCGCGGACAGCGAGCGCAGGATCGTCACCACCCGGGTGCGGCGGGCCCGGGCGTCGTGGTGCAGCCGCTGCTGGAGCAGGGCGGCGACGTCGGCCCGGGCCTGCGGCTCGGTCCAGCCGATCGCGACCAGCGCGAAGCCGGCCGCCTCGACCACCCAGTCCTCCGGCCCGAGCAGCAGGTCGCGCAGCACCCGGCGGCGCTCGGAGCCCTCCCACGGCTGGTCGGTGCGGTGGTGGGCGATGCCGAGGCAGGCGAAGACCTGGACAGCCCGCACCCAGAGTTCGGGCTGGTGGGCGAGCAGGGCGCGGCCGAGTTCGTCCTCGCGCGGCATCGGCGGGTGGACCAGGACGCCGAGCAGGTCGTCCAGCGGCAGCCCGGCCAGCCGCACGGCGTGGTCGTAGGCGGCGGGGACGGTCGGCCAGCAGATCTCGGCGGTGGCGCGGACGAGTTCGGCGCTCCGCGGGGCGGGCGGGGCGACGGCCGGGCGCGGGTCGGTGCCGTCCCAGGCCCAGATCCGGGTGGTGGGATCGGTCAGCGGCAGCCGGGGGTCGGGCTCGCCGACGGCCTGGTAGCCGACGGTGGCGCGCGGCAGCGCGAGCCGGACGGCCAGCACCAAGCTGGGCGGCTCCAGGGTGGAGGCGGTGCAGTCGATCTCGGTGTCGCGGGTGGCGCCGGGGGCGGCGAGCACCTGGTGCAGCACGTTGACGGTGGCCTCGGTGGCGCCGGAGACCAGGCCGAGCCAGGGCTCCCGGCGGCTCAGCCGCTCCAGCAGTTCCTGGGCGTACCCGTGCTCGGGGTGGGCGCGGTGGTGGTCGGCCAGACCGAGCAGGTGGGCCGGGTCGCCGTCGAGGGCATGCCGCAGCCCGTACCGGGCCGGGCCGGCCTTGGGGTGGTCGGGCTCGGCGGCGAGCACCCGGTCCAGCCAGGGCAGGCCTTCGGCGGGGCGGCCGAGCGCGCCGTACAGCTCGGCGACGTCGACGGCGAGGTAGCTGCTGGAGTCGTCGCGGTCCGGTGCGGCCCGCTCCAGCTCGGCCTCCCAGACGGCGAGCGCCCGCTCCGGCCGGCCGGCCGCGCGCAGGGCGTTGCCGAGCATCACGGCGGGCAGGTAGCCGGGGGCCAACCGGTGGGCCCGCTCGGCGAGTTCGAGGGCGCGGGCGGTGTCGCCGAGCCGGCGGGTCAGGCCCGAGGCCATCGCCAGCAGCAGCACGTGGTCGGCGTGGCGGGCCAGCACCGCCTGCGCGAAGTCGTGGAACGGCCGTACGGCTTCGGCGAGTTCGGCCGGGAGCGGGTCGGACAGCGCACCGGTCGCGCGGGCCACCGCCCGGGCGACGGCGTCCGGGTCGACCAGCCCGGGCAGGTCCTCGCGAGCGAGCCAGGCGGCGTGCGCCCAGGGGCGGGCCGGCTCGCACTGGACGGCGGAGGCGAGCAGGCCGACGGCGGCGTCCCAGTCCCCGGCGGCGGCCTCCACGTGGGCCCGGCAGACCACCGCGCCGAGGTACACCTGGCCGTCCAGCGGGAACAGCTCGCGGGCCGCCGCCGGGCCGCCCGCTGCGGCGCACAACTCGGCCAGCGCCTCGTGCAGTTCGGGCAGCTGGGGATCGGCGAGGACCGCGTCGCCGAGGTGGTCGGCGGCGTGCGCCAGGTCCCCCGCGTCGAGGGCCAGCCGGGCAACCGCGACCTCGCCCTCCGCGGCCAGGCGCCCGTCGCCCCCGTCGTCGGTGTGACCGCTCATGCGCCCTGCTCCCCCGGTGGTCCCGCGCGGTCCCGTCCCCGCTGCGCACGAGGCTATCCGGTGCCACCGACAGCCGGATGATCACCAGGACGCGGCCGTCCACCCCTTGGATCGGATACGACCCGTGCGGGTGGTTTAGACCTCCGAGGGGTGCGGTCGACGGCCGGCGGCCAGCACGATGGCCGAGGTCCTTCGCGAGCGAAGCGCCCAGAGTGAACTGCCCGTCCAGTCAACGGAATCGAGGACATCGATGAAGCTCTCGCGCACCCTGTCACTGGCGGCCTCCGCCGCCGTCCTGAGCACCCTCGCCGTCGCCGGCCAGACCGCCCCGGCCTCCGCGGCCGGCTCCTTCGTGGTCAGCGAGTCCCAGTTCAACCAGATGTTCCCGAGCCGGAACGGCTTCTACACCTACAAGGGCCTGCTCGACGCCCTGAGCGCCTATCCGAAGTTCGCCACCACCGGAGACGACGCCACCCGCAGGCGCGAGGCGGCGGCCTTCCTGGCCAACGTCAGCCACGAGACCGGCGGCCTGCGCTTCGTGGTCGAGCAGAACACCGCCAACTACCCGCACTACTGCGACGCTTCGCAGCCGTACGGCTGTCCGGCGGGGCAGGCCGCGTACTACGGGCGCGGGCCGCTCCAGCTGAGCTGGAACTTCAACTACAAGGCCGCCGGCGACGCCCTGCACATCGACCTGCTGCACGACCCGTCCAAGGTCGAGAAGGACCCGGCCGTCTCCTGGAAGACCGCCCTCTGGTTCTGGAACAGCCAGACCGGCGCCGGACGGATGACCTCGCACGACGCCATCGTCAACGGCAAGGGCTTCGGCGAGACCATCCGCAGCATCAACGGCGCGCTGGAGTGCGACGGGAAGAACCCTGGTCAGCGGGACGACCGGATCAACCTGTTCAAGAAGTTCGTCGGCGTCCTGAACACCAGCGTCGGCGGCGGCAGCATCTCCTGCTGAATCCCGGCCGACGGGCGGTCCGCTCCGCTGTCGGTGCCCGCTGCTTCACTGGTTCCCGACGTCGGAGACGAACGAGTGGGGTGGCCGCGATGGGTGTGCTGACCGACTACTTCCGGGCGCCCGATGCGGCGACGGTCGTCCGGGCCCTGGAGCGCGGGGAGGGCTTGCTGCCTCCGTTCGACGGCTCCTCCGAGGATGCCTTCGACGAGGTGCGGGCCAAGGGCGTCGATCCGGACGTCATGCTCGGCCAGCTGGTGGCGGCCGTCCTCGGGGCGCCCTGGCGGGCCGGCCTGGTGCCGGAGACGGCGGTCTGGCCGACCACGCCACAGCCCGGCCCGTCCGGGCCCTGGGACGAGGACGACCCGTGGACGACCGGCCCGTGGGTCACCGAGCTGGGCGCCACCGCCCGGGACACGCTCGCCGGGGTGCCCGACGAGCGGGTGCCGGACGCCGTCGCCCGGTGGGCCGAGGCCGAGGAGTGGTACCGCGCCGATCCGTCCGATCTGCTGCCGCTGGCCGAGGAGTTGATCGCCCTGGCCCGGCGGGCGCGGGCCGCCGGCGACCAGCTGTACTGCTGGATGTGCCTGTAGCGGCCCGGGCCCGGCGCCTCGTCCTCTTCCTCTTCCTCGTCCTCGTCCTCGCAGGGCGGGATCGTCCAGCGCAGGACCGTTCCGCCCGTCCCGTCGGCTTCGAGGGTGACCGGAAAGGCCCGGCCCCAGTCCCGCCCGCCGTGGTGCCGGAGCGCGTAGTCGCCCTGGCACCAGTCGATCCCCAGCACCTGGCAGCCGCCGACCTCGATCGCGCCCACCCGCAGCGGGTGGTGCAGGCCGGCCCGCCGGAAGCGGAAGTAGTCGACGTGCTTCTCCACCGAGGTGGCCACGCCGGTGCCGGGCAGGCCGCCCCGCCAGGTGCTGATCTCGGCCTCCCGCGCGACCGCCTCCGCCACCGGGAGGTCGAGCCACCCGTACGGCCCCTCGGCGCCGCCGGGCTGGGGGATCCGCTCGCCGCCGAACCGCGCCTGCGCCTCGTCGGCGTACCGGCCCCAGAAGCTGAGGTCGGCGAGTCCGTCGGCCGGCTCGTCCTCCAGCCCCGTCCACGCGTCCAGCCCGACGGCGTCGCCGACCGCCATGCCGCCCCGGTCGACCGGCAGGTCCCCCAGCGGCACCGGGCCGTCCACCCCCTCAGGCCAGGGCAGGCCGAGTTCGACCTCCAGCGTCGCGATGGTCGGCTCCTCGTCGAACACCGACGGCTCGGTGGTGGCCCGCACCGCCAGCGGCCGGTCGGCGGCGGCCGGGACGGCGACGGCCTCGCACTCCCACTCCCGCAGGTGCCCGCCACCCGCCTTCGCCGCCGCCCCGGCCCGCACCGACAGCGGCTCGCCGAGCTTCCGCCACTCGTCGATCCACGTGGCCATGCCGAGCACCAGCACCCCGGACGGCGCGGTGACGAATCCCAGGTCGACGAAGGTTACGGACATCCGCCAATGATGTCAGGGCAGGCCGACAGTCCCATCCGGGGCTGGATCCGGTGCCCCTCCGCAGCCCCCCGGCGATCCTCGACGACCTCTCGTGGCAGCTCCAGCACTGCGCCGGCAGCCCTCCCCACGGGCCGAGAACGCCCGGGGCGCGGAGTTCCTCCCGCCGTCCCGACCTGAATATTTCTCGTACTGAAATATTCAGGTCCCCGAAGGCGTTCTCATGGGGCGTTGGCGCGGGTGGTCCGCGCAAGGCTGGAAGGAGTGCGCCGTGCGCGTGGAGATCTGGAGCGACATCAACTGCCCGTGGTGCTACATCGGCAAGGCCCGGTTCGAGCAGGCGCTGGCGGCTTTCCCGCACAGCGAGGACGTGGAGGTCGTCCACCGCTCCTTCGAACTGGACCCGCGGGCACCGCACGAGGCCCGTCCGGTGGTGCCGCTGCTGGCCGCCAAGTACGGGATGAGCCTGGAACAGGCCGAGGCCGCGGAGGCCCGGATCGCCGACAACGCGCACGCCGAGGGCCTGCCCTACCTGCGTCAGGGCCGCGACGCGGCGAACTCGTTCGACATGCACCGCCTGCTGCACTTCGCCAAGGAGCACGGCCGGCAGGCCCAGCTGCTGGACGGGCTGTACCGGGCCAACTTCGCCGAGGAGCGGTCGGCCTTCGAGGCGGGCCGGCTGGTCGAGCTGGCCGTCGAGGCCGGGCTGGACGGCGGAGCGGCCGCGGCCGTCCTGGCCGACCCGGACGCGTACGCGCAGGCGGTGCGCGAGGACGAGACCACGGCGAGCGCCATGGGGGCGACGGGCGTGCCGTTCTTCGTCCTGGACCGACGGCTGGGCGTCTCGGGCGCCCAGCCCGCGGAAACCTTCACCCGGGCGCTGGAGCAGGCCTGGGAGAGCCGGGTCACGACGCCGCTGACGCCGCTCACGCCGAAGGACTGAACGGCGGCGGAGCAGGAAGTCAGCCGGGCCGACTTCCTGCTCCGCATGATGGGAGGTCCGGTGGACTCGGTGCCCGGCTCAGGGGCCGACGTACTCGTACACGCCCCCGTGCGGGTGTCGCAGCACCGCTCGCCGACCGTTCGGGGTGGGCTGCGCCGGCATCACCACGATGGCGCCGGCCGCGACCCCCTCCGCAACGGCGACGTCCAGTTCTCCGACCGCCAGCGTGGCACTCACTCCGGCGACCCTCTGCACCGCCTCGTCCGGACCGCAGTACAGAAGGAACGGCCCGACACTCGCCAGCTGAACACCCGCGAAGGCGAAGCGGCCGGCCGTCACGCCCGTCAGCCGCTCGTAGAACGGGACGGCCGCTTCCAGGTCATCGACGCGCTGTCGTGCGATCACCGATTCGATCTTCATGGGGAGCTCCTCGTCCGGGTCGGGTTCGGCGTTCGGCATCGTCATGCTGCTCGGTTTCATCTCCCGACGGCCCCCGGCAGCGGATTGTGACAGGTGGCCGGAGAAGGTCCGCCGACTTGCGGCTTCGCGGCGGGCCCGGCGAGAGGAGGCCCAGCCAGGTGGGTCATCCGGTACTCGTCCGGGCCGAGGCGGACCCGGTGGATCTTCGTTCGCAGTCTCACCGGATCGTCCTCGCCGAGGCCGGCGCGGGTTGTCCCGCGGTCTTCCCGCTGCCGGCCCGGCGCCGCAGGCGCTACTCCCGCACGAACCCGTGGCTCCGCTCCACCTTCGCCACGTGCAGCGTGTAGCTCTCGTACCACTGCGCCCGCCCGCGCTTCTGCGCCGCGCGGTGCTCGGCGTTGGCCCGCCACTCCGTGAGGGCGTCGGCGTCCCGGAAGTACCCGACGGTGATGGACAGCCCGCCGGGGGTCTGCGCGTGGTCCATCCCCAGATACCCCGGGATGTCCTTCACCAGGTCTTCCATGCGTGCGCTGGTCTCGCCGTAGCCGCTCTGTTCCGGGGTGCGCACAGAGGTGAAGACAGCAGCGTAGTAGGGGGGTTCAAAGGCCTGGACGGGCGCGACAGGTGCTCCGGACTGGTTGCTCATGGTGCCACCGTAGGGCGGGTGAGTCCGAGGATCCATCGGCTTTGCCGAACGGGATCCACAAGGGATCCAGCTCTTTGCCGAACCGTCCGCACTCCCCCACGAGGAGCGCCCCGTGTGCACGTCGCCGTGGCCGCCCACGCCGACACCCTCGCCCAACCGGACCGTCGGGAACTGGACTCGGCACCGGACGGGTTCCTAGTCGTAGAAGAACTGACGGAGGTCCTCGACCGACCCGGGGCCGAAAAGGAAGGCCTCGGCACCGTTGACGGCACGAAGCGGTGGCGGTCCGTCAGCGCCGAGCCGCCGCAGCCAGGCCTCACCCTGCTCCCCCACCGCGTGGACGGCGGAGAGGAGTTCGGCCATGCCGGCGGGGCAGGGCGGGGTCACTCCGGTGACCGGGGTGAGCTGCCAGCCGCCGGCCCGGGCCGCGAGCCTGAGGACGCCCGCCCAGGTCGCGATGCGGCAGAGCCGGTTGCGCAGGGGCAGTTCGACGGACGGGTCGAGGTAACCGAGGCCGACGGTCGCGGCGGCGAGGTCGTCCATCACCTGGCGCTCGACGGGTGTGCGGACCCAGCGGCCGTCCTGGGCGTCCTCGATGGCGGCGTGCCACCACTCCCGGGCGCTGTCGAGGCGGGCCTCCGAATCGGTCGGCGGGGGAGGTCCCGGCGTGCCGGTCTGCGGCCGGTGGAGGTGGAACAGTTCCGGGTCACCGTCATCGAGGCCCTGGACAAGGCCCGCCGGCTGCCACCCGGCCCCTTGCAGCAGTCGCCGCATCGGATGGTTGGAGACGTTCGTCGAGGTGAAGAGCTTCGGGGTTTCGCAGGAGGCCGCCGCCGCGTCCAGCAGGCCACGGCCGACACCCCTACCGCGAGCGGACGGCGAGACCATCAGCATCGTCACGAAGCCCTGTCCGAAGAAGGTGTACTCGACGACGCAGTAGCCGAGCGGCCCGGACGCGCCTTCCGCCACGAGGACCGGGCCCAGGTCCTGTCGGCACCACCTCCGGATGCTCGCCGCCCGCTCACCGTCGCCGCCGGCCGCGACCGTGTCGATGCCGACCAGTGCGTCCGCGTCGGACTCGCCGCCGCGTCGCACGACGAACTCGCCCAGGTCCCATGCGTCCATGGGGACATGCTGCCAGCTCATGCCGATGCCATCGGCAACGTCGGTCCGCGGCCCCCACCCGCCTCAGAGGCTACGGCGAGCGGGTGAGAGGGATACCCCCGGAAACGCGAAGAACCCCCACCCGGAAACCGGATGAGGGTTCTTCAGCAAAGATTGTTCGGCGGCGTCCTACTCTCCCACAGGGTCCCCCCTGCAGTACCATCGGCGCTGTAAGGCTTAGCTTCCGGGTTC
>NZ_JBVKDS010000026.1:0-76676 GCF_055633695.1 Kitasatospora sp. NPDC114501 | reverse complement strand
AGGATCCCCTGCAGGCAGCGCCGATCATCCAGTGGCGGGCGGCCGATCCTGCGAAGCCGCTGCTGCCGCACCGGCAGCAGCGGCTCCATCCGGCCTCACAGGTCATCCGACACCAACCACGGCGGTCTCTTCCCCACGGCCTACTCAACGAGCCGATGGACGAACAGACATGGGCACAACGCCGTTCTGTTAGCTCCTCTTAGTTGTTCGCGGACGCCGAAGCCGAACCTCCTGGCCGCCGCCCAGCTACTCATCGGCGACTCAACGTCCGCCCAGTCGGTGGCCGCCGACCTGGCCGGCTCGGGTAACGGCCCCGGGACGTGCCTTCGTCGGCCTATCATCTCCCCTACCTGGCCTCTTGGCCGCGCCCCAGTCGTAGGCGATTTCCGCGAGCACGCCCCACCGCCACGACCGGCATTTCCGGCATGCCGCCACAGGCGTGTACCGGATCACCGGTGCAATCTACAGTCGACACCGACCGGACCAGAAGAAAGACATGTTGAGCTTCCATACGCTGGTCGCCGACCTGTCGATGGCGGCGCGGTTCGCCCACGTGGCGGCCGATCCCGGCCGCAGACGCTGCGCCGCCGCAACTGGCTACTCCCGGTGCGGGAGTAGCCAGTTCTGTCGGTTCGACCACGTCGACGGGAAGGCTCGCTACGTGACGCTGACAATTGCGACTCCGTCGCGTCACCGGCGCGCCCAACGCGGGCCGCGGTAGTTGATGTCAGCGTAGACTGACATCAACTACCGCGGCCCGCGTCTGACCGCCTGTCACCACGCTCACCGCGCCGTTCTTCGGCCCCGTCACAAGCGCCCTCACGGACGTGGGCGGTGCCCTGCAGCCCTGTCGCTGCGGCAAGCGCCACGAACCCACGGACGCGCTGCTCGGCACGCCGCTGGACCCGAAGACCTACGAGTAAGTACCCGGCGCGGTACTGTTCAGCGCCCACTCTGGAGCCCTGTGGGCGCGCTTCACGATCTACCTGCGCCGCGAGATCGCTATACCGCCTGCACGAACCGCTACCTCATCCCCGGCCTCGGCAAGAGGAAGCTCGCCACGCTCACCGCCAAGACGTCCACGCAATGGCTGAACGGGCTCCGGACCACCTGCCAGTGCTGCGCACGCGGCCTCGACGCCGCCCGCAACCAGCCTCGCTGCTGCGCGACCGGCACGTGCTGCGGCAAGCAGCTCTCCCCGCTGACCCTCGCCTACAATCCACTCCGTGCTCAAGTCCGCCCTGGAGCACACTGTGCGAGAGGACGAGATCCCGCGCAACGTCGCCCGCAACGTCCTCACCGACACACCCCGGCCCCGCCTCTTCGAACGTCTCACCACCGACGAAGCCCGCACCTTCCTCACCCCCGCCCAGGGCCACCGCCTCCACGCACTGTTCGAACTCGCCCTCCGCACCCGGACTCCGCAAAGGTGAACTCCTCGGCCTGCGCTGGGAAGACCTCGCCGGAACCGCCAGCATCCGCCGCACCCTCCAGCGCACCGACTCCAGCGGACTGACTGCCCTGCCCACCAAGACGCAGAACTCGGAGCGGCGGACCGCACTGCCGACGCCATGCCTGCGCTCCTCTAACAACACCGCAGCCGATAGTTCCAGGAATGCGAAGGGGCACGTGCGGAGGCTCCACGGGCAGCGATGGTGCTGCCGTCTGCGGTCAGCGAGTGATCGACTGCCGCAATGTCCTTGGTCGGGTGACATTCTATGCAAAAGTGGCCCACCAGTAGGTAGGTGGGCCACTTTGCATTGTTGGGGCTAAATGAACGGCCCGTCCAAGACTTCGAACGAACAGTCCCGTGACAAAATGTACTGCTTAGAATAGCTGTTTGCCGCGTCGTGGATCGACCGGACTGACCATTCATCCGGACCCGGATCCAGATCCAGGGTGAATAGGCCGTCTTCGTAGCCGATCTTCAGGCCGTCGGAGAGAACCTGCAAGGGGTATGCGAGACTCTCGGCAAGACGATACTCGGTCAAGCCACGCATAGCGATTCTTACCAGTTTCCAGCCAAACAGGCGACTATTTTCCACCCCCTCCCCTTGGCTCGTGCGGTCCAGGGCCTGGACCTCTACCTCGATGGTGCGGGCAGCTCGCTCGCCCCGCGGGAGGAATATGGAAATATGGGTAATGACACCGTCTTCGAACCCCAGGAACCTCTCAAGGAATTCTGGAATGGATTCCTGGGAGAGATGGACTCCAGTCATTCTTCTCGCTCAATTCCGGGGTCGGAGATTCCAGCCTGGCGGCAAGTTGGATTCTGGAATATGGGGAGCGCCTGCGCCATGCCCCCCACCGGGCGTCCCTGGAGGATCGATCACGTGACCGTGGGGTCCACCCGTGCCATGATCCTTGAAGTCGAAATGGCCAACCGCGTTTCCGTCCTTGTCAAATATCGTGTTCTGTACAGGGGTGCCATCCTTTCCTGTTCTTGTGTATACAGAGTCCGGCGTTCCGCCAGTCCACGGAGGCCTTGCCGTTCCGGAAGAATATCCCCCCAGCGGCTCGGTACCCTCGCCACAGGGGTTGTAAGGGGTGGCCCCTGTGTTGTGAACCAGGACCGGCGTCTGCCCCGCCAGCACATAGTACGTGTGGAGCTCTGCAACCGTCAGGTTGTGGGCGACCTGTGGTTGCGTCGTGTAAGTGCGGGTCGCGACGACCACGAGCGTCCCGTGGTCCGGCGTGAGGAGGCTATGACCTGTCTGAAGATCCTCGGCGAGGACCCACTGCCGGGCGGTGTCGTCCCAGTAGGGATGATGGGCGGTGGATACGAGGTTGACGGGGGCGCTCGAGGGTCCTTCCGTGCCAGATGCTGACAGAGTGAGTTCTGTGAACCGCGTGTCGTCAGGGGTGACGATCTTGTCGGTGACCGTCTTTCCTGCCGTCTGACCGGATTGCGGATCTGTAGCCGCAACGATGTCACCAACACCGATATCCCCGATCGGCTTGGTGCTTCCGTCGGCCATGAGAACAAGGGTGTCCGGCGGGAAGCTGTCGCAGGAAGGTCGGCTTCCCACAGACTTCGATGCCGGTCGGACGGGCTTCGATGTCGGTCGGCCGATGGGCTTGGCAGCAGCAGCTGCTTGAGCGCTGGAGGCGCCGTTCACCACCTGGCCAGGGCCGAATGGGGCGAAGTTGTCTATCTCCCAGCCCATCCGCTGGTCCCAGAGGGTGTTGTAGACGTTGGACTTGGAGCACGCGGCCACGACCTGGCAGGCGTTGAGTGCCGCCGCTCCGTACTGGACCCGGTCCTCCTCCTGCGCTCCAGGCTTGCCGAAGCGAGTGTGGTCCCTGAAGAGGTTGTCGAGGTTCTTGACGGTCTGCTTCAGAACGCTCTGGTAGTCCGGGATTTCAGGGAACCCGATGTCCCCGGGAAGATAGGCCAGCACGGACTTACTGATCTCGACATTCCAGCTGCCGTCCTGGAGACCCCAGGCCTCGTTGACGAGATGACCGTCCGTCGTCCGGCATGCCGCCGTACCACCGCAGGTGCCGTCAGGGCGTAGTCCGCTGGGGTCGGAGAGGTTGACGGGGTCGTTGTTGCTGTAGCTGTAGCCGTTGATCTGCTGCGGATCGGCGAGGTCGAGAATGGGGTCCACCGAGATGAAGCGGCCGTTGGCCGCGTCGTACTCACGGGCTCCGAGGTGGGTGAGGCCGGTGGTGGCGTCGTTGGTGCCACCGACGAAGCCGCGTTCGGTGGGCCAGGAGGCGGGTTTCTTGCCGCGGGGAGTGCCGAACGGGGTGGTGTCGCCTCGGGTGTAGGCGAGGTTGTCGGCACTGATGGTGAGTTGGGCGGTTCCCTGGTGGTCGTTGATGAGGTAGTTGAGGCTGCCGTCGGAGCCCCTGACGAGGGTGACGGCGCCGGCGGTGATGTAGCGGGTGCCGGTGACCTTGTTGGTGGTCTTGTCGAGCTTGAGCTCCTGACCGTCCAGGTAGAGGGTCACCGAGCCCGGCTCACGGCGCAGGAGGCGGTTGCCGTTGGCGTCGTAGAGGAAGGTCGTGCTGTTGCCCGCGGTGGTGGACTTGGCGAGGTGGCCCTCGGCGTCCCATTCGAGGGCTTGGTCGCCGTCGGCGGTGACGCGGCGGACGGTGTTGCCGGCCTCGTCGTAAGTGAAGGTGTCGGTGCGGGCGCCGGTACCGGTGGTGTCGACGCGGTTGAGGGCGTGGGGTCGGGTGCCTCCGGGGGCGGGGTAGGTGGAGGTGCGCTGGCTCTGGTCGGTCTGCGGGTTCTCGGGGGTCTGGGTGAGTTGGCTCCAGGGCAGCCAGCTGCCGGTGCTGTAGGCGCGCTTGGTGTAGTTGAGGGTTCCTCCGGCGAGCGCGATCAGCTTCAGGTCTCCGCCTGAGCTGACGACTGCCGCGGACGAGGGCTGGTTGAGCTGGCCGACGACCTGGCTGACGTTGCCCCAGCCCGCCCAGGTGGCGTCGGGCTTGCGGATGGTGTGCCAGATGTTCCCGCCGGCGATGGCGGCGACTTCGAGGCCGGCACCTGTCGCGGTCGCGGTGACGCCGGTGGGCGAGCTGAGAGCGCCGGTAGCGCCGTAGACGTCGCCCCACTTCTGCCAGACGCCGTTGCCGAAGCGGATGGTGTGCCAGAGCCTGTCGCCCGCGAGCACGATGACCTCGAGGCCGGAGCCGGTGGCCGCGCTGGTGACGCGGCTGGCTCCGGTGAGGCTGCCGGTCTCGCCGTAGACGTTGCCCCAGGTCGCCCAGTTGCCGTCGGGCTTGCGCAGGGTGTGCTTGAGCACGCCGTCGGAGAGGGCGAGGACCTCCAGCCCGGAGGCGGTGGCGGACAGGGACAGCTGGCTGGGGTTGGCGATGGACCCGACCACGCTGGTGACGTCGCCCCAGCCTCCCCACGTGCCGTCGGCGCCGCGCAGGGTGTGCCAGACCCTGCCGCCGGCGACGGCCATGATCTGCAGGGTGTTGTCGGCCCAGGCCGCCGCGACGTAGTCGACGGGGGCGGGCAGGGGCCCAGCCTGGGTCCTGTGCAGGTTCTCGAAGTTGGCCCACGTGCCGTCGGCACGCTGCTGGGCCAGGTAGACCTGGCCGTCGGAGATCGCCACGGCGCTGGTCTGGCCGTCACCGGCGATGGCGACGGAGCTCACCTTGGTGGTGTCCATCAGCGGGCCGGGGGCGGCGCCGAAGGACCGGTTGGTCGCCTGGGTCCGGTTGCCGGCCGCGTCGTAGGTGTAGCTGCTCCAGTACGGGTCCACGCCGCCGACATGCGGGTCGCTGGCGGGTGTCGGCTTGGCGACGCAGTCGTCGGTCGCCGACCAGGCGTTGGTCAGACGCTGTGCGAAGTCGTACGTGTAGCACTGGGTGTCCGTGACCGCGGCGTTGTCGCGGGCGTCACGGACCCGGGTGATGTTGCCGACCGGGTTGTAGGTGTAGGTCTTCTTGTCGAGGGTCTGCGGTCCGCTCTTCTCCCGGTCGGTCTGGACCAGGGCGAGTCGCTGGGTCGCGTCCTCGTAGACATAGGTCTGGACCGCCCTGGAGCCGATGTCACCGGTGACGCTCTGCTGAAGCTGTCCCAGAGGCGAGTAGGAGTTGCCGAGCGAGTACACCCGGCTGCCACTCACCGAGGTGGGCAGACCCAGCGGCGTGTGCTCGTGGTGGATGGCTTCCTGGGGGAGTCCGCCCCCGGCCGGGTAGGTCGTGGTGTCCACCAGGCCGGTGTTGGGCGTGTAGGTCTGGGCAGTGGTGTAGGTGCCGGCGAGGGCTCCCTCGCTGTCCGGGATCGTGACGGTGCTACCCAGCGGCCGGCCCGCGCCGTCGAATCCGGTGACAGCGGTGGTGTAGGCCTTGCCGTTCTCGAAGCGGGTGCTGCCGGTGGCCATGCCGTTGCTGCCGGGCAGGGTGTCGTAGGCCCACTCGGCGAGCTTGGTTCCACTCGTGGAGCTGTCGAACATCGCCGTGTTGCGGCCGAGGATGTCGTAGGCGTACGCGAGCGTCCTGCCCCGGGCGTCGGTGACAGTGGCCACCGTGCCGTCCGGGTTGTAAGTGCTGGTGGTGGTGCCCCTGTCCGGGTCGACGGCCTTGGTCTGACGGCCGAGCAGGTCGTATTCCCAAGTCCAGGCGTTGCCTGCGGCGTCGGTGACTCGGGCCAGTTCGCCAGCCGGGTTATAGGAGTACTTCAGGGCCTCGTACGCCGACGCCGGGGCGTCGTAGTCCGGGCTTCCGGCCTTGTAGTGCCGCATCTCGGACGTTCGACCGTAGGCATCGGTGATCGTGAGCGTGGGTGTTCCGCCGTCGGGCGGGGTCGTGGCCACCCAGTTCACGCCATAGCGCGTGGTGGAACGCCACTTCTCGACGTTCAGCGACTTGAAGATGCTGGCGGTCGGGCGGTCGAGGCCGTCGAACTCGGTCTCCGTCTGGGAGGGGACCTTGTTGTCCAGGCCGATCCACAACGCCGCTTCCGGCGCCCCGTCGGCATGGTACGCCGCGTTCACGCGGTAGACCCGCCCATGGCTGTCGTAGAAGCTGTCAGTGATGTTGCGACCGCCGTTGTGGGCCGTGCTGCCTCCGTGCGCCTCCTCCTGGACCTGGCGCGGGCGCAGCAGGCCGTCGTACAGGGCGATGCTGGTGCGGTAGTCGCCGCCTTCCAGCAGGGTCCTGGTCGTGACGGCGGGCTGCTTGCCCGGCTCGATGGTGTAGGTGTAGGTCGCGTCGGGTGAGGCGTTCTTGTCCCGACCCGGGTTCCAGACGGCCGTGGTGCGGCCGAGGGAGTCGTAGTCGACGTGGGTGGTGCGGTTGTTGGCGTCGACGACCTTCACCGGGAGTGCGCGCAGGCCGTCGTAGGTGGTGGTGGTCGTGAACTGCTTGGGGTTGGTGGACTGAACGACAGTGGCCTGAGAGCCGCTCGCCGGGGTGTAGGACGTCGTGGTTTCCGCGTTGTTGACGTCCTTGACGGAGGTTGCACGCCCGTACGGGTCGTACGCGGTGGTGGTGACCGTCAGGTAGTGCGGGGTGGTGCCGTCGTAGCGGTCCAGGGCCTCCGTCGTGGTGGCGTAGCCCTTGCCCGGTTCCGGCGGGGATCCAAGGGGTCTGCTGTCGTAGGCCGTCCTGGCTTCGCTCGTGACGGTCGCCGGTGTGGCGTTGGTCGAGCAGAGCGTGCTGCTGGTCTGGACGGATTGCGGGTAGGCGATGAGCCAGTTGATGGTGTCCGGGGTGACGTAGGTGGTGCGGGTGCACTGTTCGTCACCGGTGACGTTCGTGTCGCCTTCGTCGGAGACCGTCGTGGTCTGGCCGTAGCCGTCGAAGGTGCGGCTCTCGCGGAGCGTGCGGGCCGTGCTGCCATCCGGCTGGAGCACGTTGGTGGTCACGCTCTCGGTGCGGACCATCGTGGCGGTCACCGGGGGCAGAGCCGTGGCCTCGGGCCGGTTGGGATCACGGGGCAGAGACGCGGTGGGCTTGCCGTCCTTGCTGGGCAGGGCCTTCACCGCCCGGCTCGCGGTTCCGTGGAGCCATGGGTTGTTGACCGTGCTGGTGAGGGGCTTTCCTCCGTCCTGGTCGTAGACGATGCTTTCGCGGGCGAAGCCGGCGAGTTCGTTGCTGTCCGTGATTCCCTGGAGGGGGCTGACGGGCCGGGGCTGGCCGTTGGCGAGGGTGTCGCCGTCCATGCCGCGGAAGTAGACGGCCTCGGTCAGGCTCTTGTTGGAGTCGCCGACGCGGGTGCGGACGCGCTGGTAGCCGCGGAAGTCGTTCCAGGTGCGCTCCTTGTCCGGCGTGAACTCGGAGGTGTCGCGCCGCCAGGCGGCCCCGTCGAGGTACTCGTAGCCGGTGACCTTGTCGGGGGATCCGGATCCGGCCACCAGATCGTGCTCGGTGACCTTCTCCACGAGGTACTTGTGGAACCAGTCGAGGACCGGGTCGACCGCGCCCTCCGGAGTCCACCAGGACGGGTAGCAGCGCCTGGTGTTGCTGTCCGGGGCGGGCAGGGCGCCTGCGACGCAGTCGATGTCGGTGTACTTGATGTCGGTGTTGGAACCGGTCTCGGAGGTGACCCGGTTGACCCGGTACCGGTTCATCGGCGGACGACCCTCGGCGGAGTCCACCCGGTTGGGGCGCAGGTCCCCGCCGAAGGTCACCGGCTGGAGCGTCTGCTGGGTGGCGCCTGCCTTGGCGGTGCGGGTGATGGACTGCAGCCACAGGGCCCGGCCGCCGCTGTCGCCGGTGGCGGGGAAGTACTGGTCCAGGGCCCAGGCGTCGATGTCCCGGTAGCTGCCGTTGGCCTGCAGGGCCTGCGTGCTGATGCCGGTCAGGCGCCTCTTGGACCAGAAGGTCGGGGCGCCGTTGCGGCAGTCCTGGCCCGTGTCGCAGGACTGGTCGACCGGGGTGTCGTACCAGTTGGCGGCGTTGGCCTTGGTGAAGGAGCAGTCGGTCGCCACGCACCGGTCAGTGGTGGAGAAGGTGACCTTGCCGGCGGGTGACGCGTTGTAGACCTGGCCGGCCCGGTGGCCGTACTCGATGCGGTTCAGCGTGACAGCGCGGGTATACACCGCGTCGGCCTTGGGGGTACTGGTGGTGGCGCCGATGTTCTTGGCGTAGGCGTTCTTCTCCTGGTCGTAGAAGTACGTGATCGCATTGCCGTGCGGATCGACGACATAGTCCAGCTGCCAGCGCCAGGCCCGGTCGCGCGAGGAGTCCTTGAACGCCTGCGCGTAGCCGGGCTCGTCGGGCTGGTTGCCGAAGACGGGCACGGTCAAGGCCGCACCGGTCTCGGGCTTACCCGCGCTCCATCCGGGCAAGCGGTTCTTGCCAAAGAGGTACTGGGTGCCGTCGGTCGTGGTGAGCTTCCAGTACTCGTTGTCGGTATCACCGTTGGCGGTGTCCGAAGCGTTGCCGTTGAGCTTCTCGACCCGCGAGCCGTCATCGTTCGATAGCTTCCAGGTACCGGAGGCATCGTCGCGCACTAGAGCGGAGCTTCTGCCGTTGAGCGAGACCGTTGCGTTGTCGGACTTCCAGCACAGGTCACCGCCCGTGGCGGGAGCGTTGCTGCCCGAGCCCTTGTCGCCCGCACAGGCGGTGTAGCTGCGCTCGATGAAACCGGGGTTGTAGTCCCAGCCGTCACCGATCCACGAGGACTGGTTGTTGGTCGACGCGGTGCGCCCGTCGATGGCCGCGGACGAGTAGCCGAGAGCGATCTTGGGCACCATGCCGCCGGGAGCCGGAGGTACCTGGACGGGATAGGACCAGCCGAAGGAGCCGGTGTTGCCGCTCACGGACCAGGTGCTGGACGGGGCGAGTGAGGTCGCCTTGTAGTCGCCCTCCGGCCCCGAGGCCCCGGCCGTGGCGGCCAATACCGTCGTTCCGGCGACCGACGTGCTCGCCGCCTGGGCAAGAGACGCCTTGACGGCGCCGCCGGAGGAAGTCTGACCAGCGGGAGCGGCCACCGCGACGTCCGCCGTGAGGGTCCCGGCTTCGGTGTCGTTCGAGGCGGCCAGCGGCGTGGCCGTGCGGCACTGCGGCTGCTCCGGTGTGGTCAGCGCGCACGCGGGCAGCTGGACGAAGGTCAGACGCGAACCCCAGTCGGCCCCGAACGACTCACGGAAGGCCTTGTAGTCCAGCTGGACGCGCGCCGTGTCCGGCGTGGCGTTACCCACCACCGGTTCGAGGTTGACCAGGACACCGTCGAGACCCACCCTCGCCGCGGCGGCCCGGTCCGACAGGCCCACCCGGACCTTGGACTGCCCGCCAGCCGCCGGATCCTGCCCAGTGGACGCCACGGTCAGCGGCAGGCCTGGCGCCTTCGCCTGCGGGGAAGGCTTCTGCGCCGAGGCCGCTGGCAGGTCGAGCTCGGCTTTCCCCGGCTTGGGCCAGGCCGCCGCCGGAGGTGCGGTCGGGGGCTGAGGCGCCTTCGGGTGTTCCGCCTCGACCTTCGCGAGCGGAACCGACTCGGTGTGCTGGACGGGCGGCAACTTGAACTCGTTGTCGGCCGCTACCGCGAGGGCGGGAACCTGTACGGCGGCGGCTATCAGAGCCGTTGCCGCGATGGTCGCGACTCTACGAAGCACTGGGCGTGTTATTGATTCGGACCGCCGCTTTCGCGGCCCGGGCGGTGAGCCCGCTTCGGATGGAAGCATCCGTTCATTCCTCTGGGTCGTGTCGTGCGGGTGCGATCGCACCCGGCGGGACGCTACCAAGGACATCCGACGGGACGTCGGTTGATTGTTCGCCACAAGCCCGGCCCAGGTGGCATTTATCTCTCTTTTATAACTCCTTCACGCATCCGGCAATAATTCTCCGTATCGGCGCCATGTCGCAAACGGTCACTTTGCCACATAAAGCCCCCACCCTCACTCACTCTCCGTGCCTGGTGATCACGATGTGGCATCCAAGACCTCTCACCTTTCAGCGGGGGCCATCTCACTCCCCACCGGACCGTCACCGATTGCTTGCATGATGAGGCGCTCGCGAACCACAGAGGAAGTGAAGGGGATGCACCATCACATTGCCCATCGAATAGGGCAAACGACCCGCAAGTCGGCAGCCGCGCTGGTCGCGGCGGCCACCGTCGGAATCGCAGCCATGGGGCCGATTCCTGCTCGCGCGAACACCGGAGGTCATTCCACGCTTTCCCCATCGGAAGCTCCTGAACACGTGGCTCTATTGAGGGCACGTCAGACGGGAAAGCCGGTCGAGATCACGGCCCGGCAGGACGAGACGACCGACCTCCTGGCGAACCCGGACGGCAGTTTCACCCAGCGCCGGCATGCGCGGCCGGTCCGCGCCAAGGTCGGCGGGCAGTGGAAGCCGGTCGATGCCACGCTGGAGCACCGTAATGACGGGACGATCGCCCCGAAGGCCTCCGTCTTCCCGATGACGTTCTCCGCCGGTGGCAACACCGCTCTGGCCACGATGCAGAAGGACGGCAAGTCCCTCGCCCTCACCTGGCCGGCGCCGTTGCCGCAGCCCGAGTTGAACGGCAGTACGGCGCTGTACCACGACGTGCTGCCCGGCGTGGATCTGAAGATCCTCGCCGAGAGCGACGGTTTCTCCCACCATTTGATCGTCAAGACCCGTCAGGCCGCCGCCGATCCGCGTCTGGCCCAGGTCACCTACGGACTCAGGACCGCGGGGATCACGCTCAGTTCCGGCAAGGACGGCAGGATCGCCGCGACCGACGGCACCGGCGGTACGGTCTTCACCGCGCAGGCCCCGCGGATGTGGGACTCCCACACCCCCGCCACTACCGCCCAGCAGCAGCCCACCGCCGCTCCCTCGCCGTTGGCCAAGAACGCACTGGCGGCAGCGCCGCGGTCCGCCGACGACACCCCGCCGACGACCCCGGTCGCTCCCGGTTCCACTCCGCACGCTCCGAAGGCGATGGCCGCCGAGATCGATTCGGACACGCTGCGGCTGACCCCGGACGTCGATCTGCTGCACGGAGCGGACACCGTCTTCCCGGTGGTCATCGATCCGACGTTCACCGACGGCTGGCGCAACCGCTGGGCGGTGGTGTACTCCGCCACTCCCAACGCCGGCTACCCGGACGGCAACGGCTGGAACTCGGACAACCCGCCGGACGAGCCGCGCGTCGGCTACAACGGCAGCGGCAACACCCGCTCCTACTTCGAGATGAACACCCGCGGCCTGGCCGGGGCCACGATCATGTCCGCGACGTTCCACGTGGAAGAGACCCATTCGTGGGGCTGTGACCCGGCCGTGGCGGGCAACACCGAGCTCTGGGCGACCGGCCCGATCAGCACCGCGACACCGACCTGGAACAACCAGGCCCCCTGGATCTGGCAACTCGACGCCAAGGCCTTCGCCCACGGCAACCCCACCTACTGCCCCGGCGTGCAGGGCGTGGACTTCAGCACGGAAAACCTGCGCGCCGTCGTCCAGGGCGCGGCCGACCGGGGCGACGACAGCGTCGCCCTCGGATTGCGCACTCCGGACAACTACCTCGGCAACAAGAACAGTTACAAGCGGTTCAAGAACAACCCGTGGCTCGAGGTCACCTACAACCGGCCCCCCGTCCTGCACGACTACGCGGCCTGGGAGGGCCAGTGGACACCGGGCAGCAGCAGCAACGTGAACGTGCCGTGCGTCAGCGACCCCGCGGCGTGGCCCACTGTCGGGCGCAATGACGTCGTCCTGACCGCGAGGATCTCCGACCCGGACACCGACGTCGCCCTGAGCGCCAAGTTCGAGGTCTGGGACCACGACACCGGGCAGTACGTCCAGGTCGATCGGGCCTCCGCTCCCAATGGAACGTGGGCCATCACGAGGCTCGGCTGGGCCAAGATGCGCGACGGCGGCCGCTACAAGTGGCACGTCCAGGCCGAGGACGGCATCGTCGGCTCGGGCTTCGGCCGTGAGTGCGGCTTCAACGTGGACGGGACTGCGCCGTCCAAGCCGACCGTCACCTCCGCGGACGGCCACAGCATCGACGTCGAGGATGTGCCCGCCCGTACCCCGCGCACGGTCAAGTTCGCCTCCAGCGACCAGTTCGGCCTGAAGGGCTTCTGCTACTCGCTCAACAAGCCGCTGCCCGTCGTCAACCAGGGCTGCGGCGGGACCTGGGTGGACGCCGGCCCGGACGGGACGGCCACCGTCACGTTCACCCCCACCCTGTGGCCGACCAACCGGCTCACTGTCCAGGCCATGGACAAGGCCGGCAACCTCTCCCCCTACGACGGCTCGGACGGCGGCCCCAACTCCAGCACCACACTGATCACCACCGCCCCAAGCAACTTCGTCCACGACGCCACCGACGCGGCCCTGGCCGGCGACCGGCCCGGCGATCTGACCGGTGACGGGCACGCCGACCTGGTGGCCGCCACCAGCACCGGCGAACTCGTCCTCTACCCCGGCCGCGGCGACGGCACCTTCGACCAGCCCCGGACCGTCGCCAACCCGGGCTGGTCCGGCGCCCAGGTCACCCACCGGGGCGACTTCGCCAGCCAGACCACAGGTCAGACCAAGGACGGCTACGAGGACTTCCTCGTCATGCAGGGCACCCGGCTCTACCTCTACCCCGGAAACGGCATGGGCGCCCCCGACGAGTCCAAGCGCAGAGAACTGCTCCACCCCAGCGGGGGCGACTGGTCCGGCACCAGCCAGATCGCCGCCGCCGGCAATCTCGACAACATCACCGGCAGCGACCTGCTCGCCAAGGCCGGCGACGCCCTCGTCCTCTACGGCGGCACCAAGGCTGGTCCCCTCACCACCGAGCCCGACACCAACAAGCTGAAGCCCGGCACCGTCGTGTCCCCCTCCGGGTGGGCCGACTACGACGTGCTCGCCCCCGGCGACGTCAACGGCGACGGCATTCCCGACCTGCTCGCCCGGCGCAACACCACCGACCCGAACGACGGCGAGTACGGGCGCGTGCGCCTCGTGCTCGGCGCCCGCAACGCCGACGGCCTCGGGTACCAGGCCGGCAGCCCGGCCACCGGCAGCGTCTACGCCACCGGCTTCGACCCCCAGCACCGGCCCCTGATCACGACCCCGGGCAACCTGCACGGCACCGTCGCCGACAGCGGCAAGGGCTACCGGCTGTTCACCCCCACCCCCGGCCAGAGCACCGGCGACATTCTCGCGACCACGCCGGCCGACCCCGCGGCCCCGGTGACGTACTACACCGCCGACGGGACTGCTCAGAGCACCACCTGCCCCGCCGGGTGCCTGCTGATGTACCCGGGCACGCCCACCGGGCTCGGCCAGCCGCGCCTGGCCGCCCAAGGCGGCCTGCTGCACGTGACCACCGCACTCGACAGCGGGCAGAGCCTGCGCAGCCCGGCCACGGCGATGACGCGCGCCGCCAACGGCACCCTCGTCGCGGTCAAGGTCAACGCCGACGGCAGCCTGTGGGGCACCAACCAGACCAGCACCGCGGGCGGTTTCCGCAGCTGGTACCAGCTCAGCGGCTCCGGCGTCCACACCGGTGACCCGGCACCGATCCTGGAGCCGGCGACGAACGCCGTGCACGTGTTCGCCCGGACCCGTGCCGGCCAGATCGTCGACTACGCCCAGACCGGGGCCACCTCGTCCTTCAGCCCCGCGGTGACGGTCGGAAGCTCCGCGCCGGTCTTCGCCCAGGACCCCGCCGTCAACCTCGCCGCCAACGGCAGCATGATCGTCACCGCCGTCGACACGGCGGGCGACCTGTGGGCCGCCAACCAGACCGCCCTCGGAGGCCCGTTCGGCCCCTGGTACAAGGTCAGTGCCAGCGGCGGCCTCACCGGCCGTGCCGCGACCGTGCTGTCCCCCGCAGGCGGTGGCACGCTCAACCTGTTCGCCCGCACGACGAACGGACACATCGGCTATTTCGGCCAGAACAGCCCCACCTCGGGTATCGGCACCGGTGCGTATCTCGGCACCACCTCACCCGACTTCGCCGGGGACCCCAGCGTCACCACGGCCTCCAACGGCACCATGGTCGTGGCCGCCATCGACGTCAACGGCGACGTCTGGGCCATCGACCAGGCCGCTCCCGGGACGCCGTTCCGCGAGTGGTACAAGGTCAGCGTCAGCGGCGGCATGGGCGGCGCCACCAGCATCGTCCTGTCTCCCGGAGCCGGCGGCACCGTCAACATCATCGCCCGCACGAGCAACGGACACATCGCCCTGTTCGGCCAGGGCAACCCGACCACCGGATTCAGCACCGGCGCCTACCTCGGCAACCAGAGCATGACCTTCGCCGGAGACCCCCGCGTCACACTCCTCGACAACGGAGCCATGATCGTCATGACCACCGACGTCGCAGGAACCACCTGGGCGATCGACCAGGCCGCACCGGGAGAGTCCTTCCGCTCCTGGTACCAGGTCTGACCCCCACCAGGAGGAAATGAGCCCGGTTGGCCTGGCACCAAACGCCAGGCCAACCGGCCCGCTCGGGATACCTGCTCAGCCACGCAGTTGCCGGGCCCTCTGTCCAGCGCCGCCGAAGACCGGATCGGCGGACCGGCAGTAACTGGTCGCATCCCGGGCGGGGGCGGGCGGGGGTGTCAGGCCGGGTGGACGAGGCGGGCCTCGAAGGCGAAGACCACGGCCTGGATGCGGTCGCGGAGTCCGAGCTTCTGCAGGATCCGGCCCAGGTGGGATTTGACGGTGGCCTCCGCGAGGTGGAGGGCGGCCGCGATCTCGGTGTTGGACAGGCCGCGGCCGACCTGGACGAGGACCTCGCGCTCGCGGGGGGTGAGCCGTCGTAGGAGCTCGTCGCGGGCCGTGTCGCGGGCGGTGTCGCGGCTGCCGGGGAGGTGGGGGCGGAAGTTCTCCAGGAGGAGGCGGGTGATCCGCGGGGAGACCACCGCGTCGCCGGCGGCCACGCTGCGGATCGCGGTGAGCAGTTCCTCGGGCCTGGTGTTCTTCAGCAGGAAGCCGGAGGCTCCGGCGTCGAGTCCGGCGAAGGCGTACTCGTCGAGGTCGAAGGTGGTGAGGATCAGGACCCTGCTCTGCGGGGAGACCCGGACCACCCGTCGGGTCGCCTCGATCCCGTCGGTCCCGGGCATCCGGACGTCCATGAGGACGACGTCGGGCCGCAGTTCCCGGGCGAGGCGGACGACCTCGGCGCCGTCCGCGGCCTCGCCGACCGGGGCCATGTCGGGCTGGGCCTCCAGGACCGTGGCGAAGGCCATCCGGAGCAGCGCCTCGTCGTCGGCGATCAGGATGCGGATCGTCATGCGGGCGCCTCCGTGCCCGTGCCGAGGTCGAGGCGGGTCCGGACGCCCCAGCCGCCGTCCGGGAGCGGTCCGGCCCGCAACGTCCCCCCGTAGGCGGCCGCGCGCTCGCGCATGCCGGGGATGCCGTGGCCGGGCGGAGTGGAGCCGGAGGGAGTGGTGGAGCCGGGGGCCGGCGGGCACGGGCCGCTGTCGGTGACGTCCACGGTGACGTCCCGTGCCGAGCACCGCACCCGGACGTTCGCACGGGTGCCGGGGGGTGTGTGCTTGAGGGCGTTGGTCAAGGCTTCCTGTACCAGGCGGTAGACGGTCAGTTGGGCGGTGGCGGGGACGTGGGTGTGGCCGCCGTGGACCTCCAGGCGGGTCGGCAGCCCGGCGGCGCACATCTGGTCGGCGAGGGCCCGCAGTTGGGCGATGCCGGGCAGCGGGTGGCGCTCCGCGTCCGGTTCGCCGTCCGGTTCGTCGGTGCGCAGCAGGCCCAGGGAGCGCCGCATGTCGGTCAGGGCCTGCCGGCCGGTCTCGGAGATCTGGAGCATCGCGGCGGTCGCCTTCTCGGGCGACCGGTGCTGCGCGTAGACGGCGGCGTCGGTGAGCGCGACCATGACGGACAGGTTGTGGGTGACGATGTCGTGCATCTCGCGGGTGATGCGGGCCCTCTCCTCGGCGACGGCCAGCCGCGCCTGCTGTTCCTGCTGCTGCTCCAGGCGGGCGGCCCGTTCCTCCACGGCCGCAAGGTAGGCGCGGGTGGTCCGCACGTTCACGCCGAGGACGGCGGCGGCGACCGCCATCGCGGTCGCCGCGACGAAGGGGGTCAGGAACGCGCCGTCCGCCGTCCAGCGCAGGCAGGCCAGCAGGACCCCCGCCTCCACGACGGCACCGGCGACGAGGGTGGCGCGCCGCCCCGCGTTCGCGGCCACCGTGTAGAGCGCCACCAACAGGGCGATGGCCGCCGGCAGTTGGACGTCCATCAGCCACTCGACGAAGGCCGCGGCCGCAACGGTGCCGAACACGGTGAGCGGCGCCCGCCGCCGCCACACCAGGGGCAGCGCGAGCGCGGCCGTGAGGGCGACGGCCACCGGCAGGTCCTGCGGCCCGCGCATGGTCGTGATGTTGAGGAGGAGCAGCGCCGGCAGCAGCGAGTCCCACACGGTGGGCGGCAGCCGGGAGCCCCAGCGCCGGGCGGCGCTCAGCGGTCGCGCCGCTCGCACCGGACGGGCACCGCCGGTGCCCGCTGCCGCCTCGGTCATCGCACGTCCCTGTCGATTCGGCGTTTCCGGCGGCCCGGTCGGGGCCGCCACCGCGTCCCGCGGCCCTGCCACCGTAGGGCCGCGCGGAGGCGGAGCGCATGAGTCCACCGTCGGAGGGCGACGGGCCGGGGTACGACCGCAGGAGGAGTCCCACCACCTCCCGTGGTCGCAGAAGGGCCGCTGATCAGGCGTGTTCGGCTGCGACTCCAGGCGCAGAGGAGTGCTGCCCGGATGCGGCCGTGGTCGGTGGGGGGCGTGCCGCCGGTTCCGGCTCCGGTCGCACGCGGCGGCGACCCGGGACCGATGTGGCGGCGCGCACCCCGCGCCGACGATGACCGGGTGACCGACATCATCACGGGACCGCAGCTGTCCCCCCTGGAAATCCTCGCCCTCCTGGGCGCCCTCGCCCTGGTCGTGGCGCGCTGGCTTCCGCCCGCCGGCCGCCCGCCCGTCACGGTCGTGGCGGGAGCGGTCTTCGCGCTGTCCGCGATCGTGCTGGGCGTCTCGGGGCTCCGCTGGCAGCTGCTGCCGGTACTGGCGGGCGGCGCCCTGGCGCTGCCGTTCGCCGTCTCCCCGCTGCTGCGCCGACGCAGCGGCCGACCGGCCAGGCGGGCCCGCTGGTGGGTGGCCTTGCCGGGTTCGCTGGTGTGCGCCGCCCTGACCGCCATGGGCCCGGCGGCCGCCTGGGCCTTCCCCGTCCCCGTCCTCCCCGAGCCGACCGGCCGATTCGCGGTCGGTACCCGGGTGGTGCAGTGGAGCGACCCGGACCGCCCCGAGACCGCCACACCCGAACCCGGGGACCGGCGCACGGTCGTGGTCCAGCTCTGGTACCCCGCGCGGCAGAGCCCCGCGGGCGCGGGGCGGGCCCGGTACCTCGGCCGTACGGAGCAGGAGGCACGGACCGTCGCCGGCGCCCTGGCCCGCTATTCCGGCCTCCCCGGATTCCTGGTCGACGGGGTCCCGCGCGCCCACGGCCACGCGGTGGTCGACGCCCCGGTGGCCGGCGACGGCGGACGGTTCCCGGTCGTGCTGTTCTCCCCCGGGCTGGGGGGCGTGCGCGCCCAGAACACCGCCTGGGCGGAGGAGCTGGCCAGTCACGGCTACGTGGTCGCCGCGCTCGACCACCCGTACGACTCCGCCGCCGTCGTCCTCGCCGACGGCCGGACGATCGGCACCGTCCTCGCCTCCACCGGCGACGACGCCGAGGACGACAGGCGGGCCGCCGAGACGACCGGGATCCGGGCCGCGGACCTCGGCTTCGTCCTCACCCAGCTGGGCCGGCTGGACCGGGGTGAGATCGACGGCCCGCTGACCGGGCGGCTGGACACCGGCCGGGCCGCGGCGACCGGCCACTCCCTGGGAGGCGCCGCCGCCCTGCAGGCGGCCCGCCAGGACCGCCGGTTCGCCGCCGTCATCGATCTGGACGGCTACCCCCGCGACCCCGAGCCGCTCCCCTTCCACCAGCCGGCGCTGGCGCTCACCCAGGCCGTCGGCCCGACGACCGACCCCCGGTACATCCCGCGCCTCACCGAGGTCCTCGGGCGCGGCACCGCGACGAGCTACCGGCTCACCGTCCCCGGTGCCGCCCACCTCACCTTCACGGACGCCCCGCTGTACCTGCCGCCGGTGCCCTCGCTGGTCGGCTCCCTGGGCCGCACCCGGGGTCCGCGCGTCGTCGCCGCGACCACGCTCGCCTTCCTGGACGCCACCCTGCGGCAGGAACCCGGCGACCTGGCCGGCACGCTGTCGGCCTACGGCGACCTCACCGTCCACCGCCCGGGCACCGGCGGCTGAGCGCCCGAACGGCGACGGCTGAACGTCCGAACCGTGACAGCTGGGCGCCCGAGCCCCGACAGCCGACCGCCCGGGCACCAGCCACCGACCGACCGGGCGTCGACGGCCGACGCCCGGTCAGGGGCGTCGGCTCACGCCTTCCCCAGCGGGACGCGTACGGAGTCCCACGCCATCCCCGCGACGGTCCGCAGCGTCGCGACCGTCGCTCCGTCCCGGGCCCGGTGCGACATGCCCTGGACGATCACCCCGAGGAACTCGGCGAGCGCGCGGGCGTCGGTGCCGCCCGGCAGGACGCCCGCGTCGACGTCGGCCCCGATCCGGGCCTCCAGCCGGTCGATGTTGGCGTTGCGCAGCTCGCGGAGGCGGTCGGCGACCTCCTGGCCGGCCTCGGAGACCCGGGTGGCGGAGCTGATGATCAGACAGCCGCCGGGGCAGTCGGTGTGGGCGTAGGCCTCGGCCGCCTCGTACAGCAGGCGGCGGATCAGGGCGGCGGCGTGCCGCTCCTCGTCGAAGACGCGCTGCATGAAGCCGCCCCAGCCGTTGTTGTAGTGCTCGACGACGGCGAGGAACAGGCCCTCCTTGCTGCCGAACGCGGCGTAGAGGCTCGGGGCGCCGATCCCCATCTCCCGGGTGAGCGTGGCCACCGACGTGCCGTCGTAGCCGTGCCGCCAGAAGACGAACATCGCCTTCTCCAGGATGTCCTCGAGGTCGAACTTGCGGCCCTGGCCGCGTACACCTGCCATCGATGCTCCCATGTCGTCGGTGGCGCGCCCGGTCGGAGGTGTGCGCGCCGAAGGACGGCTTCACACCAGTGAAACACGCTATTCATGTAGCGGGCACTACATGAATGTTAGTATCGCCGAGCCGGTGACAGGAACCGTCACACCACAAGATGTGACGTTCCGTCAGATCCCCGAGGCGGCGCGGCGACCAGCCCGGCCGTCGGCCGCGACACACCGACTCCCCACACCGAGGACCGCACATGCATGCCACCGCCCCGTACACCGAAGGCCTGACCCTCCGACGCTCCACCGCCCCGACCTGGACGGTGGAGGCGGTCAAACAGGTCCGGTACCACGTCGTCGAGGCCCCGAACCTGTTCGAGCCCGCCGGCACCCTGCTGCTCTCCGGCTGCGCCGACGCCCCGTTACGGCCCGGCGACCGCCGGCTCGTGGTGATCGACTCCACCGTCCAGGAACTCCACGGCGAACGGATCGCCCGCTACTTCCACCACCACGGCATCGCCGCCACCCTGCTGCCCGTCCGCGCGGACGAGAGCGTCAAACGGTGGGACTCGGTGAGCGACGTGGTCGACGCCATGAACGACTTCGGCATCGACCGCAGGCGCGAACCGGTGATCGCGATCGGCGGCGGCGTCCTGCTCGACGTCGTCGGACTCGCCGCCAGCCTCTACCGGCGCGGCACCCCCTACGTCCGGATACCCACCACGCTGGTCGGCCTGGTCGACGCCGGGGTCGGCGTCAAGACCGGCGTCAACCACGGGCAGGGCAAGAACCGGCTCGGCACCTACGCGCCCCCGGTGGCGACCTTCGTGGACCGCTCCTTCCTGAGCACCCTCGACGCACGGCACCTCTCCAACGGGCTGGCCGAGATCCTCAAGATGGCGCTGATCAAGTCGGCCGAACTCTTCGACCTCCTCGAGGACTTCGGGCCTCAGCTGATCGAGGACCGCTTCCAGGGCAGCACCCCCGCCCTGGAGACCGCCGCCCGCCAGGTGGTCTCCGAGGCGATCCACCTGATGCTGGAGGAGCTCCAGCCCAACCTGTGGGAGCAGACCCTCGAACGGTGCGTCGACTACGGGCACACCTTCAGCCCCACCATCGAGATGGAGGCGCTCCCGGAGCTGCTGCACGGTGAGGCGGTCGCCGTCGACATGGCGCTCACCACCGTGATGGGACGGATGCGCGGCGACGTCACCAAGCACCAGGCCGAGCGCGTCCTGGCCCTGATGGGCCGACTGCGCCTGCCGCTGTGGACCGACGTCCTGGCCCGCCCCGGAATCCTGGACGGCGCACTCGCCGACACCGTGCGCCACCGCGACGGACAGCAGCGGCTGCCGCTGCCGGTCGGCATCGGACACCACCGCTTCGTCAACGACGTCACCCCCGAGGAACTGGGCATCGCCCTCAAGGAACTCGACGCCGCCCAGCGCAACGGGGCGGCACTGCGGTCGGCCGCCGGGCTCGTCGGGGCCGGTGAGGCCGCGTGAAGTGGGACAACCTCTACATCGAGGGCTTCGGCTCCTACCTGCCCGAGGAGCGCGAGTCGGCCGCCGAGATGGTGGCGGCCGGACGGTACGACGAGATCGAGCACCAGAAGACCGGGCAGGTGTCGGTCGTCGTGGCGCGCCCCGAACGCGGCGAGAGCGCCCCCGAGATGGCGGTGACCGCCGGACGCGCCGCACTCGCCGACGCCGGCGCCGACCCCGCCGACATCGACCTCCTGGTCCACGCGGTGGTGCTGCACAACGGGCTGGAGGCCTGGAACTGCGGCGCCTACCTCCAGGGCGAACTCGGCATCGAGGACTGCCTGCCGATCGAGATACGCACCGCCTGCGCGGGCGCCGTCGTCGGGATGGAACTCGTCGGCCGCTGGTGCGCGGGCTCCGGCAAGGGCATGGTCACCGCCTCCGACGCCTGGCAGCTGCCGCTCTTCGACCGCTGGTCCTCCGACAGCGGGGTGGTCTACGGCGACGGCGCGGGCGCCCTGGTCCTCGGCCACGACGGCGGCCCCTTCCGGGTCCTGTCCACCTCCGTGGTGAGCGACCCGTCGCTGGAACGGATGCACCGGGGCGACGACCCGATGACGATGCCCCAGTACGGCTCCGGCACCCCCCTCGACCTGCCCCAGCGGGTCTCCGTGTTCGTCGGGGACCGCGGCACCGAGGAGTTCTGGACCAGGAACGCCGCCGCGCTGTCGCGCTGCGCCGAGACCGCGCTCGCCGACGCCGGCGTGAGCCACTCCGACATCGCCCGCTGGCTGGTGCCGAACTTCGGCCGGGTCCTGCTGCGCAAGCAGTGCTTCGTACCGCTGAAGATCGACGCCGACCAGACGCTCGCCGAACGCGGCTGGGAGATCGGGCACACCGGCGCCGCCGACCCGGTCATCGGCCTCGACCTGCTGCGCCGCTCCGGCACCCTCACCCCGGGCGACCTGGTGCTGCTCACCGGCATAGGCGTCGGGTTCACCTGGGGCTGCGCCGTCGTGGAGTACACCGGCGCCACCGCCCGCACCACCGAGAAGAACGAGACGACGGGAGCTGTCCGTTGACCGACACCATCAGGACCGAAACCGCCGCACCCGCTCCCGCGGCGAACGCCAACGCCAACGCCGCGGTGCTCTGGATGCTGCTCGCCGTCTTCGGCGTCGGCACCGTCGAGTACCTCGTGGCCGGCGTGCTGCCGGACATCGCGAGCGACGTCAAGGTGTCCGACGCCACCGCCGGCCTCCTGGTGACCGTCTACGCGGTCACCGTGATGATCGGCGGGCCGCTGCTCACCATCGTCACCACCCGGGTGCCGCGCACCCCGCTGATCATCGGCTCCATGGCGGTCTTCGTCATCGGCACGCTCGGCACCGCGCTGGCGGACAACTTCGCCCTCCTGGTCGTCTTCCGGATCGTCACCGCGCTGCCGCACGCCACCTTCTTCGCCCTCTGCCTGGTCCTGGCCACCTCGCTGGTGCCGCCGGAGTTCCAGGGCCGGGTCATCGCCCGGGTCTCGCTCGGCCTGAACCTCGCCACCGTGCTCGGCGTGCCGCTCGGCACCCTGATCGGCGGCCAGTTCGGCTGGCGGACCTCCTTCGTGGTGGTCGCGGTGTTCCAGACCCTGGCGACCGTGGGTCTCGTGGCCGTCACCCGGCGCGCCCCCGCCCGCCCGTCCGGGTCGATCTCCGCCGAACTCACCGTCTTCACCCGCCCCGCGGTGTGGGCCGCCCTCTCCCTGACGGCGCTCGGCCAGGCCGCCCTGTTCGTCGTCTTCACCTACATCGCGCCCTTCCTGCGCGACTACACCGGCTTCTCGGCCGGCCACGTCACCGTGCTGCTGTTCGTCTTCGGCGTCGGCTCGGTGGCCGGCAACCAGCTCGGCGGGCACTTCGCCGACCGCTCCATCGACCGCACCCTGCTCGTCGCGCTCGGCGCGCTCGCCGTCTCGCTCGGCCTGCTCGCGCTCTTCGGTTCGAGCACCTGGTTCACCGCACCCTGGCTGTTCGTCCTCGGCGCCGCGGGCTTCTCGATCATCCCCCCGCTGGCCTCCAAGCTGATCACCGCCGCGAGCGGGGCCCCCAACCTGGCGGCCACCGTCAACATCGCGGGCTTCCAGCTCGCCAACGCCGCCGGCGCCTGGATCGGCTCCCTCACCCTCTCCCTCGGCGGATCGCTGGTCTCGCTGCCGACGGTCGGCGCCGCGCTCGCCCTGGCCGCCGTCCTCGCCCTGGTCGTGGGCACCCGCCGCACCCCGGCGGCCGGAGAGGGGCGATGATGCGGGCCGCGGTCATCGACAAACCGCACACCACGAGCCTGGTGGAGACCGCCCGCCCGGACGCCGGGCCGGGTGAGGTCCTGGTCAGGATCGCCTACGTCGGCCTCTGCGGCAGCGATCTGGAGATCCTCCACGGCACCTCCGCGTACCTCGTCGACGGGCGGGCCGCCTTCCCGCACCGCTTCGGCCACGAGTGGGTCGGCACCGTCGAGGAGTCCGGCACCGGTGTCACCGGACTGCGCCGGGGCGAGGTGGTCACCGGCTCCACCATGATCCCCTGCCAGGCCTGCCGCTCCTGCGCCTCCGGCCACCGCAACCTCTGCACCGAGCTGCGCGAGGTCGGCCTGTACGGCTGGACCGGCGCCGCCGCCGAGTACCTGGTGATGCCCCGCCACGCCCTGGTCCCGTTCGGCCCGGGCACGGAGCGCCCGCGTCCGGAGCACGTCCTGGTCGAGCCCCTGGTCACCGTCCTGGAGGCGGTCGACGCGGCCGACCCCCGGCCCGGCGACCGGATCCTGGTCGTCGGCGCGGGAACCATGGGCAGCCTCGCCGCCGCCGTCCTCGCCCGCTACCCGGTCACCGTCGACATCGCCGAACCCGGCACCGTCGGCCACCTCCCGCCCGGCAGCTACCGCGACCGGTTCACCCGCACCGGCGAGGCCCCCACCGGCTACGACATCGTCGTGGAGTGCTCCGGCGCCCCCGGCACCCTCAACGCCGCACTGGACCGGCTGCGCCCCGGCGGCCTGTGCCTCCTGGTCGGCGTCCCCGCGCAGACCGAGACCGTCGAGCCCGGCCGGATCGCGCTCGAGGGCATCCGCATCGCCGGAGTCCGGCACGGCGTCGACCACTACGCCCGCGCCGTCGCGCTCGTCGACGAACTCGGCGCGGGCCTGGTCGACCGGGTGGTGCCGCTCGACGAGGTCGCCCACGCCTTCGAGGTGCTCCAACTCGGCCGCACCCGGCCCAAGGTGGTGCTGGGCGTTGGCTGATCTCCACACCGTCCTGATCACCGGCGCCAGCAGCGGCATCGGCCGGGCCGCCGCCCGGGCGCTGGCCCGCCCCGGCCACCGGCTGCTGCTCGGCTACGCCACCGGCGAGGACCGGATCCACCGGCTCGCCGGGGAACTGCGGCACGCCACCGGCGTCGAGTGCGTGCCGGTCCGGGCCGACCTGGGCGATCCGCGGGCCGCCGTCGACAGCTGCCTGGCCGCCGTCGAGCGGGCCGGGCGCATCGACTGCCTGGTCAACAACGCCGGCGTCAACGACCGCAGCGCCGCCGACGCCCTGGACCTGAAGCGGGCCGACGAGGTGTTCGCGGTCAACACCCTCGCCCCGATGGCCCTCGCCTCCGCGGTGGGCCACCGCATGATCCGCGACGGCGTCCGCGGCAGCATCGTCAACGTCACCTCCGTCCACGAGACCGTGCCCATCACCGGCGGCGCGCTCTACTGCGCCAGCAAGGCCGCCCTCGGCATGGTCACCAAGGTGCTCGCCCTGGAGTTCGGCCGGTACGGCATCAGGGTCAACTCCGTCGCCCCCGGTGAGACCGCCACCGCCATGAACGGCGTCCACGACGAGGACGCCTACCGGGAGATCCGCCGTCCCGACATCCCGCTGGGCCGCCCGGCCGGGGCCGAGGAGATCGCCTCGCTGATCGCCTTCCTGGCCGGACCGGACTCCGGCTACCTCACCGGCACCTCGGTCCTCGCCGACGGCGGACTCGCCCTGACCGCGGCGGAGGCCAACGCGCGCCACGCCTTCACCACCGTTCCTCCGAGGGAGAACCCACCCGCATGAAAGCCGTCACCTTCCACCGCACCGGCGACCCGGAGGTCCTGACCCTCGACGAGGTGCCCGAACTGCCCGTCGGGCCGCAGGACATCCGCGTCGTCGTCACCGCGGCCGCCGTCAACCCGGTCGACCTCAAGACCCGGTCCGGCTTCCTCACCATGAACCTGGCCTACCCGGCCGTCCCCGGCTGGGACGTCTCCGGCGTCGTCGCCGAGACCGGCGGCGAGGTCACCCGGTTCACCGTCGGCGAGCAGGTCGTCGGGATGGTCGCCCAGCCGGCCCACCGCTACGGCACCTACGCCGAACAGGTCGTCGCCGACGCCCGCCTGTTCGCCCCCGCCCCCGCCGGACTGCCGCTGGAGGAGGCCGCCGCGCTGCCGCTCGCCGGACTCACCGCCGTCCAGACCCTGGCCAAGCTCACGCTGCCGCCCGGCGCACCGGTGCTCGTCACCGGCGCCGCCGGCGCGGTCGGCCGGATCGCCGTCCAACTGCTGCTCGCCGACGGGCACCCGGTCGACGCCCTGGCCCGCGCCGGCGACGCCGAAGCGCTGCGGGCCCTCGGGGTCGGCACCGTCCACACCCGGCCGCAGGACCTTCCGGCCGCCACCCACACGGCCGTCGTCGACACCGCGGGCGTGGCCGCCGCGATCCGCGCGGTCGCCGACGGCGGCCAGTTCGTCGCCATCGACGACAACGACCAGCCGGCGCCCGAACGCGGCATCACCCCTCGCAAGAGCTACGTCGACGAGAACGGCGACCAGCTCCGCACCCTGAGCGAGCTGGTCACCGCCGGGCGCCTCACCGTGCCGACCGGGCGCCGCTACCCGCTCGCCGACGCCGCCCGCGCCCACCAGGAGTTCGGCGCGGGCGGCCTGCGGGGAAAGGTCCTGCTCCTGCCGTGACCCACCCGCACCCGCACCCCGCACCGGCCCCGCTCCACGGAGGAACCCCCGCATGACCACGACCCCGGACCCGATCCCGGACACCCGCCCGCCGGCCCACCGGATCACGGTGGCGGTGCCCGACGTCGCGCAGGCCACGGCCTTCCTCGCGGACCTGACCGGGCCCTCCACCGCGAACCGGCACGGCGGGGCCGGCACCGTGTCGTTCTCCGCCGGCGTCGAGGTGCGGTTCGTCCCCACCGCGCCGCTCGGCGCCCCCGAGGCGCCGCCCCGCCTGGTCGACATCGGCACCAACCACCTCTGCCTGCGGGTCGGCGACATCGAGGCCGCCGCCACCCACCTGGAGAAGGTCCCCGGCGTCGACCTCCTCGGCGACATCGTCACCATCCCCGAGGGCCCGATCCGCGGGAACCGCTGGATCTACTTCCGCTCCCCGTGGGGCACCCTCTTCGAACTCCAGCAGTGGCCCGACGTCCCCGGCTACGCCGACACGACCGCCGAACGGCTCCACCACGGCCAGCGGCCGGCCGACGACGCCGCCCTGCCCACCCTGCTCGGCCTGGACCACACCGGGTACAGCGTCCGGAGCCTCGACGCCGCCGTCGACCACCTGGTCGCCCACCACCGGGCACGGGTCGTCCTGCGCACCGAGATCGCCGCCGAACGGGCCTTCATGCGGCGCCAGTTCGACCTCGACGTCGAGGGCACCTCGGCGATGGCCATGCTCGTCGTCGACGACGCCGTCAACCTCGAACTCTTCGAACACGGGATCCCCGGCCAGCGGCCGCCACGCCCCCTCGACCGGCTCGGCGGCAACCTGCTCGAACTCCGGGCCGGGCCGAGCCCGGCGTCCACGGTCCACCACGCCCCCTTCGGCCTCACCCTCCCCGGGCCGGTGACCAGGTGAAATTCGGCATCAACCTGCCCAACTTCGGCCACCAGATGACCCCCGAGGGCATGCTCACCTGGACCCGCGAGGCCGAACGCCTGGGCTTCGACACCGTCCTGGTCTCCGACCACCTCGCCCTCACCGACGACGCCCACCGGCGCTCACCCGCGCCGTTCTACGAGAGCCTGGCCACCCTGTCCTGGCTCGCCGGGCAGACCGAGACCGTCCGGCTCGGCGCGGGCGTCCTCATCGCCTCGCACCGCCACCCGGTCGCGCTCGCCCGGGCCACCGCCACCATCGACCGGCTCAGCGGCGGCCGCCTCGTCGTCGGCTTCGGCGTCGGCTGGGCCCCGCGCGCCTTCAACGTCCTCGGCGTGGACTTCCACCGGCGCGGCGCCCTCACCGACGAGGTCCTGGACGTCCTGGTCGACGCCTGGACCTCCGACGTCATCACCCACCGCGGCCACCGGGTGCACACCGCGCCCCGGCCCGCGCAGGACCCGCACCCCCCGCTGTGGATCGGCGGCAACGGACCGCGGGCCCTGGAACGCGTCAACCGGATCGGCACCGCCTGGCACCCGCTCCACCCCAGCCGCCAGCTGTGCGCCCAGGCCGCCAAGGCCCTCGCGGAGGGCAAGCAGTTCGCGCCGAGGATCTTCTTCCTCCCCACCACCGCGCCCGTCGACCCGGACTCCCGGCCCCTCGGCTACGGCACACCCGACCAGATCCGGGCCGACGTCGCCCTGCTGCGCGACAGCGGCGCCGACCACGTGATCCTCGACACCGACCCCGGCGACCAGCGGCTGCGCCGGGGCTGGGAGCAGGACCTCGACCTGATCCGGCTCGCCGCGGACGTCCTGGAGATCGGAACATGACCGCCCCCCTCGCCGTGACGGCCCGCGCCCTGCTCTTCGACATGGACGGCACCCTGGTCGACTCCGCCGCCTCCATCGACCGCCTCTGGCGGGAGTTCGCCGCCCGCCACCGGCTCGACCCCGCCACCGTGCTCGCCGCGCTGCCCGGCCGCACCGCGCAGGACATCGTCGCCGGCTGCCTCCCCGCGGCCGGCGGCGACGCCGTCGCCGCCGAGGTCGCCTGGATCCGGGACCGCGAGGAGGCCGCCACCGACCCCGTCGACGAGATCCCGGGCGCCCGCCGACTGCTCGCCTCGCTGCCCGCCCACACCTGGGCCGTCGTCACCTCGGCCTCCCGCACCATGACCGAACGCCGCCTCACCGCCGCCGGACTCCCGCTGCCGGACGTCGCCGTCTGCGCCGGCGACGTCCGGGCCGGCAAGCCCGACCCGGAGGGCTTCCGCACCGCCGCCCGCCTGCTCGGCGTGGACATCGCCGACTGCCTCCTGTTCGAGGACTCCGCCCCCGGCCTGCTCGCCGCCCGCCGCTCCGGCGGCACCGCCGTCGCCGTCGCCGCCCCGGCCGCCGAGGCGGCCACGTACCGGGTCGACGACCTGACCGCCGTCACCGCGCGGCTCCGGGACGGCCGGATCCGGGTGGAGATCCGGCCCTCCCGGGCGCACGCCGTGGCCGCCGAGGGGATCCGGCGGTGACCCCTCTCAGCCCTCTCAGCCCTCCGAGTCCTCCGAGTCCTCCGGCTCCTCGGACGGTGCCGGGGGATCGCGACCGCCCGGTGCGCCCCGAGGTCGCCGTCGACCTCGGCGGGACCTGGCTGCGGATCCGCACCGGGTCGGGGGAGACCGTACGGCTCCCCGCGCCCAGCGTCCTCAACCGGCCCGGGGAGGATCCGGCCGTGCTGCTCGACCTGCTGGTCGAGACCCTGGCCGACGCGGTGCCGGCGGACGCCCGGGTGGCGATGTCCTGCGGTGCCGCGATGGACGAGGAGCACGGCGTGCTGCACGGCTCGGGCCCGCTCTGGGGCGGCGGCCCGGAGCGGCCCGTGCCGCTCCGCGCCCTGCTCACCGCCCGCCGCCCGGACGTCCGTTGGCACCTGTACAACGACGTCACCGCCGCGCTGGCGAGCTTCGTCGAGCGGTTCGCCCGGCCCCACCACCGCCGGGTCGTGTACGTCACGGTGAGCAGCGGCATCGCCCTGCGCACCGCCGACCTCACCGAACGCTCCGTCCCGGTCGACGCCCACGGCCTCCAGGGCGAGGTCGGCCACCTCCCGGCCGTCTCCACCGCGCCCGCCGCCGTCCGCGCGCTGAGCTGCCCCTGCGGCGGGACGGGCCACGTGGCCGCCGTGGCCGCCGGCCCCGCGCTGCCGCACGTCGCGGCCGCCCTCGGCATGGAGCGCCCGGCGGGGATCCGCGACGCCCTCCCGGCCCTGCTGCGCTCCGGGGACCGGGCCGCCCACCGCCTGCTCGCCACCGTCGTGGAACCCGTCGCGGAGATCGTGCGCACCGTGCGCTGCCTCGATCCCCGCACCGACCTGATCGGCATCGGCGGCGGCTACGCGGAAGGCCTTGGCGACCCCTACCGCACCGAACTGGTACGCCAGTTGGGCGAGGTGCGCAGCTACGCCGACCGCGATCCCGACCGGGCCGGACACGGCCTGCGGCTCTGCCGCCCCGGTGAGGTGGACCCGATGGCGGGCGCCCTCGCGCTCTCCCGCGGCGCGCTGACCGTCACCAAGCGCTGACGTCACACCGCACCGACGTCACACCGCGCTGACCCCCGCCAAGCACCGACCGCCGACTCCCCATCCCTTCGACGTCACCCTCCGGAAGGACCCCATGCCGGCCACGGCCACCCACCGCGCGATCGTCCGCCACGGCACCACCTGCCGCATCGAGGAGGTCCCCACCCCGGACCCGGGCGAGGGCGAACTCCTGCTCGCACCCGAGCACGTGAGCCTCTGCGGCACCGACATCCAGATCCTGCGCGGCGACCGCGACGACCCCTCGCCCGTCGTGGGCCACGAGGGCGCCGCCCGGGTCGTCGCCGCCGGTCCCGGCACCGACGGCTTCGCCTCCGGTGACCGGGTGGTGGTCAACCCGACCCACCCCGGCGACCCCTCCTTCCTCCTCGGCCACAACGTGCCGGGCCTGTTCCAGCAGCGCGTGCTGATCGGCGCCTCGGCCGTCCGCGGCGGCCTGGTCTCCCACCTGCCCGAGGACCTCCCCGCCGCCCGCGCCACCCTGGTCGAGCCGTACGCCGTCGTCCGCTACGCCCTCTCCTGCCTGGCCGCCTCGGCCCCCGACACCCTCGTCGTGCACGGGGACGGCCTGACCGGCAACCTCGCCGCCCTGCTCGCGCCCCGCTTCCTCTTCCCGACGGTCCGGGTCGTCGTGGTCCACCGGAGCAAGGCCGGCCTCCGCTGGACCCGGGACCACCTGCCGCACGCGGTGGGCGTCCTGGCCACCGAGCCGCTCGACCGGTACGCCACCGGCGCCGTCGCGCTCCTGGTCACCACCCATCGCGGCGGCACCGTCCCCGCCGTCGAGGCCGCCGTCGGCTCGCTCGGCGAACGCCTGGTCGCCGTCCACCCCCTCGGGGGCGTCCCGCCGCACGCCGGCACTCCCCTGCTGCCCGGCGTCGACCTCGACGGCGTCCGCCGCGCCAACACCGGCGGGCCGTGGCCTCCGGCCACCACCACCTTCACCCGCCCGGGCCTGCGCCTCACCCTGAGCGGCAACCGCGGCGTCACCAACGCCCAGCTCCTCGCCGCCGCCGAGGCCCTGCGGACCGACGCCACCGCCGACCCGCTGCTCACCCACGTCCTGGACCTGGAGCCCGGTGTCCGCCACCTCAACCGGATCATCGGCGACCGCACCCGCACCGTCGACGGCGAGCTCGTCGTCCGCCTGGTCATCGACCTGGGCAACGACCCGGCCCGTCCGGGCGCCCGGCTGCCGTAGCCGGGCCCCCGCAGCCTCCGGTCGGGCCGGACGCCGGCCGGATGCCACGCAGTTGCCGGTCGGCGTGCCCGGAACACCCGGACCGGCAACTGCGCGGAACCACAGGACGTGTGTGGGGCACGGCCATTGACCGGGAGTCAGCGGCTCCGAAAGGATGCGCGACCATGACTACGCGCGTAAACCTCCTGTCAGGACGGCTGGTCGCCTCCCTGCGGTGGGCGGCCCTGCTGTTGGTCCTGGTGTCGGTCGGCGTGTTCTTCGCCGGCGCCGGAGCGGCCCGGGCCGCGCCCGCCTGCGGGGTGCTCTCCACCGGCGCGGCGGCGCAGGCGGACGCCGCCGTCCGCTCCGCCTGCGGACTGATCGGCACCCCGTACTCGTGGGGCGGCGGCCACGGCTCGCAGCCCGGCCCGACGTACGGCCTCTGCGACCCCGCCAACGGCGCGCCGAACGACTGCCACGTCCGCGGCCTGGACTGCTCCGGCATGGTCCGCTACGCCTACGACCTGGCGGTCGGCGAGGACGTCGTCAACGGCACCACCCGCACCCAGTGGCCGACCTCCCGCGCGGTCGCCCGCTACTACCGGGCGGACGGCACCGCACCGCTGCTCCCCGGCGACCTGGTGTTCTTCGGCAACACCGCCTCCACCATCCACCACGTCGCGATGTACCTCGGGCAGGGCTGGATCGTCGAGGCCCCCTACTCCGGCGGCCACGTCCAGGTGGCGGCGCTCTCCTCGCACGGCGACTACTACGGCGCCGTCCGGCTGTACGGCCCCGGCGGCACGACCCCGCCCACCACGCCCCCGTCGGACAGCGGCCAGTACTGGGTGGACACCCTGGCCAACGCGCCGGTGTACGGCTCCCCGACCTCCACCACCAGCACCGGGACGCTGTACCAGGGCACGAACTACGTCTTCTGCAAGGCCTGGGGCCGCGAGGTCTCCAACGGCGGCGCCTACAACCACTGGTGGCTGAAGACGGACCCGGACGTGGGCCCCGGCGGCCAGTGGGTGTCGGCCTTCTACCTCTCCCGCTGGGGCAACGACGTGGCCAAGGACAACAACGGCACCACCATCCCCACCTGCGCGGGCGGCGGCACCCCACCCGCCACCGGCAAGTACTGGGTGGACACCTTCGCGAGCGCGAGCGTCTACGCCTCGCCGACCTCCACCGACGCCACCGGCACGCTGTACCAGGGCACGAACTACGTCTTCTGCAAAGCCTGGGGCCGCGAGGTCTCCAACGGCGACGGCTACAACCACTGGTGGCTGAGGACCGACGCGGACGCCGGCCCGGCCAGCCAGTGGGTGTCGGCCTTCTACCTCTCCCGCTGGGGCAACGACACGGCCAGGGACAACAACGGCACCACCATCCCCGACTGCTAAGGCGTGTCCGCCGCGACGAGGCCCGGCTCCCCGGCCGTGGCCCCGTCGCCGCGGGGGACCGCCGGGCGAGTCGGAGCAGCGCGGGACCGGTGGCCGACGCGGGAGCGGGTCAGCCCCAGAACTCCCGCAGGGCGGCGTTGACGGCGGCGGGCTCCTGGGTGTGCGGGTAGTACCCGGGCACCCGGAGGAGCCGGCCCGCGAGGGACTCCGCGAGGGACTCGGCCACGGCCATCAGGGGCAGCCCCACGTGCTCGCGGTACGCGGCGGGCGCACGCTCCCAGGTCCCGCAGATCACCAGGACCGGCAGGGCGGCCTTCCGGATCGTCTCCAGCGGGATCTCCGCCTCCCAGACGGGCCGCTCCCTCATGGAGGTGGCCACGGCACGGAGCCGGCGCGACGTGGGCTCGGGCGTGTCCATCCCCAGCCCCTCGGTGGACGCCCGCAGGTACTGCTCCGGCGTGACGTCGTCCGGGATGCCCGGGGCGCCGTCGCGCACCCGGTCGAGGAGGGCGGCGACGACCGGGTGGTGCGCGGCGGCGGTGAAGGCGGAGGGCTGGATGAGGGCGAGGGAGCAGACGAGGTCGGGCCGGCGCGCGGCGGCGATGAGCGCGGCGACGGCGCCGTTCCCGTGCCCCACGAGGTGGGCGCCGCCGGGCCCCGCGGCTCGGCGCCCGTCTTCGAGGACCTCCACGAGGTCCTGGGCGTCGACGTCGAAGTCGCTGCACGCGGTGTCCGGGCTGTCCCCGTAGCCCCTGCGGTCCACCAGGAGGAGCCGTCGGCCGTCCGCGAGGGGCCGCTGCCCGGCGAACCCGTACACGGGGTCGCTCCCCCAGGTGAAGATGTTGTGGACGAAGAGGGCCGGGGCCGCCGGGGCCCGGTCCTCTCCGGTCCGATCGCGGTCGTCCCACACGGTCACGTGCACGGCCACAGGTCACCCTCCCGACGCCGACGGACACCAACTCCCTTGAGACTAACGGATCGTCGCGGGTCGATCTGGTCCCACACCGCTGCGCCCGGTCGCCACGTCCGGCGCTGGGGGAAGTCACCGCGACGATCACCGCTCCCCCGGCGGCCGTGCGGACCGGTCAGGATTCGAGAAGCGCCCCGCCGGGGTGCGCGCCTAGCGTTGCAGTCATGAACGACATCACCATTCACTGGACCTTCCTCCCGCACACCGACCCCGAGGCCTCCCTCGCCTTCTACCGCGACCTGCTCGGCTTCGAGGTCCGCAACGACGTCGGCGGCGGCCCGATGCGCTGGATCACCGTCGGCCCGGTCGGCCAGCCCGACGTCTCCCTGGTGCTGGAGCCGGCCTCCGCCGACCCGGGCCGCACCGAGGAGGAGCAGCGGACCATCACCGAGATGATGGCCAAGGGCACCTACGCCCGGCTCGTCCTGGGCACCACCGACCTGGACGGCGTCTTCGACCGGCTGAAGTCCGGCGGCGCCGAGCTGGTCCAGGAGCCGACGAAGCAGCCGTACGGCGTCCGCGACTGCGCGTTCCGCGACCCGGCGGGCAACATGGTCCGCTTCAACGAGCTGGGCTGAGCCGGGCCCGGCCCGATCCGCGCCGGGCCCCGCGGGCACCACGGCCCGCCCCGCCCCGCCGTCGCCCCGTCCCGCCGTCGGCCGTACCGGAAACCCGTTCGATCCCGGCCGGATCGATGGTTGGATCGAGGGGTCCGAGCACACCGACGGCGGCCGCGGGGCGGGCCTGCCCGGCCCCCTCCACCCCAGACCGCCGAGAGCCAGGGAGCGAAGAGAACGATGCCCGAGCGGACGGACGCGCAGCCGCACGTCGCCGACAGCCACGACCTGATCCGCGTGCACGGCGCCCGCGAGAACAACCTCAAGGACGTCAGCGTCGACATCCCCAAGCGCCGGCTGACGGTGTTCACCGGGGTGTCCGGCTCGGGCAAGAGCTCGCTGGTCTTCGACACCGTCGCCGCCGAGTCCCAGCGGCTGATCAACGAGACCTACAGCGCCTTCGTCCAGGGCTTCATGCCCACCCTGGCCCGCCCCGAGGTGGACGTCCTGGAGGGCCTGACCACGGCGATCATCGTCGACCAGCAGCGGATGGGCGCCGACCCGCGCTCCACCGTCGGCACCGCCACCGACGCCAACGCGATGCTGCGCATCCTGTTCAGCCGCCTCGGCACCCCGCACATCGGCTCCCCCAAGGCCTTCTCCTTCAACGTCCCCTCGATCAGCGGCGCCGGCGCCGTCACCGTCGAGCGCGGCGGGAAGACGGTCAAGGAGCGGCGCAGCTTCAGCATCACCGGCGGCATGTGCCCGCGCTGCGAGGGCCGCGGCACCGTCTCGGACATCGACCTCACCCAGCTGTACGACGACAGCAAGTCGATCTCCGAGGGCGCGATCACCATCCCCGGCTGGAAGACGGACAGCTGGTGGACGGTGGGCGTCTACGCCAACTCGGGCTTCCTGGACCCGGACAAGCCGATCCGCAAGTACACGAAGCAGGAGCTGCGGGACTTCCTGTACCGGGAGCCGACCAAGGTCAAGGTCAACGGCGTCAACCTCACCTACGAGGGCCTGGTCCCCAAGATCCAGAAGTCCATGCTCGCCAAGGACAAGGAGGCGCTCCAGCCGCACATCCGGGCCTTCGTGGAGCGGGCCGTGACCTTCACCGCCTGCCCCGACTGCGGGGGCACCCGGCTCAGCGAGGCCGCCCGCTCCTCCAGGATCGCCGGGGTCAGCATCGCCGACGCCTGCGCGATGCAGATCAGCGACCTCGCCGACTGGGTCCGCGGCCTGGACGAGCCCTCGGTGGCGCCGCTGCTCGGCTCGCTCCGGCAGGCCCTCGACTCGTTCGTGGAGATCGGCCTCGGCTACCTCTCGCTCGACCGCCCCTCCGGCACCCTCTCCGGCGGCGAGGCGCAGCGGGTCAAGATGATCCGCCACCTCGGCTCCTCGCTCACCGACACCACCTACGTCTTCGACGAGCCCACCACCGGCCTGCACCCGCACGACATCGACCGGATGAACCGGCTGCTGCTGCGCCTGCGGGACAAGGGCAACACCGTGCTGGTGGTGGAGCACAAGCCGCAGACCATCGCGATCGCCGACCACGTGGTCGACCTCGGTCCCGGAGCCGGTACGGCGGGCGGCACGGTCTGCTACGAGGGTGACGTGGCGGGGCTGCGCACCAGCGGCACGGTGACCGGCCGCCACCTGTCCGACCGGACGCCGCTGCGGGCGACCGTACGGAAGCCCACCGGCGCCCTGGAGATCCGCGGCGCGAGCACCCACAACCTGCGGGACGTGGACGTGGACGTCCCGCTCGGGGTGCTCACCGTGGTGACCGGCGTGGCGGGCTCCGGCAAGAGCTCGCTGATCCACGGCTCGATCCGCGCCGAGGAGGGCGTGGTCTCCGTCGACCAGGGCGCGATCAAGGGCTCCCGGCGCAGCAACCCGGCCACCTACACCGGGCTGCTGGAGCCGATCCGCAAGGCCTTCGCCAAGGCCAACGGCGTGAAGCCGGCCCTGTTCAGCGCCAACTCCGAGGGCGCCTGCCCGACCTGCAACGGTGCCGGGGTGGTCTACACCGACCTGGCGATGATGGCCGGGGTGGCCACCACCTGCGAGGACTGCGAGGGCAAGCGCTACCAGCCGGCGGTGCTGGAGTACCACCTGGGCGGGCGGGACATCGCCGAGGTGCTGGCGATGCCGGTGACGGAAGCGGAGGAGTTCTTCGGCTCGGGCGAGGCGAAGCTCCCGGCCGCGCACCGCGTCCTGGAGCGGCTCGCCGACGTCGGGCTCGGGTACGTGAGCCTCGGCCAGCCGCTCACCACGCTCTCCGGCGGCGAGCGGCAGCGGCTCAAGCTGGCCACCCACATGGCGGACAAGGGCGGCGTCTACGTGCTGGACGAGCCGACCACCGGCCTGCACCTGGCGGACGTCGAGCAGCTGCTCGGGCTGCTGGACCGGCTGGTGGAGTCCGGCAAGTCGGTGATCGTGATCGAGCACCACCCGGCGGTGATGGCGCACGCCGACTGGATCATCGACCTCGGCCCGGGCGCGGGCCACGACGGCGGGCGGGTGGTCTTCGAGGGCACCCCGGCCGAGCTGGTCGCCGCCCGGTCGACGCTGACCGGCGAGGCGCTGGCCCGGTACCTGGGCTGAGCCGTACCCGGGCCGGGCCGGCTCGCGGCCCGGTGGGCCTCGCCGAACGCCGGGGGCGTGTCGAGGAGTCGGGCCGCTCCCCCGTCACACGGCACTGCCTCCGCCGCCGGTGGTCACCGGCGGCGGAGGCAGGACGGCCGTGGCCCGGTCCTACGGCTTGATGCGGACCACCTGCGGGTCGTGGTCGCTGGCCTGCTGGGCGAACTCGGCGTTGATGTGCACCACGTCGTACTTGGCGTAGCCGACCTCGGGGCTGACCAGGATGTGGTCCAGCACCTGCGAGTTGCCCTGGAAGACGTACGAGTACTGCTCGGTCTCCGGCAGCTCGTTCACCAGGTCGCGCAGCACGCCGTCCTTGGTGAGCGCGGCGAGCGCGGGCGAGAACTGGTAGTCGTTGAAGTCGCCGAGGGAGACGATCCTGGCCTCCTTGTCGGCGGCCAGCAGCCCGGCGACGAAGGCCTGTTCGACGGTGGCCTGCCTGGTCCGCTGCACCTCGGAGCCGCGGGTCGGCTGCTGGAACCGGCTGTCGATGCCCTGGTCGCCACCCTTGCTGTTGAAGTGGTTGGCGATCACGAAGACCTTCTTGCCGCGGAAGGAGAACTGGCCGACCAGCGGCTTGCGGCTGTTGGTCCAGGCCTCGTCGTTCGGCTCGATCCGGCCGGGCGAGGCGGTCAGCGCGGTGTCCGCGCCGGTGCCGGTCACGCCGACGGCGGTGGTGGCGGCGCCGCCGGGGATGTCGGTGAAGGACACCCGCTGCGGGTTGAACAGGAAGACCTGGCGGATGTTGCCGCCGGGCTCGCCGCCGTCCTTGCCGTCCTGCGGGTCGACCGAGCGCCAGTCGTAGGACGGGCCGCCGGCCGCCCTGATCGCGGCGGTGAACTTGGCGACGGTCTGGCTCGCGTCCACCGTGCCGTCGTTCTTGGCGCCGTTGTCGTCCTGGATCTCCTCCAGGGCGATGATGTCGGGCGAGCGCAGGTTGGTGACGACGCCCTGGGCCAGCGCGGCGAACTTGGCGTCCGGGTTGCCCGGCGCCAGGTTCTCCACGTTGTAGGTGGCGAGGGTGAGTTCGCGGTCGCCGGCCTGGGCGGTGACCTCGCGCTGGAGGTGGTTGTCCTTCAGCGTGCCCAGGGTGCCGGCGACCAGGGTGTAGCCGCCGAAGTTGTTGTAGTCCAGCGGGCCGGTGGTGGTGCCGGTCAGCTCGTCGCCGACGTTGGCCACCGGGAAGGGCTGCTGGGCGGCCGCGGCCTGCTGCTGGACCATCAGGCGGCCGACGTTGGGCTCGCGGTAGGACTCGTACAGCACGCCGCCGCGCTTGCTGCGCTGGTCCTGGCGGTCGGCGGCGACCCACAGCTCGTTGTACTTGTCGGTGGCCTGGATCACCCGGACGTCCTTGACCTGGACGAGCATGCCCTCCAGGGACTCGTAGAAGTCCAGGGTGTACTTCTCCGGGTCGAGCCTGACGCCGTCGATGGAGCCGTCCGCGCCGGCCGCCGGGCTGTAGGTGCCGGGGATGTTGCGGGTGTCCACGACCACCGGGGCGGGCAGCGGGTTGCCGGCCGACAGGACGGTGACGCCGGGGGCGGAGATCTCGGTGAGGGACTGCGAGCCGCCGTTGAAGTTCGGGTAGTACTCGGTGACCTTGCCGCTCACCAGCACCGAGTCACCGACCTTCACGGTCGGGTTGCCGCCGGTGAAGACGAAGACGCCCTCGCTGGTGGCCGGGTCGGCGTCCGGGTTCGGGTCCTGGATCCAGAAGCCCTTGGAACTGCCGTACGCGCGCACGCCGGTGACGATGCCGGGCACTCCGGTGACGGCCTTGCCGGCCTGCGGGGATATCCGGGTGCCGCCCTGGACGTCGTGGATCCGCAGCGGGCCGGCCTCGGTCGGGGCGGGGGTCGCGGGCGCGGCGGCGTTCGCCACCGGCAGCGGGACGAGCACCAGCGAGGCGGCCAGCGAGGCCGGGATCAGGGCGGCGCGCAGCAGGGCTCTGCGGGGGCGGGGAGCGGGGACGGTGGTCACCGGGGCAGGACTCCTAGCTCCGCCGTGCGGCACGGTCGTGGCACGGCGGTCCGGGCGGAGGCGCGCTTCGAGCGCGGCTACTCGCGTGGGGAGGAAGCGGGGGAACGGACACCCGCCCCCCGCGGCGCCCCTCAAGATACGCGCGTAGAAAACGACCCGACAAGACCTCGCCGGTGAACTGTCGGTTCCACCGGGGTGACGTGACTCACGGTCAGTCCGGGCTGCTCACAGCCCGCCCCCGGCGGACGCCCAGGAAGCCTCGATCCGCTCCACGACCAGCTCGCACAGCTCGTGGGTGCGCAGCGCGTCGTGGGCGTCCAGGGTCTGCCCGGCCCGGACGGCCGCGAGGAAGGCCAGCACGCACTGCTCGATGCCGCGCTGCCGGGCCACCGGCACCCAGTCGCCGCGGCGGCGGACGGTCGGCTGGCCGCGGTGGTCGATCACCTCGGCCAGGTTGCGCACCTCGCGCTTGGAGTCGCCGCCGGAGACCTCCAGCACCTCCTCGGTGGAGCCGGAGAGGCGGTTCATGATGCCCAGCGCGGTGAACCCGGCCCCGCCGAGGGTGAGCACCACGTGCTCGACCAGCCCGTCCCGGGTGCGGGCCCGGACGTCCACGTGCTCGATCTCGCCGGGGGCCAGGAAGCGCAGCAGGTCCACGACGTGGATGAAGTCGTCGTACACCAGGGTGCGGGCGGTCTCGGGCAGGCCCTCGCGGTTCTTCTGGAGCACGATCAGGTCGCGCGGACGCTCCTTGGCCTGGGCGTAGCCGGGCGCGTGGCGGCGGTTGAAGCCGACCATCAGCGAGCGGCCGGTGCGGTCGGCGAGGTCGACCAGCCGACGGGCGCCGTCCAGGGTGTAGTCGAGCGGCTTGTCGACGTAGACGTCCACCCCGGCGGTGAGCAGCTGCTCGACGATCGGGACGTGCTGGTCGGTGGCGGCGTGCACGAAGGCGGCGCGGATGCCGCTGCCGATCAGTGCGCCGAGGTCGGTGAAGCGGTGCTCGGGGGCGATCCGGTGGGTCTCGCCGAGCCGGTCCAGCTTGGCCGCGTCGCGGGTCATCAGCCGCAGGTCGAGCCCGGGCAGTGCGGTGAGCACCGGCAGGTAGGCCTTCTGCGCGATGTCGCCGAGGCCGATCACCCCGACCGGGAGCCGGGTGTCGGGTGCGGCTGTCGAACTCATGGGGACTCCTGTGGTGCGCGGTCGTCGGCCGCCCCCCACCCTATGCGTCGCCGTCCCCGCCCCGTGCGTCCGGCCGGGCGGCCAGCAGGGTCTCGGCGATGCCGCGGGCCCGGCGGGCGGCGTCCGGGGTGCCCTCGCGCAGGGCGGTGACGATGGCGCCGTCCATCAGGAGGGCGAACTGCCGTGCCCGCTCCGCGGGTTCGGGGATGTCGGCGGCCCGCATGAGCTGCTCGACCAGCTCGATGACGCGCCGTTTGTGGAGCGCCGCCATCTCGCGGGCCGGGCTGGCGGGGTCGGAGATCTCGGTCATCGTGTTGATGGCGACGCAGCCGCGGTAGTCCTGCGCCGCGAAGCGTTCGGCCAGTGCGTCGAAGACGGTCAGCGGATGGCCGCCGTGGGCCGCGACCCGCTCGGAGAGCCAGGCGCGCCACCGCTGGTCGCGGCCTTCCAGGACGGCCGTCACCAGCGCCTCCTTGCCGGCGAAGTGCCGGTAGAAGGAGGCCCGGCCGACGCCGGACTCGGAGAGGATGCGCTCCACGCCGACCGCGTGGATCCCGTGGGCGTAGAAGAGGGACTCTGCCGTGCTCAGCAGGCGCGCCCGTGCGTTGACTGCCATGACACCGATCCTAACCGCCCTTGACGCCAAACGGCACCGATCGGTACCGTTTTCGAGTCGGAACCGATCGGTACCGCCGGATCACCCTCGTCACCGGGTGCCCGGCGGCCGGACACCGGGCCGACCCCGAGGACCTGCGGCTGCCCGGCCGCCCGGGCCGGGACGCCACGCCGGCTGCAACGGCGCGGCCGCCCGACCCGGGACGCCGAGCAGCCGCACAGCCTTTTCCGGGCCTCGCCCGGGCAGCCGTCCGGCCCGCGCTACGCGGCCGCGGCCGCCTCGGCCAGGGAGTCCAGGACCGGCCGGATCAGCGGGTGCCCGTCCGCGCCCGCCCGGACGGCGGCGAAGACCCGTCGGGTGGCCAGCTCGCTGTCCACCGGGCGCACCGCGACCTCGCCGAGGTCGACGCCGCGCAGCGCCGAGCGCGGCACCAGCGCCACCCCGAGGCCCGCCGAGGCGAGCGCCACCACGGCGCGGAAGTCGTCCGAGGAGTGCAGCAGCCGGGGCTGGAACCCCGCGTGCTCGCAGGCCAGCAGCACCACGTCGTGGCAGGGGTTGCCCGGGTACGGCCCGATCCACGGCTCGTCGGCCAGCTCGGCGACGGCCAGCGGGCCGGACTCCCCGGCCAGCCGGTGGCCGAGCGGCAGCACGGCCTCGAACGGCTCGGCGTACAGCGGCACCCGGGTCAGCCGGGCGTCGTCGGCGCGCGGGGCGCCCCGGTACTCGACGGCCACCGCGAGGTCGGCGCGGCCGTCCAGCACCATCGGCAGGCTGGCGTCGCCCTCGGCGTCCAGCACCTTGAGCCGCACCCCGGGCGCGCGCCCGGCGAGCAGGCCGACGGCGGGGGCCAGCACGGAGGCGATGGCGGTCGCGAAGGAGGCGACGGTGACCTCCCCGGAGACGCCCGCGCTGTACGCGGCCAGGTCGGCCTCGGCGCGCTCCAGCTGGGCGAGCACCACGTCGGCGTGGCCGAGCAGGATCTCCCCGGCGGCGGTCAGCCGCACGCCCCGGCCCTCCCGGGCGAGCAGGTGGTGGCCGGTCTCCTGCTCCAGGGCGGCCAGCTGCTGGGAGACCGCGGAGGGGGTCAGGTAGAGGGCGGCCGCCGCGGCGGTCACGGTGCGGTGGTCCGCCACGGCCCGCAGGGTCCGCAGCCGTCGTGCGTCGATCACGGATCAATTCTGCCAGCGCGGCGCGGTGCGGCGGACCGGCCGCAGCGCGGGGTCCGGACCGACCGGAGCGGCGGCTTCGGCCGGAGGCACCGCCGGTGGCGTATTTCCGGACGAGATCGCCCCCCGCTCGTTGACCACCCGCCCGGCCCGGCGCTTGGCTCGTACCGACCGGGCCGCGGGGGCCGTGGGCCCGGCACCGTCATCAGGGGAGGACGATCCATGACCCACCCACGCACCCGGCACCGGCTCGCCCGTACCGCCGCCGTCCTGGCCGCCGCCGCCGTGGCCGCCGTCGCCGCGCCGCCCGCCGCCGAGGCCCGGCCGCCCAAGGGCGACACCGCCCGGGTCAGCGAGGGCTTCAAGGGCGAGCAGCTGAACGGCTACTCGTCCGCGCTCGGCCTGAGCGAGGACGGCCGCTGCGCCCTGTTCACCTCGACCGCGACCAACCTGCTGCCCGGCACCGGCACCCCGAACTCCGACGAGGTCTACGTCCGGGACCTGCGCAACGGGCACCTCGAGCTGGCCAGCGTCGCCGACGACGGCTCCCGGCTCAACGCCCCCACCACCGACGCCGCGATCAGCGCCGACGGCCGGTACGTGGCGTTCAGCACCGCCGCCACCGACGTGCTGCCCGGCCGGCCGACGCACGCCGCCGACGTCTACGTCCGCGACCGCTGGACCGGCCGCACCGAGCTGGTCTCCGCCGGGACCCTGCCGAGCACCGACGACCAGAGCATCCGCACCGCGACCAGCCCCAGCCTCAGCCGGGACGGCCGCTACGTCGCCTACGCCTCCACCCGCACCGACCTCGCCGCCGGGGTGAAGCGCGGCAAGTCCAACATCTACGTCACCGACCGCTGGACCCGCACCACCCGGCTGGTCACCGTCGGCACCGAGGGCGAGGGCGCCGACAACCACTCCTACCACCCGACCATCAGCGCGGACGGCTCGACCATCGGCTTCACCTCCCGCGCCGGGAACCTGCTGCCGCCCGGTCCCGCCGACCCGGCCCCGGACGACGCCGCCGACGCCGACGCCGCGGACACCGACGCGCCCGGGCTCACCGGCCCCCGCTACTACCCGTACTACGTCTGGAAGGCCGACACCGGCCGGATCACCGTCGGCAGCGTGGACGGCACCGGCGGCCGGCGCGGCGTCGGCCTGGCGGCCCGGATCAGCCCGGACGGCCGCTACGCGGTCTACGCCCTCCCGGTGTCCGGCGCCGGGATCCCCACCTCCAACCACGGCATCCGGCTGGACGTGTACGTCCACGAGCTGGCCACGGGCACGCTCACCAAGGTCAACACCGACCTGCCCGGCGCCACCACGAAGCGGTCCTCGGGGTCCGGCGTCATGACGGCCGACAGCCGCTGGGTCTACTTCGAGTCCTCCGCCGAGACCCTCGTCCCCGGCGACACCAACGACACCAGCGACGTCTTCCGCCGCGACCTGTGGACCGGCCGGATCGAACGGGTCAGCCTCACCGAGGACGGCGGGCAGAGCACCTCCACCTCCTACGGCCCGGTCGTGGACGCCACCGGCGGCACGGTGCTCTTCGACGCCGAGGACGGCAACCTGGTGCCCGGCGACACCAACGCCGCCACGGACGTCTTCCTGCGCCGCCTGTGACGCTCTGACCCCCCTCCGCATACGTCCGTTGACGTATTTTCCGCCGAGCTCACCCACGGACGTTGACCACCGGCCCTCCCGACGATTGGCTCTCCCGGAGGAGCCCGTCGCCGGGAGGGAGCCCGGCCGGGCGATCGGAGGGGGAACACCTCATGACACGTACCACCCGCAACCGGTGGCCGGCGGGCGGCGGCAGCGCCCTGGCCGCGGCCGCCCTGCTCGCCGTCACCGCTGCACCGGCCCACGCCGCCCCGCCGCCGCGCGGCACCACCCGGGTCAGCACCGGGCTGAACGGCGCCGTACCCGACAACCAGTCCTTCGGCCAGGGCGTCAGCGCGGACGGCCGCTACGCCCTGTTCACCTCCTGGGCCTCGAACCTGGTGCCCGGGACCCCACCGGGCTCGCGCGACGCCTACGTGAAGGACCTGCGCACCGGCCGCACCGAGCAGGTCGACCTGTCCGACTCGGGCGAGCGGCTGAACGGCTCGACCGAACAGGCCGCGATCAGCGCCAACGGCCGCTACGTCGCCTTCGAGAGCGACGCCGACAACGCGGTGCCCGGCATGCAGGTCAAGGGGCGCACCGAGGTGTACGTCCGGGACCTCAGGACCGGCCGCACCGAACTGGTCAGCGGCGGGCTCACCGCCACCGACACCGACCCCTACCACGCCTCGTACGCGCCCTCGATCAGCGCCGACGGCCGCTACGTGGCGTACGTGTCCTCCCGGACGGACCTGGACCCGGCCGTCGTGGACCCCGGGCCCGAGCCCGGGCCCGCCCCCGAGCCCTCGCTCGCCAGGCCCTACACCTGGAAGATCAACGTCTACCTCACCGACCGCCGGACCCACACCACCCGGCTGATCTCCCACGACGTGCAGGGCAGGCCGGGCGAGCTCACCTCCTTCCGCCCCACGGTCAGCGCGGACGGCCGCACCATCGGCTTCGGCTCCATCTCCGACCTGCTGCCGCCCGAGCAGGGCCCCGCCCCGGCCGCCGCGGCGGCCGCGGCCGACACCGAGCTCACCCCGAGCGCCGCCGAGGCCGCGCGCCGCGGCGTCCCGCGGTCGGTGGCGCAGTCCGTGGCGCAGCCGCTGCTGGCCCGCCCGACCTCCGCCGTCTACTACACCTACGACGTGCCCTCCAGGACGCTCACCCCGGTGAGCGTGGGCCCCGACGGCGCCGTCGGCAACTCCAGCTTCGAGGCCACGATCAGCCCCGACGGGCGGTACGCGATCTACACCCTGCCCGAGCCCGGCGGCTCGACCGGCGGCCACCGGTACCACACCGTGCTGCACGTCCGGGACCTGCGCACGGGGGCCGTGACGAGGGTCAGCGGCGGTCTGCCCGGCACCAGCTCGACCGGCTCGTCCGACCACGGCTCGATCACCGCCGACAACCGGTGGCTCTACTTCGAGTCCGCCGCCGACAACCTGGTCGCCGGGCCGCAGCACCCGGGCTGGGACGTCTACCGCCAGGACCTGCGCACCGGTCGCACCGAGCGGGTGGCCACCGCACCGGACGGCTCGTCGGGCAACGGCTCGTCGAAGCAGCCGTTCGTGTCCGCCGCCGGCACCACCGTGGTGTTCGACTCGACCAGCGGCAACCTGGTCGCCGGCACCGACGCTCCGGCGGCCGAGAACGACCAGGTCTTCGCCAAGCCCACCGGGCTCCACCGGGGCGACGGCGACGACCAGGGCGAGGACGGCGACGAGCGGTAGCCCGGAACCGCGACGGGGGCGGGACGTCGGCGGGGCCGGCGTCCCGCCCCCGCAGCGGGAGGGTGGGGCGGATGGTCTCTGGTCCGTGCGGCGGGGGCGAATCGGTTCGCCCCCGCCGCACGGGAGTTGTGAGCCCGTGGGCCGGTCCGGTTCCGAGCGGTCCGGCCCACGGGCGGCTGGTGGCCGGGGGTTACTCCCCCAGCGCGGCGCGCGCGTCCACGAAGGCCGCGACGGCGCGCTCGACGTCCTCGGTGGAGTGCGCGGCGGACAGCTGCACGCGGATCCGGGCCTGGCCGTGCGGCACCACCGGGTAGGAGAAGCCGATCACGTACACGCCGCGCTCCAGCAGCAGTTCGGCGAGCTTGCCGGCCTCGGCCGCGTCGCCGATCATCACCGGGGCGATCGGGTGGTCGCCGGGCAGGATCTCGAAGCCGGCCTCGGTCATCCTGGTGCGGAACAGCGCGGTGTTGGCCGCCAGCCGCTCGCGCAGTTCGTTGGACTGCTCGACCAGGTCGAGCACCTTCAGCGAGGCGGCCGCGATCACCGGGGCCAGCGAGTTGGAGAACAGGTACGGGCGGGAGCGCTGGCGCAGCAGGGCGACGATCTCCCGGCGGGCGGCGACGTAGCCGCCGGAGGCGCCGCCGAGGGCCTTGCCGAGGGTGCCGGTGATGATGTCCACGCGGTCCATCACGCCGTGCAGCTCGGGGGTGCCGCGGCCGCCGGCGCCGACGAAGCCGACGGCGTGCGAGTCGTCGACCATGACCATGGCGTCGTAGCGGTCGGCCAGGTCGCAGATCTCGCGCAGCGGGGCGACGTAGCCGTCCATCGAGAACACGCCGTCGGTGACGATCAGGCGGCGGCGGGCGTCCTGGGTGTCCTGGAGCTGCTTCTCCAGGTCGGCCATGTCGCGGTTGGCGTAGCGGTGGCGGCGGGCCTTGCTGAGCCGGATGCCGTCGATGATGCTGGCGTGGTTCAGCGCGTCGGAGATGACGGCGTCGCTCGCGTCGAGCAGGGTCTCGAAGACACCGCCGTTGGCGTCGAAGCAGGAGGAGTAGAGGATCGTGTCCTCCTGGCCGAGGAAGGCCGAGAGGCGGTCCTCCAGCTCCTTGTGGACGTCCTGGGTGCCGCAGATGAAGCGGACCGAGGCCATGCCGTAGCCCCAGCGGTCCAGGGCGTCCTTGGCCGCGGCGAGCACCTCGGGGTGGTCGGCCAGGCCGAGGTAGTTGTTGGCGCAGAAGTTCAGCACCTCGCCCGGGCGGCCGCCGCCGGTCACGGTGACCGCGGCGCTCTGCGGGGTGCCGATCACCCGCTCGGGCTTGAACAGGCCCGCCTCGCGGATCTCGTCCAGGGTGGCGGCGACGTCGGCACGCACGTTGTCGAACACTGCGGTCTCCTTCAGCAGTTCGGCGGGGGCTGTTCGGTGGGGCCCGGGCCGGGCTCAGGCGGTCCAGTCGAGGATGATCTTGCCGCAGTTGCCGCTCGCGGCGTCGTCGAAGGCGGCCTCGAAGTCGGCGGCGGCGTAGCGGCCGGTGATCACCGGGCTGAGGTCCAGGCCGCCCTCCAGCAGCACGGACATCGCGTACCAGGTCTCGAACATCTCGCGGCCGTAGATGCCCTTGATGGTGATCATCGAGGTGACGATCGAGGCCCAGTCCACCGGGAACTGCTCGGCGGGCAGGCCGAGCATGGCGATCTTCCCGCCGTGGGTCATGTTGGCGATCATCGACTGCATCGCCTCGGGGCGGCCGGACATCTCCAGGCCGACGTCGAAGCCCTCGCGCAGGCCCAGCTTCTGCTGGCCCTCCTCGATGGTGTGCTCGGAGACGTCGAGCGCCAGCGTCACGCCGACCCGGCGGGCCAGGTCGAGGCGGTACGGGGAGACGTCGGTGATCATCACGTTGCGGGCGCCGGCGTGCTTGGCGACGGCGGCGGCCATGATGCCGATCGGGCCGGCGCCGGTGACCAGCACGTCCTCGCCGACCAGCGGGAAGGACAGCGCGGTGTGCACGGCGTTGCCGAACGGGTCGAAGATCGCGGCCACGTCCAGGTCGACCGGCACCCGGTGCACCCAGACGTTGGAGGCGGGCAGGGCCACGTACTCGGCGAACGCGCCGTCGCGGTTGACGCCCAGGCCGACGGTGTTGCGGCACAGGTGGCGGCGGCCGGCCAGGCAGTTGCGGCACTTGCCGCAGACCAGGTGGCCCTCGCCGCTGACCAGGTCGCCGACCGCGATGTCCGCGACGCCGGCGCCGGTCTCGGCGACCTCGCCGACGAACTCGTGGCCGAGCACCAGCGGGGTCCGGATGGTCTGCTGGGCCCAGCCGTCCCACTTGCGGATGTGCAGGTCGGTGCCGCAGATGCCGGTCCGCAGCACCTTGATCAGCACCTCGCCGGGGCCGATCTCGGGCTTCGGGACATCGATCATCCAGAGGCCGGGCTCGGCCTGCTGCTTGACGAGTGCCTTCACGGCGACGGCTCCTGACGTACGCGGGGGACGGCCTTCGGGGGTCGGGCAGGCCGAGGTGGCCCGGTTCGGCCGCTCCTGACGGGCGCGCTCCGGGCAGGCAGCAATCTGCCTGGTCGGAGGCGGTGCGGTCCATCGAGGAATTCTTAAGGGCGGCCACAGCTGGGCTGAACGATCGTGCCCGAGCAGCGCCCGGCGGCGGGCGCGGCGTGCCGGTGCTCACCCGTCCGGCCGAGCGCGGGGCCGCTGCCACGACCCCGACCGACGGGCCGGCCGGGGTACCCGACAGCACCTCACCAGCCGGGCGGGGCACTCGGCTGACCCGCGCTCCCGTTCGGTCCAGTCGGGCCGCGACCCGCGCGCGGCCCTCCGGCGGCGGTGCTTACGGTGGCGGCGATCCCCCTCGCCCCGTGGAACGTCGCTCCGGCCCGGCCGAGCCGCCCTCCGGGGCCCTTCGCCACGGGGCCGTCCGCCCCAGAGAGGCCCGACTGCGCCGATGACCGACACCCGACGGCCCCGACCGGCCGTTCCCCGCTCCCCGCGCCCGGCCGTCCCCCGGTCCGTACGGGCGGCCTCCGCCGCCCTCGCGCTGACCGGACTGCTCGCCGTCTCCGGCTGCTCCGGTGACGCGAAGCCCGCGCGACAGGCCGGTTCGGCGGTCACCGCCGAACCGGCCGCGCTCAGCCCGACCGCCAAGCCGTCCGGCAGCCCCTCCGGCGGGGTGGTGCCGCTCACCCCGGACGTCGAGGCGCGGCTGGACAGCGCGATCAAGCAGGTGATGAGCGAGGCCGACATCCCGGGGGTGATCGTCGGCTACACCACCCCCGACGGCAGCTATCAGCGCACCTTCGGCGTCGCCGACCGGAGCGCCGGGACGGCGATGTCCCCCGACCTGTACATGCGGATCGGCAGCGTGACCAAGACCTTCACCACCACCGCCGTCCTGCGGCTCGTGGACCAGGGCAAGCTGCGGCTGGACGACCCCGTCTCCAAGTACGTCCCGAGCGTGCCCGGCGGCGACGGGATCACCCTGCGCCAGCTCGGCGAGATGCGCAGCGGACTGTTCAACTACACCCTGGACAACGACTTCCAGCAGGCGTTCTTCAAGGACCCGGACCGCCCGTTCACCCCGGACCAGCTGCTCGGCTACGCGTTCAAGCACCCGGCGGACTTCGCGCCGGGCGCCAGGTTCGAATATTCGAACACCAACCTGGTCCTGCTCGGCCTGGTCGTCGAGAAGGCCGGCGGGCAGCCGCTCCAGGACTTCCTCAAGCAGCAGGTGTTCACCCCGGCCGGGCTCTCCAGGACGAGCCTGCCGACCGACGCGGCCTTCCCGGACCCGCACGCCCACGGCTACACCGACCAGACGCTCAGCGGCGCGGTCGAGGACTCCACCGCCTGGAACCCGTCCTGGGGCTGGGCGGCCGGCGCCGCCGTCTCCAACCTCGCCGACCTCCAGACCTGGTCGAAGGCGCTGGCCACCGGCCAGCCGCTGCTCAAACCCGCCACCCAGGCGGAGCGGCTGAAGTTCAAGCCCGTCGGGGACTCCCCCGACCTCGGCTACGGCTTCGGCATCTTCACCACCCACGGGTGGATGGGCCACAACGGCTCGCTGCCCGGGTACGAGAGCGTGGTGCTCTACCTGCCGCAGGCCAGGGCCGGCCTGGCCATCCTGCTCAACACCGACATCACCCACGACGAGTCGGAACCCTCGACGTTCCTGGCCCGGGCGATCACCCGGATCGTCTCGCCGAACAACGTCTACACGCTGCCCACCCCGCCCGGCTCGGGCTCGCCGACGGCCTCGCCCACGGCCTCCCCGTCCCCGACGGTCTCGCCCACCGCGTCCCCCTCGCCGAGGGTCTCGCCCACGGCGACCGCGCCCGGCACGCCCACCGGCACCGCCACGCTGCACGTCTCCTGAGCCGCGCCTGAAGCACCTGAAGCCGCGCGGGAGGCCCGACCCGGCCGCCCGGGTCGGGCCTCCCGTACTCCGTCAGCCCCCCAGCACCTTGCCGAGGTCGTACGAGACCGGCTCCTCCAGCTGTGCGTAGGTGCAGCTCTCCGGTGTGCGGTCCGGCCGCCAGCGGCGGAACTGCGCGGTGTGCCGGAACCGGGTGCCCTCCATGTGGTCGTACGCCACCTCGACCACCCGCTCGGGGCGCAGCGCGATCCAGGAGAGGTCCTTGCCGCCGGTCCAGCGGCTGACCGCGCCGGGCAGCCGGCCCTCGGCGTGCGCGGCCTCGTCCGCCCAGCCGCCCCAGGGGTGCCGGGAGAGGTCGTCCATCCGCAACGGGGCCAGTTCCTCGACGAGTTCACGGCGGCGGGCCATCGGGAAGGCGGCGCAGACGCCGACGTGCTGGAGCCTGCCGTCGTCGTCGAAGATGCCCAGCAGCAGCGAGCCGACCACCGGTCCGCTCTTGTGCTCGCGGTAGCCGGCCAGCACGCAGTCGGCGGTGCGCTCGTGCTTGACCTTGAACATGGTCCGCTCCCCCGGCCGGTACGGCTGGTCCAGCGGCTTGGCGACCACCCCGTCCAGCCCGGCGCCCTCGAACTCGTCGAACCAGCTCCGGGCCAGGTCGAGGTCGGTGGCGGCGGGCGCGGTGAACACCGGGTCGGCGGCGCCCGCGAGCGCGGCCTCCAGCGCCGGGCGGCGCACCGCCAGCGGCTCGTCCAGCAGGGAGTCGTCGCCGAGGGCGAGCAGGTCGAAGGCGACGAAGGAGGCCGGGGTCCGCTCGGCGAGCAGCCTCACCCGGCTCGCGGCGGGGTGGATGCGCTCCAGCAGCTCCTCGAAGCGCAGCCGGCCGTCCCGGGCGATCACCACCTCGCCGTCCAGCACGCAGCGCGGCGGCAGCTCCCGCCGGAACGCCTCGACCAGCTCGGGGAAGTACCTGGTCAGCGGCTTGCCGGTGCGGCTGCCGAGCTCCACCTCGTCGCCGTCGCGGAACACGATCGAGCGGAAGCCGTCCCACTTGGCCTCGTACTGCATCCCGGGCGGGATCTTGGCCACCGACTTGGCGAGCATCGGCGCCACCGGCGGCATCACGGGCAGGTCCATGCGTCCGATCCTCGCCCGGTTCGCCTCGGGGCGCGCGCCGGGCGTACGGCGCTTAGCGTGTGGGGCATGGGCTCAGCCGTGGAACTGGATGTCGCCGGGCGCACCGTCCGGCTCTCGAACCCGGACAAGGTGTACTACCCCGAGCGCGGCTTCACCAAGCTGGACGTCGCGCAGTACTACCTGGCCGTCGCCGACGGGGTGCTGCGCGGGCTGCGCGAGCGGCCGACCACCCTGCAACGCTTCCCGGACGGGGTGGAGGGCGAGTTCTTCTACCAGAAGCGCGCGCCCAAGGGCCTGCCGGAGTGGCTGCCCACCGCCCGGATCGAGTTCCCGTCCGGCCGCTCCGCCGACGAGATCTGCCCGACCGAGCCGGCCGCCGTGCTGTGGGCGGCCAACCTGGGCTGCTTGACCTTCCACCCCTGGCCGGTGCGGCGCTCCGACACCGACCACGTGGACGAGCTGCGCATCGACCTCGACCCGCAGCCCGGCACCGACTTCCACGACGCCGTCCGCGCCGCCCACGAGCTGCGCGCCCTGCTGGAGGAGTACGGGCTGCGCGGCTGGCCCAAGTCCTCCGGCGGGCGCGGACTGCACGTCTACGTGCCGCTGGCGCCCGAGTGGACCTTCACCGACGGACGGCACGCGGTGATCGCGCTCGGCCGGGTGCTGGAGCAGCGGATGCCCGGGAAGGTCACCACCGCGTGGTGGAAGGAGGAGCGCGGCGAGCGGATCTTCGTCGACTACAACCAGATGGCCCGCGACCGCACCATCGCCTCCGCCTACTCCCTGCGCGCCCGCCCCCGCGCCACCGCCTCCACCCCGCTGCGCTGGGAGGAGCTGGACGACGCCGTCCCCGAGGACTTCGACCTGCGCACCGTCCCCGCCCGCTTCGCCGAAATCGGCGACCTGAACGCCGAGATGGAGCAGCACGCGTTCCGCCTGGAGGCCCTGCTGGAGCTCTACGACAAGCAGCTCCACGACGAGGGCCTCGGCGAACTCCCCTACCCGCCCGACCACCCCAAGGCCGCCGGCGAACCCACCCGGGTCCAGCCCAGCCGGGCGAAGAAGAACGCTTAGCCCCGCTACTGCCGCGCGCCGGCCGGGGCCAGCTCGGCGACGATGCGCACGGCCTCGGCGATCTGCCCGTCCGTCAGGTCCCCGCGGGCGGTCAGCCGCAGCCGGGAGACGCCGTCCGGGACGGACGGCGGGCGGAAGCAGCCGACGGCGAGGCCGGCCCGGCGGCAGTCGGCGGCCCAGGCGGCGGCGGCCTCGGGGCCGGGGGCGCGGACGGAGACCACGGCGGCCTCGGGCTCGCAGCTGTGCAGGCCTTCCGCGGTGAGCCGCCGGGCCAGGGTGCGGGCGACCTCGCGGGCGCGCTCGGCGCGGGCGGGCTCGGCGCGCAGCAGCCGCAGGGCGGCGAGGGCGGCGCCGGCGGCGGCCGGGGCGAGGCCGGTGTCGAAGATGAAGGTGCGGGCGGTCTCGGTGAGGTGGCGGATCACCCGGCGCGGGCCGAGGACGGCGCCCCCCTGCGAGCCGAGCGACTTGGAGAGGGTGGCGGTGGCCACGGTGTCCGGCTGCCCGGCGAGCCCTGCCGCGGCGAGCGCGCCGGTGCCGCCGGGGCCGAGCACGCCCAGCCCGTGCGCGTCGTCCACCAGTAGCGCGGCGCCGTGCGCGCGGGCGACGGCGGACAGCGCGGGCAGCGGGGCCGCGTCGCCGTCCACCGAGAACACCGAGTCGGTGACCACCAGCGCCCGCCGCCGCTCCCGCCCGGCGAGCGCCTCGGCGACGGCCGCCGGGTCGGCGTGCGGGGCGCGGTGGACGTCGGCCCGGGAGAGCCGGCAGCCGTCGATCAGCGAGGCGTGGTTGTAGGCGTCGGAGACGATCAGGGTGTCCGGGTCGGTGAGCGCGGTCAGCGCCGCGAGGTTGGCCGTGTAGCCGGAGGAGAACACCAGCGCGGCCTCCACCCCGCAGAACTCGGCCAGCTCCTCCTCCAGTTCGGTGTGCAGCGCGGTCGTCCCGGTGACCAGCCGCGAGCCCGTCGACCCCCCGCCCCAGCGCAGCGCCGCGTCGGCGGCCGCCCTGGCGACCACCGGATGCCTGGTCAGCCCCAGGTAGTCGTTGCCCGCGAGGTCCAGCACCCCGTCGTCCGCCGCCCGGCTGCGCAACGTGCGCGTCAGCCCGGCCTCCGCCCGCATCGCGGCCGTCTCGTCGAGCCAGTCGAACACGCGCGCGGGGGCGGCGGGGGCGGTGCGCGGCTCGGCCGCGAGCGGATGGTTCATGCCCGGCACTCTGGCACGCGTCGCGAACGGGGATCAATGTGCCTCTCGGCACATGATCGGCGCGCCCGGCTGGCCGGTCACCACAAGCCGGTCACCGGCGCCCGCCCGGCCGGGGCTTTGCCCGGGGTGGCGGCGAGCAGGCAAGATAGCCGGGTGACCCTCCTTGATCTGATGCCGAAGCCCGCCACCCCCGACGCGCTGTACGAGACGTTCGCAGCCTGGGCGGAGGAACGCGGGATCACGCTGTACCCGGCGCAGGAGGAGGCGCTGATCGAGCTGGTGTCCGGGAACAACGTGATCCTGGCGACGCCGACCGGCTCGGGCAAGAGCCTGGTGGCGGCGGGCGCGCACTTCGCGGCGCTGGCGGAGGGGCAGCGGACCTTCTACACCGCCCCGATCAAGGCGCTGGTGTCGGAGAAGTTCTTCGACCTGGTGAAGATGTTCGGCACCGAGCAGGTCGGCATGATGACCGGCGACGCGAGCGTGAACCCGACCGCGCCGATCATCTGCTGCACCGCCGAGGTGCTCGCCCAGATCGCGCTGCGCGACGGCACCCGGGCGGACATCGGCCAGGTGGTCATGGACGAGTTCCACTTCTACGCCGAGCCGGACCGCGGCTGGGCCTGGCAGATCCCGCTGCTGGAGCTGCCGCAGGCGCAGTTCCTGCTGATGTCCGCGACGCTCGGCGACGTCCGCCGCTTCGAGGAGGACCTGACCCGCCGCACGGGCCGGCCGACCACGGTGGTGCGCAACGCGACCCGCCCGGTGCCGCTGTTCTACGAGTACCGCCGCACCACGATGCACGACACCCTGGAGGAGCTGCTGCAGACCGGCCAGGCGCCGGTCTACGTCGTGCACTTCACCCAGAAGGAGGCGGTGGAGCGGGCCCAGTCGCTGATGAGCATCAACATGTGCTCGAAGGCGGAGAAGGAGGCCATCGCCGACCTGATCGGCAACTTCCGCTTCACCACCAAGTTCGGCCGCAACCTGTCCCGTTACGTGCGCCACGGCATCGGCGTGCACCACGCGGGCATGCTGCCGAAGTACCGCCGCCTGGTCGAACGCCTCGCCCAGGCGGGCCTGTTGAAGGTCATCTGCGGCACCGACACGCTCGGCGTCGGCGTCAATGTGCCGATCCGCACGGTGCTGTTCACCGCGCTGTCCAAGTACGACGGCAACCGGGTGCGCATCCTGCGCGCCCGCGAGTTCCACCAGATCGCCGGCCGGGCCGGCCGGGCCGGCTTCGACACCGTCGGCCAGGTGGTGGCGCAGGCGCCGGAGCACGTGATCGAGAACGACAAGGCGATCGCCAAGGCCGGGGACGACCCGAAGAAGAAGCGCAAGGTCGTCCGGAAGAAGGCCCCGGAGGGCTTCGTCGGCTGGACCGAGGAGACCTTCGACAAGCTGATCGGCGCCGACCCGGAGCCGCTGGTCTCCCGGTTCAGGGTCAGCCACGCGATGCTGCTGTCGGTGATCGGCCGCCCGGGCAACGCCTTCGAGGCGATGCGCAAGCTGCTGACCGACAACCACGAGGACCGGGCCGCGCAGCGCCGCCACATCCGCACCGCGATCGCCATCTACCGCTCGCTGCTGGAGGGCGGCGTGGTGGAGCGGCTGCCGGAGCCGGACTCCGAGGGCCGGATCGTCCGGCTCACCCTGGACCTCCAGGAGAACTTCGCGCTCAACCAGCCGCTGTCCACCTTCGCGCTGGCCTCCTTCGAGCTGCTCGACCCGACCTCGCCCTCGTACGCGATGGACGTGGTCTCCGTCGTCGAGGCGACCCTCGACGACCCGCGCCAGATCCTCGCCGCACAGCAGAACAAGGCGCGCGGCGAGGCCGTCGGCGAGATGAAGCGGGACGGCGTCGAGTACGAGGAGCGGATGGAGCGGCTCCAGGAGATCACCTACCCGAAGCCGCTGGAGGAGCTGCTCACCCACGCCTACGAGGTGTACCGCCGGGCGCACCCGTGGATCGGCGACCACCGGCTCCAGCCGAAGTCGGTGGTCCGCGACCTGTACGAGCGGGCGATGACCTTCTCGGACTACGTCGGCTTCTACGAGCTGGCCCGCACCGAGGGCATCGTGCTGCGCTACCTGGCCGGCGCGTTCAAGGCGCTGGAGCAGACCGTCCCCGAGGACGTGAAGACCGACGACCTCAAGGACGTCATCGCCTGGCTCGGCGAGCTGGTCCGCCAGGTCGACTCCAGCCTGCTGGACGAATGGGAGCAGCTGGCCAACCCGACCGAGCCGCAGGCCGCCGAGGTGCGCCTGGACGACAAGCCTGCGCCGGTCACCGCCAACGCCCGCGCCTTCCGCGTCCTGGTGCGCAACGAGATGTTCCGCCGGGTCGAGCTGTGCGCGCTGGAGCACTGGGACGCGCTCGGCGAGCTGGACGGCGAGTACGGCTGGGACGCGGACCGCTGGGCGGACGCCATGGACGGGTACTGGGAGGAGTACGACGACCTCGGCACCGGCCCGGACGCGCGCGGCCCGAAGATGCTGATCATCGAGGAGGAGGACTCCTCCTGGCGGGTCCGGCAGATCTTCGACGACCCGGAGGGCGACCACGACTGGGGCATCAGCGCCGAGGTCGACCTGTACGGCTCGGACGAGGAGGGCCGGGCGGTGCTGCGGGTGACCTCGGTGGACCGGCTCGGCGGCTGAGCCGGCGCCCGACCGTCACGGATCCCCCGGGCGCCCGACCGTCACGGATCCCCCGCAGGCCTCGGCCTCCGGGGGATCCGCGCGTTCAGCGGGTCGTCGTTCGGCGGGTCGTCACATCCAGACGAACGGCGAGCCCGCCGCGTAGGACAGCGCGCGGGTGGCCTCGTCCAGGCTCTGCTCGGGGCCGGGCGTCGCGCCGGCGGTCGGCGGGACCGGCGCGGTCGGCGCCGCGGTGCCGCCCGCGGGGGCGCCCGCCGGGCGGCCGTCGCCCGGCCGCGAGCTGGTGACGGTCACGTAGTGCCCGACCGCCTCGATCCGCGGCTCGCCACCCGGTTTGGTGCCGCCGGGGGGCGGGGTGGGGGCGGTGCTGGCGTCGGCGAGGATGAAGGCGACCGCGCCGGGCTTGGCCCGCAGCGCGTCGGCGGCCCTGGCGGCGGAGGGCTGGTCGGGGAAGCGCAGCAGGGTGACGCTGCTGAGCACCGGGCGGTCCTGGCCGCTGAAGCTGACGGCCAGGTAGCCCTGGCAGCCGGTCTCCTTCAGCGGGTCCTGGGTCCTGTCCTGGAGCGCCTCGACGCAGTTCTCGCCCTGCCGGACGCCGTTGCGCCGCGCCTTGTAGGCGCCGACCTCGACCGGCCGCTGGGCGGGGAAGAGGTTGTCGACGTTGAGGGCCTCGGGGTCGGTGAGCGGCGGCGGGGTGCCCACCACGCGCGGCGTCGCGGAGGAGTCCTTGCTGGACGGGCCCAGCCCGGGTATGTAGTCGCCGGGCATCGGGCGGGTGATGATCCATCCCCCGCCCGCGACCACTCCGACCACGACGATCCAGCCGGCCGCCCGACGGGCCGTCAGCCGTCGGCCGCGCCGCCTGCGGTCCGTCCCCCCGTCGACGTCGGCGCCCCCGCCGACCCGCTGTTCTGCCCGGCCTTCCCGGCCCTCTCCCGGAGTCGGGGTGCGCTCCCCCTGCGTGGTCATGGCGCAGATTCTAAGCACCCCCGGGGTGGCGTGGATCACTGGGTCGGGAGTTGTGGATCATCGCCCGCGGACGTTGTGGATCACCGTCCGCCGGAGCCGTCCGCCGGGCCGTCCGCCATCCGCTCACTACCCGCCGGTAACCGGCGCTCGGGCGCGACGTCAAGCGCGTGACCAGCGGCGGAGCCGTGAGCTTCGACACTGTGGCAATCGGCACATCCTCACCCGGATCTTCTGGCGGGTTTGCTCTGGCGCCGCCCGATCACCACCAGGCAGGATCACCCCATGGATCTGCTCGATACCCTCACGGCCAAGGGCCTGCGCGGCGAAGTCCCGACCCGCGAGGAGGCCCTGGCCGTCCTCGCCACCACCGACGACGAGCTGCTCGACGTGGTCGCCGCGGCCGGCAAGGTGCGCCGCCGCTGGTTCGGCCGTCGGGTCAAGCTCAACTACCTGGTGAACCTGAAGAGCGGGCTCTGCCCGGAGGACTGCTCGTACTGCTCGCAGCGGCTCGGGTCCAAGGCCGAGATCCTCAAGTACACCTGGCTCAAGCCCGACCAGGCCGCCGACGCGGCCCGCGCCGGGGTGGCCGGCGGCGCCAAGCGGGTCTGCCTGGTCGCCAGCGGCCGCGGCCCGACGGACCGCGACATCGACCGGGTCACCGACACCATGGCCGCCATCAAGGACGCCGACCCCGAGGTCGAGATCTGCGTCTGCCTCGGCCTGCTCTCCGACAACCAGGCGGAGCGGCTCAAGGCGGCCGGCGCCGACGCCTACAACCACAACCTCAACACCTCCGAGGGCACCTACGGCGACATCACCACCACCCACACCTACGCGGACCGGGTGGACACCGTGCGGAAGGCGCACGGCGCGGGCCTGTCCGCCTGCTCCGGACTGATCGCCGGCATGGGCGAGAGCGACGAGGACCTGGTCGACGTCGTCTTCGCACTGCGCGAGCTCGGTTCGGACTCCGTCCCGGTCAACTTCCTGATCCCGTTCGAGGGCACCCCGCTCGCCAAGGAGTGGAACCTCAGCCCGCAGCGCTGCCTGCGCATCCTGGCGATGGTCCGCTTCGTCAACCCGGACACCGAGGTGCGGATCGCGGGCGGGCGCGAGGTGCACCTGCGCTCGATGCAGCCGCTCGGCCTGCACATCGCCAACTCCATCTTCCTCGGCGACTACCTGACCAGCGAGGGCCAGGCCGGACAGGCCGACCTCGACATGATCAAGGACGCCGGCTTCGAGGTCGAGGGCGCCGGCGAGGCCACCCTGCCGCGCCACCGCGCGGACGTCGCCGAGGCCGCGGCCGGTGGCGGCTGCGGCACCGCGGCCTCGGCCTCGGCCTCGGCCTGCGGCAGCGGCGGCGGCGGCTGCGGGCCGTGCGGCGGGCACGCGCACGGCTCCTCCCCGGCCGAGGAGTCCTCGGTCGAGGAGTCCTCGGACGACGAGCTGCGCAGCGACCTCGTGAAGGTCCGCCGCCGCGGCGCCGGCACCGAACTCGCGCCCAACGCCTGACAGTTCCGACCCTCCGGAGAACGCACCATGCTCCAGCCGTCCGCGGCCGCCCTGCTCGCCCTCGACCGCGCCCACGTGTGGCACCCGTACGGGCCGATGCCCGGGACCGTCACGCCGTACGTGGTCGAGTCCGCCTCGGGGGTGCGGCTGCGCCTGGCCGAGCCGGTCGCGGGCGGGCGGCGCGAGCTGGTCGACGGGATGTCGTCCTGGTGGGCGGCGATCCACGGCTACCGGCACCCGGTGCTGGACGAGGCGGTGCGCGACCAGCTGGGGCGGATGAGCCATGTGATGTTCGGCGGGCTCACCCACGAGCCCGCCGTCCGGCTGGCCGCCACGCTGGTGGAGATCACCCCGGAGCCGCTGCGGCACGTCTTCCTCGCCGACTCGGGCTCCGTGGCCGTCGAGGTCGCGATGAAGATGTGCCTCCAGTACTGGCAGTCCGTCGGGCGGCCGGCCAAGCGCCGGCTGCTCACCTGGCGCGGCGGCTACCACGGGGACACCTTCCACCCGATGTCGGTCTGCGACCCGGACGGCGGGATGCACCACCTGTGGGGCGGGGTGCTGCCCGGCCAGCTGTTCGCCCCCGAGCCGCCGGCCGGGTTCGACGCCCCGCTCGACCCCGAATACGCCGTGCGGTTCGAGGAGTTGATGGCCCGTCACGCGGACGAGCTGGCCGCCGTCATCGTCGAGCCGGTGGTCCAGGGCGCGGGCGGGATGCGCTTCCACTCCCCCGCCTACCTGCGGATGCTGCGCGAACTGTGCGACCGCCACGGGGTGCTGCTGGTCTTCGACGAGATCGCCACCGGATTCGGGCGCAGCGGCGCGCTGTTCGCCGCCGACCACGCGGGCGTCTCGCCCGACGTGATGTGCCTGGGCAAGGCGCTGACCGGCGGGTACCTCACGCTGGCCGCCACGCTGTGCACGAGCGGGGTCGCCGACGGCATCAGCCGCGGCGAGGTGCCGGTGCTCGCGCACGGGCCGACGTTCATGGGCAACCCGCTGGCCTGCGCGGTCGCCAACGCCTCGCTGGAGCTGCTGCTCGGGCAGGACTGGTCGGGCGAGGTGAAGCGGATCGGGGCCGGGCTCGCCGAGGGCCTCGCGGCGGCCGCGGACGTCCCCGGCGTGCTCGACGTACGGACCCAGGGAGCCATCGGCGTCGTCCAGTTGGACCACCCGGTGGACGTCCCGGCGGCGACCGCGGCGGCGGCGGCGGAAGGCGTCTGGCTGCGGCCGTTCCGGGACCTGATCTACACCATGCCGCCCTATGTGACGGAGGACGAGGACGTGGCGCGGATCGCCGCCGCCGTGACCGCCGCGGCGGTGGCCGGATGAGCGCCCGCATCCTGTTCGTCACGGGGACCAACACGGACGTCGGCAAGACGGTCGCCACCGCGGCGGTCGCCTCGGCGGCGCTGCGGGCCGGCCTGAAGGTCGCGGTGCTCAAGCCCGGGCAGACGGGCGTGTCGCCGGACGAACCGGGCGACGCCGCCGAAGTGCGCAGGCTCGCGGGCGATCTGACGGTCCGTGAGCTGGTCCGCTACCCCGAGCCGCTGGCGCCCGACACCGCCGCCCGGCGGGCCGGGATGCCGTACCTCTCGCCCGGCGAGGTGGTGTCCGAGGTCGCCGACCTGGCTTCCACCCACGATCTCGTCCTGGTGGAGGGCGCGGGCGGGCTGCTGGTCCGCTACGACGACGAGGGCCGCACGCTCGCCGACCAGGCCCGGGCCGTGCTCGACGCCGGGCTGCCGGCCGAGGTCCTGCTGATCGCCTCGGCCGGGCTCGGCACCCTCAACATCGTCGCCCTCACGGCGGAGGCCCTGGCCCGGCGCGCACTCCCCCTGGCCGGCGTCCTGGTCGGCTCCTGGCCCGCCGACCCGGGCCTCGCCGAACGCTGCAACCTCGCCGACCTGCCCCGCTCGGCCGGCGCCCCGCTGCTCGGCGCCCTGCCGGAACGGGCGGGCGGCGCCGAGGACTTCGCCGCCCTCGCGTACGCCTCGCTCGCTCCCGAGCTGGGCGGCGGCTGGGACGTGGAGCACTTCGCGCACGTCCATCGGCCGGAACCGGCCCCGCTTCGCTCGAAGGGGTGATCCCGGCGCCCGGGCCTGTCGGAAGCCCGGGCGGCTCAATACCGTTCCTTCCATGACAGACGGGCTGACCGTGGACGAGGCCCTGCGGGCCCTGGCCGCCCTGGAGGCGGCGTGGAAGGACGACGACGAGGCGCTGTCCGCCCTGGCGGTGGGCGGCACCGGTGAACGGCCGCTGCCGGCGCTGGTCGCCGCGTACGGCGAGCACGCGATGGACACCCTGATGGCGCTGGCCTTCGGGTTGCGCGCCACCATGAGCGACGAGGAGATCGCCGAGATCTCCGACGCCGTCAGCTCCAACATCGGCGCCCGGATGAGCGCCCTGCTCACCCAGACCCTGAAGGCCTGGGGCACCCTCGCGCCCTCGGACGACCTCTCCGTCACGAAGATCATCGCCCACACGGTGATCGACGCGATGCGGGCCGTCACCGACGACCCCGGCAAGACCGAGGTGCTGCCACTGCTGGCGACCTTCCGCAGCTACGCCCTCAACGAATCCTGAGGTCGAGGTGGGGAATTCGGCGCGGGCTTCGAGAATTCCTCGAAGCCCGCCCGGCTGTGTGCACGCCCTCATCCACCCTGCGGCGAAGGCGAATCCGCCCGCCGAGGAGGCGAGGAAGAGGAGGACGTGGACCATGGCACTCGCCGGAGGGCGAGTTCGGGGCCGTCTGAACTCCCCGCCGCTCAGCGGCCTTCCCTGACCAGGAAGCGGCCGGAGCGCCACTGCACGCTCGCCGGGCCGCCGGTGGGCCAGTCGTGGTTCAGGTGGCGGCGGTCGCGGCCGAGCCCTCCGAGCTGCTGCGGGCGCAGGGTTCCGGTCCTCAGGCCGGTGGCCTCTTCCGCGGTCACCGGCATGATCGTCACGTACTGGGCGTCGTCCCCGCCCATCCAGTCGACGACCTCGCTGAAGATCCACACGAACCGCTGCGCACACTCCCGGCAGCGCCGCAGATCGACCGAGAAGTGCGAGCCGTCCACCACCTCCGTCTCGTGCTCGAAGCCCTCCCGCTGCCGCCCCCACACGGCCTTCTCGTCCTCCCCGTAGCACTTCGCGCAGCCGAACTCCGCCCTCGGCCTTCCCATCGGTCGACTCCCTGGTCCGCGACGTCCCGGTCGCGGCCCATGATGCCCGCAGGGCCCGGCGGCCGGCCGGGGAGTCCACCCGGAGCGGGAACAATTCACGGCCCGTTCCCGCCCCGTTCGCGCCCCAAGGCGTAAACGCCCGCCGTCGGTTGACGAAGCCCCTGGGAACCGCCGCTGCGGCCTCGGGGTCGTCCCGCTCCCAGGCGACCCCCGCGGCCTGGGCCAGGGCTTTCGGCAGGGGGACGCTCAGTCGACCTCCAGAAGCACCGCCGGCAGCGCGGCCTCCCGCACCAGGGCGCGCGGGAGGGCCAGCCCGAAGTGGCGGCCGAGCACCTCCAGGCAGGCGCGGTGGAGGTCGTCGTCGTCGCGGTCGTGGTCGGGCAGACCGGCCGCCGCCAGGGCGGCCGTCAGGGCGGCGGCGGTGGCCGGCTCGCCCGCGACGCCGTCGGGGCCCCAGCTGCCGTCCAGGTGGAGGTTGAGGAAGCAGATCTCCCGCCCGTCCCGGTAGCCGTGGAAGAACGGCGGCACCGGCTTGCCGTTCTCCTCCTCGAACTCCAGGTGGAAGACCTCGGCGCCGCCGCGCGAGGCGGCCGGCGGGACGCTCAGCTCGCCCTGCCAGTAGCCGTACGCCACCGCGAAGGCGAGGTCCCCGGTGCGCCCGTGGTGCAGTGCGATGTCCTCGAACTCGCCGGGGAACTCGAGTTCGTACTCCTCGACCAGGTCCCGCGCGGTGAGTTCGCCGAGCGGGCGCGCGCTGCACCTCGGGAACCCCGCGGCGATCTGGGCCACCAGCTCCTCCGGCTCCAGGCCGCGGGCCAGCACGACGCTGTAGCCGCCGAAGGCGATCGACTGGGGTTCGGCGAGCCACGTGAGTGTGTCCGTCATGCCGGTCATCCTGCCGCACGGCACCGACAACCGGCCGGGGCGGCCCGTCCGGTCAGCTCCGGGCGGCGGGCGCCGGCCTCCTCCCGATCTGCAGCAGTGCCGGGGCCTGGGCCGGGCGGTCCATCGCCGCGTACGGGCAGTGCACCGCGTTCTCGTCACCGGCCGCCCAGCCTCGCACCCACGGGGCGAGGCGCTCGTTGTCGATCCGCAGTGTGCCGTCCGGCAGCAGCCGGCCGATCGCGTTGGCGGGGTCGGTGAGTGCCACCGTGCACTTGCCGACGGTGCCGTCGGCCCGGATCACCAGGGAGTTCGGCCGGGCGGCGTAGCAGACGGGCAGCTCGTCGGGTTCCGGCGCAGCCGGGAGCCCCTCGTACGCCACGGCGGTCAGCTCGTCCAGGACCCGCGGTCGCAGCCCCTGTTCGAGGATCTCCATCGTCCGGTCGTTCGGCCCGCCCATCCGCTCGACCGGCTTGAGGTGGAGCGTGAACCGCTCGTCCCGCAGGAAGGTGTCGCGCAGCCGGGCGAGGAACCCGGGCATCAGGGGCAGGTTGGCGGGGGTGAGGTGGACCCGCAGCAGCACGCGGACGGGCAGTGCGCTGTCCCGGATCGCCAGCAGGTTCCGCCAGATCCGGTCGAACGAGCCGCGGCCGTCCGCGCGCAGCCTGGTGGTGTCGTGGGCCTCGGCCGGGCCGTCCAGGGAGATCTGGAACCGGTCGACGCCGAGGTCCGCGAGCCTGCGGGCGGTCCCGGTGTCGAGCAGGTAGCCGTTGGTGGTCATGTCGGCCCGGTAGTGGAGGCCGGGCCGGGCGGCGGCCAAGTCGGTCAGGTGGGCGGAGAGTTCCTCGACGATCGGGCGTGCGAGCAGTGGCTCCCCGCCGAACCAGGAGACGTCCAGGCGCCGCAGGTCCGCGGCGCGCCGGTCGATCAGCCGCTTGATGCCGCCGACCACGGCTTCGTCCATCCGCCCGACGGTGAAGTCCTCGTAGCAGTAGGTGCAGCGGAAGTTGCACTGCTCGGTGGGGAGGACGATCAGGTGCAGGGCCCGGTCGGTCAGGGACTCCGCGAGCTGCGCGCGGAACGCCGGGGAGGTGCTCCCGCCGGTAGCGGGCGCGGTGAGGGTCTGCGTCATGGGTGCGGTTCTCCGTCGGACGGGTCGGTTCGACTACTCGGTCGGGTCGGTCCGACTACATCGGAACGCCGCAGCCGGCCACCATGTTGGGGCAGACGTTGGTGACATGGCTGCGCATCTGGGGGTCGAAGGGCATCTCGCCCCCGGTGCTCACGAAGCTCGCCAGCTGGGGCGAGACGACGATGCGGCCCTGCTCGTCCAGCTTGACGTCGACGCCGCTCGGGCTGTTCTGCGGACCGTTCTGCGGAGCGCTCATGGCGACTCTCCTCGAGGGTGGGCGCGAGGGTTCGGTCCCCTCGCCGTGCCGAGGACTCTTCCGCACACCACCGACCGCTGCCACTCCTGACGGCCACCCGGAGGAGCTGCCGCGCCGGCCGTCCTGCCAGGCCCCCTGTTCGGCAAACCGAACGGCGGTGAACCACCGGGCTCAGTGCCCGTGCCCCGCCGGGCGACCGGGCGACGGCTCTTCGCCCACCGGGTCGCCCATCGCGCCGGCGAGGTGGAGGTGCTGCTCCGCTCGGTGCTGCAACAGCAGCACCGAGCGCACCGGCTCGCCGCTCACGGCGGTGTAGCTGTGCGGCAGAGCGGCGTCGAAGCCGATGTAGTCGCCCGGGCCGAGTTCGACCTCGCGGCGGCCCGCCCGCACCCGTAGCCGGCCGGTCTGGACGACGGTGTGCTCGGTACCGCCGTGGCCGCCGGAGATCTGGGTGCCGTCGATCCGCACCACCTGGTCGTAGATCTCGAACACCGCGTCCCCGGACTCGATCCGGCGCAACGGACGCAGGTCGACGCCCCGTCCGCTGAGCACCTCGGTGTCGGCCGCGCGAACCACTGTGACCTCGTCGGCGGGCCGGGCCTCGACCAGGTCGGAGATCGGCACGCCGAGCACCCGGGAGAGCCCGAGCACCGTCTCCAGGGTGGGGTTGCCGGCCCCGGACTCCAGCTGGGAGAGCGTCGCCTTGCCGACCCCGGCCTGCCGGGACAGCTCGGACAGCGACAGTCCGCGCTGGGCCCGCACCCGCTTCAGGTTGGCGGCGAGGACGCCCCGGACGGATTCCTCGGCATCGTTCATGCTGGACCTCTTCTCTCCCCGCACTGTTCGGTATACCGTACGGGACGCACACCGACGGACGGGGCAGCGTAGCGAAGCACCGCACCTCCCTCACCCTCACCTGGAGACCGCAGTGACCGAGCCCGCCGAGACCATCAAGTACCGGAAGAACGGCCTGACCCGCGGCGTCACGGACGAACTCGCCGAGAGCATGACGCGGGGCTGGGCCGACACCGAGCGCACCGCCCTGGAGCCGGTCCCGCAGGCCGCGCACACCGCCCGCCGCCGCGCGGAGCTGTCCGCCGCCTTCCCCGGCGAGCTGCTGGTGGTGCCGGCCGGCAACCCCAAGGTGCGGGCCAACGACACCGACTACCCGTTCCGCCCCTCCTCCGACTACGCCTACCTGACCGGCGACCAGTCCCAGGACGGCGTCCTGGTGCTCACGCCGACCGGGGAGAGCGGCCACGAGGCCGTGCTCTACCTGCGCGGCCGCTCCCGCACCGACAACGGCGAGTTCTGGCTGGACGGCCACGGCGAACTGTGGGACGGCCGCCGCAACAGCCTGACCGAGAGCGAGCGGCTGTTCGGCCTGCCCTGCCGGGACGTGCGCACCGTCGGCGCCGACCTGCGCGCCGCCACCGGGCCGGTGCGCGTGCTGCGCCGCCACGACGCGGGCGTGGAGGCGGCGCTCGCGGACCGGGCGGTCGCCGAGCGGGACGAGGAGTTCGAGGTCTTCCTGTCGGGGCTGCGCCTGGTCAAGGACGAGTGGGAGATCGCCGAGCTGCGCTTCGCCTGCGAGGCGACGGCCCGCGGCTTCGAGGACGTGGTGCGCGTCCTCGGCACCGACACCGAGACCGCCGAGCGGCTGATCGAGGGCACCTTCTTCGTCCGCGCCCGGATCGAGGGCAACGACGTGGGCTACAGCACCATCGCCGCCGCCGGCCCGCACGCGACCACCCTGCACTGGGTGCGCAACAACGGCCACGCCCGGCCCGGCGACCTGCTGCTGCTCGACGCGGGCGTGGAGACCAACCACCTGTACACCGCCGACGTCACCCGCACCCTGCCGGTCAGCGGCCGCTTCACCGAGATCCAGCGCAAGGTCTACGACGCCGTGTACGCGGCCCAGGAGGCCGGCATCGCCGCGGTGAAGCCGGGCGGCCGGTTCCGCGACTTCCACCACGCCGCCCAGCGCGAGCTGGCCGAACACCTCACCTCCTGGGGCCTGTTCGGCGACCTGGGCGCGGACAAGGTGTACGAGCTGGGCCTGCACCGGCGCTTCACCCTGGCCGGCACCGGCCACATGCTGGGCATCGACGTCCACGACTGCGCCCACTCCCGCACCGAGGAGCACGTCGACGGTCCGCTCCGGCCGGGCATGGTGCTCACCGTCGAGCCGGGCATCTACTTCCAGGAGAACGACCTGACGGTGCCGGAGGAGTACCGGGGCATCGGGGTGCGGATCGAGGACGACATCCTGGTCACCGAGGACGGCAACGAGAACCTCTCCGCCGACCTCCCGCGCCGCTCCGACGAGGTCGAGGCCTGGCTGGCCCGGCTGCGCGGCTGAGGACCCCACCGACACGGCCCCTGCTCCCGTCCTCGTCAGGACGGGAGCAGGGGCCGTGGAGATCAGTCGGTCCTGAGATCAGCCGGTCCTGAGATCAGCCGGGCCGGCCGGGCAGGCGGAACGACGCCGATCGCGGAGCGACCGTCAGAAGTGGCGGCCGGCGTCGCGGTCGGCCTTCTCCAGCGCGTCGATCCGGCGCTGGAGCGCGTCGGCCTGGGCGCGGGCCCGGCGTGCCGCTTCCTTCTCGCCCTCGTGGTCCATCCGCTTCGCCTTCTGGCGCAGCTCGTAGACCTGCTGGCGCATCTGGTTGAGATCGGCGGTGACCGAGGCGGCCGCCGCGGGCTGGGCGGTGGCGACCTGCGCGACCGTCGCCAGGGCTCCGCCGGCCAGGGCGGCGGTCAGGACCAGGGCGGGAATGCGTCGACGCACTTGGGTGACTCCTTGCTGGGGTGCGTGGTTCGGTGACCGGACGTCAGCTGACTACCAGTCGGTAACCATGATCGCACGAACGTTCGCCACCGGCGGCACCCCACCTTGTGCTCCTTCTTCCCTCGTGCGTCAGGCGCCCACGCGTCAGGCCGGCAGCGGCTTGACCCAGCGGCTCCACTGCGGCTCGGGCGCGTAGCCGGCCGCCTGCCAGGTGCGGTGGCCGAGGGCGTTGTCGTCCAGCACCATCGCGTCGGCGCGTCGGCCGCCGAGCGCGGCGAAGCGCTCCTCGGCGGCGGCCAGCAGCGCGGCGCCGATGCCCCGGCGCCGGTGCCCGGGGTCGACGGCGAGGCGGTACAGGTGGCAGCGCCAGCCGTCCCAGCCGGCGATCACCGTGCCGAGGACGGTCGCCGGGTCGTCAGCGGGGGTGGCCACGATCAGGCAGTCCGGGTCCCGGGTGAGCAGGGCGGCGACCCCCGCCTCGTCGTCCGTGATGCTGGTTCCCTTGGCGGCCCGGGCCCAGAGGGCGAGCAGGGCGGGGATCTCGTCGGGGACGGCGGCGCGCAGGGCGATCTGGTCGGTCATGCGCGCCTGTCTACCAGCCGTTCCCGCCGCGCCGCCGGGAATTCCGCAGCCCGGACGGCCACTGCGCGGCCCGACGTCCCGTCAGCCGAGCCGCCACACCGTGGTGGTCTTGACCGCGGTGTCCTCCAGGTCCGCGACCACCGGCACCCGGTACGCCGCCACCGCGGTGAACCGCTCCCGGGGCAGGTAGGCCCGGCCCGGGTCGCCGACGACGACGGTCGCGCCGCGCGCCGCGGCCCGCTCCAGGAAGGGCAGGAAGCGGGCGGCCATGGCCCGTTCGTAGAAGACGTCGCCCGCGAGCACCACCTCGGCGGGCCCGCCGTCGCCGTCCACCAGGTCCACCAGGGCGCCGTCCACCCGTACCCCGTTGGCCTCGGCGTTCAGCCCGATCGCGGCCACCGCGTAGGCGTCGATCTCGGCGGCGCGCACCTGCGTCGCCCCGCGCAGCGCGGCGGCCACCCCGACCAGCCCGGAGCCGGACGCGACGTCCAGCACCGTTCGGCCCGCGACCAGTTCGGGGTGGTCCAGCACGTAGCGGGCGACCGCCACCCCGCCCGCCCAGGCGAAGGCCCAGAACGGCGGCGGCAGCCCGGCCTCGCCGCGCGCCCGCTCGGTGGTCTCCCACAGGGCGATGGCGTCCTCGGCCATGTGCAGGCTGATCTCGGGCACGAAGGGGACGGGCTTCAGCTCGGTCTCCCGCCGGACGAAGGCGAGATCGTCGGCCGGCTGAAGAGTGGGCAGCTCACTCGGCATGCCCCGCAGCATAGGGCCCGTACGGGGGTGCTCCCGGCCCCCCGCGATCCCGGGAGCCGAGTTCCCGGCGGCCGCGGTCCCTGGGGCCGCGGTCCCGGGGGGGCCGTGGGAGGAGCGGCCGTCATCCCCGCTCGTCCACCACCCGCCTGATCTTCCCGACCGAGCGCTCCAGCGTGTACGGGTCCACCACCTCGGCCGCGACCGTGATCCCGACACCGTCCTTCACCGCGCGGACGATCTCCGCCCGCGCCGTCTCCCGCTGCTCGGCGGAGGCGTCCGGCCGGGCCTCCACCCGGACGGTCATGTGGTCCAGCCGCCCCTGCCGGCCGAGCCGCAGCTGGAAGTGCGGCGCGACGGCCGGGGTGCGCAGCAGGATCTCCTCGATCTGGGTCGGGAAGACGTTCACCCCGCGCAGGATGATCATGTCGTCGCTGCGCCCGGTGACCTTCTCCATCCGCCGGAAGGCCGGCCGCGCGGTGCCCGGCAGCAGCCGGCTGAGGTCGCGGGTGCGGTAGCGGATGATCGGCAGCGCCTCCTTGGTGAGCGAGGTGAAGACCAGCTCGCCGCCCTCGCCCTCGGGCAGCACCTCGTCGGTGAACGGGTCGACGACCTCCGGGTAGAAGTGGTCCTCCCAGATGTGCAGCCCGTCCTTGGTCTCCACGCACTCCTGCGCGATGCCGGGGCCGACCACCTCGGAGAGGCCGTAGATGTCGACGGCGTGCAGGTCGAGCCGTTCCTCGATCTCGCGCCGCATCTCCTCCGTCCAGGGCTCGGCGCCGAAGATGCCTACCCGCAGCGAGGTGCTGCGCGGGTCGACGCCCTGCTTCTCGAACTCGTCCAGCAGGGTCAGCAGGTAGGACGGGGTGACCATGATGATCTCGGGCTCGAAGTCCAGGATCAGCCGCACCTGGCGGGCCGTCATGCCGCCGGAGGCCGGGATGACGGTGCAGCCGGCCCGCTCGGCGCCGTAGTGCGCGCCCAGGCCGCCGGTGAACAGCCCGTAGCCGTAGGCGATGTGCACCTTGTGGCCGGGTCGGCCCCCGGCCGCGCGGATCGAGCGGGCGACCACGTCGGCCCACATGGAGAGGTCGTCGTCGGTGTAGCCGACCACGGTCGGCAGCCCGGTGGTGCCGCTGGAGGCGTGGATCCGGCGGACCCGGTCCATCGGGACGGCGAACATGCCGAAGGGGTAGCCCTCGCGCAGGTCGGCCTTGGTGGTGAAGGGGAAGCGGGCGAGGTCGTCCAGGGTGCGGCAGTCCTCGGGGCGGATCCCGGCGGCGTCGAACTTGCGGCGGTAGAGCTCGACGTTGTCGTACGCGTGCCGCAGGGTGGCCCGTAGCCGGGTGAGCTGGTGGGCGCGCAGTTCGTCCGGACCCATCCGTTCGCCGGCGTCCAGGAGCTCCGGTGGGAGCGGCTCCCCGAGGTGTCGGCGCGGGACGGGTGCGGTGCCGGTCATCATCGCTCCTTCGCTGCTCTCTCCGTGCGGGGCCACCTACCGATCGTTCGGTCAGGCCCGCTCCGCTCCATTGATCCAGTACCCGAACCACCTGTCAAGGGATCGCACAGACCTCCGGAATGTGCGGTTCCGACCGCTTCCGGGGCACTTCGTCTCGACAGCTTGGCTGTCCGATATGAAAATCATTACAGAAACTTGACTTGGCACCGGCCTTCCCCGCCCCGGCCCCGTGGTTCAGTAGTGCGGTTTCCGCCCGCACCCCGGAGTGATCACCGTGCCCACGACTTCCGCCCTGGTCAGCGCGCTGCGCGAACTCGGCGACCGACCCGCCGTCGTCGCCGACGGGCGCGCGATCAGCGGCATCGGCCTGCTGCTCGGCGTCTCCCCGCCGGGCGGCCTGCCCCGGGCCCTCGCCCAGCGCGTCGCCGAGCACGCCGCGCTGCCGCCCTCCGCCGCCCGCGCCGCCGAACAGCGGCTGCGCCACTGGGCCGGCGTCCTCGGCACGCCCCCGATCCGGCACACCGTGCTGCACCCGGTCACCGACCTCGCCGTGGACCTCGCCCTCGCCACCCTGCTGGCCGGCGGCACCGTCCACTGCGGCGACCCCGAGCAGCACCCCGAGCAGCAGCTCGCCGCCGTCGCCGCCGCCCGGACCACCCACCTCAGCCTGCCCTCCGCCCTGCTCTGGCGGCTCAGCCGGCAGCCCGGCCTCGGCGTCGGCGGCCCGGGCGCCTACGACCTCGGCTCGCTGCGCCTGGTCCTGCACGTCGGCCCCGAACCCCGGCAGGAGGACGTGTACGCCGCCGTCGACGCGCTCGGCGCCGTCCTCGCGCACGTCCGCGCCCCGGACAGCAACGCCGAGGCCGCCGACCGCCGGCTGCGCGCCGACGCCGAGAGCGCCTCGGCCGCCGCCTGGAAGCACGGCATCGGCGTCACCGCCGAACGGGTCCGCGACTTCGGTGCCCGGCTCGACCGGGCCGTACTCGCCGCGCTGCTGCACACCCTCCAGCAGAGCGGCGTGCTCACCGACCCCGCGCGCGGCCACCCCGAGGCCGAGGTGCTGGCCACGGCCATGGTCACCCCCGCCCAGCGCCCCCGGGTCTCCCGCTGGCTGGACGCGCTCGCCCGGCACGGCCTGATCACCCGCCAGGACGGCGGGGCCCAGGGCCCGGTCTACCGCGGCGGCCCCGGACCGGACGCCGCCGAGGTCCGGGAGGCCTGGCGCCCGGCCGTCGAGGCCTGGGCCGACGGGCTCGGCCCGGCCGCCGCCCTGGAGCGGGTCCGGCGCGGCGCCCTGCGGCTGACCGGGCTGATCACCGGCCAGGACGCGCCCCGGCCGGCCGCCGCCCCGGTCCGCTGGGCCGCCGCCCGCGACTTCCTCGACGCCGCCCTCGACACGCTGGTGCGCGGCGCCGCCGAGGCCCACGACGGGCCCGGGCCGCTGCGCGTCCTCGAACTCGGCCCCGAGGGCGGCGAGCCCGCCGTCGCCCGCGCCCTCGCCACCCGGCCCCGGCAGACCACCGAGCACCACCCCGCCCCCGACGGCGGCCGCTACGACCTCGTCGTCGCCACCGTGACCGGACGCTCGGAGCGGGAACTCCCGGCGCTGGTGCGGCTGCTCTCCCCCGGCGGCCGGCTGCTGCTGTTCGCGCCCACCGCCGAACAGCTCGACCTGCTGATCACCGGCGACGCCCTCGGCCCCACCGCCCGACCGGCGGAGCACTGGCGGGCGGCGCTGGCCGCCGCGGGCTGCCCGACGGTGCTGACCCTCCCCGAGGACGGGCACCCGATGGGGCTGCTGGGGCAGCGGCTGTTCGCGGCCCGGGTGGACTGACCCGCGGATGGCCTGAGCCGACGGGAGCAGCACGTACCGAGCAGCGGCCGGTGGAGCCGCTGGCTACGATCGGGGTCATGCCCCGGATTCTCCGCACAGTGGACGCGCTCGCGTCGATCGGCTCGAACCTCTCGATCGGGTCCGTCGGCTCCTTCCTCTCGATCGGCTCGGTGGGCTCGTTCCTGTCCATCGGCTCGATCGGGTCGTTCACGTCCATCGGCTCGATCGGGTCGGCCGCTTCCATCGGTTCGATCGGCTCGTTCGCGTCCATCGGCTCGATCGGCTCCGCGATGTCCGCCCTCTCCGTGGGCTCCTGGCGCGGTGTGGGCTCGTTCAGGTCGTTCGGCTCGTTCGGCTCGTTCGGTTCGTTCGGCCCGGCCCGCTCCCGCCGGTGCGCCGCGTCCGGTCGGTGACCCGACCCGTCACACCGGCCCCGGCCACCGCCCGGCGCGGGCCGTCCGTGCCCGAGCGGTGAAGCCCGGATCACGCACCGCCACCCGATCCGTACCATTTCGATACCGAAGCCGGGATGAGCTGCGATGATCCTCGCCGCCCGGGCCCGTCCCCGGGTAGGCTCCGCTTGTCCTCCGGCCCTCGCGCAGGCGGCCCCCTGCCGCCGTGCCGCGTTCTCCGGGGGCGCTCCCCCGCGGGCCATTCGGTGGGCACCGCGCACTCGACACGCGCGCCAGGGCAGTCGCGCGAACGGCGAAGGGCATCGCATTGGCGGATCGGCTCACCGGAGGAGACTCCTCGCTGCTGCGGCGGATCAACGCGGCGGTCACGCTCCGGGCGCTGCGGAACGGCCACTCCGTGACCCTCACTCAGCTCGTCGGGGAGACCGGGCTCTCCCGGCCGACGGTCGAGGGCGTGATCGAGGGCCTGGTCGAGACCGGGCTGGTCGCCGAGGTCGAGCAGCCGAGGGAGGACGGCCAGCCGGGCCCCGGCCGCCGCGGCCGCCCGGCCCGCTGGTTCCGCTTCCGCGCCGAGGCCGGGCACATCCTCGGCATCGAGATCGGCGTGCACGACATCCGGGTCATCCTGGCCGACCTCACCGGCGAGGTGGTGGGCAGTCACTTCAAGCCGGTGGACGAGACCCTCGACGCCGAGGACCGGCTCGCCGCCGTCCGCACCGCCGTCGCCGAGGTGCTGCGCAAGGCCGGCATCTCCCGCGACAACCTGTGGGCGGTCGGCATCGGCACCCCCGGCATCGTGGACCGCGAGGGCACCGTCCAGCTGGGCACCGCGATGCCCGGCTGGACCGGGCTCGACCTCGGCGCCAAGCTGCGGCGCTCCTTCCGCTGCCCGGTCATGATCGAGAACGACGCCAACCTGGCCGCCATCGCCGAGCACTGGCAGGGGTCGGCGGTCGGCGCCGACGACGTCGTCTTCGTGATGGCCGGCCTCAGCCCGGGCGCGGGCTCCCTCATCGGCGGCAGGCTGCACCGCGGCTTCGGCGGCGCGGCCGGCGAGATCGGCGCCCTGCACCTGCTCGGCCAGGAGGTCACTCCCGAGCGCCTGTTGTCCACCACCGGCAAGCCCCTCAACCCGCTGGACGAGGCGGCGGTGGCCCGCGTGCTGCGGCTGGCCCGGGAGGGCGACGAGGTCGCCAAGGTCGCCATGGACCGCTTCCTCACCCGCCTCGTCCAGGGCGTGGCCGCGCTCGTGCTGGCCATCGACCCGCAGCTGGTGGTGATCGGCGGCTGGGCGGCCGGCCTCGACGGCGTCCTGGACCCGCTGCGCGAACGCCTGGCCCAGTTCACCCTGCGCGCGCCCGAGGTCGCCCTGGCGGCCCTCGGCTCGGAGGTGGTGGCGATGGGCGCCCTGCGCGTCGCCCTCGACCACGTCGAGGAGCAGCTCTTCGCGGTGGACCCGCCCCGGGCCTGACCCCCGGCGCCCGGGCGGCCGCCGGCACCCACCCCGCGGCCGCCTGGCCCATCACCGCCCCATCACCGCCCCATCGCCACTCAACGGCAAAGGCCCGGACGCCAGTTGGCGCCCGGGCCTCGGCCTGAGGGTTTCCGGAGGATGGTTCAGGAGGCGGTGCGGACCTCGGCCGTCGCGCCGACCGGGGTGACCTCGACGAGTCCGGCCTCGCCGAAGGTCAGCTTGCAGGTGTCCGCACGGTAGGTGGAGACCGCCAGCGCCACCAGCCGGCCGGCCGAGGCGTACTGGGTGGTCATCACCAGGACCGGCGAGCCGGGCGGGCGCTCCAGCAGGGCGGCCTGCTCGGCCTCGGCGACACCCAGCTCGACCGAGCGGGACTCGCCGTCCACCTCCAGGCGCTCCAGCTGACGCAGCACCGAACGGGCGCGGTCGCTCTCGGCGCGGAAGCCCGGCAGGTGCGGCAGGGCGGCGGCCGGGACGTGCAGCGACTCGGTGGCCACCGCGCGGCCCTCCACCATGCGGACCCGGCGCACGGTGTGCACCGTGGCGCCCTCGGCGATGCCGAGGCCCTTCGCCAGCTGCGCGGCGGCGGGGGCGGTGGTGCAGTCGACCGTCCGCCAGGCCTGGCTGCGCGCGGTGCCGGGCCAGCCCTCCTCCTGCCGGTTGACCGGGACGCCGACCCGCGGGGCGGCGATCAGGGTGCCGATCCCCCGGCGGCGCACCAGGCGGCCCTCCAGCTCCAGCTGGTCCAGCGCCTGGCGCAGCGTGGCCCGGGCGACGCCGAAGCGGGCCGAGAGCTCGCGCTCGTTGGGCAGCACCTGCCCGGTGGAGAACTCCGAGTCGATGGCCCGCAGCAGCACCGTGCGCAGGTGCCAGTACTTCGGCTCCGGCACCGCAGAAAGCTGTCCTGTCGTTCCCACCGCGTCCTCCACCCTGCTGTTCGTCCGCCCTGCGACAAGGAGGGCGGACCCCGGGCCCGCTGTCCGCTGTTGCGGCAGGTGGGAGAGCGGGCCTTTATCCGTCCTTCTTTATTAAAGGTCCTTGCAGTAAGCGACCCTAGGTGCTCTGTCCGGAGATGGTCAAGACCAATGGCGCGGCTCGATGGGACTGCCGCCCATATTCATGCCGCGTTCACGACAGCTCCTGTCAGCCACTGTCACCAATCCGCCGCGGACGGCCGGTCCGCGCGTCACCGTTCGGCCCGGCAACGGCCAGTCGGTAGGCTTCCCGAGTGATCGTGGTGACGAGTGTGAACGTGAACGGAATCCGGGCAGCGGCCAAGAAGGGCTTCGTCGAATGGCTGGCCGGCACCGAGGCGGACGTGGTCTGCCTGCAGGAAGTGCGCTCCGAACCCGGACAACTACCCGTCGAACTGCGCGACCTGGACGGCTGGCACGCGGTCTGGGCCCCCTCCGCCGCCAAGGGCCGGGCCGGCGTCGCCGTCCTCTCCCGCCAGGAGCCGCAGCGCACGGCCATCGGATTCGGTTCCGATGAATTCGACAATTCGGGCAGGTACGTCGAAATCGACCTTCCCGGCCTGACCGTCGCCAGCCTCTACCTCCCCTCCGGCGAGGTCGGCACCGAACGCCAGGACGAGAAGGAACGCTTCATGGCGGAATTCCTCGTCCACCTCACCGCCCTGCGCGCCCGCGCCGCCGCCGACGGTCGCGAGGTCGTCGTCTGCGGCGACTGGAACATCGCCCACCGCCCCGAGGACCTCAAGAACTGGAAGGCCAACCAGAAGTCCGCCGGCTTCCTCCCCGAGGAACGCGCCTGGCTCTCCCGCGTCTACGACGAGGCCGGCTACGTCGACGTCGTCCGCGCCCTCCACCCCGACCGCACCGGCCCCTACACCTGGTGGTCCTACCGCGGCCGCGCCTTCGACAACGACTCCGGCTGGAGGATCGACCTAGTCGTCTCTACTAGAAACCTCGCTGAGAAGTGCGTCGAGGCCTACGTCGAACGAGCGGCCTCCCATGCCGAACGCTGGTCCGACCACGCACCCGTCACAGCGGTATTCGACCTGCACAACTAGTCTACGGAGAAGGGCAGTTCGAAAGGATCAAGAGGCTGCCCTGACGTGCAGCATTCGACACGTCGGGGCTGCCTCCGACGGCATGTAGGCCAGCGGCAACGGAAGTCACACCGCGCGGCACTCCCAGAGTAGATTGTTCGACAAAGCGAACCACATGGTCCGGCTTCCCCAAGCAAAAACACCCGTCTGCCCCAGACCAGCCCCCCGACAATCCAGTCTCGCGCTTCCCTCCAGGTATCCGCGGTTTGACCTTGCCATCGGTGAGCACCTCCAGCGTCTATCACCCCGTCAGGCCCGCCTTCGGGAGGGTCGTTCCACTTGGTTTGGTTCGGAGGCATCGCAGTCTCGTCCCCAGCTCCACGAGGAGCCGGCAAGAGGCACGCATGCGCGGCCTACCTCGCGGCATCGACGTACTGGACAATCTGGGCAGCAAGCACGATGACTGCCAACGCTTCCAGAACGGAGAGAATGGTCGGCAGAGCCGCCCCCGCGCCGTAGACCCAGAACGCAGCAAGAGATGCAGCCGGAACCGCAGCGAAGGCGGTGAGATCGACTGCGCACTGGATGATCTTCCGTTGTCTCCGGTGGCCATCATTCCGGTGTGTTGATTCCCATCCGAAGACGCTCTCAGGCTCGCCAGCGAGTGCCGCCAGGCGAGACCCTAGATCAGTACGAACATAGAGGCCGATCGCACTAATCTTCTGATCATTCGCCAGGTAGGTCCATCCGAGAACGGAGGTCGCCGCAGGCAGCGCCAGCAACAAGGCGGGCTGGCGTGTCTGCGCCGCGCCGATCAGCACCGTCACCATCGCAGCCAATGTGATGTAGAGCAGATTGTCCCGGAAGCCTATTCGGGTCTTCTGTTCCTCCTTCACTCTCTCGTACTCGGCCAGGAGCAGCTTGCCAACAGTGATGTCATCCGTCGCAGTCACGGCTGTTTCCCCGGTGCTGAGAGTCAAGGTTCCGTCCGGACAGTCTGGCCCAGCCGACGAGTCGGCGGAAGGCCGTCGCTGGGCCGCAAGTTGTTGCTGCCTTCTGGACACGGCTCGCGGTGAGTCGGGACTGTCGGCGGGCGGCGGTACGCTCGATGGAAGTCCCAATCCTGGAGGTAAGGTCCCTTGCTGGAAGGCGAGTTCGGCTCGGCCAGGCCAGTCGTCGTGCTGACGGCGATCAGCCTTGAGTACAACGCGGTACGCGAGCACCTGCGCGACCCGCGTCGCGTGATCCACGAGGGCACGTGGTGCGAGGTCGGTACGGTGACCGGATCGGAACGCCAGGTCGTCATCGCGGAGGTGGGACCGGGAAACCTCCGGACGGCCGTAGTCACAGAGCAGCTCAGGGCGGCCTTCGCACCTCTGGCGATCATCTTCGTCGGGGTGGCAGGCAGCCTGAAGTCCGATGTCAGGCTCGGTGACGTCGTGGTCGCGGACAAGATCTACGCGTACGACGGGTCCAAGCACGGACCCAACGAGCAGTTCGCCCGGCCGGCGGCCTGGAGCCCTTCGCACGCGCTGCTGCAAACCGCGCTGCACAGTTTGCGCGGCTCCGCCTGGCAGGAACGGATCCGCCTGGGTGCGTACCAGCCAGACCGGCTACCGGAGGTCCACATCAAGCCGGTCGCCGCCGGTGAGACCGTCCTCAACTCGATGGACTCCCCGCTGCGTGAACGGCTTGTCCTGGTCTTCAACGACGCGGTTGCCGTGGAGATGGAGAGCGCGGGGCTCGCCACGGCAGCCGCCCTCGGCAAGGTGGACTCACTGACGATCCGGGGCATCAGCGACCTCGCCGACGGTGCCAAGGCATCAGCAGATGCCCGCGGCAGCCAGCAGATCGCGGCATCCCATGCCGCAGCCGCTGCGATGGCTGTCATCGCCGCGTTGCCGGGCGACCTCGTGGAGGTCACCCCGGCCGGCGGATCCGAGCACGCGGACGGCCCGCTCTCCCCCGCGCCGCCGACGCTGCGGCAGATCAACAAAGCGGACCGTAAGGGAGTCGTCAATGCCGTACAGAACGGCAACCAGTCCATCACCAATGGACCGCGGCCAACTCCGAGGTGAGTAACGACGAGAGGCCGGCGGACGAGGCACAGTCCGGGCTGGCTTCCCCTTCCCGTGTCCAGCCGACCACACAGACCAACCGCGCGGACGCAGGCGGCACCGTCAACGCGGTGCAGAACGGTGACCAGTTCAACCAATACTTCGTCGGACCGGACGGAAAGCTACTCTTCACCCAATGGGAGAGGAGCCTTCGGCGAATCCCGGGAACACTACGCATCGGACCGGACCAGGAGCTGACCGTCGACCGGCCGGCAGCACTCGCCGACCTCATCGAGGCACTCGTCAGCGACCGTCCGGAAGAAGTCATCATCGTCCGCGGGGCGCCTGGTGTCGGCAAGTCCGCTCTAGGGCCTGTGTGAGGTTGTGATCAGTCTTCGGGTTCTGCCTTCGTCCGAGGGTGAAACCCGGTACGACTGTGTCTGTGACGCGTAGGCAA
>NZ_JBVKDS010000025.1:0-85119 GCF_055633695.1 Kitasatospora sp. NPDC114501 | reverse complement strand
CTACCTCGCCGGCCTCCACCTCCGCGCCTCGATGATCTGGATCGACGACCTCCTGCGGACGACCGACTGATCACAACCTCACACAGGCCCTAGGGCATCATGAAGGCGGACGCCAATTGACCTACGCGTAGAGGTGGCTATGCGGAGCAAGAGCCGAGCAGCACTTCAACGCCTAAGTGGACTCTTGCTCATTCTGAGCTGGGCCGCCTGCGCCCTCGTAGCCGTATTCATTGCGGTGATCACCGTCTTCGCCGTCGTCCGCGGGCCTGCTCCCGGCCATTCAAACAATCCGGTTAAGTACGACCCGCCCGTCTACCAGCCTCCACCGCCGCCTCCGCCTCCACCCTACCCGGGGTGGCCGGGCCTACCTCCCGGGATCCCCAGATAGCGCACCAGACGTCTGAGAGGAGCACGCCGTGGCACGCCGCAAGACCCGGGCCGCCGACCCCTCAGACGAATCCCTGCGCATCGCGCGGACCATCGTCTACTACGAGGCGTGCTTGGACTCTGAGGTCCCGCATGCCACCGCTCGCGAGCTGTGGGCCCACGACATGACCTTGCCGTTCACGGCCGGTGAGCACGTCTCCGTCGACGCTGCCCGGCTGCTGGAGGCCCGCGCCCGCGCGGCGAGCACATCACCGTCATGGGCCGCGCCCTCGTCCAGGCCGGCTGTTCCCGCTACACCGAGGGCCCCGGGCCGGTGTGGGGCAACGCCGACACCGAGAGCTTCCGCGTCTGGCAGCTCAAGCTCGGCGACACCGCCGACGCCGACGGCATCCCCGGCCCCAAGCAGCTCGCCCGCCTCCTCATCGAGTTCGGCAGCGCGCCCGCTCCGCAGCCGACGGCCACCCCGACCATCACCATCCGCCGGGGCATGACGCTGGGCGGGATCGCTGTCGCGCTCGGCACCACGGTTACCGGGCTGCTCTCCCTCAACCCCCAGATCTCCAACCCCGACCGCATCGTGGAGGGCCAGGAGATCACCGTGCCCGCCGCGTCCGCGTCGCCAACGGCCGCGCCGACCGCCGAGCCAGCCCCCGCGGACCAGGTGCTTCCCCCGGCCGAGACCGAGCAGCCCGCCCCCGTCCCGGACCCCCTGCCCACCCCGGCCCCGGGCGCTGCCACCCACACCATCGCCGCGGGTGACTCCCTCGCCGCCGTCGCCGCCCGCTACGGCGTCGGCCTGGACGCGGTGATCAACGCCAACCCGCAGGTGCCCAACCCGAACCGGATCGAGGTCGGGCAGGTCATCAGCCTGCCGACCGTCACCGCGCCGACCGCCGAGCCGCCGGTTCACACCGTCGTCCCCGGCGACACCCTGTGGGAGATCGCCGCCTGTTACCGCGTCACCCTGGAATCCCTGGTTGCCGCGAACGCCGCCACCGTCGCCTATCCCGACCTGATCTTCCCGGGCCAGGGCATCGTGATCCCCGACGGCTCCGCACCCGTCCCGCGACCGGCAGCCCCGAAGGCCCCGGAACCCGCCGCTCCCGGCCCGTCGAGCAGCCGCCGACCACCCGAGCACCAGCTCGGCCCCGACCACGCCGACCTCGTCGTCCCGAACACCGGCACCCTGGCCGACTTCCACGCCCGAATCCGCGAAGCCCTGGAGGCCACTGCATGGCCCTGCGCGACCGCTTCGACGCGATCGACCGCACCGCAACCGCGATCGAGAACGTCGTCTTCGTCTACACCCCCGTGCCGCACCTGCGGACCCCGGAGGAGCGCGAGGCCGACGAGCAGGCCGCGACCGCCCGTGTCGAGGCGGAGGTGCCGGGTTACTCGGACTCGCTGCCATCACTTCAGACGTGAATTCCATACTCGCAGTCATTGAGTTAAGCAACCTCGCACATCACCAGGCACGGGCGATGACCAGGGATTATTCGTGAACACTCTATGCATTCCGGTGCGATTTCGGCGGATAGCCTTTACCATGAGATCATATGCATGACAAGTTGCCCCCTGACCTGCGGCGATACTTGCAACTAGGGAAATCCCCAGTAGCAACCTCAGGCGGTCGAGGACTGGAGAGAGCAGCCTTCAAACTTGCTCTCCACATGAAGACACCTGCAGACATGCGCGTTTGATGGGATGTCATCCGTGACGGTACTCTCACTGCAAGCGAGTGCGGGCCACATCTCGGTCTAGGAGAGGTGGCCCGCGTTTCCTCGCTGCCCCTGCGAAAGAGCATCGGAAGAGGTCCCATCATGACACACCAGTGCAGCCCCCTCCCGGCCAACGGTGGTAGCGACCGTCCCGTCACGTGGCGAGACGTCGCGGTCTACGGGCACGGGCTGCTCACGACTGCGGCCCTCCACTTTCAGGTCAGTTGGCCGACCGCGACTGCTGCCGCCGTCGGCTTGACCGGTCCGGTGATGTGGGAGTTGCTGCGCCGTCAGCGCTGAGCACGGGCCGGTAAGGTAAGTAAGTAAGTAAGCCTCCATCAGCCCCGGTTGTCGCTTGGACAGCCGGGGCTTTTGCGTGCCCGCATATGGAAGGAACGCATGTCCGACGGCGTCCGCACGATCCACCAGCGGGGCTCCCGCTACTACGTCCACCCGGCCTCGGGCGACCTCGCCCCCTCGGCGACGTCCATCCTGAACATGGAGGCGAAGCCGTTCTTGCAAACCTGATCGGCCGGCATGGCGGCCGAGGCTGCGGTGACCGACCTGGAGGTGGTCCAGCGCATCGCCGCCCGCGACCGCCAGGCCGCCGTGGACTTCCTGAAGTACGCGGCGAAGAGGTGCGGGCCGATGTCGGCAGCCTGGTACACGACTACTTCGAGCTGCGGCTGCGCGGCGAAGAGGTGCCGTACCCGCACCACGACGTCGAGCCGTACGTGCCGCACATCGAGGCGTGGCTCGACCGCTACCAGCCCGAGCTGCTGCACGCCGAAGATGTCGCCTGGTCGCGCGAGCACGAGTACGCGGGCTCGTTCGACTTCATGGTGAGGATCAACGGGAAGACGGTCCTGGGCGACCTGAAGACCGCCAAGTCGGTCTACCTGTCGGTCGCCTACCGGCTCGCCGCGTACGCCCACGCGGACGACCTGATCACCGTGGACCGCAAGATCGTCCCGTTCCCGCAGGTCGACGCCGGGGCGGTGCTGCACATCCCCCCGCATCGAGCCGAGTTCCGCCCGGTGAGCGCCTTGATGGACAGGATGCCCCGGGTCGCCACCCCACGCACTTCTTGCGACTTGCGAAGTAGAAGGTCCACCTGCGGAAGATCGTTTCCTCGCGCACCTGCCACTGTCCCACCGTCCTTTCCGCCGCGTGCCCACGCAATCCGGCGGGTGCAGGGGTGTCCATGCGGCTAACAAGGACGACCCGAACTTCTTGCTCCAGCGGGTCACCGAGCGCCGCGGCCAGGACGCCGGCACCGACGGCCGGTTCGCGCTCGACGACAAGGCGCAGAAGGACCTGGTCCGGGTGTTCCTCGCCACCCGCGAGGAGCTGGAGGGCCAGCGGATGGACGAGGTCTTCTCGCGGAACTTCCTGGACAGCAAATTCTGGCTGTACTGGCGCACCATGTTCGCCTTCGAGGAGTGGCACGGCGCGCTGGAGATGAAGCTCTACCTGCACCGCTTCGTCCACCACATCGGCGGCCTGCCGGACCTGTCCGCGCTGAAGTTCACCAAGTACAGCCAGTACGAGTCCATGGTCCTGCCGCTCACCCACTGGCTGATGGACCAGGGCGTGCGGTTCCGCTACGAGGTGGAGGTCACCGACATTGACTTCGACCTCACCCCGGCCACCGCCGACTCCCCCGCCGGCATGGAGGCCGTCTACCGGCTGCTCGACGTCGAGCGCGGTGTACCCGAGGTGTTCAACTCCACCTACGACGTGCGCAGGCTGCTCGCCGCCACCACCAGGCTCCGGGACGGCGCCGAACTCGACCTGCCCGGACCGGAGTTCCTGCGCAAGCGACTGCTGCGCCGACTGGAGGCCACCGAGATCGGCGAGCTGATGCAGGAGTTCGGCCTGCTCGGGGACGAGCGGGGGTAGCCGCCGCCCACGCGCACCGGGCGGGCCCGGGAGGGTGGCAGCAAAAATGAATGGTGCTATCGTCACTAGCACCATGTTGCTGAAGCTGGACATCGGGGACACCCGACCGCTGCACGAACAGGTCGCCGGAGCGATCAGACGCGCCGTCGCCGAGGGCGAGTGCGCCCCCGGGGACAAGCTGCCCCCGGCCCGGGAGCTCTCCCGGGCCCTGGGGGTGAACACCAACACCGTCCTGCGCGGGCTGCGGACGCTGCGCGACGAGGGGGTGCTGGAGTTCCGCCGGGGCCGCGGCATCACGATCGCGACCGGCGCCGACACCCGCTCCGAACTGGTCGAGCGGGTACGGCGGTTGGTCGAGGACGCGGCCCGGGCCGGCTACAGCAGGAACGATCTCGTGGACATGATCAGGGGGATGTCGTGACGGACGAGGGAACGACCGAGCCGACGGCGGCGGAGCGGCAGGCACCGCGCGGTGCCGTCTGGGCCGCGACGGCCTGGTCGGTCGGCGTGCTGGCACTGCTGATCGCCCTGCCGCTGGTGGCCCGCCACCGGCTGCCGGACCCACTGGCCACCCACTGGGACGGGCGGAAGCCGAACGACTCGATGTCGCTGACGGCGGCCACGCTCGTCCCGGCGGTGTTCTGGGCGGTCCTGGTGCTGACCGCGGTGGTCCTGAAGCGCTACCGGGCCGGTCGGCTGCCGGGGGCCGCGGCGGCCACGCTGGCGACCGGCGGGGTGCTGCTGACGGGGGCGCAGGCCTCCATCGTGCACGCCAACCTGGACCGCACCCGCTGGCAGGACGCCGCACCGGTGGGCGTCGAGGTGGTCCTGATCCTGCTGGCCACCGGCCTCGCCGGGCTGCTGGCCTGGTTGGCGGGCCGCCGCTACGGCGGTCGGCCCGAGCCGCGCCCGGCGGCCGGGGCACCGGCACTGGAGGTGCCGGCGGGTGAGCGGTTCGTCTGGCTCTCCCGGGCCGCCAACCCGTGGCTGCAACTGGCCGCGGCGGTGTTCGGACTGGCCGCGGTGGCGGGGCTGCTGGCCGTCGCGAGCGGGGTCGCCGAGCTGGACTGGGCGCTGGTGCTGCCGTTCACCGTCGCCTCCCTCGCGTGCCTGGCCTGCTCCTCGGTGCGGGTGCGGGTGACCGCCCGCGGCCTGACCGTCGGCTTCGGCCCGTTCGGCCGGCCGGCCCGCCACTGGTCCCCCGCCGAGCTCGACTCCGCCCGCGCCGAGCAGCGCACCGCCGCGCAGGTGGGCGGCTGGGGCTACCGGATCAACGGGCTGGGCACCACCGTGATGCTGCGCCGGGGCGTCTGCCTGGTGGTGCGCACCCGCCGGGGCACGGACTTCGCGGTCAGCGTGGACGACGCCGAGCGCGGGGCGGCCCTGCTCAACGCGTTGATCGCGCGCACCCGGCAACCCACCGGCTGAACCGCTTCGACGGAGACCGGAAGGCGGCGGAGGCGGTCCGGCCGCGCCGACGGGAGGTGGAGGCCGGGCAGCCGTGGTCGATGGTGACCCTGGTTCTCCGGACGGTCGTCGAGGGCGTAAAACCGCCCGGATCGGTGGTGCTCCGAACGCCGATCCGGGTACACCAGTTGACGGTCGCTCAGGTGTGTGGCGGCGCCCGTCCGCACCGCCCCACGCCGTCCCCTCGCGACCGGAGGACCAGCGGGCCCCGCGCCCGTGCGAAAGGCAAGGAGGCGTCCGTGCCCAACGACTCGCGCACGCAGCACTCCCCCGATGTCCGGCAGAGCGTCCAGGACGTTCGGACCATCGCTATCCTGCGCCTCGGCGTCGGCCTGATCGGCATCCTGCTGCCGCCGGCCCTGCCGTTCGGCAACTGGCTGGCCGCCCAGGTGACGGGGCGCGGCACCGACGGCTTCTGGCCGGACTCGATGAGCGGCTCGTACTACACCGACACCCGGGACCTCTTCGTCGGCGGGCTGTGCGCCCTCGGGGTGTTCCTGATCTGCTACCGCTTCGACCGCCGGGACGACCGCTGGAGCACGGCCGCCGGCTTCTTCGCGCTCGGGGTCGCGCTGTGCCCGACGGCCCCGGACGGCGCGTCCGGTGTCCAGCGCACCGTGGGGGTGTTCCACCTGGTCTTCGCCGGGCTGCTGTTCGTCATGCTGGCGCTGTTCTGCCTCTTCTCCTTCCGCAATCCCCGCTCCGCCCAGCCGGCCCGGGTGGGCAGGGCCTACCTGGTGGCCGGGGTGGTGATCCTGGCCGCCCTGGCGCTCTCCGGCCTGGCCGGGGTGACGGGTGTCGGCTCCGACTGGTCGGTGCGCCCGCTGTACCTGGGCGAGTGGCTGGCGACCTGGGCCTTCGGCGTCGCCTGGACCGGCGCCGCGCTCGAACTCGCGGCGCACGGCCGGGGCGACGCCGACACCGCCGCCGTCCCCCGCCAGCCGGGCGCCGCCGTGCTCGAACCGGTGGCCCCGGAGGCACAGGCCTGAGCCCTCGTCATCCCGCCGTTCCCGGCGACCGTTACCATGCGCACCGTGGACCGCCACCACGGCGGCCGGTGACGGATCGTCCGGGAACGGACGCCCAGGAGCGGGAGAACGAGCATGGCGAACGAGATCCGGACGGAGCGCGCTCCGCGTGAGGACTACCCGTCGGTGGACCTGCGGATGGACGTTCCGCACTCCGCCCGGGTCTACGACTACCTCATCGGCGGCAAGACCAACTTCGAGGCGGACCGCACCGCGGCGCACGCCTCGGTGCAGGCCTGGCCGGCGCTGCCGATCTCGATGCGCACCACCCGCGAGTTCATGCAGCGCTCGGTGCGCCGGCTCGCCGAGGAGTACGGCGTGCGGCAGTTCCTCGACATCGGCACCGGCATCCCGACCTCGCCGAACGTCCACGAGATCGCCCAGGCGGTCGCCCCCGGGGCCCGGGTCGCGTACGTCGACAACGACCCGATCGTGCTGACCCACGCGCGGGCCCTGATGGACAGCTCGCCCGAGGGCCGCACCTGTTACGTGGACGCCGACTTCCGCGACCCGGAGTCGATCATCGCCGACCCCCGGCTGCGCGAGGTGCTCGACCTCTCGCAGCCGGTGGCGCTGTCGCTGATCGCGATCGTCCACTTCGTGCTGGACGAGGACGACCCGCAGGGCATCGTGCGCCGCTTCATGGACGCGCTGGCGCCCGGCAGCTTCCTCGCCCTGACGGTCTTCACCGGCGACACCGACCCGGTGGGCGTGGGCGGCGTCGGCCGCGAGTACAACGCGCGCGGCATACCGCTCCAGATCCGGGACAAGGCCGAGGCGGAGGCGTTCTTCGACGGCTACGAGCTGCTCGACCCGGGGGTCACGCTGGTGCACCACTGGCGGCCGGACGCCGGCGCCGCGCCCGTCCGCGACCAGGACATCGCGATGTACGCGGGCGTGGCGGTCAAGCGCTGAGCACCGGCGCTTCGCGATCGAGCGCTGAATCGTTTCTGTGGCGGGGTCGTCGCCGTGGCGGCCCCGGTCAGCCGGACACCGAGACCAGGCCGGCCTCGTAGGCCAGGATGACCAGCTGCACCCGGTCCCGGGCGTCGAGCTTGGCCAGCAGCCGGGTCATGTAGGTCTTGACGGTCGCGACGCTGAGCACCAGCTCGGCGGCGATCTCGGCGTTGGACAGGCCCCGCCCGACCAGCGTGAGGATCTCCCGCTCGCGCCCGGTGATCGCCGCCAGCCGTCGCTCGACGGCGGCGGCCGGGCCCGGGGCGCTCGTCGGCGGACGCCCCGCGACGAACGCCCCGATCAGCCGCCGGGTCACACCCGGGGCGATCAGCGCGTCCCCCGCGGCCACCACCCGCACCGCGCCGAGGATGTCGTCCAGCGCCATGTCCTTGACCAGGAAGCCGGACGCCCCCGCGTGCAGCGCCGCGTACACGTGCTCGTCCTCGTCGAAGGTGGTGAGCACCACCACCCTGGTCGGCCCGCCGTCGGCGGTCACCACCCTGGTCGCCTCGATGCCGTCCATACCGGGCATCCGGATGTCCATCACCACGACGTCCGGCCGCAGTTCGGCGGCCAACCGGACGGCCTCCGCCCCGGTGCCCGCCTCGCCGACCACCTCGACGTCCGCCGTCTCCGCGATCACCATCTCCAGCGCGGCGCGCACCAGCGGCTGGTCGTCGGCCAGCACCACCCGGATCACGCCTCCACCTCCCCGCCCGACGCGGAAGGCACCGGTGGCGGCACCGGCACCGGCAGCCGGGCGGCCACCCGGAAGCCGCCCCCGGGCAGCGGCCCGGCCGCGAACTCGCCGCGCAGCAGGGCGACCCGTTCCCGCAGCCCCGCCAGCCCGACCCCGGCGCCGGGCCCGTGGCCCCGGCCCCGGCCCCGCCCGCGGTCGGTGACCTCGACGGACAGCTCCCCCGCCGTGCGGTGGTCCACCGCGACCACACAGGCCCCGGCGTCCGCGTGCCGCACCACGTTGGTGACCGACTCCTGGACGATCCGGAAGGCCGCGAGGTCCACCTCCGGCGGCAGCGGCCCCGGTTCGCCGTGCCGCCGTACCTCCACCCGCACCCCCGCGGCCGTGGTCGCCCCGGCCAGCCGGTCGAGGTCGGCCAGGCCCTGCGGCACCGTGGCCGAGGCCTCGCCGTCGGCCCGGCGCAGCACGACCAGCATCCGGCGCAGCGCGGCCAGGGTGTCCCGTCCGGCGGCCTCGATCTCACCCAGCGCCTGCTCGGCCCGCTCCGGCCGACGGCCGATCACCCGGCGGGCGGCACCGGCCTGGAGGGCGACGATGCCGAGGCTGTGCGCGACGGTGTCGTGCATCTCGCGGGCGATCCGCAGCCGTTCGGCGGTGACCGCCTCCTCGGCCGCCCGGGCGCTGAGCGCCTCGGCGTGCTCCCGGTTCTGCCGCACCGAGCGGCCGACCAGCCAGGCGACCAGCGCGAGCAGCGCGGCGCCGTCGGCAGAGCCGATGTGGGTACCGGTGAAGATACCCACCGTGCTGCCGCGCACCAGGCCGATGTGCAGCACCAGGAAGAGCATGACCAGCGCGAACGCGGCCCGGGAGCTGCGCCGCGGCCGGGTCGCCGTGATCAGGCAGAGCGCGGCGTCCACCGCGAGCAGCGCGCCGGGCGGCACCTGAGCGCCGGCGGCCCAGCCGTCGGTCTCGGTGAACGCGGCGACCAGCAGCAGGGCGACGGAGAGCACCGGCAGCCGCCGCACCAGCGCCGCGCCCGCGAAGGCCACCACCGTGTCGGCCAGCGTGAACGCCCAGCCGCCGTGCGCGGCGGCGCCGGGGTGCTGCGCGGCGGCTCCGCCGAGCAGGACGGCCGGGTAGCCGGCGGCCACGCACCAGGCGAGGCCGACCCAGGCCTCGGGCGGGACGCGCCGGAGCAGTGGCGGGGAGGGAGTCGAGGGCATGGTTCAAGATCGTAACGACGGTCCGCGGCGCCGTCATCCGACCGTGGTTGTACGTCCGTGGGTGACCTGCGGTGTCGACACCGGTCCGATGCGGCCGCCCGGCTGCCCCGGGCACCGTGGGGTCCATGATCGAAGTCACCGAGCTGACGAAGCGCTACGGCCGCGGCCACCGCCTCCGCACCGCCGTCGACCACCTCTCCTTCACCGTCCGGCCCGGCCGGGTCACCGGCTTCCTCGGCCCCAACGGCGCCGGCAAGTCCACCACCCTGCGGCTGGTCCTGGGCCTCAACTCCCCCACCGGGGGCACCGTCACCGTCGACGGGCGCCCCTTCCGCGACCGCCCCCGCGGGCTGCGGCACGCCGGGGCGCTGCTGGACGCGGGCGACGCGCACGGCGGGCGCACCGGGCGGGCCCAGCTACGGGCGCTGGCCCGGGCCAACGCGATCCCCTTCACCCGGGTCGAGCGGGTGCTGCAGGAGGTCGGGCTCGCCGAAGCGGCCGGGCGCCGGATCCGCGGCTACTCGCTCGGCATGCGTCAGCGCCTGGGCATCGCCGGTGCGCTGCTCGGCGACCCGCCGGTGCTGCTCTTCGACGAGCCGCTGAACGGGCTGGACCCGGAGGGCGTGCTCTGGGTGCGCGGGCTGTTCCGGCGGCTCGCGGACGAGGGCCGCACGGTCTTCGTCTCCAGTCACATGATGGCCGAGATGGAGCACACCGCCGACCACCTGGTGGTGATCGGGCGCGGCCGGCTGCTCGCCGACGAGAGCCTGACCGGCTTCGCCGCCCGGGCCGGCCGGGCCACCGTCACCGTCCGGGCCGCCGAACCCGACCGGCTGGCGGCCGTGTTGACGGCGGCCGGCGCGGCCGTCCGGCCCGGCCCGGACGGCGCCCTCGCGGTGAGCGGCCTGGACGCCGCCCGGATCGGCGAACTCGCCCTGGAACACCGCCTGTTGCTGCACGCCCTGACCGACCGGGGCGCCTCCCTGGAAGAGGCGTTCATGAACCTGACCGCCGACAGCGTCGAGTACCCCGCCGGAGAGACCCGATGAGCACCGTGACCCCAGCGTCCGCCGAACCCGCCCCCCGGTTCCTCGACCTGCTCGCCGCCGAGTGGATCAAGTTCTGGTCGCTGCGCTCGATCCCCTGGGTGCTCGGCCTCAGCGCCCTGGCGATCGTCGCCGCCAACCTCAAGTCCGCCCTGTACACCCGCGACCACTGGACGCCGGGGGACGGCGACCCGGCGGTCATGGCGCAGGTGGCGCTGAACGACGCGTTCAACCTCGCCTCCGCCGACATCCTGCTGCTGGTCGCGGGCGGCCTCGGCGCGATCGCCATCACGGGCGAGTACGCGAGCGGGCTGATCCGCACCACCCTGGCCGCCGTACCCGACCGCCGGGCGGTGCTCGTCGCCAAGGCCTGCGTCCTGGCCTCCGTGCTGTTCGGCTACGGGGTGCTCACCGTCGGCGTCTCCTTCGGCGCGAGCCAGGCGATCCTGTCCGGCACCGGCATCGGACAGTCCGTCACCGACCCGACCGCGCTGCGGTACGTGGCGGCGGCGGTGCTGTTCGGCCCGGTCTGCGCACTGGTCGGCCTCGCCCTCGGCACCCTGATCCGGCACGGCGCGGGCGCCGTGGTGGGCACCGTCGCGGTCCTGTTCTTCGTCCCGTCGCTGATCACCGAGCGCTACCGCTGGAGCGCCGACCTGCTGCACGCCCTGCCGCTGCCCGCCTGGCAGCGGCTGGCCCGGACCACCCTGGCCGGCCTGCGTCCGTCCGAGTACCCGGCCACCGTCACGGGCGCCTGGATCACCTTCGCGGTGTGGTCGCTGGCCTCGGTGGCCGTCGCGGCGGTCGCCGTCCACCGCCGGGACCACTGATCCGGCTCAAGGGTCCGTCCCCGGGCTCAGAACGCCGCGATGCTCCCCGGTGCCCGCTCGGCCCGGCTGAGCGCCCTCAGCACCGCCGCCCTGCCGTGCCGCCGGGCGGCCAGCCGGGTCAACAGGCCGAACACCGACTCGGCGGCGTCCCAGGGGAGTTCGGGACCCGGCACCCCGACACTGACCGCCAGGTCGTCGCCGTGGACGGCCAGTTCCATCGTCCGGGTGAGCAGCAGGTCGTCGAGGGTGAGCGACCACGGGCCCCAGAACGGCAGCCGGACCGGGCGGGTGCCGTCCGCCGCTTCCAGGTCGGCCGCGAGCTCCCGCAGCACGGCGGCGAGCCGGCGGTGCAGCGCGGCCGGCCCGTCGGCCGCGAAGGCCTCGCCGCCCTGCCGGATCCGCACGTTGAGGTCGGCGTCGAGCGGCGCGTCGACCCAGGCCGACCGGGCGTAGTGGTCCAGCAGACCGACCACCGGCTCCGTCGGTACGGCGGCGGCCAGCAGCTCCGGCACACAGAACACCTGGTAGGCGAGGTGCCCGGCCAGGCCGCCGACGCTCCACCGCGCCAGCGCGCTCGGCCGCTGCCAGGCCTGCGCCACCTCGGGGCGGCGCAGCAGTTCCTCGGCCGCACCGGCGGCGGCCAGGAAGTCCGTTCGGGGGTCCGTCACGGCCCGTCCCCTACCCGCGGCCCGGCGGCCCGGAAACTTCCCCGGCCCGAGGCCATGTCGGCGACCGCCACCAGCAGCGCCGTCAGCACCAGGCCGGCCGCCACCGTCACCCCCAGCTGGAAGGCCAGCGCCCAGTCCGGGCGGGGGCCGGCGGCATGGGCGAAGAACACCGAGCCGACGACGGCGATGCCCGCCGCCGAGCCGACCCGCTGCGCGGTCTGCAGCACCCCGCCCGCGCTGCCCGCCCGGGCCACCGGCACCTGCTGGAGGGTCAGCGTCTGGTTCGGGGCGATCACCAGTCCGCTACCCGCCCCGGCGACCAGCAGCGGAAGCGCCGTCGTCCAGCCCACCCGGGGCCCCGACCACAGCTGCACCGCGAGCGCCGAGGCCAGCAGTCCGGTCAGCACCATCACCAGCCCGGTCACCACCAGCCGCCGCCCCAGCCGGCTCACCAGGCGGCCGCCCACCGCCGCGGACACCCCCGACCCCACCGCGAACGGCGTGATCGCCAGGCCCGCCGTCAGCGCCGAGTAGTGCAGGCCCGCCTGGAGGTAGAGCGTGAAGATGAAGAAGATCGCGGTGAACCCGGCGAAGTACACCAGCGACAGCAGCACCCCCGCCGCGTACGGGCGCACCGCGAACAGCGCCATGCTCACCAGCGGTTCGCGCCGCCGCCCGTAGTGCAGCTCCCAGCCGACGAAGGCGGCGAGCAGCACCGCCGCCAGCGGCAGCAGCAGCCAGCGCGCCGCGCCGTGCCACTGCTGCGCCTGGACGAACGGCAGCAGCAGCGCGACCGTCCCGGCGCCGAGCAGCAGCACGCCGACCGGGTCGAAGTCCCGGTGCCCGGCCCGCTGGGCGGCAGGCGGCGGTGCCGGGAGCAGCCGGTAGGCGATCGGCAGGGCGGCGACACCGATCGGCAGGTTGACCAGGAACACCCAGCGCCAGCCGTCCTGCGGGCCCACCAGGTGGATCAGCAGCCCGCCGAGCAGCGGCCCGACGGCGGTGGACAGCCCGATGGTCGCGCCCAGGGCGCCGAAGGCCCGGCCGCGGTCGGGGCCCTGGAACAGCACCTGGATGAAGCCGGACACCTGCGGCACCAGCACCCCGCCGGCCGCGCCCTGGAACAGCCGGGCCAGCACCAGCCACTCCTGGCTGCGGGCCGCCCCGGCGAGCGCGCTGGCCGTGGTGAACAGGGCGAGCCCGGCGAGGAAGACGGCCCGCCGGCTGCGCGCGTCGCCGAGCCGCCCGGCGGGCACCAGGACCAGGCCGAAGGCCAGCGAGTACCCGGTGATCACCCACTGCAGGCCGCTGTCGGACATGTGCAGCCCGTCCCGTACGGTCGGCAGGGCGACGTTGACGATGCTGACGTCCAGCAGGGTCATGAAGCCGGCGACCAGGCAGACCGCGAGCGCCCGCCAGCGCCGGGCGGCGGCCCGGCCGCCCACGGCGGTGGCGCCGGGATGCGTCGGGTGCGCGGTACCGCGCGGGGGGTCGGCGTTCATGGGAGCCTCTTCCCGGGGGCCGGGGCGTCCTGGCCCAGGGGGCCGTCGGTCGGCTACGTCCGGCCATCGTCGCCCGGCCCACCCGGGGCCGCCACCCGGGCCGCTACCGCCCGCCGCGCCACCGCCGACGCCATCGCCTGGCGCCTCCTCGTCGAGGACCTCACCAACGGCCTCCCCGCCCACGCCCGCCCGAAGGACGTGGCGAGCATCTGGAGCCGTTTGGTGATTCTCCCCCGACCAGGTGGCTGTTCCGCCCGACCATGCCGCCGCCCGCCCGCCCGGGGGCGGGGCGGTCGGGCGGCCGTCAGCGGGCGGCTTCGGCCGGGGTGGGGCGGCGGGAGGAGACGGCTATCACGGTGAGGCTGGCGAGGGCGAGGGCCGTCAGCACGCCGAGCATCACGGTGTAGGAGGCCAGCGGGGAGAGCGCCGCGAGCACGGCGGGCAGCAGGAAGCCCGAGTAGCAGAGCGCGTAGTAGACGCCGGTGATGCCGGCCAGGTCGTCGGGGGTGACGATGCGCTGGATCTCCAGCAGACCGGAGACCACCCCGATGCCGTAGGCGGCGCCGAGGAGGACGGCGCCGGCCAGGCCGAGCAGCGGGGAGCGGACCGCCGCGTCGGCGGCGCAGACGGCCATGCCGCAGGCCATCAGTGCCATGGAGACGATCACGCCCCGTGCCGAGGAGAGCGAGTCCAGGCGCTTGGCAAGGGGCTGGACGAGGGCGCCGGTGCCGAGGGTGAGGACGGTCAGCAGGGTCGCGTAGGCGAGCGACCGGTCGCCGAGCCGGTCGCCGACCAGCTGCGGGGTCACCGCGTACGCGACGCCGGCCGAGCCGAACACCCACGGGGCCATCGGCAGGACCACCCGCACGAAGCGCCGGTGCCCGGCCGCCGGGACCCTGAGGTCGGCCCGGAGGCTGCGGACGGCGCCGGTACGGGCCCGGGTCTCGACGGCCCTCGGGAGCAGGAACAGGGCGGGCAGGGTGACCAGCAGGTGGGCGAGGTACGGGCTGACCATCGGCCAGGGCCCCCACTGGGCGAGCACCCCGGCCACCCCCGCGCCGAGGCCGAAGCCGACGGTCAGGGCGAGGGATGCACGGCGGGCGGCGGCCCCGGGGTCGGCGGCCGGGTCGTGCGGGGCCTGGGAGAGCTCCTTGACCCAGCTGGTGCCGACCGCCATCGCGATGCCGACGGCTGTGCCGGTGAGGAACCGCCCGGCGTAGATGGGGAGTTGGCCGACCGTGCCGCCGCACAGCACCCCGCTGGCGGCGAGCGAGGCGGCCACCGCTCCGATCATCAGCGGGCGGCGCCCGTAGCGGTCCGAGGCCGCGCCGCCGACCAGCAGTCCGGGGACCAGCCCGAGGACGTACGCCCCCAGGAAGGCGTCCACGGTGACCTCCGAGTAGCCGCCGAGGTGGCGGTACATCAGCAGCAGCGGCGTGAACTGGTTGCCGCCCCAGCCGCAGCAGAGCATGGCCAGGGCCGCGGGCAGCCACGGCCGCCCCCGGCCGGACGGTGCGACGGGACCGGCGGACGGTGGCCGGGTGGTGCTCATGGCGGTGCTGCTCCTTGTCGGATGGTCGGTCCCGGCGGTCCGTCGGGGGTGTGCGCCCGCTCCTTCGGCGCGCCCGTGCCGTTCGGCGCACGCTCGGAGCGGGCGGCGCGCGATGAGGCGGGCTCAGCCGTCGGTGACGGCGCGGTGGGCGTCCAGGTGGCTGCGCAGGGCGGCGGTGAAGCCCTCGGCGTCGCGGGCCGCGATCCGCTCGACGAGCACGGTGTGCTCCTCGACCAGCGAGGCCAGCCGCTGCGGCTGCCGCTCCGGCCGCACCTGGAGCAGTTGGACGGCCATCCGGCGCTGGCGGTCGCGCAGCGTTTCGTAGAACCGCTCGGCGAGCCGGTTGCCGGCGGCCGTCACGATGCCCCGGTGGAAGGCCTCGTCGGCGTCGGCGAAGGCGCCGAGGTCGGCCCGTCGGGCGGGTTCTCGCTGTTGGTCGATCAGTTCGGACAGCTGCCGGACCAGCGCGTCGAGGCCGTCGGGGCGGCGGGTGATCCGGCGGACGGCGGTGCTCTCCAGCGCCTCGCGCAGCTCCAGCACGTCCTCGGCCTCGCCGGGGCCGACCGGCACCACGACGGCTCCGCGCTTGGGGAACAGCTGGAGCAGCCCCTCGGCCTCCAGCCGCAGGAAGGCCTCCCGGACCGGGGTGCGGCTGAGCGCGGCGCGCTCGGCGATCTCGCCCTCGCTGATCAGCGTGCCGCCGGGGAGGCCGCCGCCGAGGATGAGGTCCTTGGTCAGTTCGTACGCGCGGTCCGCGGCCGGGACGCGGACGGGGGGCGGGGTGTCGGCCATGGAACACACCGTAGCACCATAGATGCAAGCTTAGATGCAACAGGAGGCGGGCCGTCGACCCGGGCCGGAGCATCGGTTTCGGTACTGCTCAGGGCCGGAAGAATGCGCTTTCTCAGCTCCTCCCGCAGGGCTGAGGATGGCGGGGCCACCAGCCTGTCGGGAGGAAAGCCTTGTCCCCTGTGTCGCCGTCCCCCGGGTCGCCGCCCCCTGGGTCTCCGTACCCCGAGCCGCCGGCCCTGCCGCCCGTCGACCCGGGCCTGCTGCCGCTCACCGCCGAGTGCCGCCCCGAGGGCCTGTCCGTCGGCGGGGTGCTGCTGGACGAGGTGGCCCGCCGGTACGGCACGCCGCTGTTCGTCTACGACGAGGAGCACCTGCGCCGGCGCTGCCGCGAGGCGGTGGCCGCCTTCGGCCGGGGCAACGTCGCCTACGCCTCCAAGGCCTTCCTGTGCACCGCGATGGCCCGCCTCGCCGCCGAGGAGGGCCTGCTGCTGGACGTCGCCTCCGGCGGCGAACTGCGCACCGTGCTGTACGCCGGAGTCGACCCGGACCGGATCGTGCTGCACGGCAACAACAAGGACGAGGCCGAGCTGCGCACCGCGCTGGCCGTCGGCCTGCGCCACATCGTGGTGGACAGCTTCGACGAGCTGGACCGGATCGAGCGGCTGCACCGCGAGGAGGGCCTGCCCCCGGCCCGGGTCCAGCTGCGGGTGGCCCCCGGGGTCGCGGCCGGCGCCCACCAGGCGATCCAGACCGGCGGCCACGACTCCAAGTTCGGCTTCGGCCTGGCCGACGGCGCCGCCGCGGCCGCGGTGCGCCGGGCCGAGGGCTCCGCCGCCGTACGGCTGGAGGGCGTCCACGCCCACGTCGGCTCCCAGGTACTGGACCCGGCGGAACTCGCCGACGGCGCCGCCGCGGTGGCCCGGTTCGCGGTGGAGCACGGACTGCGCCGGCTGACCGTCGGCGGCGGCCTGGGCGTCGCCTACCTGAGCGGGCAGAGCGCCCCCTCCTTCGCCGTCTGGGCCGAGCGGGTCCGCGCGGCGGTGCGCGGCGCCGGCTGGAGCGGCGAGGTGGGCGTCGAGCCCGGCCGCTCGATCGCCGCCCGCGCCGGGCTGACCCTCTACCGGGTCGGCACCGTCAAGCGGATCGAGGGCGTGCGCACCTACGTCAGCGTGGACGGCGGGATGAGCGACAACCTGCGCCCCGCCCTGTACGGCGCCCGCTACGAGGCCTTCCTGCCGCGCTGTGCGCAGGCGCCCCGGCCACGGCGCGCCCGGCTGGTCGGCAAGCACTGCGAGAGCGGTGACGTGATCGTCGACGACGCCGCGCTCCCCGCCGACCTGCGGGTCGGCGACCTGCTGGCCACCCCGGTGACCGGCGCCTACGGCTACGCCATGGCGTCCAACTACAACAAGCTGCCGCGGCCCGCCGTGGTCTTCGTCCGGGACGGCGAGGCCCGCCTGGTCGTGCGCCGGGAGACCGAGCACGACCTGCTCCGACTGGACGTGGCCGCCGCCCAGCCGGAGCGGCCCACCGGGGAGCTGGTCACCGCACGACAGACGTACACGGCCTAACCTGGGCCGATGCTGAACAGCGCCCGACTGCTCGTCCTGCTGGAGATCGCCCGCCGGGGCACCATCGTGGCCGCGGCGCAGGCGCTGCACCTGAGCCCGTCCGCCATCTCGCACCAGCTCGCCCGTCTGGAGCAGGAGCTCGGTGTCGCGCTGGTGGAACGGGCTCCGCAGTCCCTGCGCCTGACGCCCGCGGGTGTCCGGCTGGCCGAGCACGCCCAGGCGATCGCCGATCTGATGGCCGTCGCCCAGGACGACCTGCGGGCGCACGCCCAGGGTGCGGCCGGCGTCCTGCGGATCGGCTTCTTCGCCTCCGCCGGGCTGGACCTGCTGCCCCGGGCGCTGGCCGCGTTCGCCGCCGGGAACCCGCAGGTCGAGCTGGAGCTCATCATGGGCCAGCCGCACGAGCTGGTCCCGGACCTGGAGGCCGGCCGGCTGGACGCGGCCGTGGTCTTCGAACACCCGCTGGACCCGTGGTGCCGCCAGGCGGCGGTGGACGTGCGGATGTACTTCGAGGAGCCGCAGCTGGTCGTGGTGCCGCTGCGGCACCGGCTCGGGCGGCGCTCGGCGGTTCGGCTGGCCGAGCTGGAGGGCGAGAGCTGGATCGGCACCCACGGCGGCAGCACGGGTGAGCCGGTGCTCGAACGCGCCTGCGCGGCCGAGGGGTTCCGCCCCCGAGTGCGCTGCCGCAGCGACCACTACCAGGTGACCATCAACCTCGCGCGGGCCGGCATGGGCGTCGCGCTGATCCCGGCGCTCGGCCTGGCCGACAGCGCCGGGGTGCACGTGTGCCGGCTGGACCACCCGCAGCTGCACCGCCGGATCGGGGTGGCCACCCGGGCCACCAACCGCAACCCGGTGCTGCGCGCCTTCCTCGCCGAACTCGGCGCCGCCGCCGGGGAGATCAGGTCCCTGCTCGACATGCAGTGGACCTGATCCCCCCGGCGCGGATCCGTTCCCGGGCCGGCTCCGGCCCGGCTCCGGTCCGGCTCCCTCGGGCGGCGGCCGGTCAGTTCTGGGCGGGCCGCTGCGCCCAGGCCGCGAGGGCCCGGCCGACGTCCCGGATGGCGTGCACGGCGGCCCGTTCGGTGCTCGGCCCGAGCGCCACGTCCCAGTGCGCGACGACCGCGTAGGCCACCCGCCGGGCGCCCACGACGACCCCCGCGTCGGCCCGCACCCCGGCGTCCGTCCCGGTCTTGTTGGCCACCAGCAGGCGGCCGGGCAGCGGCTCGGGGAAGCCGGGCGCGTACGGGTCGTGGTCGATCAGCGCGGGCACCAGGCCGTGGTCGGTGTTGGCGCGCATCCAGCCGAGCAGCCGGGCCGAGGCCGCCGGGGTGGCCATGGTGCCCCGGACCGCGAGGGCCACCAGGCGGGCCAGGTCGCGGGCGGTTCCGGTGGCGAAGACCGGCGGGACGCCGGGCCCGCGCTCGTCGCGCACCCGGTCGTGCAGGGTGAGCCGGTCCAGGCCGAGCCCGTCCGCGAGCCGTGCGGTGGCCGGCAGGCCGACCAGCCGCAGCAGCGCGTTGGTGGCGGTGTTGTCGCTGACCGCGGCGGTCAGCCAGGCCAGGTCCTCCACCGTCCAGCCGGGGCGGCTCAGCCGGCCGAGCAGGCCGGTGCCGCCGGTGACGTCCTCGGGGAGGATCTCCACCGGCTGCCCGGCCGTCAGTTCTCCGGTGTCCAGCCGCCGGGCGACCTCGGCCAGCAGCAGCAGCTTGGAGGCACTGGCGACGGGCAGCACGACGGTGTCGTCCACCCCGACCGCACCGCCGACCGCACCGCCGGCCGTACCACCGGCCGCCTCGCCCGCGTCGGGGGCGTCCACGTCGACGGCGGCCACCGCGAGGGTCAGCGGGAGCGCCGCCGAACTGCGCGCGGCGGCCGCCACCTGGGCGAGACTCATCGGACCCGCACCACCTCTCCGGCCCGGTCGGCGGTCGGCCGGCCGTCGCGCACCGCGACCCGCCCGGCCACCACGACGGTCTCCACGCCCACCGGCGGCAGCAGCGGCTGCTCGAAGGTCGCGCCGTCCAGCACGGCCGCCGGGTCCAGCACCACCAGGTCCGCGACGGCGCCGTCCCGGACCACCCCGCGCCCGGCCAGCCGGAAGCGCCCGGCGGGCAGACCGGTCATCTTGTGCACCGCGAGCTCCAGCGGCAGCAGCCCGTGCTCGCGCCCGTAGTGGCCGAGCACCCGGGCGAAGCTGCCCGCCCAACGGGGGTGCGGGCGGCCGGGTTTGGGCACCCCGTCCGAGCCGATCATCGACAGCGGGCTGGCCAGCACCCGGCGGACGTCGTCCTCGCGCATCGAGTGGCTGATGATGGTGACCTCGCCTCGCGCCTCCAGCAGCAGGTCGCAGACGTAGTCCACCGGGTCGGTGCCGTTCTCGGCGGCCAGGTCGGCGATCCGGCGGCCCTCGACGGCGCGGCGGGCCGGGGCGGCGGCCACCGAGATCAGGTCCCAGCCGCCGTTGCCGACGGTGTTCTCCCAGCCCTCGACGCCGTGGGCGATGTCCGCCCGGATCCGGTCCCGCACCTCCCGGCCGCGCAGCCGATCCAGCAGGGCGGCCGGCCCGCCCTCGCTGGTCCACGGCGGCAGCATCGCGTGCAGCACGGTGCTGCCGGCGGTGTACGGGTAGACGTCGCAGAGCACGTCCACGCCCTCCGCTCGGGCCTGTTCCAGCCGCGGCAGGGTGCGCAGGGTGGCGCCCCAGGCGTGCCGCCCGGCGGTCTTGTGGTGGGAGACCTGGAGCGCGGCGCCGGAGCGCGCCGCGATCTCCAGTGCCTCCTCCAGGGCCTTCTCCACCTGGGACATCTCGTCGCGCAGGTGCGTCACGTACGGCTTGCCGTGCCGCGCGGCGACCTTCGCCAGGGCCACGATCTCCTCGGTGTCGGCGTAGACCCCGGGCGGGTAGATCAGGCCGGTGGAGAGCCCGGCCGCGCCCTGGCCCAGGGCCCGGTCGAGCAGCCCGCACATGGCGGCCAGCTCCTCGGCGGTGGGCGGGCGGTCCTCGAAGCCCATCACCCCGGCGCGCAACGTGCCGTGGCCGACCAGCGAGGCGATGTGGTTGCGGCGCAGTTCGGGCCGCTGGCCGGCGGCGAAGGCGTCGAAGTCCTCGGCGGGCAGCACCGGCCCGAGGCCGAAGGAGACCCGCAGGTGCCCGGCCAGTTCGGGCAGCCGTTCGGGCAGCGCGGGGAACAGGCTGATCCCGCAGTTGCCGCTGATCTCGGTGGTGACGCCCTGGAGCAGCGGGGCCAGCCGCAGCTCGTCCAGGGCGTCACCGTCGGGGTGGGCGCCGTCGGTACGGGCGCCGTCGGTGCGGCCGCCGCCGAAGGGGGCGGCGAGCGCGTCCGAGTGGGTGTGGACGTCGATGAAGCCGGGGGTGACGACCCGTCCGGCGACGTCCAGGGTCTCGGTCGCGGCCACCGCGGTGCCCGGTGGCAGGACGGTGACCCGGCCGGCCGTGACGGCGACGTCGGCCGGACGGGCGGGCGCACCGGTGCCGTCCACCAGGGTGGCACCGCGCAGCAGCAGGTCGACCGGGGTCGTGGTCACGTCCGTTCCCATCAGTCCCATGGCTCCCATCAGAGCACCGTCGAGAGGAAGGCCCGGGTGCGGTCGTGCCGCGGGGCGGTGAAGAACCCGGCCGGGCTGCCGGCCTCCACGACGGCGCCCTGGTCCATGAAGACGACCCGGTCGGCGACCTCGCGGGCGAAGCCCATCTCGTGGGTGACGACGATCATCGTCATGCCGCTGCGGGCGAGGTCGCGCATCACCCCGAGCACCTCGCCGACCAGCTCCGGGTCGAGCGCGGAGGTGGGCTCGTCGAAGAGCATCAGGGTCGGCTCCATGGCCAGCGCCCGGGCGATCGCCACCCGCTGCTGCTGGCCGCCGGAGAGCTGGGCCGGGTAGTGGTCGGCGCGGTCGGCCAGGCCGACCCGGGTGAGCAGTTCGCGGGCCTGCCGCTCGGCCTGCGCGCGCGGGCGGCCCTTGACGGCGACCGGGCCCTCCATCACGTTCTGCAGCGCGGTGCGGTGCGGGAAGAGGTGGAAGCGCTGGAAGACCATGCCGATCCGCTCGCGCTGGTGGCGGATGTCGCGTGGCCGGCGCTCGCGCAGCCTGCTGCCGGAGGCGCCGTGCGGCTCGTAGCCGACGAGTTCGCCGTCCACCTCGATCCGCCCGGCATCGATCTTCTCCAGGTGGTTGAAGCAGCGCAGCAGGGTGGACTTGCCGGAACCGGAGGGGCCGATCACGCAGAGCACCTCCCCCGCCCGGACCTCCAGGTCGATGCCGCGCAGCACCTCCAGGTCCCCGAAGTGCTTGCGCACCCCCCGGGCCGACAGGACCACCTCGGCGGCCGGCTTCTCCAGGTCCGCACTCTTCACTTGCCCTCCCCCTTCCTCACGCGCTTCCGCGCTCCGCCGCGCCGCGGGCGCAGGTTGGCCAGCACCCGGCGGTGCAGCGCCGGCGGGGCGCCGGCCGGGTTGAACTTCCGCTCCACCGCGTGCTGGGCGACGCTCGCGACGGTGGTGAGCACCAGGTACCAGACGGACGCGACGATCAGCAGCGCGATCACCTCGAAGTTCGCGAGGTAGAGGTGCTGCGAGACGGTCATCAGGTCGGCGCCGGCGATGACCGAGACCAGCGAGGTGGTCTTCAGCATCGAGATGAACTGGTTGCCGAACGGCGGGATGATCACCCGCATCGCCTGCGGCAGCACCACCCGGGTGAGGATCTGCCGGTTGGACATGCCCAGCGAGGCGCCCGCCTCGCGCTGCCCGGGATCGACGCTCTGGATGCCGGCCCGGACGATCTCGGACATGTAGGCGCCCTCGTTGATCGACAGGCCGAGCAGCGCCGCCACGAAGCCGGTGATCAGGGTGTTGGACTGCCAGCTGACCAGCTTGGGCCCGTCGAACGGGATGCCGATGCTGATCTCCGGGAAGAGCAGCGCCAGGTTGAACCAGAAGATCAGCTGGACCAGCAGCGGGGTGCCGCGGAAGAACCAGGTGTACGCCCCGGCGGTGGTCCGCAGCACCGGGCTGTCGGACAGCTGCATCACCGCGGCCACCACGCCGATGACGATGCCCACCACCTGGGAGATCAGGGTGAGTTGGACCGTCACCCAGAGCCCTTCCAGGACCACGCCGTCGAACTGGTACCTGGCGACGATGTCCCAGTGCAGGTTGGGGTTGACGATGACGGTCCAGGCCAGCCAGACGGCGGTGAAGGCGGCCGCCAGTACGGCGAACCAGCGCGCCGGGCGGGGCCGCCCGGTCACCTCGAAGGCCAGGTCGTCGTCGGCGGCGGCCGCGGCGGGCGTCGGGTCGAGCTTCGACGGGTCGGTGGGCTTCGGCGGGTCGGCGGACATCGCGGGGTCTCTCATGTCGGTGCTCATCTCGTCGGTGCCGCCGTTCTCACTGCGCCGCGTTGACGGTGGCGCGCTCCACCGCGCTGCCGCCGACCTGGTAGGTGTCCAGGACCTTGCGGTACTCGCCGCTCTCGATCAGCTCCTGGAGCGCCGTCTGCACCGCGTCGCGCAGCCCGGAGTCCTTCTTCGCCACCGCGATGCCCCACGGCGCCGTCCCGTACTGCTCCGGCAGCACCTCGTAGGAGCCGCTGTTCCGCACGAACATCTGCGCCACCGGGTAGTCCACGATCGTGGCCACGGCCCGCTCGCTGTCCAGCTGGAGCAGTCCGGTCGGGGCGTCCTCACTCTGCGAGATCGCCATCTTGGTGGCGCACTCGGCGTTCTGCCGCTCGCCGATCTCCAGGTTGGAGCTGCCCTTGGCGAGGACGACCTTCCTGCCGCAGAGGTCCTCGAGCGACTTGATGCCCTCGGGGTTGCCCTTCTTCGTCATGATCACCCCGCCGGTGCGGAAGTAGTCGACGAAGTCGACGGCCTGGCGGCGCTGCGCGCTGTCCGTCATGGAGGACATCACCAGGTCGTAGCGGCCGGCCTGGAGGCCGGGGATCAGGCCGTCGAAGGAGGAGTTGGAGAGCTCCAGCCTCAGGCCGAGCCTCCCGGCGAGGGCGGCGGCGAGGTCCGGGTCGACCCCGGTCAGCTCGGTGGTGCCGGCCTTGTACATCTCCATCGGCGGGTAGCCGACGGAGGTGGCCACTCTGAGCACGCCGCTCTGCCTGTTCTTCGCCGGGAGCAGCTCGGCGGCGCTCTTCCCGGAGTTCTGTCCGGCGTGCGCCGCACCGGCGGCTGCGGCGCCGCCCTGGTCGGAGCGCCCGCAGGCGGTGGCGGCCAGGACGACCAGGGACAGTGCGGCCAGACAGCGCAGGGAACGGGGGCGGTTCATCGGCTACTCCCTCGGGCGGTGACGGTGCGCCGATGCTGGCAGCCGAGTCCTGGTGAACGGAAGATGATGAAGCCATTGCTGCCTCACCGACGATTTTTGTACGGCTGACCCGGGCTGTCCTGCGGGTTTGCGGCCGGGGGCCGCTCAGCCACGTCGGCCGAGTCAGCCGGCCACCCAGGTCAGCCGGCTCAGCCGGTGAGCCACGGGGCCTCGGGCAGCTTGGCGTCCGGCTGCCGTCCGGTGAACTCGACGGTGGTCGGGGTGCCCAGCCCCGGCATCCGCATCGTCACCCGGCGCAGTCCACCGTCGCCGTCGACCCAGTAGGTGAGCGGCGAACGGGCCCCGTCGGGTGCGGCGCCCTGGGCGCGCGGCCCGGCGATGCGGTCGTAGCTCCGGCCGTCGATCCGGTCCCGGCCCAGCCAGCGGGCCCCGGACTGGCCGAGCAGCAACGGGTTGTCGGGGCGGTCCGCGCCGAGTTGGACCAGCAGGTTCAGCCCGGCGTCCAACGGGTCCGCCGTGTAGCTGCGCGGTGACCAGCCCTGGCGCGGGATGTGCTCGGCCTGCTGCCAGGCCGGGGCGTCGGTGGCGGGGCCGGTACCGGAGCCGCCGCCGGGAGCGGGGGCGGTGCCGCCGGCCGGGTCGGGGGCCAGCCCGAGGCCGCCGGTGTCCCAGACGATCAGGCCGTGGTCCAGCGGTCCGCTCGCGCCGGTGGTCCGGTAGCGGCCCACCCCCCGGTGGTTGCGGTAGTCGACGACCCCGTCGACCCGGATGCTGACGCCGCCGCCCTCGTCGGCCGTGACCGCCACCGCCACCGGGCTGGCCTGGTAGAGGTTCAGGCGTGACAGGGCGAGCCGCCCCGCCTCGTCGGTGGTCACCGGGCGTTCGGCGGCCTCGTCGGAGACCGTCCGGTAGACGGCCAGGCCACCCGCGGCGGTGCCGCACACCACGATCGCGATCAGGGCCTTGAGCCAGCCGGGGCGCCGGGGCCCGCGGCCGTCGGCCTCCGCCGTGGCCGTGGCCTTGGCCGTGGCCTTGGCCGTGGCATTCGTCCTGGCCTCGCGGGGCGCGCCGTCGGCCTTCGTCTTGCGGGGCATACGGCCCGCTCCCTCTCCTCGGTCGGACACGACAGTCGGGCGGGTCCGGGGGGACCAACGGTCCCACGAACCCGCCCGATCGGGCCCGGTACGGGTCTCCCCGCACCGGGCCCCACGACGGACGCCCGCTCCGCGCGCCCGTCAGGGTCAGCCGCGCTGGGCGGCCTTGCGCCTACGGACCACCAGCACCATCGCGGTGCCGAGGACGATCAGCGCCGCCGCGCTGGTCAGCGCGATCGGCATCCCCTCGCCCGCACCGGTGTTGGGCAGGTGCCCGGGTGCGGGCGGCTGCGGTGCGGGCGGCACCGGAGCCGCCGACGTCGGCGCCGGGGTCGGCGTCGCGGTCGGGGTCGGGGTGGGCGTCGGCGTCGGCGTCGGGGTGGGGATCAGCCTGTTGACGGCCGTCACCTCCACACCGGCGTCGAGGTTCGCCGAGGTCAGCTTCAGCGGGCCGAAGACGGTGACCTCCGGCGCCGCGTAGCCGTCCGGCGGGCTCAACTCCTGCCAGTAGTACGAGCCGGGTAGGCCCGTGCCCTGGCAGATGCCGTCGGCCCCGGTCGTGCAGGGGTCGCCGACCTTGGCGTCCGGCTTGGCGCCGGTCGACTGGAGCCCGTCGGTCCCGTTGGTCTCGTGCCACAACTGGAACTTGGCGCCGGCCAGCGGCTTGCCGTCCTGGTCGTGCTTGACCAGGCGCAGCGCGCCCTCCTGCTGGCGGAAGCCGAAGTCGTAGGTGTGGTCGTTCTCACCGGGGCCACCGGTGGTCAGCGCCCGCTCCGGGTACCTGCCGTCCTTCGGGACGACGCCCTTGGAGTCGATGAAGTGGTTGTCACCGACGTCGTGGGCGGTCGGCACCCACTGGAACAGGGGGCCGTCCTTGGCGTAGTCCGCCGGGTTGTCCAGCTTGATCGTGTACTTGGTCCGCGGCTTGAGGCCGCCCTCGACGTTGCTGTCGTCGAAGTAGTACTCGCCGCGCTTGGTCGTCCTGGTCGTCCCGACGAGCTTCCCCGCCGCGTCGTACAGGTGGACGGTGGCGCCCGGAACCGGGCGCTGGCCCGGCAGTTGGAGGCCGCTGCGCTCGGGGTCGTACCAGACCCGGTTGCCGATCTGGAGCGGCGCCTGGTCGCAGAGGACCTCCAGGTCGCCCATCGCGGCGCCCTTGCCGAACGGGGGGATCCCGCCGCCCGAGTTGAGCCGCACGCCGCCGTCCGCCTTGCCGTCGCGCTTCTGGAAGGCGCTGCCGTAGCCGTAGGCCCGGCTGTCGCTGTCATAGCCCGAGGCCACGATGGAGTCCTCGACCTTCGAGAACGCCATCCCGGCGTTGGCGGGGTTGTTGTGGCCGATCCGGGCGTTGTCGAAGAACCGCTGGCCCCGGGCCGTGGAACCGCAGCCCAGGTTGGTGTCCAGCACGTAGGTGCCGTTCGCCAGGCAGGCCTTGAGGAGGTCACCGCCAGGCAGGACCTTGGCCATCGCGTTGCCCGTCGGGCTGGCCGCCGACTGGTCTCCGAAGCGGTCCCGGAAGGCGAGCAGCATCGAGCCGTCCGTCTCGAACGCGATCTCGGCCACCGCCGGCTCGGGGTTGGCCAGGTAGTTGTCCCCGCAGGCCTGGCCGTTCTGGGTGGTCGGGAAGGTGTCCCGCCACGGGAACCAGCCGGTGCCCGGGCACGGCCCGCCCACCGTGGTGCCGCGCGGGTAGTCGAGCGGCTGGTTCAGCACCGCCGGCTTGAAGGCCCCGGTGGCCAGGTCGAACGGCAGCACCACGGCCCGCAGGTCCGCAGCCTTGCCGGTGGACTCGCCCGAGCAGACACCGCCGAGGAATCCGACGCCGTCCTGGATGCCGAGGCCGTACGGACGCCAGTCCCCCGCCGCCGGGCAGCCCGGGTCCGGGATGGCGTAGGCGGCCTTGGGTGCGGCCGCCGTCGCCGCGGTGGCGTCGTAGCGGTAGAGCTTGCGGTCGTGGAGGTTGACGACGAACAGGTCCTTGCCGTCGTCGGTGATCTTGATGCCGCCGAGGCTCTCCTTTCCGACCGCGGCCAGGAAGCCGTCGTCGTTGCCCGGCCCGTGCGGGGTGGTGCCCGCGTCCGGGACGGTGGCGAACAGCGTGGTCTTCTTCTTGTCCCAGTCGGTGACGTAGATCCCGCCGGGGCCGCCGGGGCCGTAGCTGGTGGTCCGCTTGGCCTGGGCCGAGGAGAACACCCTCCGATCGGCCTTGTTCCAGGCGATGCCGTAGAGGTTTCCGGTCTGCCCCGCCGTGGCCACGTCGGTCAGGGTGAAGCCCGCGCCGGCCGTTCCGCGGGAGTTGTACGGGAAGGACACCAGCGTGTGCTGGGCGTCCCCCTCGCCGGGCGGGTTCTGACAGGTCGTCACCAGCGGCGCGTTCTTCTGGCAGTAGTCGGCCGGGTTCCACAGCCCCGTGGTGAGTTCGACCTTCTTGCCGCCGGAGAGGTCGACGAACTCCTCGTTGGAGCTCAGCTGGTTGGGCGCGCCGTCCAGGCCCTGGCGCGAGGCGAAGGCCGGGTGGAGCACGTCCGGCTTCGGGTTCACCACCTGCACCCGGTACTTGCCGCCGGTCAGCTTGCTCGTGGCCGGCGACAGCGTCAGTGTGCCGTCGGCCGCCGTGGTGCCCTCGACGGCCACCCCGGCGTCGTCGGTGAGCGTCACCCGCACGCCCGCCATGGTCGGTTCCAGCCCGGGCGACCACACCCCGTCGGTGTCCACGGCCCGGATCACCCGGACCGTCACCGTCCCGTCGCCGGCCGCCGGGAAGGCCGCGGGGGCGGCCGCCAACGCGCCGGCGCCGATCGCCACGGCCAGGGCCGCCGCACCGGCCACGGTGCGGCCGATCCCGCCGTGTCGCCGACGGTCCGGGCCGCGCGCGCCACCGGCCGTTCGTTCAGTTGTCGTCGTCATCCCTGCTCTCATCGTTCAGTTGGGCCTTCCGCCCGACCTCGTGAGGGAGTTCGTGAGCGGCGAAAAACCGCCATTGTTAACGGGAGCTTAAAGGGCCTTCACACAAGTTCGCCGGGAAACAAGGAACTTTGACAGCGCATCAGGCGTTTCGAGGCCGTCACGGCTCCACTTTCCCTTCCCGTCGCCGGGCGGTCGACCAGCGACGATCGGGTCCACCGCGCTCCACCAGGGCCGACGCCCGCCGTTCGATGCCGTTGACCGTCGAACACAGTTCCCGCCGGAACCGTACACACCACCCGCCGACTCACGCACCCCACTCACAACTCGGGCACCAGGCGGACGCCGGTTGGCGCCGGTACCGGGCGGGCTGGCACGATGTTCCGATGCGCATTCTGGTCATGGGCGGCACCCGCTTCATCGGTCTCCACTTCGCCGGGGCGGCACTGGCGGCCGGGCACGAGGTCACGGTGCTGCACCGGGGCCGGTCCGGCGCCGGACTGCTCCCGGACGCCACCCACCTGATCGCCGACCGCGACGCCGACCTGTCCGTGCTGCGCGGCCGCAGCTGGGACGCCACCGTCGACCTCTGCGCCTACTTCCCGCGCCAGGTCCGCGGGTTGGCGGCCGCCCTGGACCCCGGCAGCGCCGGGCGCTACCTGCTGGTCTCGTCGCTCGCGGTGTACGACGTCCCGGCCGCCCCGGGCTACGCCGAGGACTCCCCGCTGCTGCCCGCCGACGGACCGGAGGCCGAGGAGATCACCGCCGAGAGCTACGGCGTCCTCAAGGTCCAGTGCGAGCGCGCCGCCCGGGAGGCCTTCGGCCCGGGGGCGCTGCTGATCCGCCCGACGTACGTGATCGGCCCCCACGACTACACCCACCGCTTCGACTACTGGGTGGAACGCCTCGCCCGGGGCGGCGAGGTGCTCGCCCCCGGCCGGCCGGACGCGCCGGTGCAGGTGGTCGACGCCCGCGACCTCGCCGCCTGGATGCTCGCCCTGCTGGAGCGGGGCGCCTCCGGCGCGTACCACGCCGCCACTCCCCCGCCGTTCGGCCTGGGCGACCTGCTCGACGCCGTCGCCTCGGCGGTCGCCCCGCCCGGCACCACGCTCACCTGGGTGGACGAGGAGTTCCTCCGCGCGGCCGGGGTCACCGAACGCGCGCTCCCGCTCTGGCCGGCCGACCCGGAGACCCGCGCCACCAGCACCGCCGATCCGGCCGCCGCCCTCGCCACCGGCCTGGCCCTGCGCCCGGTGGCCGACACCGCCCGGGACATCCAGCCGTTCACGCCCGTGCCGGGCACCCTCGACCCCGCCCGGGAGGCCACCCTCCTCGCCGCCTGGCACCGACGCTAGGGCCTGCGTCACCCTCGCTCCTGCGGGGCCGTCAGCCTTACGGCACCTCCCCGCCCCGGCGACACGCGCCATCCGATCCCACCGCGCGTGGCCGCGAGCGCTGCGAGGTGACGGCGCGTAGCTCTCCCGACCGGGCCTCAGCCCGCCAGCGGCGGGTTGAGCCGGGCGAAGGCTTCCTGCCGGCGGTACGGGAAGTACGGGTACGGCGCGGTCCGGGCGCTGGCCGCGTCCAGCCGGGCCACCTGGTCCTCTGTCAGGGACCAGCCGACGGCGCCGAGGTTCTGGCGCAGCTGCTCCTCGTTGCGGGCGCCGATGATGACCGAGGAGACGGTCGGGCGGCGCAGCAGCCAGTTGATCGCCACCTGAGGGACGGTGCGGCCGGTCTCGGCGGCGATCCCGTCCAGCGCGTCGACCACCCGGTACAGCAGCTCGTCCTCCACCGGCGGGCCGTAGTCCGCGGTGTCGTGCAGCCGGCTGCCGGCCGGGAGCGGCTGACCGCGGCGGATCCTCCCGGTGAGCCGGCCCCAGCCGAGCGGGCTCCAGACCAGGGCGCCGACGCCCTCCTCCCGGGCGAGCGGCATCAGCTCCCACTCGTAGTCGCGGCCGACGAGCGAGTAGTAGACCTGGTGCGCGGCGTACCGGGGGCGGCCGTGCCGGTCGGCGAGGGCGAGGGACTTCATCAGCTGCCAGCCGGAGAAGTTGGAGACGCCGGTGTAGCGGATCTTGCCGGCCCGGACCAGGTCCTCCAGGGTGGCGAGCACCTCCTCGATCGGGGTGCCGGCGTCGTAGGCGTGCAGCTGGAAGAGGTCCAGGTAGTCGGTGCCGAGGCGGCGCAGCGCGTCGTCCACGCTCCGGACGAGCCGGGCGCGGGAGGTGCCGGCGTCCTGCGGGCCGTCGCCGGTGGGCAGTCCGGCCTTGGTGGAGATCAGCACCTGGTCGCGGCGGCCGCGGACGGCCTGGCCGAGCACCTCCTCGGAGGCGCCGTCGGAGTAGACGTCGGCGGTGTCGAAGAGGGTGACCCCGGCGTCGATGGCGATGTCGAGGAGCCGGCGGGCCTCCTGGACGTCGGTGGTGCCCCAGGCGCCGAACAGCGGGCCGCGGCCGCCGAAGGTGCCGGTGCCGAGGCTGAGTGCGGGCACCTTGAGGCCGGACGCGCCGAGGCGGCGGTACTCCATGTCGGTGCTGCCGGTGGTGCCGGTGGTGTCGGTCATGGCGGTTCTCCCCTCGAAGCCCCTAATGGGACTCCCGTTCCGTTAGGATGCGTCGAACGTAGCAGACTCCCACCACCTAATGGAACAGGAATCCCGTTAATGGCCGATCCCTCCCCGTCCGAGCCGTCGACGCCCGGAACGGTCCGCCCCGGCGGCCGGACCGCCCGGGTCCGCGCCGCCGTCCTGCGCGCCGCCGAGGACGCCCTGGTCGAGCACGGCTTCAGCGGTCTCGACCTCGGCGACATCGCCCAGCGGGCCGAGGTCGGCCGGACCACCGTCTACCGGCGCTGGGGCAGCACCACCGCGCTGGTCGCGGACCTGCTCGCGGACATGGCCGAACAGTCGCTGCCGCGCACCGACAGCGGCTCCCTCACCGGGGACCTGCGGGCCAACGCCCGGCTCGTCCAGCACACCCTGGCCGACCCCCGGCAGGGCGCGCTGTTCCGCGCCGTCATCGTGGCGGCGACCTGCGACCCGGACGCCGCCGAGGCGCTGCGGCACTTCTACCGGCGCCGGGTCGAGGAGTGGGCGCCGTGCGTCACCGCGGCCGTCGAACGCGGCGAACTCCCACCGGACACGGACGGGTTCGAGGTCGTCCGGGCGGTCTCGGCGCCGCTCTACTACCGGATGCTCACCACCGGGGAGCCGCTGGACGAGGCGGCCGCCGACCGCGCGGCGGAGGCCGCCGCGGCGGCGGCCCGGGCCGGGGCGTACCGGCACCGGGGAGCCTGACCGCACGGCCGGCGGAAACGCGAACGGCCGCACAGCGCAACAGCGTTGTGCGGCCGCCCGGGAGGGGACGGTCAGTCCTCGTCCAGCTCCTCGTACTCCTCGCGCAGGTCCTCCAGCAGCCTCACCCAGAGGTCCGAGTCGTCCGGCCCCTGCCCCAACTCGGCCACCAGCGCGGCGAACCCGTCCAGCGCGGCCTTGGCGTCCCCCTCGCAGATCCGCTCCTCCAGCCGGGCCAGCACCGCCAGCGCGCCGACCAGCGCGGGCAGCGAGTCGGCCGCCCGACCGCCGTAGCCGCGCCCGTGGTCCCAGCCGTCCGGGCTGTAGATCCGTACGGCGCCGGTGTCGCCGGACACCATCAGGTGCCACTCGTCGAAGGTGCCGACGCAGTACCCCCGGTTGCTCGGCGGGGTGTCGTCGTCCGGCGTGCGCTCACCGAACAGATCGCCCAGGTCCGCCTCCCACATCCCGCGCTCGGGCAGGTCGGTGGCGTCGAAGCCGAGGAAGTCGAGCTCGACGGCCGGCACGCCGACCTCGGTCAGGAACGCCCGGGCGCCCGGCGACGTCAGCCGCTCGGGCAGCGCCCCGGGCTCGGGCCGCCACAGCGTGCCCGGCCCGAAGCAGGACTCCAGCCAGGCCGCGGTGGGGTTCGCGGCGGCGGCCGCCAGCTCGGCGTCGGACCTGGTCATCGGTACGTCTCCCCCGGTCGGAACGGTGCTCCGAGGCATTCAAGCGCACCGCACCGACGGTTCGGGCCGCCGGGGGCACCCCCGACGGCCCTTCCGGGGTCGTAGCCGGACGGCCTAGAAGAAGCCGTCGTCCTCGTAGTAGTTGTTGACGACCACCTGCGGGTCGTCGTCGAAGGCCTCGTTCAGCAGCGCACCGCCGACCAGGCCGGCCGCGCCGGCTCCGATCAGCGCGCCGGTGCCGAAGCGCCGCCCGCCCTGGGCCTGCTGGCCGGGTGCCTGCGGCTGGCCCTGCTGGACCGGCTGCGGGTAGCCGGCCTGCACCGGGGTGTAGAACGGCGGGACGGTGGTCTGCACCCGCTGGGCGCAGGCCGCGCAGGCCTCGATCTGGCGCGGCGCGCCCCACTGCGGGGACCAGAGCACCGCCGTGGTGCCGGCGCCGTGCGAGGGGTCGAAGAAACACGTCACGGGGGAACTCCCTGATCCGGGCCAGGCCGTCGGAACGGCGGGTGTAGCGGCGGGCGGTACGGCGGGCACCGGCGGCGCGACCGGAGGCTTCGCCGGTGCGAGCGGGGCGGGCGGAGCGGGCGGGGCGGCGGCGGGCGCCGGTTGCAGGACGTCCACCCCGAAGTCGGCGGCGATGCCCGCGAGCCCCGCGGCGTACCCCTGCCCGACCGCCCGGAACTTCCAGTCCGCGCCGTGCCGGTACAGCTCGCCGAACACCATCGCCGTCTCGCTGCCGGCCTCCGGCGCCACGTCGTACCGGGCCACCTCGGCGCCGCCGTCCGGGTCGACGACCCGGATGTGGGCACCTCGGACCTGTCCGAAGGACTGCCGCCGCCGCGCCGCGTCGTAGATCGCCACCGCGAACACGATCCGCTCCACCCCGGCGGGGACCTCCGCGAGCCGGACCTCGATCTGCTCGCGGTCGGCGCCGCCGGCCGCGCCCTGGTGGCGGACCGAGCCGTCCGGGCTCCTCAGGTTGTTGAAGAAGACGAAGTGCTGGTCCGAGGCGACCTTCCCGTCCGCCCCGCAGAGCAGCGCGCTGGCGTCCAGGTCGTACCCGGCCCCGGCCGTCCAGCCGAGGCCCACCCGGACCACCTGTAGCCCGGGGGCCTGCCTGCCCAGGGAGACGTTGCCGCCCTTCGTCAGGGCCACGCTCATGGAACTTCCTCCACCACCGTACGAGTACCGCTGTTTCAACCTCGACAACGCTGTAGAACTCGCATCGGTTCCCGGGCGAACCGCCGGATTTCCGTCATCGCGGAACACCGTCCCACCAGCGGCGCAACCCCGCCCGACCGGCACCGGAAGACCCCGAGGGGCGCCCCGGTCCGACGACCCGGGCACCCCTCGGCGACCCTCTCGGCACCGGTCTCAGTACCGGACGGGCAGCTCCAGCAGCCCCCGGGCGCGCAGCGTGGGCCGGTGGCGCAGCCGCTCGACCGGCACGTCCAGGGCGAGGCCGGGGAAGCGGCGCAGCAGCGCGGTGAGCGCGAGGGCGGTCTCCATCCGGGCGAGCGGCGCGCCCAGGCAGTAGTGGATGCCGTGCCCGAGGGCGAGGTGGCCGGTCTCCCGGCGGTGCAGGTCGAGCCGGTCGGGGTCGGTGAACTGCTCGGGGTCGCGGTTGGCGGAGCCGAGCGCGAGCAGCACGGTCTCCCCCGCCGGGACGGTGACGCCGCCGATGGCGAGGTCCTCGCGCGGGAAGCGCCGGATGGCCAGCGGGGCGGGGCCGTCGAAGCGGGCGAACTCCTCGACCGCTCCGCCGATCAGCTCCGGTTCGGCGCGCAGGGCGGCCAGCTGCCCGGGGTGGGTGAGCAGGGCCAGGACGGCGTTGGCGATCAGGTGGACGGTGTTCTCGTAGCCGGCGAAGAGGATCAGGAAGGCGAGGGAGGTCAGCTCGTCCTCGCTGAGGCGTCCGCCGCCCTCCTGGTCGTCCCGGGCGGCGATCAGGTCGGAGAGCAGGTCGTCGCCGGGTTCGGTGCGCTTGCGCTCGATCAGGCCGGTGAAGAAGCCGAGCATCGCCTTGACGGCGGCCCCGGCCGCCTCGGGGCGGTCGGGGTCGGGGGTGATCAGGGAGTCGGTCCAGGCGCGGAAGTCGTGCCGGTCGTCCTCGGGGACGCCGAGCAGGTCGCAGATGACGGTGATCGGCAGCGGCGCGGCGTAGGTCGCGAGCAGGTCGGCGCGGCCGAGCGGCTCGATGGCGTCGAGCAGTTGCTCGGCGACCTTCTCGATCGGCCCGCGCAGTGCGGCGACCCGGCGCGGAGTGAAGGCCTGGGAGACCAGCCGGCGGATCCGGGTGTGGTCCGGCGGGTCCATGTTGAGCAGGTTGGCGTCCAGCGCGGGCGGCAGCGCGAAGCCCCGGTAGTTGCCGGGCGCGGCGTGCGCCTTGTCGAGGGCGAGCCGGGGGTCGGCGAGCGCCTGGCGGACGTCGGCGTAGCGGGTCACCAGCCAGAACGGCAGGCCGTCCGGGCCGACGACCCGGTGGACCGGGGCGTCGGCGCGCAGCCGGGTGTAGCCGCCGTACGGGTCGGCGATCAGGGATTTCAGGGAGAGGTCGGGCGAGGTCACCGGCCCAGCCTACGGGCACCGCGCGGGCACCCTGGCGTGCCGTCAGGTCCGGACCTATTGTCAGCGGACATGACATGTCTACGCCGCGCCGCCGGTCTGGCCGCCGCCCTCACCGGAACGCTCGCCGCCCTGCTGGCCCCGGCCGCCGCCCAGGCCGCCCCGGCCGCCCCGGCCGGCTGCCGCACCTCCGCCACCGTCCCGCTGGACGCCGAGCAGGCCCGCCTCCGGGACACCCGTACGGCCGGCTTCACCGAGCGCGCCGGCCTGGGCGAGCTGCCCGGGGCCTTCCCCGCCGCCCTGTGCGCCGCCCGCAACGCCCGGCAGGCCGAGCGGGCGGTGGCCGCCTGGGGCCGGACGCTCTGGCAGGCCGGCCTGGACCGCGCCCAGGGCCGGCGGCCGAGCGGCGACCTGCCCGCCCGGGACGACCGCCCGCTGTACTGGACCAGGCTCGCCATGACCGTTCAACTGGCGCGCTGGCAGCCCCGGTTCGATGTCGACCACGCCGCGCTGCGGGCCCGCTTCGAGGACGCCTCGCGCGGTCTGGACGACGGTTTCAGCGCCGCCCCCGGCGTCCGGCGGATCTTCGTCAGCGGTTTCGACCCGTTCGGCCTGGACGCCGAGCCGCGCCGCGCCAACCCGTCCGGCTCGGCCGTCCTGCAGCTGCACGGGCAGCGGATCACGCTCGCCGACGGCAGAACCGCCGAGGTCCGGGCGGTCGTGCTGCCGGTGCGCTACCGGGACTTCGACGACGGCATCGTGGAGCGCGCCTTCACCCCGCACCTGCGGCCGGGCCGGCAGTCCGCCGACCTGATCACCAGCATCAGCCAGGGCTACCCGGGCAAGTTCACCCTGGAGCAGTGGGCCGGGCGCGCCCGCTCCGCCGACCCGGCCACCGACAACGCGGCCGCGCTCTCCGGCGGCACCTCCCTGCACCCGGTGGACGCCCCCGGGCTGGGCCCCGGCCCGCAGTTCATCCGCACCACACTGCCGACCGACGCCATGACGGCCGTCCAGCAGCCCTTCCCGGTGCTGGTCAACGCCTTCGTCACCGAGATCCCGGCGGGCGCCACCGCCCCGGTCTTCCGGCCGGACGGCCCCACCCCCGGCTCCCGCGCGGTCGCCGGTGGCGGCGGCGGGTACCTCTCCAACGAGGTCGCCTACCGCTCCAACCGGCTGCGCGCGTTCCTCGCCCCGGACCTGCCCGGCGGCCATCTGCACACCCCGGTGCTGACCGGCCTGCCGTCCGACCCGAACCTGCTCACCGCCCCGGAGTTCGAGCGGAACGAGGCCGCGATCGGCGACGAGGTGCGGGCGATCCTGATCACCGCCCGGCTCTGACGGCCCGGCCGGCTACGGCGGGCCGAGCAGCAACGACGGCCCGGCCGGGACCTCGGCGCCCGCTACGCCGGGTCGGCGTAGCGGGTGCCCGCCGCGCGGGCGCGCGACTCGGCGATCTCGGCGTAGGCGGCGTCGCGGCCCGCCCAGTGCGAGCCCTCGACGGACTTGCCGCGCTCCAGGTCCTTGTACACCTGGAAGAAGTGGGTGATCTCCAGCAGGTCGAACTCGCGCAGGTCGCCGATGTCCCGCAGGTCCGCGTAGCGCGGGTCGCGGGCCGGGACGCAGAGCACCTTCTGGTCCGGGCCGCGCTCGTCGCGCATCACCCACAGGCCGACCGCCCGGCAGGTCAGCACGCAGCCGGGGACGACCGGCTCGCCGCCGAGCACCAGGGCGTCCAGCGGCTCGCCGTCGCCGCCGAGGGTGCCCTCGACGTAGCCGTAGTCGGTGGGGTAGGCGGTGGCCGTGAAGAGGGTGCGGTCCAGCCGGATCCGGCCCGCGACGAAGTCCATCACGTACTTGTTCCGCGACCCCTGCGGGGTCTCGATCATGACCTCGAACTCCACCTCGAACTCCACCGCGGCCTCCTCCTCGGCTCCTCCTCGGCTTCTGCGGGGATTGTCCGCCGTCCGGGCGGTCACCGAAAGCACCCCCGCCGTTCAGCCGGCTCCACTAGCATCCCGCCCATGGGGAGCTGGCGGGTCACTGTCCTGGACCAACGTCGCCGCGGGGGCGGTCGGCCGCAGGGGCTCCCGGAGGGGCCGCTGGCCCGCCGGGACGGGGTGGAACTGCACGTCCGGGACGGCGGACTCGTCCGCGTCGACGCCACCGGCGGCGTCCGCTGGCGGCGGTCCTGCCCGGGCCGTCCGAACGCGGCGCACCTGTCCTCCGGACGGGCGCTGGTCACCACCGACTCCTTCGAGTACACCGCCTGGGGCCACCTCGGCCCGGCCATGCTGCTGGACCTCGCCGACGGCCGCACCGTCGCCGAGCTGCGCGGCGAGCGCGGCGCGGCGCTCGGCGGCGGCCGCTTCGTGCTCGGCCTGGAGGGCTACGACACCTTCGACACCTGGGCGTACGACCGGGACGGCGCCCTGGTCGACTCCTGGCGAAGCTACGGCCACTACGTGGTCGGCAGCGGCCTGCGGGTGGTCGAGACGGACCGCCGCCACCCCACCGGGAGCCGGGTGGTCCGCCTGCTGCCCGGCGGCCGGATCGAGCCCGGCCCGCGGCTCACCGACCCGCAGACCCCGGCGCCACTGGTGCTGCCGGACGGCACCCTGCTGGTGCTGGACGCGGGCGTGCTGCGCGCGGTCGACCGGGACCTGGACGACGCCGTGCTGGCCGAACTGCTCCCGCTGGCCCCGGAGGACCGGCCGCGCTTCAGCGGCTCGCTGCACCGCACCGCCGACCGCCTCACCGTCAACCTGGTGGAACGCCACCCGACCCGGATGGGTGCCTACACCACCCACGCCTGGACCCTGGACCTGCGGGCGCCGTAGCGGCCGCGCATCGTCCCAGGTCTCGATTGTGCGGCGAACTGACGGCCCGACAGTTCTTCGTCCACGATTCCCCTACGGTGACGCCTGCAACAACCGTCACCACGCAAGAGGGGGCACGCCCATGTCCCGGAGCCGGAAGCTCCACCGCCTCAGCAACCCCGACACCGACGAACGCCGCGCCCAGCGCGCGCTGTTCCGGCACCTGCGCGACGACACCAACGCCAACCGCGGCCGGATGGCCAGGCGCGTCCGCGAACTCCAGCTGCTGCTGGCGATGGACCCGGTCGAGTTCGAGGGTCTGATCGCCCGGCTGATGGAGGCGATGGGCATGAAGGTCGAGCTGACCGCCCGGTCGCGGGACGGCGGGGTGGACGTCCGCGGCATCGACCCGGACCCGTTCCGCGGCGGGAACGTCATCGTGCAGGTGAAGCGGTACCGGGACACGGTGGCGCCCTCCGCGGTGCGGGACCTGTACGGGACGCTGCGGCACGACCAGGCCGCGACCAAGGCCGTCCTGGTCACCACCAGCAGGTTCGGCCCCAGTTCGCACCAGTTCGTCGCGGGCAAGCCGATCACCCTGCTCAACGGCGCCGAGCTGGTCGGGCTGCTCAAGCACCACGGCTTCCACGAGGTCTTCGCGGACGCGGACGCCGAGGACGGGGCCCCCGGGGCCGCCGGCCTGGACGGGCTGCCCGCGATCGAGGTGGCCGCCGAGCCGTCCCGGCTGCTGCTGCACTGGACCGGGGAGGAGGAGTACGACATCGCCGCCCTGGTCTGCACGGGGAACGTGGCGCTCTCCGACGACCACCTGGTGTTCTACAACAACGGTTCGACGCCCGACGGTTCGGTGCGGCTGGTGACCGGCTACGGCGACGCGAACGCCTGTCTGATGGTCGACTTCGACGCGCTGCCCGCCGAGGTCGACCGGCTGGTCGTCATCGCCGCCGCCGACACCGAGAACCACCCGGAGGCCACCATGGGCGGGTTCGCCGGGCCCGCGCTGATCCTGGAAGCCGGCTCCGGGCAGGACGCGGCCGTGGTGCACCTGGCGGACGGCGCGGAGACCAACACCGCGATGCGGCTCGGCCGGTTCGACCGCGAGCCGTCCGGGGACTGGGAGTTCACCCCGGCGCTCGCCGGGTACCCGGGCGGGCTGCGCCAGGCCGTAATCGCGTACGGGCTGGAGGTCGTGGACGCCTGACGGGGGCGGGGCGCCCGGGCCGGGCGCCCCGTACGACGGACCTGGTGTGCTACGACGACGGGCCGTCCGCCGGAGTGCGCTACCCGGAGACGGCCTCGATCCGGTCCTGGCCGTCCCCGGACTCCTGGCCCGTCGCGCCGGCCCCGCCAGGCCCGGCCGTCGCGCCCGTCCCGCCACCGAAGTCGCGCACCGCCTCGGTGACGATCGCCTCCAGCCGGGCGTGGTGGGCACCGCGCCAGTAGGCCTGGCCGCAGTCGGTGCACCGGGCGAAGGCGTCGTAGGAGCGCTCGGTGCCGTCCCGCAGCTGCTCGCGCACCGAGGTCTTGGTGGCCGGGAGCAGGATGCCGTTGCAGGTGGTGCAGCGGCTCCAGGGGGCGAGCGGCGGCGCGAAACGGGAGAGCACGTCGCGCAGTTGCTCGGCGGGGCGGTGGCTGTAGACGTAGGCGCCGGCCCACAGTTCGCGGCGGCGCAGCAGGCCGCGGTCGCGGGAGAGCATGATCCGCTGTTCGGCGGCCGAGCGGGCGGCCAGGGCGGCGTCGCCGATGTCGGGGTTCTCGTACGCGGCGTCCACGCCGAGCAGGCGCAGCCGGCGGGCGAGGGTGCCGAGGTGGACGTCCAGCAGGAACCGCGCCGGGACGGGCGAGGGCTGCGGCCTGGCCACGGCCCGGACGGCGATCTCCTCGCCGTCGGCCGGGACGTGGGTGTCGGGCACGGCCCGGCCGTCCACCAGCAGCGCGCCGACCTCGGTGAGCGGGACGCCCAGGGACTCGACGACGTGGCCGAGGGTGGAGGTGCCGTCGGTGCGCAGCGCGGTGCGGCCGGCCCGCCGGGGCGCGGAGACGAAGAGGTGCAGCTCGGGGGCGAAGTCGAGCGAGATCTGGGGTCGGTCCACGCGGCCAGCATGCCAGCGGGCGGCGGGCCGGGGCCACCCGGTTTCCGGCCCGCCACCGCCGTGCCCGCCACCCGATGCCCGCCACCGCCGTGCCCGCCACCGCGACGACCCGGCCGCCACGCCGGCTTCCGCCGTCGCACCGTCGCGAGGCCCGCGGTCAGGCGCCCGCGGCCACTCGCGCCGACGGTGACACGGCGTGACCGCGGTCCCGCGCCGCCCAGCGGGCGACCGGCCCCATCGCGTACCCCGCCACGAGGAACACCCCGCCCAGGACCAGCCAGCCGGCCAGGCCCCCTTCCAGCAGCAGCGCGGTGAGCAGCAGCGGCCCGAGGGTGCGGGCGACGGCGACACCGGTGCCGAAGAAGCCCTGGTACTGGCCGATCCGCCCGGGCGGGGCAAGGTCGAAGGCGATCTGCCAGCTGCCGGCGGACTGCCGCATCTCCCCGGCCACCTGCAGGACGGAGGCGGCGACCAGCAGCGCGCCGACCGCCCACACCGGCACGTCCAGTGCGGACAGTCCGAAGACGGCGCAGGAGCCGAGCAGCAGCAGCCCGGCGGAGCGCACCGCCCGGGCGGCCGGGTCCAGGCCGGTGATGCCGCGCGCCGCCCGGACCTGGAAGGCCAGCACCGCGAGGGTGTTGAGCACGAACAGCGCCGAGCCGAGCCAGCCGATCCCGGGGGCGCGGGCGGCGATCCAGAGCGGGATGATCAGGCTGAGCAGCGGCATCCGCAGCAGCAGGACGGCGTTGACGGCGGTGACGGCGGCGTACCGGCGGTCGCGCAGCACGGCGAGGCGCGGCCCGGCGTCCGACGGCCCTGCCGCGGGCGGGGCTTCGGGCAGCCGCCGCAGGACCAGCGCGCCGATCAGGAAGCCGAGCGCGGTGACGGCGAAGGCGGCCAGGTAGGCGGTACGGGTGCCGACGCTGAGCGCGATGCCGCCGATCGCCGCGCCGACGGCCAGTCCGCCGTTGAGGGTCGACTGGATGTGGGCGAGCAGCGCGGTCCGCTGCGCGGGCGGCACCAGGGCGGCGACCAGCGCCTGCCGGGCTGCGGTGAGGCCGGACTGCGCGGTGGCGTAGAGGCAGACCGCGAGCAGGAACAGCGGGTAGGAGCGGATCACCAGGAAGGCGGCGACCACGGCCGCCGTGCCGAGCGCGAGCGCCACCGAGGTGCGGCGCGGGCCGCGCCGGTCGGCGAGCGAGCCGAGCGGGACGCCGGCGAGGGAGCCGAGCGCCCAGGCGAGGGTGAGGCCGAGCCCGAGGGCGGTCGGCGACATCCCGACCACCCGGGTGAAGTAGAGCGCGGAGCAGGTGTAGTAGGCGCCGTCGCCGACGGCGGCGGCCAACTGGGCGGCCGCGAGGGTTCGCTGGGGCCCGGCGGGCGGCAGGGCGCCCCAACGGGCGGCTCGGTCGGTCGGCACTGATTCTCCTTCACTCGTTCGCGGGGAATCACCCGCCGGACCCGGACGGACGGTCACCCGCGCGGGCCCACGGCCGTGAACGTTCTCACGGTCCGTCACCCGCGCGGGCCCACGGCCGTGAACGTCCTCACGGTCCGTCACCCGCACGCGTCCACCGCCGTAAACGTCCTCACGGACCGTCACCCTTGTTCGCTGCGCCCGGACGGGCGGCGCGCGGAGTCGGTCTCCGCGACGGCCGGTTCCGGTGCGCCCCTCACCCTACGGGTGGACCGGCCCAGTGGACCGGTCCAGTGATCAAGGAATTCCCTGGGCCAATCCACGGCGCCGCCGTACCGCCGACCGACCGCTGAACCCGCGTGCGAGGAGCGTCAGTTGGCGCCTCCGAGCCCTTCGGGGCGGTCCCGCACCGGCCTCGCCCGCGCCTGCGAAGCACCGTCCGTACCCGCTCCGAATCGGCCTCCGCCGGCCCGCGCGAAACCGTGATCGGGCAGCCCCGGGGCCCGCTTTGACCGTGTTGACCCGTCTGTAGCGCGCTCCTATGCTCAACGGCGTTCGCGACCCGGCACCGGGCCGGGGCCGCCCCGGCCGCCCCGGCCGCCCGTTCCGTCGCCGTCTCCGGCTCGAAGGGTGTCCTCCCATCAGCACCTCCATCGCCCCCTCGGACTCCACCGGCCAGCCGGGCGACCCCGGACACCCGCGCACCCACGCCCTCCCGGACGGCGGCCCCCGCCGCCGGCGCTTCCTCACCTACCTGCTGGCCGCGCCCACCCTCACCGTCGCCGCCGGCCTCGGCGTCGACACCGCCGCGCCCGCCGCCGCACAGGCCGCCGTCCCCGCTCCCCCCACTCCCCCCGCGGGCGCCGGGCCGGTCCACGAGACCGCCCTCCCCCAGCAGTTGGTCGGCCTGCCCGGCATCCCGGACATCGTCGACCTCGGCGACGCGATGATCATCGCCGGGCTGCCGACCGCGCACCTGCTGGTCCTCGAAGTCACCCCCGCCGGCCGCACCGTCCTCCACCTGCCCCGGCTGGAGGTCGGCCAGGGCCTCACCACCGCGATCGCCGTGATCGTCGCCGAGGAGCTCGACGCCCGGCTCTCCGACGTCGACGTCCCGCTCTCCGACGCCCGCCCCGAACTGCTCTTCAACCAGCTGACCGGCGGCTCCAACTCGATCCGCTCGCTGTACGACCCGGTGCGCGCCGCGGCCGCCGCCGCCCGGGCCCGGCTGGTGACCGCCGCCGCCGAGCGCTGGAACGTTCCCGCGACCACCCTGCGCACCGCCGACTCCGCCGTCCTCGCCCCCGACGGCCGCCGCCTCGGCTACGGCGACCTCGCCGCCGAGGCGGCCGGCGTCACCGCCCCCGCCGTCCCGGCCATCCCCAAGAACCCCGACCGGATGCGCCTGGTGGGCCGGCCGACCGGCCGGATCGACGCCCGCGACATCGTCACCGGCCGCGCCCAGTACGCCGGGGACCTGAGGATCCCGGGCGCCGTGCCCACCGTGGTCGCCCGCCCGACCACCGTCAACGGCACGCTCAGGTCCCTGGACGCCTCCGCCGCCCGCGCGATGCCCGGAGTCCTCGGCGTGGTGCGGATCCCGAGCGGCGTCGCCGTCCTGGCCGAGACCTTCGACCAGGCGCTCAAGGCCCGCGACGCGCTGCGCACCACCTGGAACCCGGGCCCGGTCGCTCACCTGTCCGACGCCGACGTACGGTCCCTCCTGCGCGCCGCCCAGCGGCCGTCGCTCCCGCCGCCGCTGCTCGCCCACCGGGTGGAGGGGGAGTTCGACTTCGCCTTCGTCAACCACGCCCCGATGGAGGTGCTCACCGCCGTCGCCGACGTCCGGCCGAACCGGGCCGAGGTGTGGTTCGCCGCGCAGAGCCCGATCCTCGCCCAGGGCGCCATCGCCGCCGAACTCGGCCTGCCGGAGAACGCCGTCACCGTCCACGTGGTGCGCGGCGGCGGCTCGTTCGGCCGTCGGCTGTTCTTCGACGCCGCCCTGGAGGCCGCCCAGGTCTCCAAGGCCGCCGGCCGCCCGGTCAAGCTGATGTGGACCCGCGGCGACGACATGCGCCACGGCCGGGTCCGCCCGGCCAGCCACCACCTCGTCCGGGCCACCTACGGCCTCGGCCGGGTGTTCAGCTGGGAGCACCACGTGGCCGGCGTCCGGACCGACCTCGGCCACGGCCTCGGCGACATGCTCACCGCCGCCGGCTACAACCTCCCACTGGCCGGGCTCACCGCCTCCGAACTGTTCTTCCTGCTCACCGAGAAGATCCCGTACGACGTCGGGGTGCCCACCCAGCTGCTCGCCGAACTGCCGCTGGAGCTGAACACCGGCAGCTGGCGCTCGGTCTACTCGGGCACCGTCCGGGTCTCCGACGAGATCATGATGGACGAACTCGCCCGCCGGATGGGCGAGGACGAGCTGGCCTTCCGCCGCGCCCGGATGCGCGGCGCCGCCGGCCGGGCGGTGCTGGACGAGCTCGCCCGGCGGGGCGGCTGGGGCCGCCCGATGCCCCGTGGCCAGGCCCAGGGCATCGGCTACCACGACGAGCACAGCACCTGCGTCGGCTACCTGGTCGAGCTGGACGCCACCGACCGGGCCGACCCCCGGGTGACCAAGGCCGTCATCGTCGCCGACGTCGGCCGGGTGATCAACCCCAGGGGCCTGGAGGCCCAGCTGACCGGCGCGCTGGTCGACGGCATCTCGGTGATCCTCCAGGCCGGCAACCACCTCGACAACGGCGCCTTCCGGGAGGGCAGCTACGGCGACTTCCACTACGCCCGGCAGCGGCACACCCCGCCGGTGGTCGAGATCCACCTGATGCCGCCGAGCGGACCGCCCGGCGGCGCGGGCGAGGTGGGCGTCCCGGCCGCCTCCGCCGCCGTCGCCAACGCCTACGCCCGGGCGACCGGCACCAGCCCGCGCTCCTTCCCGATCGACTTCTGAGGAACCCCGACCCCCATGCCCACCCACACCTTCGTCCTCAACGGGCGGCCCGTCACCGTCGAGGCCCCGGACGACATGCCGCTGCTCTGGGTCCTGCGCGACAAGCTCGGCGTCACCGGCCCCAAGTACGGCTGCGGGGTGGGCGTCTGCCGCGCCTGCACCAGCCACCTGGACGGCCGGGAGTTCCAGCCCTGCACCCGGTCCGTCAAGGACTGCGCGGGCCACACCGTCACCACCATCGAGGGCCTGGCCGACGGCGAGGACCTGCACCCGGTCCAGGAGGCCTGGATCGCCTGCGACGTCGCCCAGTGCGGCTTCTGCCAGCCGGGCCAGATCATGACCGCCGTCGCCCTGCTGCGCCGCACCCCGGACCCGACGGACGCGGACATCGACCAGATCCAGAACATCTGCCGCTGCGGCACCTACCCGCGCATCCGCGAGGCGATCAAGCAGGCCGCCACCCGGCAGGCCACCAAGCACTGACCCTCGCGCGGCAACGCCGGCCGGCCTCGCCGTCCGGTCCGCCCGCTGATCCGAGAACGGGACCTACGGCGCGTCCCGGGGGTCGCGGCCGAAGAACGCGGCGAGCCGGTCGTACGCCGGGGCGTCCTCGGGCACGGCGACGGCGGGGCCGAAGGCGTGCCGGTCCTCCTCGGCGCCGCGGTACTCGGGCTTGAGCGCACCCTCGGCCCAGGCCAGCGCGGCGAGTGCGACCTCGTGGTCCAGGCCCTCGGTGGACTGGCCGGTGGCGCGGGCCAGGTCCCAGCCGTGGACCGCGAATTCGGCGGTCTGCTGGTCCACCGGGAAGCGGGCCGGCAGGGTGCCGAGGCCGGGCACCTCCAGGGTGCCGCCGAGGTCACCGGCCGCCCGCCAGGCGTCGACCAGTTCCTCGGCCCCGGCCTCGAAGGCGTGCAGCCAGTCCTCCTCCACCCGGTCGAAGGGCTGCGACCAGTCCGGCTGCCCGCCCTTCGCCCGTACGGTGAACTGCCGCAGGTCGTACAGGAGGTGGCTGACCAGGTCACCGACGTCCCAGGAGCGGCAGGGCGTCGGGTGGCCGGCCAGCTCGACGCCGGTTCCGTCGATCAGCCCGGCGGTCTGCGCCAGGGCCCGGGCGAGCAGCCCGATCGGGTCTTCCGCTGCGGTCATGGCACACCTCTCGGTACGGGGTCCCGGTGCGGGAGCGCGGTGTCGTGCCGGGTGATCGTAAGCGCGGGCGCCGACCACCGCCCGGCACGACACCGTGCGGACCCCCGGGCGTCAGGCGGCGAAGCCGCCGTCCACCGCCAGCTCGGCGCCGCTGACGTACCGGCCGTCCCCGCCCACCAGGTAGGCGACGGCGGCGGCGACCTCCGCGCCGGTGCCGTAGCGGCCGAGCGCGGTGAGCCCGCTCTGGAACTCCGCCGAGGGGCCGTCGGCCGGGTTCATGTCGGTGTCGATCGGCCCGGGGTGGACCAGGTTGGCGGTGATCCCGCGCGGCCCGAGCTCCCGGGCCAGCGCCTTGGTCAGGCCGATCAGCGCGGCCTTGCTGGTCGCGTACAGCGTGGCGCCGGGGAAGGCGACGCGCTGGGCGATGCAGCTGCCGACGGTGACGATCCGGCCGCCGTCGGCCAGGTGGGCGGAGGCCGCCCGGGCGTACAGGAAGGGCGCCCGGACGTTGACCTCCAGCGTCCGGTCGACGTCCTCCAGCGTGAGGTCGCCGATCGGGCCGAGGACGCCGACGCCCGCGTTGTTCACCAGGACGTCCAGCCTTCCGAACCGTTCGACGACGGCCTCGACGACGCCCTGCACCGCCTGCGGGTCGGCGCTGTCCGCCCGTACGGCCCAGCCGGTCCGCCCCATCGCGGTGATCTTCGCGGCGACCTCCTCGGCCCGCTCCGCACCGCCCTGGTAGGTCAGCACCACGTCGGCGCCGTCCTCCGCCAGCCGCAGGGCGACCGCCGCCCCGATCCCCCGGCTGCCGCCGGTCACCAGGGCCACCTTGCCGTCGAGGCCGTTGCCACCGTCGCGCACTGCCGCACCGTTCATGGTCATCTCTCCAGAACTCCTCGTTCCGATCTCGGACATGACTCGATCCTGGTGCGAGGCGCTTCAAACCTCCGGCGGTATTCGGACGTTGCGTTCAATGTTCAACAAAACCTCGACGCACCCCGCGCCCCGGCGTGCACACCGGCCACCGGTCGTACGACCCGACCGCCGGCCGCCGGGTCGGCTCCGGCGCGACCGGAGGGCGGCGCGACCTTCCGTCCGCCGTCCCGCACGAGAGCCGCCGATTCCTGGCGACTCCCGCCGGCGGGAGCCGGCACGGCGAACAGGCGCCCCCGCGCGGGGAGCCACAGCGGAACAGCCCTGGAACGGCCCAACGACGGCCCGTGAACGGCCCGCTGACGCGACGGAGCCGGCCGAGCGGCCACCCCCGTCCAGGGTGGCCGCTCGGCCGGCTCGAAGGCTCCGTCAGGCGTCAGCCGTCAGACGGCCAGCGTCTGGCCCGGGAAGATCAGGTCCGGGTCGCCGCCGATGGTGCGCACGTTGTTCCGGTAGAGGCTGTCCGTGTCGGTGCCGAACTTGGCCGCGATGCCGCTCAGGGTGTCACCGCTCCTGACGGTGTAGCCACCCGCCGCGGTGTTCTTCGGCGCGACCGGCGCGGACTGCGCAGGCTTGGCCGAGGGCTGCCCCTTGGGCGCCTGCGGCTTGGCCGCCGGCTTGGCGGCGGGCGCGGCAGCGGGCTTGGCCGCGGGCTTCGCCGCCTTCGTGCTCGGCTTGGCCGGCTTGGCCGGCGCATCGTCCGAGGTGTCGACGGCGGCCGGGGCGCCGCCCCTGCCCAGGCCCGCCTTCTGCGAGCAGACGGGCCAGGCGCCCGGGCCCTGCGAGGCGAGGACCTTCTCCGCGACGGCGATCTGCTGCGCCCTGGTCGCCTTGCTGGCCTGGGCTGCGTAGGCGGTCCCGCCGTACGCGGCCCAGGTGGACGGGGTGAACTGCAGTCCGCCGTGGAAGCCGTTGCCGGTGCTGATGCTCCAGTTCCCGCCGCTCTCGCACTGGGCGACGGCGTCCCAGGTCGAGGCGGTAGCGGCGGAGGCCGAGGTGGCCGTGACGAGGCCGGCCACCGGCAGGGCCGCGACGGCGGCGCCCGCGACGACCGCCATCCGAACGCGGCGGCGCTTGGCGGTGGCGGTGGTGTCGGTGGCAGCGGCGGTCTCGTGACGGGAATTCATACAGGTCCTCTCGACAAGTCCCGGGTGGGCATGCGGAACCAGGCCCGGGACATGGGCCGGCAGTTTTTCGCTCACCTCACTCGACGGGCGGCCGGACACGTGTCGGACGTGCCGTGCCGCCCCGGTCACCTCCGCACGCCGACGGCCTGTTCGAGCCGGCCTGGTCGGCGGGCACCGCCCTCGCGCCGCTGGTCAGGCGGCGGGCAGTGCGTCGGGGTGAACCCGGGTGGCGCTCGTTGCGCCGCCAACGAAGCTAGGGGGCATCACCCGGACGCAGCAAGCAATTCTTGGACGCCGCAGGTCAGTTGACTGTTACCGGCGGTAAAGATCAAGAAAAGGTGCCCGATTTGACCACTTCTGACCGAATTTACAAGATCAAATGGTCGAATTCCGTGCCCTCGCTCACATCTATCCCTCCGAGAAAGCCCACACGCCACCCACACTGAGGAATCGTCCGCTGACGGACCGTCACCACCGCACCCGGAGTTCCCGGTTCCGCACCGCCCCCGAGTGGGATCCGTCACGACCACTACGCACCGATACCGCGAAGTGACTATCCGTGGCGCCCGTCGAGCTCCGCGTCCCGCGCCAGCAGCGCCGCCTGGACCCGGTTCTCGCAGCCCAGCTTGGCCAGGATCCGGCTGACGTAGGTCTTCACCGTCGCCTCGCTCATGTGGATCCGCGCCCCCGCGTCGGCGTTCGACAGACCCTCCCCGAGCAGCGCCAACACCTCCAGCTCGCGCGGGGTGAGCACCTCCAGCCGACGCCGCGCCGCCACCGCGCGGGCCGCCAGCGAGGCGCTGCGCCCGGAGGCCAGCGAGTCGACGATGTGCCGGGTGGCGGCCGGGGAGAGGAAGGCGTTGCCGCCCGCGGCCGCCCGGACGGCCTGGATCAGCTCGTTCGGCGCGGTGTCCTTGAGCAGGAAGCCGGCCCCGCCCTCGGTCACGGCGCGCAGGACGTTCTCGCGCTCCCCGAAGGTGGTGAGGATCAACGCCCGCGCGCCGGGGGCGACCTTCGCCAGCTCCGCGAGCGCCGTCAGCCCGTCCATCACCGGCATCTGAATGTCCAGCAGCACCACGTCCACCCGGTGCGCCCGCGCGAGCTCCAGCGCCTCCCGCCCGTCGGCGGCCTCGGCGACCACCTCGATGTCGTCGGCGGAGCCGAGGATCATCCTGATCCCGGCCCGGATCAGCGGCTCGTCGTCGGCGACGAGGACTCGGATCACGCTGGTCATTCCCCCTCGAACGGTGCTTCGGCTGCGGCACCATCCTCACATCCCGGCGGGGCCGCTCCGAACCACCCCGATCCGGACCACCCCACCCGGATCCGAAACCGGTCCGATCCGAAACCGGACCGGACCGCCCGGCTGGAGCACCCGCCCGCGCACGGGAGCACTCAGACCCGGGCGACGTACTCCTGCTTCTCCACCAACGCCCCGTCCCGGAAGCAGAATCGCGCCACGTGCTCCTCGTTCCAGCCGGCGCCGGGCGCACCGCTCAGGACGAACCAGCGGCAGTGCGCGCCCGCCGGCACCTCGGGACCCGTCCCCTTATAGGAGTCGGTGAAGAAGTCGTTGCCGCGCGGCAGCGTCTGCATCAGCTCGGACTCCGCGGTGCCGACCCGGATCTGGTCGTACATCGGCTTCTGCACGGTCGCGTCGTTGGTGCCCTTGACGAAGGCGACCACGCCCCAGACCAGCAGGCCGAGCACGATCAGCGCGACCACGACCACCCCGAGGGCGCAGCCCATCGCCGGGCTGCGCCGCCGGCCCTCCGCCTCCTCGACCGGCGGCAGGCCGTCCACCATCCAGTCCTCGGCCCCGCCCGTCGCCGCCGCCGCGTCCTGCTCCGCCCCTTCGTACGGGAGGACGGCCGCCAGCCGGAAGCCCTGCTCCGGCGTGGGACCGGCGTGCACCATGCCGCCGACCAGCCGGGCGCGCTCCCGCAGGCCGGTCAGCCCCTGACCGCCGCTGACCGCGGCGCCCGCGCCGACCCGTGCCCCCACGAGCTCCGGCGCACGGGTGTTGGTCACCTCCACGACCAGCGCGTCCGGCTCGTACCGCAGCGCGACGCCGATCGGCGCGCCGGGGGCGTGCTTGTGCGCGTTGGTGAGCGCCTCCTGCACGATCCGGTAGGCCGCGTGGTCGACGGAGGCCGACAGCGGACGCCGCTCGCCCTCCACGGTGAGCTCGATCTCCGTCCCGGCCGCCCGGGAGGACTCCACCAGTTCCCCGACCCCGTCCACCCCGCCCCGGGCCGGCGGCCCGGCGGCGGCCGGCCCGGGAGTGGGCGGCACCGCCGTCGACTCGTCGTGCAGCACCCCGACCACCTCGCGCAGCTCGCGCATCGCCGCGACCGCCGCCTGCCGCAGCACCCCGACCGCCTCGCGCTGCCGGTCGGTGAGCGTCCGGTCCACCTCCAGCGCGCCCGAGTGCACCGAGATCAGCGCCAGTTGGTGGCCCAGACTGTCGTGCATGTCCTGGGCGATCCGGTGCCGCTCGCGCAGCCGTGCCTGGTGCACCACCATGACCCGCTCGCGCAGCAGCTGCTCGTTGCGCTCGCGCAGCGCGTCCAGCAGGGCGCGGCGCTGCGCCCGATAGCGGCCGTAGAGCGCGGGCAGCACGGCGGACACCAGGAAGAAGCCGAGCGACAGCGGCAGGACGAGCTTCGGCGAGAGCGAGGTGGAGTCCTTCAGTACGCCCGTGGCGGTGAACAGCAGCCAGCCCCCGGCGAAGGCGCCGACCAGCGACCAGACCCGGCGGATCCGCGCCCCGGCCGTCCATCCCGCGCAGACCAGCAGCGGCATCGGCCCGACCGCCCAGCCGGCGAGGGCCGCGGCGGCGAGCAGCACCGTGGCCGGCAGCCCCTTGCGCAGCACCCACAGCACCGCGACGGCGAGGCCGAAGGACACCGCCAGACCGCTGTCGGAGAGCAGTTCCAGCAGTGCGGCGAATCCGCCCATCAGCAGGGCGAGCACCGCCTCGCCGACCACCCGCCGGGGCCGCCAGGGCCCCGGCAGCGCCGTCCGTACCACTGTCTTCCAGGCCCGCGCGATCGCTTCCACCCGTCGAGGCTATCGGTCCGGCCGGGGCACCCGCCGTCCTCCTTCGTCGCCGCCCGGTGCCGACGAAAGTCGCCTGGTCCGGCCGCCCGGGTCCGCCCGGTGAGCCCGCCCAGCGGCTCGCCCCGGCGGCCGCTCAGCCGAAGGCCGTGAGCAGCAGCGCCACGTCGTCCACCCGTCGGGTCGAGCCGACCTCGCGCAGCAGCCGATCGGCCGCCTGCTCCAGTCCCTCCCCCTCCGGGGCCCGGGCCAGGGCGGCCCGTAGCCGGTCCACGCCCTGGTCGATCGCCACCGCCGGGTCCTCCACCAGCCCGTCGGTGTAGAGGGCGAGCACCGCTCCGTGACCCAGCCGCAGATCGCTGACCGGGTAGTCGGCCCGCTCGTCCACCCCGAGCAGCGGCCCGCCCGGGATGTCCAGCGCCTCGGCCCGGCCGCCGGGGTGGCGCAGCACCGGCGGGAGGTGGCCGGCCCGGGCGAACCGGGCCAGGCCGAGGGCCGGGGTCAGCCGGACCAGACAGCAGCTGGCGAGCAGCCCGGGGTCGAGGTCGAGCAGCAGCCGGTTGGTGCGGGCGAGCACCTCGTCGGGCGGGTCGCCGCCAGTGGCGAAGGCGCGCACGGCGCTGCGCAGCTGCCCCATCGTGGCGGCCGCGCCCACGCTGTGGCCCTCGACGTCGCCGATCACCAGGGTGACGTCCCCGCCGGTGACGATCGCGTCGTACCAGTCGCCGCCGATCTCCATGCCCTGGGTGCCGGGCAGGTAGCGGGCGGTGATCCGGATGCCCGGCACCTCGGGCAGCCGGTGCGGCAGCAGCGCCTGTTGCAGGCCGCGGGCGAGCGTGAACTCGGCGTCGTACAGCCGGGCGCGCTCCAGGGCCTGGGCGATGAAGCCGCCGAGCGCGGTGAGCAGACCGCGGTCCTCCACGGTGAAGGGGCGCGGCAGGTCGAAGCCGATGATGCAGCTGCCGACCGGCCGGCCGGAGGCGATCAGCGGCAGGAAGGCCCAGGCGCCCATCTCGTCCAGGGCCAGGCCGGGGTAGGAGGCGGCGAGTTCGCGCACCGACTCGAAGAAGATCGGGGTGCCGGTGCCGAGCGTCTCCGCGCCGGGCACCCGGGCGTCGATCGGGGTGTCCTCGAAGGCGTCCAGGAAACCGTCCGGGTAACCGCTCTGGGACAGCAGGTGCAGGCGCTGCTCGCGCACGGCGTAGATGGCGAGCTCCTGGCCGCCGAAGGCCGGCAGGAGTTCCTCGGCCACCGCCCGGCAGACGTCCCGCACGGTGACGGCCTCGGTGAGTGCGCTGGCCAGCTGGAGCACGTGGTGGGTGCCGCCCACCCGGGTGGGGGCGGCGGACGGCGGGACGGCGGGCGGCTCGGCGGCGCCCGGCGGCGCATCGGCCGCGACCACCCGGCCGGTGACGCCGTGGGCGTCCGGGTAGAGGGAGAAGGCGAGCCAGCCGTCCGGCGGGCGGGCGGCCAGGAAGGCGGTGGGCCGCTGGGAGAGCAGGGTGGCGCGGTAGCGGTTCTCGTAGAAGGGGTCGGCGAGCCAGGGCAGCACGTCCCAGGGGTGGTGGCCGAGCAGGTCCTCGCGGCGGGCCCCGAGCAGCGGCTCGACGGCGCGGTTGGCGTATCGGATCCGGCCGTCCGGGTCGAGCGAGAACACGCCCTCGTGCAGCCGCTCGACGGCGGCCGCGGCGGCGGTGAGGGCCCGTACGTCCAGCACCGCGCCGACCAGGTGGGTCCGGCCGTCGGAGATCGCCACGGGCACCCGGGCCCACAGTTCCACCGGGTACGGCTCGCCGTCCGGTCCGAGCACCCGGACCCGGGCGGCCAGCACCTCGCCGCGATCCAGCGCGATGCGGGCGGCGGCCCGGAACTCCGGCAGGTCGCCGGGGGCGACCCGGCTGTTCAGCGCGGCCACCGTCCCGTCGAACTCTCCCGGCCCGAAGCCGAAGATCTCCCGGAACCGCTCGTCGGCGGCGAGCGCCCCGGTGGCCACGTCCCAGTCGAACAGCCCGACCCGGGTGGTCGGCACCGCCGGCGGCGGCAGCTCCACCACGGCCACCTCGCCGCCCGGCTCCACCGACTGCGCGGGCTCCGCCAACCCGGCCAGTTCGCCGCCCAGTCGGTCGGCCAGCTCGGCCAGCTGCCGGACGGCCGGCTCCGGCACCCCCTCGTCCGAGGCGGGCCACAGCCCGCTCAGCACCCCGAACCGCTCGCCGCCGTGCGCCACCGGCACGCAGGCGGAGGCGAAGTCGTACGGCATGCCCACCGCGAGCTGCGGGAAGCGCCGCATGGTGTCCTCGGTGTCGGTCAGGGTGATCACGTGCCCGGTCCGGAAGCAGACCGCGACCGGCAGCCGCCCGGCGGCGGGCACCCGCCGGAACGGGTTGATCACCGCCAGCGGCACGCCCGCGACCGTGCGCAGCACCAGCGACCGGCGGTCCCGCGAGGGCAGGTACACCAGCGCGCCGTACGCCCCGGTGGTCCCGAGCACCTGGCGCACCGCCTCGGCGAACAGCTCGTCCCGCCGGTGGTCCGCCTGCCCGGCGGTGTCCTGGACGGACCGCGGGACCGGCCGGTCCGCCTCCGCGCCGGCTCCGGGCTCCTGCGGCCGGTCCGGACCGGGCCGCGCACCAGGGGCCCCACCGGTCGCGTGCGGATGGCGCATGCTCTTTTGCTACGCCCGGCCCGCAACCGTGTCAAGGCGAGCCCGCACCGGCCCCGGGCCTCACCGGGCCCGGCGGAGGTCCGCGGGACACGCCCCGAGCTGCCCCGGGGCGGGGCGTGCACCAGCATGGACGGCATGCCGAGCGAATCCCGCCGCACCACCGTGGTCAACCTCAAGGGCCACCGCGACGACCCCGGGTACCAGGACGTCGTCTACGTCGGCCGCGCCATGCACCGCGGCGGCTGGCACCTCGCCGAGTCCCCGCTGCACTGCCCGTACCGCCCGGGACCGGACCTCACCCGGGAGGAGATGCTGGTCGAGTACCGCGCCCACCTGCTCGCCCACCCCGAGCTGCTGGCCCTCGTGCCGCCCCTGCGCGGCCACCGCCTCGGCTGCTGGTGCGCCCCGCTCCCCTGCCACGCCGACGTCCTCGCCGACCTGGCCGACCACCCGCCGGGCGGGCACTGACACCGTAGTCAGAGCCCGGAGAGGTCCACCTCCACCGGGTACGGCACCACGGCCCTGACCAGCCCGGTGAACAGCTCCCCCGCCCGGTACGCGTCCTCGGCCGCGTCCAGCACGTAGGTGTGGACGATCGGCACCCGGCCGGCGGCCTGCTCGACCCGCCAGTAGAACGGGATGCGCGCCTTCGCGTACTGGTCGAGCTTGACCACCCGGTCGGTGGTCTCCGACCCCGGCGAGACCACCTCGACCAGCAGCACGACGTTGTCGGGCCTGGTCGGCGACTCGTCGATCGTGTCCGCGCGGTAGACCACCACGTCCGGCCGGCGGTTGTTCAGCGGCACGTCCTGCAACCGGACGTCGAAGTCGGTGTCGGCGTTCCATTCGACGCCGCCCGCCACGTCCAGGGCGTTCGCCAGGAACCGGGCGAGCCGCTTGTGCCGCTTGGGAGCGCTCGGGGACACGACCACCATCCCGTCGACGACCTCGATGCCCGCGCACTGCTCGTCGGTCCAGGAGTCGTACTGCTCGCTGGTGATCTGCCGGTGCATCCACTCGGGTGCGGTCATCTCGGCCGTCACGGCGTACCTCCCCTGGGCTGCTGGGCGGGTGTCGTGCTGTGTGCCACACAGCCTAGTACGGGCGTTGCGGGGGTTTCGGACGGTTCGGGAACCGTTCGATATTCTCCGGGCGGGTGGTGGCGTGGGGCCGCCGGTGGGGAATCGAGAGCCGTATGCAGTCGCCGTCGTCCGGGGAGGCCGTGCGCGAGTCGTCGTGGCAGTGGGACGGGGAAACGGGCGGAGGAGAGGCCGGCGAGGACGTGGTCTCGGGCGGCGGGGAGCGGCTGCGGCCGAGCCGGCGGCGGCTGCTGGTCGGGGCCGGGGCGCTCGCGGCGGGCGGAGCCGCCTGGGCGTTCGGCCGTTCGGGTGGCGGCGGCGCCCTCCCCGCGCCGGAACCGACCAGGCCCACTCCGACCGCGCTGTCCGGGCCGGCGCCGCTCTGGACGTACCGCGGCCCGGAGGCGATGACGCCGGAGCGGCTCACCGACCCGCCGAGGCGACCCCTCTACCTCTCCAGGAACGGTCTGCAGGTCCTCGACCCCGCCAAGGGCACCCCGGGCCGGCTACTGGTCTTCGACCCGCCGACCTCCCGCAACTGGCCCAGCGACCTCGACACGCTCGGCAAGCTGGTGCTGGGACCCGACCACCTCTTCACCACGTTCCAGGGCCACGTCGAGGCCCGCCACTTCACCGACCCCGCCGCCGACTGGAGCCTGCCGCTGCCCGACGAGCTCCAGGGGCAGACCCGGCTCTCCGGTTACGACCGCCATGACCCCGGCGTCCTCTACGGCTACTCCTGGGGCCGCCCGCGGGCCGACGGCACCCCGGCGGACAACCGGGTCTTCGCACTGCGGGTCACCGACCGTTCCCTGCTCTGGTCCGTCCGCACCGAGCAGGAGGAACAGCCCGTCACCCCCGCCACCCACAGCGGCGGCAGCCTGCTCGCCTGTGTCCGCTTCCTCGGCGGCCGCGCCGAGCTGGTGGTCCGGGACGCCGCCACCGGCCGCGAGCTGTGGACCGCCCCCGGTGAGGAGGACCTGCGCTGGTGCGTCAGCGACGTGGGCGGCTTCCTCGTCCCCGACGGCAACGGCGGCGTACGGGCGCTGCGCGCCACCGGCGAGCCGGCCTGGACGCACTCCCCCGCCCGGGGCGATTCCCGGCGGGCGCTGGCGCCCGTCCCGGACGGCCCCCAGGTGTACATCCCGTGGGACCAGGGCGTCGTCACCTGCCACGACTCGTCCTCCGGCGCCGTGCTCTGGTCCTGCCGGCTGCCGTTCCCGCTGGACCGCCGCAGCCGTCCGCTGACCGGCGACAGGACCCTGTTCGTCCCCGGTACGGCGGTCGGCGGGGTCGGCGCGATCCACACCTCGACCGGCGAACTCGGCTGGACCTTCCACGACTCCGGCCCCGGCAAGGACGTCTGGACCCTCGCCTCCGATGGCGGCCGCCTCTACGCGGGCCACGACGACGTCCTGCACGCCCTCCCGCTGAACTGAGCGCGCCCCCGACGAAGCGGCAGGACGGCACGGAACGGCAGGACGGCCCGACACGGAAGGACGGCATGGAACGGAAGGATGGCCCGATGCAGGTACGCCCGATCTCCCCCGACAACCTGGCCGAGCTGCTCGCCGACCGCATCGCCGCCCTGCCCGAGGCCCGCGCCCGGCGCCTGCGGGTGGCCGTGGACGGCGCGGCGGCCGCCCGCCCCGAGGCGCTCGCCGACGCCCTGGTGGAGCCGCTGCGGCTGCGCGGCCACCCGGCGCTGCGGGTCTCGGCCTCCGGCTTCCTGCGCCCGGCCTCGATCCGGCTGGAGTACGGCCACCGGGACGCGGACGCCTTCCACGACCTCTGGCTGGACGACGGCGCCCTGGCCCGCGAGGTGCTCGACCCGCTGGAGCCGGGCGGCAGCGGCCGGGTTCTGCCCTCCCTGCGCGACCCGGTCACCGACCGTTCGACCCGCGCCCCGTACACCGAACTCCCGCCCGGCGGCGTGCTGTTGCTGGACGGCGCGCTGCTGCTCGGCCGCTGGCTGCCGCTGGAGCTGACCGTCCACCTGGCGCTCAGCCCGGCCGCGCTGGCCCGCCGCACCCCGGCCGACCAGCAGTGGACGCTGCCCGCCTTCGCCCGCTACGAGGCGGAGACCGAGCCCACCGGGGCCGCCGACGTCACCGTCCGGGTGGACGACCCGCGCCACCCCGCGCTGGTCGAGCGGCCCTGACCTCCGGGGCCGGCCCGCGCTGGCAGTACGGGCACCAGAACACCACCCGGTCGCGCGGCGGCGAGCCCTGGCGTCCGGCGGCCACCGGGGTGACGCAGCGCGGGCACGGCCGTCCGGCCCGGCCGTAGACCCAGTGCTGGTAGCCGGGCCGGGTGTCGCCGGTGGTGATGTGGCCGGGGCGCAGCTTGTTGGCCTCCAGCATCTGCCGGGCGCGTTCCACCAGCCGCTCGGGGTGCGGGAGTTCGCCGACCTCGGTCCACGGGGTGACGCCCGCCACGAAGCACAGTTCGTTGGCGTAGACGTTGCCGATCCCGGCGAGGTTGCGCTGGTCGAGCAGGGCCTCGACGACCGGGCGGCCCGGGCGGGCGAGGAGCCGGCGCACGGCCTCGACCGGGTCCCAGTCGGGGCCGAGCAGGTCGGGGCCGAGGTGGCCGACGATCCGCTGCTCGTCCGTGGTGCGCAGCAGTTCGACGACGGGCAGCCGGTAGCCGACGGCGGTGCCCCGGTCGGTGCCGAGGACGGCGCGGATCTGCCAGTCGGGGCCACCGGTCCACCGCTCGCCCGGGCGGTAGACCTCCCAGCGGCCGTCCATCCGGAGGTGGGTGTGCAGGGTGAGGCCGCCTTCGAAGCGGGCGAGCAGGTGCTTGCCGCGCGGGGCCACCTCCAGCACCCGGCGGCCGGTGAGGTCGGCGGTGGCGTGCGCGGGCACCCGCAGGTCGGCGCTGGTCAGCGGCTGTCCGGCGAGGGCCTCGTGCAGGCGGGCCGCGACGCGGTAGACGGAGTCACCTTCTGGCATGTCTCCATTCTGGTCCGCGCGGCGGCCCGTGGGGGCGGCGGCCCCCTCCGCACTACTCCGACTGCTGCGCGGCGCCGTGCGCCTCGCGCACCACGACCACCGGGCAGGGCGCGTGCTCGGTGAGGTGGCGGCTGACCGAACCGAGCAGCACCCCGGAGAAGCCGCCCAGACCGCGGCTGCCGACGACGAGCAGCGCGGCGCCCTTGGCGGCCTCCAGCAGGGCCTGGGCGGCGTTGCCGGGCATCACGCTCTCGGTGATCCGCACGCCGGCGCCGTCGCCGGCCACCTTGGCGATGGTGTCGCCGAGGGTCTTCCCGGCGAGTTCCTCGGGGTTGAAGGTCTCGACGGTCGGCACGCCCTGCCCGGCCCAGCCGTAGAAGGCCGGGTACTCCCAGGCGGCGATCGCGTGGACCGTCCCGCCGACGGCCTGCGCGTAGTCGATCGCCCAGCGCAGCGCCTGCTCCGAGGCGGGCGAGCCGTCCACGCCGACGACGATCCGGGGATTGGCACTCATGCCCTTGCTCCTTCGGTTGCTCTGATCGGTCCCGACCCTCCGAACATAGATCAAATCGGACAAACGGCCGGTCCCTGCCACGCCGGAAGCGGCCTCCGGCGTTCGATTCCGGCGCGGTCGGCGGCTACCGGCCGGAGGAGGTCCGGCCGCCGCTCCCCCTGGTGTTCCGCTGGGCCGGTCCGCCGCTCAACTCCGGTAGGCGGACCAGGCGTTGGCCATCCGCCTGACCTGCCCGGCGGTGAACCGGGTCATGCAGGCGTCGTAGCTGTAGTCCATGAAGTTGTGGATCGGGTCGGGCCCCGGGCCGGTGCAGGTGTCGCGGCCCTCGGGGCAGCCGGAGGCGGCGCTGCGCTCGGCCGGGGTGTCGTCCACGTAGTCGCCCGGGGCCCGGCAGCCGCCCTGGAAGGTGTGGAAGAGGCCGAGCCAGTGGCCGATCTCGTGGGTCGCGGTGTCGCCCTCGTCGTAGTGGGTGGCGGCGCCGCCCGGCAGCGAGGCGTCGAGCACCACCACGCCGTCGTCGGTCGGGTTCGTCCGGTACGCGTTCGGGAAGGTCGACCAGCCGAGCAGGGACTCGCCGAGCTGCGCGGTGTAGAGGTTGAGGGTGCCCTGGTCGCCCTTGCGCAGGGCGGTCTTCATCTCCCGCTCGGCCGCCGAGCCCGGGGTCATGCCGGTGTACCAGGAGGCGTTGTCGCTCCAGTCGGTGCCGGCCAGCTCGAAGTGGAACGGGCTCCCGACGTTGCCCTCGCCCTGGCCGCCGTAGCTCTCGTTGAGGTGGTCGATCTGGCCGGACACGGCGGCCTGGTCCAGCCGTCCGGCGTCGCCGTCGTGGATCACGTGGAAGAAGACCGGGACGGTGACGGTGGTGCCGGCCCGGACCCGGCCGGTGCCCAGTTCGGCGAGCCGCCGGTCGAGGTCGGCCTGCATCGCCCGGGCCTGCGCGGCGCTGACCTCGTTCGGGTCCCGCTTCGCCCGGCTGCCGGCCGGCAGCCGGGCGGCGGCACCGGCGCCGTCGTCCGCGCACCCGACCGCCGGGGCGACGGGCGGAGCGGCGGCGGCGCGCTGCGGGGCGGGGGCAGCCGGGGCGGCGAACTGGCTCAGACCGGCCGTGGCGACCAGCGCGGCGGCGCAGGGGAACAGGCGGGGGGCACGCGAGCGCACCCGGGCAGTACGGCGCATCAGCGCTCCTGACGGGGGGAGTTGACGGAGTCTCGGCCGCGCTCCGGGCCTGCTCCGGCCGGACCCGCCGGCGCCCGGCGCGGACTCGCCGAGACTACGACGCCGTGAAGTCGATCTCCCGCAGGGCGCGCGCGGCGGCCCGGTCGAGTACCACGGCCGACGCACAGCCGGCCGGCAGCAGTCCGGCCTCCAGGACCCGGTGGCGCAGCCGGGCGACCGCGGCCCGGTGCCGGGCGAAGGCGTAGCGCGAGACGACGCGCCGGCGCCGCCGCTGCCCGTCCAGCGCCTCGGCCGGGTCGGCGTCGAGCAGCAGCAGGTGCACCCGGCGGCCCTGCCGGGCGGCGGCCCGGACCAGCCAGGCCCGCACCCAGGGCTGGGTGCCGCAGTCGTGCACCGCGAGCGGCCCGCCGTCCAGCACCGCCCGGCGCAGCCGACGGTAGTGGGCGAGCCGGGCCAGCGGGCGGTAGAGCGCGTACGGCAGCCGGCCGGGCAGCCGGGCCTCGTACTCCTCGCGGACCAGCTGGGAGTCGATCAGCGGGGCGCGGACGCAGCGGCGCATCAGGGTGCTCTTGCCGCTGCCGGGCAGACCGGTGACGACCAGCAGGTCCCCGGCCGGGTAGCGCAGGACCGTCGGCCCGGGCCCGCGCAGTTCGTGCCGTACGGGCGGGTCGTGCGGCACGGGCAGGACGACCCGCTCCCCGGCGGCACGCGGCGGCGGCACCGTCGGCACCGCCGCCGTCCGCACCGTTCTCGTCCCGCTCACCCGGTCTCCCCCCGCCGTTCCCCTCCGAGGAGCATGTCGCATTCCCAAGGGCGAGTAAAGGGCGGAGGTCGGGGCGGGTACGGACCACCCGGTGGTCGGCGGAGCGGATCCGCCGGAACACGGAACGTCCCGGGCGCGTCGCCGGGGTGGCCAAGGTCTCAGCACGGAACCGTCACGGGCGCCCGTTCCCGCGCCGGGGCTCGCCTAACGTGGACGGATGTTCGCCACCTCCGACGATTCCTTCCGGCGCTCCCCCGACGAGCCGGCCGGCTGCCCGCTGCCCGGCATCGTGACGGCCTTCACGCCCCGGCTGGCCGAGTTCGCCTTCGAGCCCGGCTTCGTCGCGGCGGTCGACCAGCACGCCGCGATGCTGCGGGAGCTGCTGTACGCGCAGGGGCCGGAGCTCGCGCCCCGGCCCCTGGACCGTGAGGAGTTGTCGGACTACGCGCTGGGCTTCCTGGACGCGCTCGCCGAGATCGGCTGGCGGGAGCCGGTCGGCTACGACTACGCCGTGATCCGGCTCACCGCCATCTGCTGGCTGGTGCGCGAGCAGGGCCTGCTGGAGGTCTGAGACCTCACCTGATGTCGCCGGGGTCGATGCCCGGCGCGGGCGGGGTGCCCGGGCCGGTCTGGGTGGTCGGCCGGACCGGCTGGTTGGACAGCGCGTCGGAGCGCCCGGCCTGGTAGGAGCTGCCGCGCAGCCGGGCGGTCTCCCGCTCGGCGCTGTCCAGCCACCGCTCCCAGCGCTGGCGCATCGGCATGATCAGGCCGCCGCCGACACCGACCACCAGCACACCGGTGACGGTGGCGAGCGCGGCGATCAGCACCGGCCCGGTGATCGCGGTGGCGATCCCGGCCTGGCCCAGCGCGGCGATCACGCCGAGGCCGACGATGAACGCCCAGACCAGGGTGGCGACCGTCCGGCCGTACGAGGCGCCGGACAGCGCGTTGCCGACGATGTCGCGCACCGCGTTGGCGATCGCCATCGCGACCACCACGATCACCAGGGCGACGATGGCGCGCGGCAGCCAGGCCACGATGCTGTGGATCATCGTGCTGATCGGGTTCGGGCCGAAGACGCCGAACGCCAGCTGCAGCGCCATCAGCAGGACGATGTAGTAGACGACCTTGCAGATGATGCCGGTCATGTCGTACTTGGAGCCGGCCAGGTAGCCGGCCACGCCGGAGCGCGCCGCGACCCGCTCCGAGCCGACCCGGCGCAGCACCCGGTCGAGGATCTTGGCGATCGCCTTGGCCACGAACCAGCCGATGACCAGGATCGCCAGGAAGGCGATGAACTGCGGAATGACCTTGGCGACCTTCGACCAGGCGTCGGTGAAACCCGACCCGAAGTCGACGGACAGTGCGAGCTGCTGAGCCACGGAGTCCTCCACTCGGTGACACGGCGCCACGAGCGGCGCTTCCGGCCCCCCACCCTTCGTGGATAGCAGGCGCCCGCTCCGGCCGCGCGCGCCCGGTGTCCGGGATGGTCCCCTCGGGTGAACGGTCCGGTCGTCCGCGCGCGTACAGTGACGATCCAGGGGGGACGGGCCACGGGCGGGACGGACGGGACGGTGCGGCAGTGAGCGGTACGGCGGCGGAGCGCGCGGTGGACCACCGGGCGCTGCACTGGCAGGTCCGGCCGGAGGCGGCGCGGGCCGCCGTCCTGGTGCTGCACGGCGGCGAGGAACACAACCTCGCCCGGCCCGGCCGGCTCAACCTCCCGCTGCTGCGGATGCACGGCTTCCTGCGCGGACTCACCAGGGCGACCGCGGACGCCGGGGTGGCCGTCGGGACCGTCCGCTACCGGCACCGCGGATGGAACGGCGAACGGGCCGACGCCGCTCGGGACGCGACCGCCGCGCTCGACGAACTGGCCGCGCTGCTCGGGCCGGTGCCGACCGTGCTGGTCGGCCACTCGATGGGCGGGCGCGCCGCGCTCCGGGCCGGCGGGCACCCGTCCGTCACCGGCCTGGTCGCCCTCGCACCGTGGTGCCCGGCCGACGACCCGTGCGACCAGCTCGCCGGACGGGACGTGCTGATGCTGCACGGGGATCGCGACACCGTCACCCCGCCCGCCGAGACCCGCGCCTTCGCCGCCCGCAGCCGCGCGGCCGGCGCCCGGGTCTGCGGCTACACCGTCACCGGCAGCGGCCACGCGATGCTCCAGCGGATCCCCGACTGGCACCGCGCCACCACCCGCCTCACCACGGCCCTCCTCGGCCTCCGCCCCCTGCCCGCCGAGACCGCCTCCGCGCTCGCCCTCCCGGCCGCCTCCCCCGAGGCGCTCACCCTCCCCCTCCCGCCCCAGCCCCGCCGCACCCCTGCCCTCCCGGCGGAAGCGCGTCACGGCTGAACCCGGCCGGTCCCCGCCTCACGGCCGGCGCAGCGAGCGCCACGTCACCACCGCACTCGTCGCACTCGCCAACAGCAGGCAGGCGCAGGTCACGGCGGCCAGGGCGGCCGGGTTCAGGTGGAGGGTGACCGGGGCTCCGGTGCTCTGGGAGAGGCCGGAGGCGAGGCCGGCCAGCGGTGGCAGGGTGGCCAGCAGGCCCAGCAGGGTGGCGACAGCGGTCACCAGGGCCGCCTCGGCGGCGGCGAGCAGGACCAGTTGGCGGACGGTGCCGCCGGTGGAACGCAGGACGGCGAGGTCGCGGCGGCGGCCGTGGGCGGACAGCGCGGTGCTGTTGGCGGTGGCGATCGAGCTGTAGCCGACGGCGACGGCGATCAGCATCGCGGCGAGGCTGTCGGTCAGCCGGGCGTCGGTGTCGTAGTCGTCCAGGGCGTAGCGGACGGCGTCGTGGACGGCCGTGCCGGGGACCACGGCGACGGCCTCGGTGCCCGCCGGGACGAAGACGTCGTCGCTCAGGGCGGCCGGGTCGTGGGTGCGGACCAGGCTCCGGGCGAGGACGAAGTCGCCGCGGGCGGGGTCGTCCGGCAAGATCTTGGCGACGCGCAGCGGGACGGTGGCCCCGTCGGCGAAGCGGACCGGGTACTGCTGCCCGGCCGTCACGCCCAGCCACGTCGCCATCGACTCTCCCAGCACCGCCTCGCCGGGCCGGTCCCAGGCGGGGTCGCGGGAGCCGAGGGCGTCGATCACGGCGGTCGTCCCGTCGGAGCGGTGGACGAAGGCGCGGGTCGGCAGGGCGGCCCTGCCGACCGGGTGGGCGGCGACCGCCTCGTCGGTGAGGCCCGGGGTGCCGTCGTTGGTGACGATCGCCTGGCCGGAGAGCCGCAGCGCCTGGCCGGCCGGGTAGGCCACCCGCATCGTCTCCACCGCACCGCTGAGCAGCACCGCGAACCCGACGGCCGCGATCACCGGGGCCGCCGTGGCGGCGGCGCGGCCCGCGCCGGCCGTCAGTCCGGCCCGCAGCAGCAGTGGTCCGGCCGTGCCGAGCCGCCGCAGCGGTGCGGTCACCGCCCGGCCCACCGGGCCGACCAGGACCGGGGCGAGCAGAGCGGCGGCCGTGATCAGCACCATGGTGGCGGTGATCGCCAGGCCCACCCGGCGGTCCGCGGCGGAGGTGGCGGTGAGGACCGCGCAGCCGGCACCGAGGCCGAGCACGGCCAGTCCGGCGCCCAGCCGGGCGCGGCTCGGCCTCCGCTCCCCCGCGCGGTCCTCGTGCAGCGCCTCCAGCGGTGCGACCCGGACGGCCGTGCGGCTCGCCGCCCAGGCACCCAGCACGCTGACGCCGACGCCGACCGCGGCGGCGGTGAGCAGCGGCCAGGCCGTCACCCGGACGGCGAGCCCCGGCGGGGCGACGTCCAGGCGCAGCAGGGCGTCCCGCAGCAGTGGGGCGGCGGCGAGGCCGGCCAGGCAGCCGGCCGCCGAACCCAGCAGGCCGACCACCGCGGCCTCGCCGAGGACCATCCGACGCAGTTGGCCCGGGGTGGCGCCGAGGGTGCGCAGCAGGCCGAGTTCGCGGCGCCGCAGGCCGGTGGCGAGGACGAGCACCGAGGCGACCACGAAGCCGGTGGTGAACAGGCCGAGGGCGGCCAGCGCGGCGATCAGCTGGGTGCCGAGGAAGCGCCGGTGCTCGACGTGGCGTGGCTGGAGCGCGGCGCGGCCGTCGCCGGTGACCACGGTCGCCCCGTCCCCGACGGCCGTACGGGCCGCCGCGGCCAGGCGGGCGGGCGTGGTGTCGGGGGTGGGGAGCAGCGCGATCGTCCGGACACCGGGGTCGCGCTGGGCGGCCGCGGCGTCGCTGAGGTAGTAGCCCGGGCCGTCCACGGTGCCGACGACGGTGAACTCGCTGCGTCCGGCGGTCAGGTTGACGGTCAGCCGGGCTCCGGCCGGGACGCCGAGGGCCTGGTCGACCACCACCTCGTCGGCGGTGTCGGGGGCCCGGCCGGTGAGCAGCCGGTACGGGGCCAGCCGGGCCGAGGACCAGCCGTGGCCGGCCTCGGCCGCACCGTCGTCGGGGAGCGGCCGGCCGTCGCGGACGGCCTGGGCGTAGAAGACGCGGTCCACCACGACGGCGGCCGCGCCGGGCACCGCGCGCAGCCGCTCGGTCAGGGACTGCGCCTCGGCGGGGCTCCACGGCACGCGGTCCTTCGGGCTGCCGCCGCGGTCGGTGGCCTGCGGCGGCAGTACCAGCGCGGGGGCGGCGGCGAGGCGGGGCTGGACGGCGGGCCGGGCGGACTCGTGGATCGTCAGGGTCGCGGTGATCAGGGCGACGCCGACCAGTACGGCGAGCCAGCAGGAGAGGTACCCGGCCCAGCGCTCACGGATGTTGGCGAGGATCAGCATCACGCCTCCAGCCGGGCCATGCGGGCCGCGACGGCGGCGGCGGAGCGGGCGGTGTCGCCGTCCAGGTCCAGCCGGTCGGCGACCCGGCCGTCCTGGAGGAAGACCACGGTGTCGGCGACGGCGGCGGCCGTCGGGTCGTGGGTGACCATGACCGTGGTCTGCGCCTGCTCGTCCACCAACCGCCTCAGCAGCCGCAGGACTTGGCCCGAGGTGCGGGTGTCCAGCGCGCCGGTGGGCTCGTCGGCGAAGAGCACGTCGGGGCGGGTGACCAGGGCCCGGGCCAGGGCGACGCGCTGCTGCTGGCCGCCGGAGAGCCGGCTGGGCCGGTGCCCGGCGCGGTCGGCCAGTCCGACGGCGCCCAGCGCGGCGGTCACCTCCGCGCGGCCGACCGGCCCGCCGTCCCCGCGGCCGGCGAAGCGGGAGGGCAGCTCGACGTTCTGGGCGGCGGTCAGCGACTCGACCAGGTTGTACGCCTGGAACACGAAGCCGATCCGTCGGCGCCGCAGTTCGGTGCGCCGGCGCTCGCTCTGGGCGCCGAGGTCGAGGCCGGCCAGCAGCACCCGGCCCCCGGTGGGCCGGTCCAGGCCGGCGGCGCACTGGAGCAGGGTGGACTTCCCGGAGCCGGAGGGCCCCATGATCGCGGTCAGGGTGCCGCGGGGGAAGCCGAGCGTCACCCCGTCGAGCGCGGTCACGGCCCCTTCGCCGGTGCCGTGCACCTTGCGGAGGTCGTGCAGTTCCACCACGCCGCGGTGTTCCACCACGTCGTGCCGTTCCGCCATGTCGTGCTGTGCGGCGGCGCCGTCCGCCGCGGGTTCCCGATGGTTCGTCATGCCGGCCATTCCAGCGAAGCCGCAGGCCGGGGGCACTGATCCGGGCACTACCGGCAAGGTAGTGCCTGCACTACCCCGCCCGGCGCCCCGCCGCACTATCGTTCGTCGCATGCGTCCGAGAACGGCATGGCAGGCGATGGCCCAACGGCCGTTGAGCTTCCTCACGTCCGCGTGGCCGTGGCGCTCACTGGCGTACCTGGCGAGCGGGGTGCTGGTGGGGGCCGCGGCGCTGGCCGTGCTGGCCACCGGGCTGGTGGCGGGCGCGGTGCTGCTGGTGCTGCTGGTGGGGGTGGCGCCGCTGGTCGGAGTGGTGCTGTCGGCGGTGGCGGTCGCCGCCGTCGAGCGGCGCCGGCTGCGGCTGGTGGACCTGGACCCGGCCGAGGACCCGCACCGGGCGCCGGACGCTCCGGGGCTGCGCTCCTGGGCGGCCACCCGGCTGACCGAGCCGGCGACCTGGCGCGAACTGGGCTTCGCGTTGGTCTCGGCGGCCGCGCTGTGGTGGCTGGACCTGCTGGTGCTGTCCTTCTCCTTCGGGGTGCCGGCGCTCTGCTTCTCGTCGGTCGACGGCTCCACCTGGCCGTGGTCGGTCTTCGGGGCCTTCGTGCTGCTGGCCTCCCCGTACACGGTGACCTCCTGGGCGGGCGCCCGGGCGGCCCTCGCCCGGACCCTGCTCGCCCCGCGCGACGCGGAGCTGGGCGCGGAGCTGCGGGAGGTGAAGGCCTCCCGGGCGCGGCTGGTGGACGCCTTCGACGCCGAGCGGCAGCGGATCGAGCGGGACCTGCACGACGGCGCGCAGCAGCGGCTGGTCTCGCTGGGGATGACGCTCGGGTTGATGCACCTGGACGTGCCGCCGGGCTCGCCGCTGGGTCCGCAGCTGGCCCGGGCGCAGGAGCAACTCAGCGCCGCGCACGAGGAGTTGCGCCGGATCGTGCGCGGCCTCAACCCGCCGGTACTGGCCGACCACGGGCTGGCCGCGGCCGTCCGGGAGCAGGCCAGCCGGTTCCCGATCCCGGTCACCGTCGACCTGGACCTGCCCGGCCGGCTGCCCCGGCAGCTGGAGACCGGTGTCTACTACCTGATCAGCGAGGCGATGACCAACATCGCCCGCCACAGCGGCGCCGACCGCGCCCGGGTCTCCGGCCGCTACCACGCGGACCTGCTCGTCCTGGAGATCGCCGACGACGGCCGCGGCGGCGCGGACCCGGCGCTCGGCAGCGGGCTGACCGGGCTCGCCGACCGTCTCACCGCCGTCGACGGCCGGATGCGGGTGTCCAGCCCGGTCGGCGGTCCGACCCTGCTCCACGTGGAGATACCGTGCCACTTCGGGTGATCGTCGCCGAGGACGCCGTCCTGCTCCGGGAGGGGCTGGTCGGCCTGCTGCACCGTTTCGGACACCAGACCCTGGCCGCCGTCGGGGACGCGGACGCCCTGGTCGCCGCCGTGCGCGCGGAGCGGCCGGACCTCGTGGTCACGGACGTCCGGATGCCCCCGGACAACCGCGACGACGGCCTGCGGGCGGCCGTCGAGCTGCGCCGGGAGTACCCGGGGCTGCCGGTGGTGGTGCTCAGCCAGTACGTCGAACAGTCCTACGCGATGCGGCTGTTGGACTCCGACGGCGGTCGCTCGGTCGGCTACCTGCTGAAGGAGCGGGTGGGCGCGGTCGCCGACTTCATGGCCGGCCTGGAACGGGTGGCCGGCGGCGGGACGGTGGTGGACCCGGAGGTGGTCCAGCAGCTGGTGCGGCTTCGGCACGACCCGCTGGAGCGGCTCAGCGCCCGCGAGCGCGAGGTGCTGGCGCTGATGGCCCAGGGGCGCTCCAACGCCACGCTCGCGGCGGAACTCTTCATCAGCGACGCGGCGGTGAACAAGCACATCGGCAACATCTTCGCCAAGCTGGACCTGCCGATGGACGTGGACGGCCACCGGCGGGTCCTGGCGGTGCTGCGCTACCTGGGGGCATGAGAGCGGCGGGGCCGGCCGGCTCACCCGGTGGGCGGCTTGGTGCCCCCGGGCCAGACGCAGGGGGACTCGAATCCGGCGACCAGCGTGGCGGGCCAGTTGTCGCCGTCCGAGATGGAGGCCTTGAAGCCGTTGTCCGGGTTCGTGAGGACGATCACGCCGGGCCTGCTGTCGGTGACCTTGAACCCGGCGACGACGAGGTGGCCGCGGAAGGCGTCGAAGATCGTGTCGTGGTGGTCGGCCGGGATGTCCCGCAGGAAGCGGTAGGTCACGGCCTTGACCCGGCCGTCCGGCTCCGAGGGGGCGTCCTTCTTGAAGCACTTCTCCTCCCCGTCCCGCTCGACCACCGGCGAGATCGGCTTCGGGAAGGCCAGGAACGTCTCGCTGAAGTACTTGTCGGTCTGCTGCTTGGCCTGGGCGCCGGTCAGCGGGGCCTCGGCCGAACCGGAGCAGGAGGTGGCCGCCAGCAGGACGGCGCCGGCCGACAGGGCCGACCGCACGGCGCGAGCACGGGGAAAAGCAACGGTCACCGCATGATCCTTGAGGGGGTGTGTGGGCTCCTGAGGTCGTGACTGATCCTAGACCGTGTGCCAGAGGGCGGCGGCGAAGACCGTCGCCACCCAGGTCCACAGCACGGACAGGCCGAGGTGGGCGGCGGTGCGCAGGCGGTCGCCGCGCCACAGCCGGGGCGAGAAGTAGGCGAACTCGAAGAGCCAGCGCAGGCCCCAGAAGAGGGTCTGGCCGGCCAGCAGGGCGGTGCCGAGCCGGCCGCCGGCGAGCAGCTCGGGGGCCAGGAGGAGCGGGAGCAGGCCGAGCAGGACGCAGGCGAGGCCGATGAAGAAGAGGTGGGCGTAGGAGACCTGGCGGGTCAGCAGGGTGGTGCCGGACAGGTCGGCGGGCCAGCCGATGGCGCGGGGCAGTACCGCGTGGACCAGGCCGAGGGTCAGCAGCGCGGCGCCGACCAGCCGCAACTGGCCTTCGAGGGTGAGCAGTCCGGTCATGACGCGTCGGCCCGGGTCGGCTTCCGGAACGCGAAGGCGGTGACCAGGCCGGCGATCCGGCGTTCGGCGGCCCGGTGCAGGCCCGCCTCGGCGGCGTGCCGCAGCCAGGTGCCGCGGGTCAGGAAGTGCCAGGCGCCGGGGCCGTAGACGGCGGTGTTGGCGGCGTCCCGCAGGTGCTCGACCAGCAGCAGGGTGCCACCGGGGCGCAGGGTGCGGGCGGCCTCGGCGAACAGGGCGGTGCGGTCGGCGGGCCGGCGCAGCTCGTGGGCGGCGAAGACGGCGACCACGGTGTCCAGGGCGCCCGTCGCGGCGGGCAGCGCGTCCGGGCGGGCCGGGATGCCGCCGGGGGTTGGCGGGACGTGACGGCGGGCGCGGCGGATCGAGCCGCTCGCGGTCAGCGCCGGGTCGTACAGGTCGGCGAGCCGCCCTCGGGCCTCGGGGTGGTGGGCGGCGAGCGGGCGGCTGGCCTCGTCCAGGCCGGTGCTGACCACCAGGTGGTCGCCGGGGCCGTCGGGCAGCAACTCGGGCAGCCAGTCGTAGCGGTGGAGCTCGGAGCGGTCGTAGACGCACCAGGTGGCGAGGGTGCTGAGGGCGAGGTACCCGGCGGCGGTGGCGGCGGCGGTCCGGGCGAGCGCGGCGGCGGGGCCGGGCAGTCGGCGGCCCAGCACCCGGCCGGCGGCGACGGTGAACGCGCCGGCCGCGTACATCGGCCAGTTGTAGCGGACGACTTCGAGCACGCCGGACGGACGGGGGCCGGCGAGCCCGGCCGTGGACGGGCAGAGGACGGCCGCGCAGCCGGCGGAAGGACGAGCGCTGGGCGGGTGGGGCCCGGACGGGACGGGGGTGCTGGTCATCGGGCGGCTCCGGTGAGGGTGCGGCGCTCTCCGGCGTGCCAGCCGTAGTCGAGGCCGGCGACGTGGAAGGCGTTGGCGAGCACCGGCCGGCTGCCGGCCAGCGGACCCTGGTCGAAGAAGGTGAGCCGGGGCACCTCGACGGCCACCGGGGCCGGGTCCCAGTGGGCGCGGGTGGCTCTGACCACGATCATCGAGCGGGTCTGCGGCTCGTACTCGAAGGTGTACGGCAGCGGCCCGGCGAAGCGGCGCGCGGCCCGGGCGTCCGCGAACGGGCTGCCCGGCGGCAGGGCGGCGGGGGCGCTGCCGAGGTCGGCGCGCACGTGCAGGTCGGCGCGGCCGTCGCCGCTGACCACCTTGAACTCCAGGGTGTCGTCGACCAGCCGGGTGCCGATCCGGGCATGCCGGTAGTGGTAGCGGGAGAAGGCGTTGCCGCCGAGCGCCATCATCCGGCTGTCGGTGTCGGAGCGCAGGATGCGCAGGCCGCGCATGGTGCGGCCGCCGGGGGTCGGGAAGCGGGTGAAGACCCGGTAGCCGGTCAGGACGAAGTCCCGGCCGAGGCGGGCGGGCAGCGCGGCCGGCCGCAGCGCCCGGGCGTCCACGACGGCGGCGGCGACGAAGCCGTGCTCGGTGCCGTCGGGGTCGGTGTAGGTGTCGAGGGCGAGGCCCGGCGGTACCAGCGGGGTGAGCAGGTGCGGCGGCACGGCGTAGGTGAGGACGAGCGAGTGCGCGAAGTGGGTGCGCATCGCGAAGGGGTGGCGTTGCAGCAGGTGTCGCACGGTCGACTCCGTGGTCCGGTACGGGGTTGGGGGGTTGCGGGGTGCGGGGGTTGCGGGGCTCGAGGCGTTGCGGAGGAGCACGGGCGCCCTTCGCCGCAGGCCGCGGTGGGGGTGTTCTCGCGCGGCCTCATCATGGCGCACGACTTTGAACGCGTTCAACTCAGGGTGGGGTGATCCCCTGGACGGTCGCCGGGCGCGTCGGTCGGCGAGGGGGTGTGCGGACACCCGGGGGGCGCTGTTCTCCGGGCGCGCCACCCGGAACCACACCGCCGCGCCCCCCACCCGGGTGGTTTCCCCCTTCGCGGGGCCCCGGGGGCGGCCGGTGGACCGATGATCCGTCCCGGGGCCGTACTCGGCGGGCCCGGGAAGGACGGATCGGGACGATGAGCACGACGCGACGGACGCTGCTGGGCGCGGCGTTGGCCACCCCTCTGCTGGGGTGGCTCACCGGGGCGGCGGCCGGTGCCGTCGACGACGGCACCGGCCGCTCCGGAAGCCTGGGCACGCTCACCGACGGCTGGCTGGAGGTGCGCTGGACACCGGCGGCCCAGGCCCAACTGGACCGCTTCCAGGCGAAGGTGGACGTGGTCGCCCCGGCACGCCTGGTACCGGACGAATGGGGCCCGGGGGTGCGCCTGCCGATCCGCTCGGCCCAGGGCGACCCGTCCCTCGCGAACCCGCCGAAGGCCCAGGGCGACGGGGCGCTGGAGGGCGGGGTCGCCGTCCGCACCGCCCAGGGCGACTACCAGGTGGTGAAGCTGGTCGGCGCGATCCGGGACGGGTTGGCCTCCGGCCGGTGCGAGGTGGGCGGCGCCGAGATGGGGCACCGCTCCGCCTTCCGCTGCGGCCTGGCGGAGGGGAAGCTGACGGCCCAGCCGGTGCCGGCCGGGCAGCCGATGAAGGTCCGGCTCAGCGGGGTGCCGCTGCGCCCCACCCAGGAGGCGGTGGACGCGTACACCACGAACTACGGCCCGCACCAGGTCACCGTGGACACCGTGCTGGGGTACGTCACGGCCGAGGGGACGTACACCCCTCCCCCGGCCGCGCAGGAGTAGCGCGGGCGGCCGACGGGGGCTGCGAGGCCTGCGGGGGCTGCCGGGACTGGGTGGGCACGCCGCCGAAGCGGCGCTCCCGGGCCCCGTAGGCCCGGACCGCCGCGCGCAGCCGGGCCAGGTCGTAGTCGGGCCACGGTGTCGGGTCGAACAGCAGCTCGGCGTAGGCGAGTTGCCAGGGCAGGAAGTTGCTGATCCGCTGCTCTCCGGAGGTGCGGATCAGCAGGTCGACGTCCGGGAGGTCCGGCAGGTACAGGTGCCGGGCGAGGTCGGCCGGGCCGATCGCCTCCGGGCGGATTCCGCCGGCCACCGCCTCGGCGGCCAGGTTCCGCGCCGCAGCGGCCAGTTCCTCCCGTCCGCCGTAGTCCACGCAGACCGTCAGGGTCAGTGTCCCGTTGTTGGAGGTCATGCTCTCCACCAGCGCGATCGAGGACGCCAGCGACTCGTCCACCCGGTCCCGCCGGCCGCACCAGCGGATCCGTACGCCGAGCGCGTGCAGGCCTTCCGCACTGCGGGTGAGGCCGTCGGCCAGCGAGTCGAACAGCTCGGTCAGCTCCTCCGGCGGGCGGCCCCAGTTCTCGGTGGAGAACGCGTACAGGCTCAGGTGCCGGATGCCCAGCCGCAGCGCCGCGTTGACCAGGCGCAGCGCGGCCCGCTGCCCGGCCCGGTGGCCGTGCTGGGCGGGCAGCCGTCGGGCCTCGGCCCAGCGGCGGTTGCCGTCCATGATCACGGCGACGTGGGCGGGCGCGCCCTCCGAGGGCTCGGGCCTGGTGCGGCGGCGGGGCGTGGTGCCGTCGGCGCTCAGCGGCGTGAGGCCGTCGGTCAGGACGCGTGAGCGCAGCAGCGTCATCTCGTCGTACTGGAGCTGGGCCCCGAGCAGCAGGGTGTGCAGGAACGGGCGGCAGCCGGGTGCGGCGAGCCAGGTGGCGGGCAGGGCCTGCTCCAACAGCCGGTGCCACTGGGCCTGTTGGCCCTCGACCAGCTCGTCCAAGGCGTCCCGGTCCGGGTGGTCCTCCGGACTTGCGGCCCGGCTTCCGGCCTGGTTTCCGGCCTGGTTTCCGGCCCGGCCGAGGTCGGCGGCGGTCAGGCCGAGCCGACGCAGCTCCCCCTGCGGCAGGTAGCAGCGTCCGGCCGCCAGGTCGAGCGGGAGGTCCTCCAGGATGTCGGCCAGCTGGCAGGCCTCCCCCAGCGCGGACAGCGCGCCCGCCGCCCGCGGGCCGCGCGCGCCCAGCAGCGGGGCCCACAGCTCGGTGATCGTCCCCGCGACGCCCCGCAGGTGGCGGCGCTGGTCCGCGGGGGTCTCGAAGGCGGGTGGGCGCGCGGCGTCGGCCAGGGTGGCGTCCAGGAACTCCTCGACCAGGGCCGGGTCCAGCTCCCAGCGGCGCACGGTGTCCACGAAGGCCCGGCGCAGCGGGTGCCCGCTGTGGCCGGCCGCCAGCTCGGCCAGGGTGTCGGCCCGCCAGCGGGCGAACCGGTGCTGCCGCTCGGCGGGGTCGGCGGCCGGCACGGTGGCGCCGTCGGTATCCGCGTCTCCGGTATCGGCGTCCCCGGTGTCGGCGATCCGGTCGGACCGGGAGGCGAAGGCGTTGACGGCGTGGAAGTGCGGACGCACCTCGGGCGGCAGCATGTCGGTGATCGCCCGCAGCGAGGGCAGGTGACCGGCCACCTCCTGCTCGCAGACCCGGTACGACTCCGCCGGCTCCGGCGAGCCGCCCACCACCGCCGGCCCGTTCCCCGCCATGGCCGTTCCCTCCCGCCGCCGACACCGTGCGCCGTCTGGTCAACGAGGCGGGGGCCGATCGGTGGCGATCCGGGCGGCCGCCGGCGAGCAGCCGTCGAGTGGCGGTCGAACGGCCGCCCGGCCGGTCTCCGCCGACGTCAGCCGAGGTCGGCCGGGGACTCCACCACCACCCCGTACAGGTCGTCGACCGTCGCCAGCGCGGCGCGGTGGACCTGGGCGGCCGTCAGCGCGGTGCCCGCCGACTCCAGCGGCCGGGTGGCGCAGGCGGCGGCCACCACGGTGGGGCGGTTGCCGCGCAGGAAGGCGCCGGCCGCGGTGAAGGCGACGCACATGTGGGTCATGAAGCCGGCGAGAACGACATCCCGGTGGCCGGCCGCGTCGACCAGTTCGCCCAGGTCGGTGCCGACGAAGGCGTCCGGCGCCCGCTTGACCACCACCCGCTCGCCCTCGCCCGGCGCCACGCTCGGGTGGATCTGCCCGATCTCGGCCCGGACGTCGTACGGGGTGCCCTCGCCGCCGTCGTTGACCACGTGGATCACGGTGGCTCCGGCGGCCCGGGCCCGGGCGAGCAGGTCGGCGCCGGCGTCCAGCGCCTCCCGCCAGCCCGCCAGCTCCATCACGCCGCGCACATAGGTGTTCTGGTAGTCGATCATGATCAGGGTCGAGTCGCCGAGCGCGGCCGGCGTCTCGTCGAGGCCGTTGAGGGTGCGCAGGGTCGTGGTGGGCACGGGGTACCGCCTTCACGGTCAGGAGTCGGGGTTCTCGCAGGTCACACCTGGTGCGACCGGCCTCTCGAACGCTACGGGCGGCGCTCGGGTGTCGGCAATGTCGCCTAACATGCAGATTCCGACATCGAGGAGGGGAACCGTGACCACCCAGGCCGTGCGGCGGCTGATCGTCATCGTGCTGTTCGAGGGCGTCGACCTCCTCGACGTGACCGGCCCGCCCGAGGTGTTCTCCCTGGTCCGCCGGGAGACCGACGACGCCACCGGCTACCGGGTCGTGCTCGCCGCCGAGACGACGGCCCCGGTGACCACCGCGGCGGGCGTGCGCATCCTGCCCGACGTCACCTTCGACGAGGCCGCCCGGAGCCGGATCGACACCCTGCTGGTGCCCGGCTCGGTCGAGGTGGACGACCGCCGCCGGGTCCGCGCGCTCACCGACCCCGCGGTGGTCGAGCGGGTCCGTACGCTGGCCGCCCGCTCGCGCCGGGTCGCCAGCGTCTGCGTCGGTGCCCACCTGCTCGCCGCCGCCGGACTGTTGGACGGACGGCGCGCCACCACCCACTGGTCCACGGCCGGCCAGCTCGCCGAGGAGCACCCGGAGGTCGAGGTCGACGCGGACCCGATCTTCATCCGGGAGGGCGGGGTCTGGACCGGCGCGGGCATCAGCGCCTGCCTGGACCTGTCGCTCGCGCTGGTCGCCGAGGACTTCGGCGAGGAGCTGGCCCTGCGGGTCGCCCGCCAGCTCGTCATGTACCTCAAACGTCCCAGTGGCCAGAGCCAGTTCAGCGTCCCGCTGGAGCCCGTGTCGACCACCCGGCGGATCGAGGAGCTGCGCCACCACATCCTGCGCAACCTCTCCGGGCGGCTCACCGTCCCGGACCTCGCGGCCCACGCCCACGTCAGCGAGCGGCAGTTGACCCGGATCTTCAAGACCGAGCTGGGCACCACCCCGAGCGCCTACGTCGAGTCGGCCCGGGTCGAACTGGCCCGCCACCAGCTGGAGTCCACCGACGACACACTCGAACGCGTCGCCACCGCCTGCGGGTTCGGCACCATCGACACCCTGGTCCGCGCGTTCCGCCGCCGCCTCGGCACCACCCCGACCGACTACCGGCAGCGGTTCCGGACGACGACGGCGACGACGCCCGCGACAGCGACCAGGACGGCCTCGGCGGCGGCCTCCGCGGCGGAGCAGGAGGTCACGGCAGCCGTACGGTGAACACCGCGCGGCCGGGCCCGTGCCGGTCTACGCCCGCTCCTGCTGCGCCGCCCGCCAGGCCTCCCAGGCCACCAGCGGCGCGAGGTACGACCAGCGCCGCGAGCCGTCCGGGCAGGTGCCTCCCTCGACCAGCTCGGAGACCGTACGACGGGTGAACGGCACCCAGACGGCCATGTCGTGCTCGAAGGTGCTGTGGCAGGCCTCGCGGCGGCGGTCGATCTCGGCCGCGTCGAGCCGGGACCGGACGGTGGCCACCAGGGTGTAGCAGGAGGCCGGCTCGCTCCAGCCCAGCCAGGTGATCACGGTCGGCCCGACGTCCTCCGGCAGCAGCCCCAGCTCCTCCTCCAGCGCCCGCCGGACCAGCCCGTAGAAGTCCTCGGCGGCGCCCGGCTCGTCGCGGTACTTCATCGTCTCGTTGATGCCGACCGTCCACTGCGCGGGGAAGGTGTTGACCGCCAGAGAGCGGCGGAGCAGCAGCAGCCGGCCCAGCCGGTCCCGCACCGCGACGCAGGCGCTGACCATGGTGGGCGGCGCGACGGCCACGAAGCTCGTCAGGCCCTGGTCCAGCGCCTCGCGCAGCAGCCGGGCCACCTCCGGGTCCTCCCGGCCCAGCCGGGTGGTCGCCATGCACTCCGCGTAGTCGCTCTCGGCGATGTCCACCTCGCAGACCCGCGCGCCGCCGTGCTCGCCGTGATCGACCGTCAGCCGCGTGATGTACGCCGTCCGGCCCGCCGCACCGGCCGCCCGCTGACGCGCCACCTCGTCGGCCCATCCGACCGCGTCCAGCACGTGCGGGTGCTCCACCCGTCCGTGGTGCGCCGTCACCAGCGTGTTCGGCGTCAGCGGCCGGGTCGCCGACCAGGTGACCAGCGGCGCCAGCCCGTCCGCCCGCACGTCGTGCGCCCGGGCCGCCGCCGTCAGACTCGCCCGCCGGACGCGCGGCACCGGTACGCGGGAACCGAGCCGCGAGCTGCCGAACTTGGCGAAGTCGTACACCAGATTGGTCACCACCCCGAGCAGCAGGGCGCCACCGATCCCCAGCAGCCATTCCACCCCGGTCCCCCACTTCCGCGATCGACCGCCCCATTGTGGAGGTGACCCGCTGCCGAGGGAAGGGCCGCAGGCCGCAGCCGCTCTGGAGGCCGGTGTCAGGGCGGTCGAAAAATCGGCGCGGAGGCTCGGAGGCACTGAACAGTAGGGCGAGCCACCAGGGTTGTCGCCTCCAGGACCGCGCGCCCACGGTCCGATCGGCCGTCCGCTCCGCCCCCGGTCCGCCGCGCACGACTCCCCGGCCCCAGAGGTCATCCCCCCAGCCGATGGCCCACCGCACCGTCCCCGACCCCGCCGGCGGCCCTCACCCCACGCGAGCGCGAGGTGCTCGCCCTGATGGGCGGGGGCCACGACAACCCGACCGTCGCCCGACTCCTCCTCGCCGCGAGTTCGGTCGACGAGCACGTCGGCAGACGTTCGGCAAGCCCGGCAAGCCCACCCCCGACACCGGCCACCGCCGGCCCGTCCGCCGTCCTCCTCGGATGGGCCGGCCGTGGGGGGTCAGGACCGCATCAGGCGGAAGACGGCGACCAGCATCGATGCCGTGAGCGCCACGAGGATGCCGGCCTCGACGAGTTGGATGGGGACGAGGTGGTCGGCCGGGTGGAAGCGGGCCCAGGAGGCGGTGGCGACGTTGCAGCTGGGGATGTCGTGGTAGGAGAAGAGGCAGGTGTCGGTGCTGCCGCGGGTGCCGTCGGGCAGGACGATGCCGCGGCCGAGGAGCCAGGCGTTGGTGGGCTGGGGGGTGCCCACGGGGGCGACCTGGTCCACGACGGGGTAGAAGGAGGGGCGGGCCCAGTAGACGAGGCCGTGGGCGGTGGCGACGAGGGCGCCGGTCAGGAACATCGCGGGCAGGGTGCGGCGGACGAGCAGGCCGACGAGGACGCCGAGGACCAGGGCGAACAGGGACCAGGCGATCGGGGCGAGGCCGAGGACCGGGTAGGTGAAGAACTGGAACGGCGGGTCGAAGGCGGACGGCCCGTGCACGATGTCGGTCCACCACACCCAGGTCATCATCGCGGCGAGCACGCCGCCGACGGTCAGGACGGCGAGGCCCGGGACCGCGAGGCGGACGGCCAGCCAGCGGGTCGGGCTGACGGACTGCGCGCGGATCAGCCGGATGGTGCCGCGTTCGTACTCCTGGGCCAGCAGCGGGGCGCCGATGAACACGCCGACCAGCAGCGGGACGGCCGTGACGGCGGGCTGGAGGACCTGGACGTACCAGGAGGCCGGGCGGTGGATCGGTGAGAGGAGGTTCCAGCAGTAGTTGTCGGACCAGGACGTGGGGCTGTAGCAGCCGGTCCGGCGCAGCACGTCCACGACGTGGCGGCAGGCCACGTGGATCCAGAGGAGGTCGGCCACGACCAGGAGCAGCAGTGCGCCCAGGATCCAGAGGACGAGGCGGTTCTGCCGGAGCACCAGCCAGAAGAGCCCGCGCAGGCGGGGCGCTTCGGCGGGGGCGGTCAGCGTGGTGGCGCGGTCGGGCAGGACGGTCGTGCTCATGCGGCCACCTCGTTCGGGTCGTTCGGGTCGTCCGGGTCGGCGGGTGCGCGGAGGTAGCCGAGCAGCAGGTCCTCCAGGCTCGGCCGTTCGCTCTCCCACGCGCCGTCCACCGGCTCGTCGGTGCGGACCAGCGCGACGGCCCGGCGGCCGCTGACGCGCTGCTCGACCACCGCCCCGGCGGCCACCGGGGCGCCCTGGGCGGCCGGGCCGGTGAGCAGCTGGTGCCCGTCGAGGATCTCCTCCAGGTCGCCGGCCAGCCGGATGCGTCCGCGCTGGACGAGGAGCAGGTGGTCGATGACGCCGTCCAGCTCGGGGAGGATGTGCGAGGACAGCACGATGCTGGTGCCGCGCTCGGCGGCGGCCGACATCAGGGTGCCCATCAGCTGGTGCCGGGCGAGCGGGTCGAGGTCGGCCATCGGTTCGTCGAGCAGCAGCAGGTCGGGGAGCTTGCCGAGGGCGAGGGCGAGGCAGACCCGGGTGCGCTGGCCGCCGGAGAGCGAGCCGATCCGCGCCTTGGGGTTCAACTCGCCCTGGTCGATGACCTGTCGGGACAGCACCTCGTCCCACACCGGGTTGAGTTCGCGGCCCATCCGCAGCGTCTCGGCGACGGTGAGCCCCGGGTAGAGCGGCTTGTCCTGCGGTACGTAGGCGACCCTGGCGCGCAGCTCGGGCGCACCCGCCGTGGCGCCGAGGATTCGCAACTCGCCCTCGGTGGGCTGGAGTTGACCGGCGGCGAGGGAGAGCAGGGTGCTCTTGCCCGCGCCGTTGGGGCCCACCACGCCGCAGATCCGCCCGGCCGGGACGGCGACGTCGCAGCCGCGCAGGGCCCAGCCGCCCCGGTACCTCCTGCCGAGGCCGTCGGCCTCCAGGGCCGCCGCCTGCCGTGCCGCCGCCTGCGCGGTCTGCCGCGGCATCTCCTGCACCGGCGCCGACGCGGGCGCCGGGGTCGTCGGGTCGTCCACCCGGTCCCCCCACTGTTCTCGGTTCGGTGTTGCCGGGGAGGCTCGGTCCCCGGTGCCGGGGTCCATGGCGGCCCCGGGTCGGGGCCTCAGGCCCCGGCGTCGGAGCCCGTGCCCCCGGCTCCGGTGCCTGCGCCGGACACCCCGGTGTCGAAGCGCTGCTCCAGGACGGAGGCCATCAGCGCGGCGATGTCCTCGCGCTCCAGTCCGGCTCCCCGGGCCCGGTCCACCCACCCGACCAGGTCCGCGCGCAGTGGCCCGTCCGCCGCCGCCTCCGGCCGGGCGAGCGAGCGCCGGACGAAGGTGCCGAGCCCCGGGCGGGGCTCGACCAGCCCTTCGCGTTCGAGCTCGCGATAGGCCTTCAGCACGGTGTTGGGGTTGATCGCGGTCAGCTCGACCACCTCACGGGCGGTCGGCAGCTTGTCCCCGGGCTGCAGCAGCCCGAGCCGCAGGGCCTGTTTGGTCTGCTGCACGATCTGCTGGTACGTGGAGACGCCGCTGCGCCGCTCGATGCGGTACTCGATCACCGGCGATTCGGCCTTTCACTAGTTCAATAGTGGAATGGTGGCCCACTGCGGTGCCTGGGTCAAGCCGGACCGGGGGTCCGTCCCGTGCGGAACGCTCAGGGGCGTTGCAGCAGGAGCAGGCCGTCCCGCTCGATCAGCGGCTGGTAGCCGCGCTCCCGGTAGCCGGCCAGCATCCGGGCGGTGTCGGCGGTGGCGCACGGGGACTGCACGCTCGGATCGCGCAGGTCGACGGCCACCCACTGCGGCCCGGGGCCCTCCGGCGCCCGGCACACCAGGGTGACCTCCGCCCGGCCGGTCAGCTGGGCCGCGAGCCGGTTGGAGGCGGCCACCGTGGCGTCGTCGGGTATCCGGTGGAGCAGCGCCCGGGTCTCGGTGAGCCGGGGCGAGGTGCGCCAGGCCTCGGGCATCACCACCTCGTGCAGCGGGTAGAGCGGCAGCGTCACGGCGGTCACCAGGGCGCTGACGGCGAGCGCCCGCCTGGCGCGCCGCGCGTCCACCCGGCGGAGGGCGTCGACCAGGGCCGCGAGCGCGATCGGCATCAGCACCGCACTGTAGTGGTAACTGACCCCCCAGTAGTGCGAGTTGGACGAGGCCAGCCGCCAGGCGAGGGTGGGCACGCAGAGCAGGAGGAGAGGGGAGCGCAGGCCGACGAAGCCGGCGGTGGCGGCGAGCAGGAACAGCAGCAGCCACTTGACCGGCGGCCAGGCGAACCGCAGCGGCAGCGACCAGGGCGAGGGCTGCCCGCCGCCGTCCAGCTGCCGCCAGTAGTCGAATCCCCCGCCCGGGTTGAACGCCGGCAGGACGACGAGCACGGCGAGCGCGGTCGCGGCGAGGCCGACGGCGGCGAGGACGAGCCCGGGCAGCGGGCTGCGGTGCCGCTCCCGCCGGGCCTGCCAGGCGATCAGGGCGCCGACGGCGGCCACCGTCAGCCCCAGGTCCTCCTTGACCAGCAGCAGCGGCAGCGACCAGAGCGCGGCGGCGAGCGGTCGGCGCCGGCCGAGCGCGGTGGCGGCGAAGGCGAGCAGCGGGACGGCGAAGGCGATCTCGTGGAAGTCGTCGGCCGCCGCCCGGACGATCCCCCAGGAGGCCCCGGTGGCGCAGCCGACGAGCAGCGCCACCCGGGGCCCGGCGACCTCGTGGGCCCAGCGGGTCAGCGGGACGACGGCCGACGCCATCAGCAGCGCCTGGGCGACGACGAGGGTGAGCGGGCCCGGGAAGGCCCGGTAGACGGGGGCGAGGACCGCGATCAGCGGGTGGAAGTGGTCCCCGAGCAGGTGGTAGCCGGAGCCCTTGAGCGGCACGATCGGCGCCTGCCCGTGGGCGTACGCCCGGACGGCCTGCTCGAAGATGCCCAGGTCGTAGGCCTTGGTGAGGCCGCGTCGGTGCCTGTTGACGGCGACGCAGGCGTAGAGCGCGGCGAACCCGGCCGCCAGGCCCCAGGCGAGCACGGCGGGGCGGCGGGCGAGGGGCCTCACCCGCCGGACGGCCAGCGCGAGCACGGCGGACCGCGCAGGCCGGGCGGACCGCTCGGGCCGGGCGGGTTGCGCGGTGTGGGCGGACGGCGCGAGTGGGGAGAAGGAAGCGGGCATCGGCAAAGTACCCTTTCACTATTCGATTAGTGGAAGGGTGATGGATGCCCGGACAGCCGTCAAACCCGGCCGGACGACGCCGGCCGGGCCTTCGGGCTGCCCGCGAAGGCTCGGAGGCCACCCCCGAAAAGCCGGGGACGTGACCGCGGGAAGCACCCGGAGACAGCCGCTTGACCTTGACGCTACGTCAGGGTTGGAGGCTTGCCGCATGACGAACGAGCGCACCACCCCCACCCCGCTCCACCCCCCGGTCGGCGGCTTCCAGGAGGTCGACGGCCGCCGCCTCTACCTGCACCGGCAGGGCAGCGGCGGACCCGCCGTCGTCCTCCTGCCCGGCGCCAGCGCGATCGGCCTGGACTACTTCGCCGTCCAGCGGGGCGTCTCGGAGTTCACCACCGCCGTGGTGTACGACCGCGCCGGCACGGGCTTCAGCGACGACGCCCCGCTGCCGCGCACCGCCGCCGAGGTCGCCACCGAACTGCACGAACTGCTGCGCGCCCAGGGCGTTCCCGGCCCGTACGTCCTGGTCGCGCACTCGCTCGGCGGCGCCTACGCCCACGGGTTCGCGCAGCTCTACCCGCAGGACGTGGCCGGGCTGGTCTGGCTGGACGCGTTCCACCGGGACTGGGACGACTACATGCCCGCCGAGGCCCACCTGGCCGCCAGCGTGCGGATGTCGCCCACCGAGGAGCAGCTGCGGCAGGCCCTCCCGGCGATCCGGCAGATGGCCGCGGAGCTCCTCGTGGACTATCCGGCGGACGTCCGGGACGCGGTGGTCGAGTACCACGTGAGCGAGCGCTGGATCCACGCCGGCATGGCCGAGCGCGCCTCGATGGCCGACCTGGCCGTCGAACTGCGGGCCGGGGCGGACCTGCCCGACGTCCCGCTGATCGCGCTCACCCCGCTGGGCATCGACCCTGGCCAGCAGGCGTTGATGTCGGAGGAGCTCCTCCGGACCATGCACGACGGCAAGACCCGGCTGTACGCGGACATGGCCGACTCGGTCTCGAACGGGGAGCAGCGCATCCTCCCCGACACCGGCCACAGCCAGTTCGTCTTCGAGCGGGCCGACGACGTGGTCCAGGCGATCCGCGACGTCGTGGACCGGGCGGGCCGCGCCTAGACTTCGACCTCGACCTCGACCTCGGCGGGTCTCAACAGGGTGGGAGCGGAACCGGTGCTAACGATCAGTCAACTCGCGTCGACCGCCGGCGTGACCGTGCGCACCGTCCGCCACTACCACCAGGTCGGGCTGCTGCCCGAGCCCGAGCGCGACGCCTCCGGCTACCGCCGGTACAGCGCGCAGGCGGCAGTGGACCTCATCCGGATCAGGACGCTCGCCGACGCCGGGGTGCCGCTGGCCCGGATCGACGCGCTGCTGCGGGCGGAGCCGGAGGAGTTCGCCGCCGCCGTCACCGACCTCGACGCCGAACTGGAGCGCCGGATCGCCCAACTCGCCGAGCACCGCCGCCGGATCGCCGACCTGGCGAGCGGCGAGCGGCTCGCCCTGCCGCCGGAAGTGGTCGCCATCCTGGACCGGATGCGCGCGCTCGGGGTCAGCGAGCGGTCCGTCCTGCTCGAACGCGACACCTGGATCCTGCTCCAGACCCTGGACCCGGAAGCCATGCGCCAGGGCGTCCGGGACAAGAACGCCAGCTTCGACGACCCCGGGACGCTGCGGCTGTTCCTGCTCTGCGACCAGTCGCTCGACTGGGAACCGGACGATCCGCGGGTGGACCGGCTGATCGACGACCTGGACGCCTGGGAGGTCGCCCACGGGCGGGACAGCAGCCGGCCCGGGAACCAGGAGGTGATCTTCTCCCGGATCGCCGAGGCCTCGCCGACCTGGCAGCGCATCCTGGACGTGCTCGTCCACCGCGCCAAGCAGCGCCGTCTCGCCGCGGAGCGCGAGCGCGCCGGGGAACGCCGGGCCGCCGCACAAGGCCCGACCGCGGGCCCGGCACGGAAGCGTTGACGTCGGATTCACGCCAGCCCGACCCCCCGTCGACTTGGTGGACTTCGGGTCACACACCCACCACCCGTCGACGGGACCTCCGCCATGCCGACCGGCACCACCCACCACCCCGCGTCCTCACCCGCCCCGAAGCCGCCGGCCTTGCGGCCGCCGGGCCCGAAGCCGCGCGCCCGGGACGGCGGCACGCTCGCCGTGCTCGCCGTGACCACCGGCGTGTTCTCCATCGTCACCACCGAGATCCTGCCGATCGGTCTGCTGACCCCGATCGGCGCCACCTTCCGGATCTCCGCCGGCACGGCCGGGCTGATGATGACCCTGCCGGGCATCGTCGCCGCGGTGGCCGCACCCGTGGTGACCGTCGCGACCAGGCGGGCGGACCGGCGGACCATGCTCTGCGCGCTGCTGCTGGTCCTGACCCTGGCGGACCTGCTCAGCGCGTTCGCCCCCGCCTACTGGGCGGTGCTGGCCGCCCGGGTCGCCCTCGGCCTGGTCATCGGGGCGTTCTGGTCGATCGGTTCCGGGCTCGCCCCGCGCCTCGTCCCCGAGCACCGGCGGGCACGCGCCAACACGGTGATCTTCTCCGCCGTCCCGCTCGGCTCGGTGCTCGGCGTGCCGGCGGGGGTGTTCCTCGGTTCGCTGGCCGGCTGGCGGTCGGCCTTCCTCGCGATGGCCGCGCTGACCCTGCTCGCGCTGGCCGCCCTCCTGCGGTCGCTGCCGCCGCTGCCCCCGCTGACCGTCACCGGACTGGGCGTGCTGCGTGGTCTGCTGGCCGGCCGGGGCACCCGTACCGGCATCGCGGTGACCTTCCTGATCGTGCTCGCCCACTTCGGCAGCTACACCTACGTCACGCCCTTCCTCGCCGACACCACCCACGCCGGCACCGGCCTGATCACCGCCCTGCTGCTCGCCTACGGGGCCGCCGGGCTGCTCGGCAACCTGCTGGCCGGCGGCCGGGCCGCCAGGGCACTGCGGCCGGTGTTCGGCGCGGCGGCCGTGCTGCTCGCCGGCGCGGCCCTGCTGCTGCCCCTGCTGGGCACCGGCGGGCCGGGCGCCGCCGTCCTGCTGACGCTCTGGGGCGTGGCGTACGGCGCCGTCCCGGTCTGCTCGCTGAGCTGGTTCCTCGCCGCGGCGCCGCACGCCCCGGAGGGCGCCGGCGTGGTGTTCACCTCCGCGTTCCAGGCGAGCTTCTCGATCGGCGCACTGACCGGCGGCCTGGTGGTGGACCACTCCTCCCCCGGCACCGTCATGGTGCTCGGCGGGTCGGTCGCCCTGCTCGCCGCCGCCGCCGTGGGGCGGTACGGCCTCCGGGTCCGCCCCGAGCCGGCGCCGTGACCCGGCCCATCGGACGCCGCCGCCACGCACCTGCCCGCCGGACCCTGGCCGTCCGGTCCGTCCGTGGTGAGAATGCCGGGGTGCCGTCCGCCCTCCCGCCCGTGCGGCGGGGCGGGGCGGACGGCACCCCGGCCGGGACGGTCCCGGGCGGGCGAGAGGCGGAAGGACGGCCGGCGGATGGACAGCCAGCAGACCCACCAGGCGTTCGACGGGCACCAGGCGTTCCACGGGCGGTTCGGCGACTACCAGACCGAGATCTACCTGCGCGGGCTCGGCGGCGTGCTGCCGACGATGCCGATGGCCTTCGCCGAACTGGAGGCCCGGGCGAGCACCGCGCTGCCGCCCTCGGTGCTCTCCTACGTCGCGGGCGGGGCCGGCGACGAGTCCACCCAGCGGGCGAACGTCGCCGCCTTCGAGCGGTGGGGCCTGGTGCCGCGGATGATGGTCGGCGCGAGCACGCGGGACCTGTCGGTGGAGCTGTTCGGCCTGCGCCTGCCGACCCCGCTGTTCATGGCGCCGATCGGGGTGATCGGCCTGTGTGCCCAGGACGGCCACGGGGACCTGGCCACCGCCCGGGCCGCCGCCCGGACCGGCGTGCCGATGGTCGCCTCCACCCTGACGGTCGATCCGCTGGAGCAGGTGGCCGCCGCGTTCGGCGACACCCCCGGCTTCTTCCAGCTCTACACCCCGACCGACCGGGCGCTGGCCGAGAGCCTGGTGCACCGGGCGGAGGCCGCGGGCTACCGGGGCATCGTCGTCACCCTGGACACCTGGGTCACCGGCTGGCGCCCGCGCGACCTGGCCACCGCCAACTTCCCGCAGCTGCGCGGCCACTGCCTGGCCAACTACACCTCCGACCCGGTGTTCCGCGCCCGCCTCGCCAAGGCGCCGGAGGAGGACGTGCAGGCCACCGTCCTGGAGTGGGCCGGCGTCTTCGGCAATCCGCTGACCTGGGACGACCTGCCCTGGCTGCGCTCGCTCACCGACCTGCCGATCCTCCTCAAGGGCATCTGCCACCCCGAGGACGTCCGCCGCGCCCGGGACTGCGGCGTCGACGCCGTCTACTGCTCCAACCACGGTGGCCGCCAGGCCAACGGCGGGCTGGCCGCCCTCGACCTGCTCCCCGACGTGGTCGCGGCCGCCGACGGCCTGCCCGTCCTCTTCGACTCCGGCGTCCGCTCCGGCGCCGACGTCGTCAAGGCGCTCGCCCTCGGCGCCACCGCCGTCGGCGTGGGCCGCCCGTACGCCTACGGCCTGGCGCTGGAGGGCACCGACGGCATCGTCCACGTGCTGCGCTCCCTGCTCGCCGAGGCCGACCTCCTGATGGCCGTCGACGGCTACCCCACCCTCGCCTCCCTGCGGGCGGACGGCGCGCTGCGCCGGACCTGATGCGGCGTGACCGGCCTGGTGCACCGCCCCGTTACCTGATGCGCCGAGCCGGATCTGATGTGAATTCAGGTCATGGTGTCCACCGGGGACCAGTGGGGCTTGCCGGGACATTCGGGACGGCTCTACGCTCGAACGGCACAAATCGGGTCCGCACGATCCCGTAAGCTCGGAGGTCCACCATCATCCGCGTCCTGCTGACCGCCTTCGAACCGTTCGGCCGCGATCGTCTGAACTCGTCGTTGGAGGCGGGCCGGCTGGTCGCCGCCGGTCCGCCGGCCGGAGTGGCCCTGGAGTTCGCCGAACTGCCATGGGCGTTCGGCGACTCGATCACCGAACTGCGCCGGGCGGTGGCCCGGTTCGAGCCGGGCCTGGTCATCGCCACGGGCCAGGGCGGCAACCGCCCGGACCTCACGGTCGAGCGGGTGGCGGTCAACCTCGACGACGCCGTCCGGACCCCGGACCGCAAGGGCCACCAGCCGATCGATCAGCCGGTCGTGCCGGACGGCCCGGCCGCGTACTTCTCCTCCCTGCCGGTGAAGGCCTGCGTGGAAGCCGTCCAGCAGGCCGGGATCCCGGCAACCCTCTCGCACACCGCCGGCACCCACCTCTGCAACCACGTCTTCTACGGGCTGGCACACCTGATCGCCACCGAACGCCCGGACCTGCGCGGTGGTTTCGCGCGCCTGCCGTACCTGCCGAGCCAGACGTCCGGTCAGGAGAAGAGCGCGTCGATGGCGGCGGAGACGGCCGCCGAGGGGGTGCGCATCCTGATCCGCAGCGCCGTGGCCGCCCTCCACCCGCCGACCTCCGGCACGGTGGCCGCACCGCGCCGACGGAGCTGGCTGTCCCGCCGGGGCGGCAATTGACGGTGTCGGCCCGGAAACGCGAAGAACCCCCATCCGGAAACCGGATGGGGGTTCTTCAGCAATGATTGTTCGGCGGCGTCCTACTCTCCCACAGGGTCCCC